>NZ_UIGI01000001.1:0-623493 GCF_900446255.1 Buttiauxella agrestis | reverse complement strand
ATTTCACCGCGCCCATCATCATGGTGCTGGTGATCAGCATGTCGTGTCTGCTTTGGCAGTTCATCAATAAAAAGAAACTAATTAACATTAATGTGGTTTCGTTAATTATTGGGCTGCTTTGGGCGTGGCATATCTATATAAAAGTCAGCGCGATGCCCGTCGTCGATCTTAATTTCCTCATTATTGCTTTATTGGCGATATTATTTATTGGCTCGATTTCTTTTATCAATAATATCCAGGCCTTTTTCGCATCATGCTTGCCCGCAACCGCCGTCATTTTATGGCTCGACCATGGCGCAAACTGGCCACGTGTATTGTATTCAGTCGTCCTCCCCGGTGTTGGCATCACGATTCAACATATCATTCAGAAACGTAATGATAATTTCACCCGTCGATTAATGGATAAATTACTCGAAGAAAAAGAAACGCTTAATGATTTGAGTATGCTCGATCCCCTTACCGGTTTGTATAACCGCCGCGGGTTCCGTAACCGCCTCGATACCATCCTGGCGTTAGGCTCAGGCCAACATTTCGTTCTGCTGTTAGATATTGATCATTTCAAAGCTTACAACGACAACTACGGCCACAGCATGGGCGACCAGGCTCTGACGCATGTTTCAGCCGCGATTCGCGATGCAGTTCGCTCGCGCGACGTCGTTACGCGCTATGGCGGCGAAGAATTTATGATATTGCTGACGGATATTGATGCCGAACGCGCCATTCAAACGGCGGAGCGAATTCGCCAACGCGTGTACGATTTAAAAATCCCTCACCTGTTTAATGACGACGTCGCCACACATGTGACCGCCAGTATTGGTATCGCAGCGCTTGAACAGTCCGATATTGAAGAAGCACTCCGCCAGGCGGATACCGCACTCTATCGGGCAAAACGTCAGGGCCGGAACAGTATTCTGATTAGCGATTCGTTGCTGCCAGCTTAAATCCCATAACGCATGACTTTCCCCCTTTTTTGTTGCGCATAAAATGGCCTTGCCAAAGGCATTGTCTATAGATAGGATTGGCAATCATTATCATTTGTATTAGTGGTCTTGTTTGTCGATGGCGTTTCAATCTACACAGTTTGATGATTATCTGGCGTGGCAACCGCCTTTTGCGAGCGTACAATCGACGCTTGCGGATGAGTTACGGGCATCATTCACCGCGCACAGACCCTATTTTAACGACATCATCAAACTCAATGAATCTGCGCCCGCAAACAGTCTGACTCTCCACCAATGGTCGCAACCCGCAACCCTTACCTCACTTCTTGCCAGCTACAGTGACCATATTTATCGTAATCAGCCACAGCTTGCCCGTGAGGGGAAACCGCTAAAGTCACTGTGGGCGCAATGGTATTTGGGTTTACTGGTCCCGCCGTTGGTGATGGCACTCGTGACTCAACCGCGGGCGTTGGATATCGACCCTCAGCGCATCCAGGTTGAATTTCACGAAACGGGTAGAGCCGCCACTTTCTGGTTAGATATTCAGGAAGACAAAGTCGCCACCACACAGCCGTTAGTTCAACGCCTGGAAAAGCTGCTTGTTACCGGGCTAATGCCGGTGGTTGATGCTCTGGAAAACAGCGGCGAAATTAACGGGAAACTTATCTGGAGTAATACCGGGTATTTGCTGAACTGGTTTTTTGGTGAGCTTAGAGAACTGCTGGATGAAACCACAATTGCCGAGTTACGCCACGCCTGTTTCTTTGAAAAACAGCTGAAAAATGGCCAGGACAACCCGTTCTATCGCACCGTTATCCTTCGTGAAGGTTTGTTGGTTCGCCGTACTTGCTGCCAGCGCTATAAACTGCCGGATGTTCAACGCTGCGGTGATTGCACTTTAAAGTCATAAAACAAAACGGCAGGTTTCCCCACCGTTTCATCTCATTTCTCACTATCCAATTAAGCCGCCTGTTGGCTCTCTTCTCCAGACGTTTTTTGTGCTTCTTCTGCTTCTTGTTCCAGCAATTGCTTCTCGTACACTTTGAAGAACGGGAAGTAGATGATGGCAGAAACCACGGCCAGCAGAATCACCAGAATCGCTGCGCGGAAGTCCCAACCCAGTGCCCATGCCGCGCCGATAGGTGCCGGAGCAGTCCATGGTACAACTGAAATCACACGCCCGATTAAATCCATCTTCATTGCTCCCCAGGCCAAAACGGCGTTCACCATCGGTGCCAGCAGGAAGGGAATAAAGAACACTGGGTTCATAACGATTGGTGTACCGAAAATGACCGGCTCGTTAATATTGAAACAGGTAGGAACGATACTCAGGCGGCCAATCGAGCGCAGGTGTGCTGACTTACTACGCAGGTAGCAAATCACCAGCCCCATCGTTGCACCCGAACCACCCACGACAATGAAGAACGTCCAGAATGCTTCCATAAAGATATGCGGCAGAGGTGCACCTTGCGCCAGTGCGCTCTGGTTCATACCCAGGTTCGTCAGCCAAAACATTTGCAGCATACCGGAAACAATAGCCGCACCGTGAATCCCGGCAAACCACAGCAGGTGGCCAATCAGCACCGCCAACAGAATCGCAGGCAATGAGTCAGCCGCAGAAACCAGCGGTTTAAACACCGACATAATCGCTTGTGGAATCAGCATATCGAACTGCGACTGAATGAACAGACTCAGCGGGTAAAGCGTCAGCACCACAACCAGAACCGGAATCAGGAGATCAAATGAGTTTTTGATCATCGGCGGAACCTGGTCTGGGAGTTTGATCCCAATATTGTGCGCTTTGAGGAAACGCATCATCTCAACGCAATAAATCGCAACCAGGATCGCGGTGAAGATCCCCGTTCCACCCAGGCTATCCATTGGCATGACGCCTTTGGTTTTCGGTGCCGCCACCAGCAAAAATGCCATCAGCGAAAGCATCGCGCACATGAATGGATCAAGGCCGTGCGACTTCACATAGTGTTTACCGAGGTTGTAGGCAATGGCCGCACAAATGTAGATAGACATAATGCCCATCGTCATATCAAACGGCGTCAGAATTTGCCCTTCAAACTGTTTTGCCATATCCAGCCACGCACGCGCAAAACCCCAGGTGGTGGTTGGCGAGAATGGAGGATATGCAAAAACCAACAGGAACGAACCGACAATCATAAATGGCATCGCAGAGATGAACCCATCACGGATCGCCATCACGTGACGTTGTGAGGAGATTCGCCCAGCGACAGGGCTTACGTAGTTTTCTACAAAGCGAAATATCAAATTAAAGGCTGCATGATTCGTAGACATAGGCTGCTCTTATTATTGGATACAGGAAGGTGACCGTTTCAGTATTCATCGCTATTTCACGCACTGCAACCGGTTACTGAAACCGGTTGCAGTGATTGTGAAGAAGATCGAGAAATCACCGAATCTTTGGCTTCTTTAGGCATTTCACATCACAACATCACCCTTTCACTCAGCATTCAGAGGGCGCATTTCATTGGTTTACATATAGCACAGACTTATGCCAAATTATTTGCTGGCTAAAATGGGAGAAAAGCATGAGCCTGCAGTCCGTCCGGCAATTTTTTGCTGAAAACGCCCCTGATATCGACATCATAGAACTGAACCAAAGCACTGCCACGGTAGCCCTGGCAGCAGCGGCTCATAATGTTGAACCGGGTCAAATTGCTAAAACATTGTCGTTGAAGATAAAAGATCAGGTCGTGCTGGTTGTCGCGAAAGGTGATGCACGTCTGGATAATAAAAAACTCAAAACCGTATTTGGTGCCAAAGCTCGCATGTTAAGCAGCGACGAAGTGGTTATCTGGACAGGCCACCCTGTAGGCGGCGTTTGCCCGTTTGGTCTGGAGAATCCTTTAACAGTTTATTGTGATATTTCACTGAAACAGTACGAAGAGGTTTTACCCGCGGCCGGGGCAATTCATAGTGCTGTGCGGATTTCCCCGACTCGCCTGGCAGAACTCACCGCCGCACATTGGGTCGATGTTTGCCAATAAACAGAAAACTGAGGATAGGCTAACTCTCCTCAGTCATATCTGACAAACTTCACATTACCGGGTTTTGCGGCGACAAATTCAGCTCCTGCATACCCTGTTCACTGATCATCCACGCATACATTTCAGCATCACTTTTCAATGACAGACGACGCAGCGCACTGCTTTTTTGCGCACTGACGGTTTTATAATTCTTCTCGAGCAGTGTCGCAATTTGCGTCAATTGCCAACCTTTGCTGATAAGCCGTAACACGCGACGCTCAGAAAAAGTCAGATTCGTATTGACCACTTCCGCACTGGTTGATTGCGCCGCTTTCTCTTGCAATAACAGCCTGCTAATTCTTTCGACTTCACCGCCGCTATTAAAGACATGTTCAATAATACTGCTCATCGGCTCATGCAAAGAAAGTAATGACGTTCTGGAAGTCAGCAGGCGTTCAATGGCGATATTTGTCAAATGGGCGGGTAAGGTAATAATCCAGTGAACCTGTCGATACTGATTTTGCAGTGAATTAAGGCGTTCACATTCATTGAATATTTCTTGCAGCGAACTGTCTAACTCAAGTACCACGACATCAATCTGGAGCAATACTTCGGGTGTAAGCTGTGAGTAATCAGAAAGTAAGACCAGTGATGACTGCGGTGCCTTCTCCGCCATAATCACCTGCAAACCCTCACACATTAATGGCCGCTTACTCATAATGGCCGCGCGACAAAATGGATTGCGCAAAAAAATCCTTGTTTTGCTTTCCTGCATTTTTATCTCCTTATAAAACCGCTATTTTCCTGACAACGCACAGCCTAAAACGTGAAGATCTTTCTCGCAGTTCAGCCCCAGTTTTTCCATAGCATGTCTTTTGTGCGCACTCACCGTTCTGATATCGCGCCCTAAGTTATGAGCCACCTGGCTAACATTATGTCCAAGGAATAATTGCCCAATGACCTGAACTTCGCACACCGTTAACTCAGTGGTAATTCTTTCTTCCAGGATACTTTTAACGATCGGGCTACACAGCATTGATTTTGAATTAAAAGATTTACTGACCAGATCGGAGAAAGTCGCGGTTGGCTCATATTGGGAAATAATAACTTTTACCCCCAAAGCGGCAATATAATTCAGTACGCTGACTTTATGATTACGAGTGTAAGCAATGATGTTCGCTAAAGGTTGTACCGTCCGGCACCAGTTAATAAACTTTATCTCTTCGGCAAGTTGGCTGGTTGATTCACTGATATTTAAAATAACCACCACGTCAGGTGTTTTTAAAATCCCCGAGTATGCTTCATCAAGCCGTTTGAGAACCTTAGCTGCTCCCTTTATTTTTAACTGAGTCTGTAGCTTATTGACGATTCCTGCTGCGGTTAATACACAAGGCACCACAACCATTACGGGACTGGAAATATTATTTACAGTGATATTATTTTCCATATCATTCCTTTGACTAATATATAACAAACTATAAAAAGGAAGGATAAGACTTCTCAGTCAACATTTAAAACAGAAAGAAATATTTATGATGAAATATTATTTCCGTCAGTGACATTATTTACAAATTTCTGATGTTTTAAATTAGCCATAGTTAATAGCGCATTAATTTTTATTAAATATATTACATCTCATGAATGGGATGATTGCGAAAACCTTTTGGTGTCGTCCCGGTATAACGGCGGAAAAAACGAGAAAAATAAGTCGCATCGCTGAATCCAAGATATTCCGAGATCTGGCTTATCGTCATGCTGGTATAAAGCAAACTACGCCTGGCTTCAAGCAACACGCGCTGATGCAGAACGTTAAGCGCGCTACAGCCATAAAACTCATGGCACAAGTTGTTCAGATGAACGCTCGATAAACCCACCACCGTTGCATAATGCGTTACCGATAATTGCTCACGATAGTGGCGTTCCACTAATTGATTAAACTGATGAATAACAGAACGCTTTCGTTCAACACGCGAACTGCCGCCAGGCGCGGGAGCGCACTGGCGATTAAGCCAGACCAACAGCGCACTAATCAGCGAATGAAGCATCATATCTCGTGCCTCGCCCTGTCCTTCATACTCATTCTGTAATGTGCTGAACAACGTATTAATTTGCCTGCGTGAACCCTTCACCGGGACGCAAGCGGCTTGCGCTAACACTTGCAAAGGTCGGCCAAACTGCTGTTCAAATTGGGCCATCAAGGGCGCTGAAAACGAAAGAATGTAACCCTGAGCGCCGGGTGAAAATTTAAAACCGTGCACACATAATGCAGGCACCACTTGCAGACAGGCATGAGCCACGTGATGCTTCTCGCCTTCAATATCTATCTCCACCTGCCCTTTATGCAGATACAGCAACTGAACCAAATCGGCATGCTGATGAATACGAATATGCCATTCATATAGACTGCTGCGACTGTGAATAGACTCACAATGCAGCAAATCCGCCGCAGGCCAAATGCGGCTTTCACCATAAAGTTTAAAGACCGGAATACCGGTGTTCAGACTCATACCATCCTCTTGTCCAAAGTTACCTCGAACAAGTGTAGTTTATTCAACGGATTCGAAAACAAGCCCAACATAGTTTTCTGCAATCGTCGTCAGCCCGGCGCGTGATTTCAGGTAATACTCCCGGTCCGCCTGCTGCATCTTGCGATCAAACGCGTTCATGCCTGCAAAATCATGCAGCAGATTGGTCATAAACCAGCTAAAACGTTCGCCTTTCCAGACCCGGCGTAGCGCCATCGGCGAGTAAGTTTCCAGCAGGTCAGTTCGCCCTTCGTGATAAACCTTTTTCAAAATCCGGTACAGATAATTCACATCGGACGCCGCCAGATTCAGCCCTTTCGCACCGGTTGGCGGCACGATATGTGCAGCGTCTCCCACCAGGAACAGGTTGCCATACTGCATCGGCTCGACCACGTAACTACGCAGCGGCGCGATACTTTTCTCAAGTGAGTGACCAGTCACTAACTTTTCTGCCAACTCTTGTGGCAAACGCTGCTTTAGCTCATCCCAGAAGCGTTCATCGGGCCACGCTTCCACGTTATCGCTCAGCGGAACCTGCAAATAGTAGCGGCTTCTGGTTAGTGAGCGCTGACTACACAAAACAAACCCGCGCTCATGATGGGCGTAAATCAACTCATGATTCACAGGAGGTGTGTCAGATAACAGGCCTAACCAGCCAAAGGGATAAACACGTTCGTACTCTTGCGTGACTTGTGCAGGAATGGCTTTGCGAGAAACGCCGTGAAACCCGTCGCAGCCCGCAATATAGTCACAATCAATACGATAAGTTTCGCCCTGCTTTTCAAAAGTGACGTATGGGGAATCGCTTTTAACATCAAACAATTGCACATTGCTGACCCCATACATTGAGACGGCATCCGTTGCCCGCCGCGCATCCATTAAATCTTGTGTGACCTCAGTCTGGCCATACACCATAACCGTCTTTCCGCCCGTCAATTCTTTGAGCGGAACAGGGATTCGCTGGCCATCAACCAAAAATTCAACGCCTTCATGAACCAATCCTTCGGCATCCATTCGCTCGCTGACGCCCGCTTCCCGCAGCAAATCGACAGTTCCGCTTTCCAGAACTCCCGCCCGGATACGCCCTAAAACATGTTCGGGGGTTTGTCTTTCGAGCACGATATTGCTGATACCTGCTTTGTGCAGCAATTGCCCTAACAACAAACCCGACGGGCCAGCACCAATAATGACGACTTGAGTTTTCATAGGATACGCTCTCTGACCTACGGTTATATGAATGTTGCTTTTATGTTTCATAAATGCGCATTCATGCATTTTTATCGTCATCAGAGGGAAAAAGAAGGCCAAAATCGGACTGAAACGTGCACTTTTCGAAACTGGCACTAAGAGTGTGGGCGAGTTCATATTTCGCCGAAATAGTGTGCGAAATAGGTTATCTGGCTAAATGTTGATCTGGCCCGCCTGAGTACGGGGGGTGGCCTATGTTAATAATGGGAGATGTTAAAATTTGAGCGGTGCCACCGCTTTCATCTATTAAAGGACAGGCATGTCGACAGAAGTAAACTTACAGCGCGATGTCACCCGGCTCTGTATTCAATGCGGTCTTTTCTTGCTGCAACACGGTGCGGAAAGTGCGCTGGTTGAAGAACTTTCCAGCCGTCTGGGCATCGCTTTAGGGATGGATAGCGTTGAAAGCTCCATTTCAGCGAACGCCATTGTTCTGAGTACCATCAAAGATAATCAGTGCCTCACGACCACGCGCAAAAACATCGACCGCGGCATCAACATGCATGTGGTGACGGAGGTGCAGCACATTGTGATCATGGCCGAACACAAGCTATTGGATTGCAAAGATGTTTTAAAGCGCTTCGAGCATATTAAACCGCTGCGTTACCCGCGCTGGTTGGTGGTGTTGATGGTCGGACTTTCCTGCGGCTGTTTCTGTAAGCTCAATAAGGGCGGTTGGGATGGCGCATTTATCGCGTTTCTGGCAGGTTCAGTGGCGATGTATGTCCGACTGATACTCACCGCACGCCATTTACATCCACAGATTAACTTCTGTATCACGGCATTTGTCGCCACCACCATTTCTGGCTTACTCATCGCCAAAGGGCCATTTGCCACCACATCAAATATTGCGATGGCGGCCAGCGTCTTGCTGCTGGTGCCTGGGTTCCCATTAATAAACGCCGTCGCCGATATGTTTAAAGGCCACGTCAACACCGGGCTTGCCCGATGGGCAATGGCCAGTTTACTCACACTGGCCACCTGCATTGGTGTGGTGATGGCGATGTCGTTATGGGGGCTAAAAGGATGGGAATAATCGACTTTTTGCTGGCGCTGTTACAAGACATGGCGCTGGCGGCCATCCCCGCCGTGGGTTTTGCGTTAGTGTTTAATGTTCCGCAACGCGCATTGCCGTATTGCGCTCTACTCGGGGCGATTGGTCACGGCTCCAGAATGGCGATGATGACCGCTGGCCTGAACATTGAGTGGAGCACATTTATTGCTTCGCTGCTGGTCGGGAGCATCGGCATTCAGTGGTCGCGCTGGTACCTGGCGCACCCCAAAGTCTTTACCGTAGCCGCCGTGATCCCGATGTTTCCGGGAATTTCAGCCTACACAGCCATGATTTCGGCCGTGAAACTCAGCCACTTTGGTTACACCGAAGACCTCATGATTCAGTTGCTTACCAACTTCCTGAAAGCGTCATTTATTGTGGGGGCGTTATCGATTGGCTTATCTATTCCGGGGCTTTGGCTTTACCGTAAACGCCCGCGAGTGTGATGTGTTTCAGGGCTTCGCTAACTCATCAGTGCTTTGCCCGCGCAAACTTGTTTTAATGTCATCTGGCCTGGGCGGTACCAGCGGCCTGATGACATTAAGGAGCCTTGCGTGGAAACCCACGAAATTTATCTTCCTGAGCGTTTTGATGACGCCAGTCTGAAAGAAAAGATTTTCTTCAGCGCCATTAGTTTGTTCGCTGAATTTGGCCTTAACGGCGCACGCATGGAGCAAATCGCAGAAAAGGCCAACACCACAAAACGCATGGTGGTTTATCACTTCAAGAGCAAAGAACTGCTTTATGTTCAGGTGCTTGAATATGTCTACACCCAAATCCGCAGCTGTGAACGCCAGCTAAATCTGTCTCATCAACCGCCGGTCGAAGCCATGGTGGAACTGGTGGAATGGACATTTGATTTCCACGCCACCCATCCGGATTTCATTCGTATTATTTGCATGGAAAACATGCAGCGCGGGCGCTTTGTGAAAGAGTCAGCCTACCTGCGCGAAATAAACCGCAGCGCCCTGGAATTACTCGAAGATGTGTTAACCCGCGGCCAGGAAAAACAGCTGTTTAATAAGCTCGTGACGGCCAAAGACGTACACCGCCTGATCAGTAGTTTTAGCTTCTACCATGTCGCGAACAGCTACACATTCTCGAACTTCTTTGAAGATGGTTCAGAGCCGGTTGATAGCACCGCGCATTACCGTGAAATGGCGGTAAAAGTCGTGCTGCGCTACATCGGGCCATAAAAACCCCGCAATCTGGAAGCTTTAAGAACTCTCTGAACTCTAATGAGTTCAGAGAAAGCGCTATACTCGACGAAAATTCTCCTGCAATGCAGGTTATCGAAAAGAGTATAAACAGATGAAAGCAAGCAAAAAGGTTTTATGCGCTCTGGCACTGGCAACATCCGTATTTGCCGGTCAGGCGATGGCAGCAAGCTGGCAGGATCAGCTCTCCAGCGCGGCAAATGAGTTAAGCAAATCCACCAGCACCAGCAATACTGGCACCACGGGCAACTCTGTCGCCTCACTGACCAGCCTGCTCGGCGGCGGAACTAACGCCCTGAGTGCTGACACTATGACCAACGCCGCAGGCATCTTGCAGTACTGCATGAAGAACAAGCTGGTTTCCGCCACCAATACCGACAACGTGAAGAACCAACTTCTCGATAAGCTGGGCTTGGACAGCGGCACCAAAGAAAGCCAGCCGCAAGATTACACCCAGGGCTTGATGGGGCTGCTCAATACCGGTAAAGACCAGCAGGTGAATCTGAATACCATCGGCAACTCATCCCTGGCAGAAAAAGTAAAAACTCAGGCATGTGATTTTGTGCTGAAACAAGGCATGAATTACCTGTCTTAATAAGATGACCTGCTCATTCCTTAATTAAAGTCTGAGCAGGTTTATTGCTTCACATTGATTTCCAGCACCGCGTAAACCCCGTCGCTGGGTAATGTCACCGTGACATTTTGCAGATTGATTCCCGCCGCCAGAACAATATCCCTCAGCTCGAAAAGCGTTCGCGGATATATCGTCGTCCAGCCCACACAACGCAGCGCGAAATCAATTTGCGGACTGGTTTTAAGCATATTTGAAACGATCAATACGCCGCCGGGTTTGACCAAACGTAGCGCGTGGCGAATAAAATGCACCGCTTCGGACTCCGAGAAATATTCAAATATCCCCAGACCATCAACCAGCTCCGCAGACTGTTCGCCTAACTCCTGAACCAGTTTGTCACTCACCACCATCCGGTCGAATAAATTGCGCATCAGTAACTGAAAATGATGCCCTTCCACCAGCCCATATTGTGTCGCAAGGCCTCGGGCAAATTTCAGCGATTGCCGGTCGTGATCAATCAGCAATAAAGTGAATTTTTGCGCCCTGAGTTTTGCCCCACGCAGCGTCTTTAAAACCGGCACCGCCGCGCCACAGGCCAGGCTCACCCAATTTCCTGAGACACTATTATTAAGATGAATATCCGCAATGCTCGCCATCACTTTGGCGCGCGAGCGAATCCCTCGCGCATCATTGGCGTGGATAAACCAGGGTCGGCTGTGGATATCCATTTCCCCACCGCTTATCAGGCGCTCCGCCAGCGGATGCTGTACAGCCCAAAGTGCCAGCGCGGTAGGAACCAGCTGGCAACGCCATTCTTCGAGGGCAGGACGATGATGGAAAGCGAGTTCCGAGAGTTTATTGCGACAGCGTATGCGGCGTTTTCCCTCGCTATCTAAGAAGATCTCCGGCGCCTCAAGCGTCGGATCGTTGACTAACTGCAGGTTAATATCGTCGATCTGTTCTGAAACCTGATCCTTCATCGGCCAGTCATCACTTATGTCGCTGTAAGTGATATTTTTTACGGCGAGATCCACAGGCACAGCTCCTGGGATCACTGAGAGAAAAGGTTGCCAGGACATGTATAACCTCTGCTGACGTTTTCTTTCAGTCTAGAAAACCCAGGGTTATTCACCGTCAGCAGAAAGTTGTAATTTACGAGCGTAAGAATGACTCAGTCAGCTTGACCCAGTAGGTCGCGCCGCTGGAAATACAGGCATCGTTAAACTGATATAAAGGATGGTGAACCGAGTAGTCATTGTTGCCGGTCGCCGTACCCAACCACAGATAGCAGCCGGGAACTTCTTCGAGCATGAACGAGAAATCTTCGCTGCCCATCGCACTTTTCACCGTCGCAGGATCCGCGACTTTATCAGCACCAAAAACGTCGCGTGCGATCTGCAGAGCAAACTCAGTTTGCTGGGGATCATTCACCGTCACCGGGTAGCCGAAATCCACCGCAATCGACGCCTTCACGCCAAAACTTTCCGCCTGAGCATGAACCAGCTGCTGAATGCGCAGTTTCACTGCATCACGCACCTCAGACTTAAAGGTACGCATATTGAGCTTCAGCACCGCGCTGTGCGGGATGATGTTATGCGTGGTGCCGCTTTGCAGGCTCCCGACCGTCACCACCGCTGAATCTTGCGGATCGACATTGCGCGAGACAATAGTTTGGAGCGCCATCACGATCGACGCCC
This sequence comes from Buttiauxella agrestis, assembly GCF_900446255.1. Lineage (NCBI taxonomy): Bacteria > Pseudomonadati > Pseudomonadota > Gammaproteobacteria > Enterobacterales > Enterobacteriaceae > Buttiauxella > Buttiauxella agrestis. Next base: position 611,238 of record NZ_UIGI01000001.1, on the reverse strand, counting down.
CCGCCACCGTGGGATCAATACAGTGCTCCGGCATCGATCCGTGGCCGCCCTTGCCTTCAAGCGTGATCGTCATGCTGTCTGACGAGGCCATCAGTGCGCCAGGTTTGGTGGCAATTTCCCCGGCAGGAAGCAGCGGGAAATTGTGCAAGCCAAACACCGCATCACACTGAAAGAGTTTGAATAAACCGTCATCAATCATTCTCTTAGCGCCGCCGATAGACTCTTCTGACGGCTGGAAAATCAAATGCAGCGTCCCGCTGAATGGGCGATGTTCTGCCAGATAACGTGCCGCCGACAATAAAATAGCGCAGTGTCCATCATGGCCGCAGGCATGCATTTTCCCCGCGTTCACACTGGCCCATGGCAGCCCGGTTTGCTCCTGCATCGGCAGTGCATCCATATCAGCACGGATCCCCAGACGCTTACCGCCATTCCCGACTTTTAATGTCCCAACCACGCCTGTTCCGCCCAGGCCACGATGCACTTCGTAACCCCAGTCCTTCAGCAATTGGGCGATGCGATCGCTGGTGCGGAACTCTTCAAAACCTAATTCCGGATGTTGGTGAAAATCGCGGCGAATCGCGATCATTTCTGCTTCGTTATCAAGAATTTCTTTAATAAGCATAGGGTTATTCCTTTTTATTCATCACAGAAAGTTTTGCGTTCATGCCAGGCAAGTAATGCCGCGAAAGTCACAACGGCGCAGAACATCAAATACCAGGCGGGAGCCATCGGTTGCCCGGTGACTTTTAGCAACCAGGTCACAATTAACTGAGCGAAGCCGCCAAACAACGTAACGCCGATGGCATAAACCAACGCCATACCGGAGGCGCGAACCGCTTTTGGGAATGCTTCGAGGATCAACAAGAAAAAGGCGGCCGAACTGATATTGGCGAGGATCTGATCGAGTGCTATCAGCGCCAGCGTCACGCCCAGCGGTGCGCCGTGTAAAATCGTGGCGAAAATTGGCCAAATCAGGATGAACGATCCTAGTGCACAGCCGATCAGGATCGGTTTTCGCTTAGGGAGTTTATCCGCCAGTTTACCGCCAAAGAACGGCACCAATAATGTCAGCGCCGCTGCCGTCAAACTTACCCACCATGAGGTGCTGGCGGGCATATGCAGCGTGTTAACCATGTAAGCAGGCATGTAATAAATGATGATGTAAAACGTGGTGGTGCCTTTCATTACCAGCAAAATGCCTAGCAACAAGGCGCGGCGATGCTCACGCCATAACGTCAACGCCGGATTTTCTGTCACGACATTGGCTGTCACCGAGTGAGTTTCTGCAAGCTGGCGGCGGATATACAAACCAATCGGCATAATCGCCAGGCCGACAATAAACGGGATACGCCAACCCCAGTCGTAAAGCTGTTGTTCGCTCAGGACGTGGCTTAAGCCCGCACCCATTGCCGCGCCAAACAGTGCCGCTCCACCCTGGCTGGTCATCTGCCAACTCACCCGCGATCCACGGCTGGATTTATGCCCTGCTTCCATTAGCCAGGAAGTTGCCGCCCCCACTTCACCGCCCGCTGAAAAGCCCTGCAACATGCGCCCCGCGACCAACACAACCGGGGCGAGGATCCCAACCTGATGATAGGTCGGCGCAAACGCCACCATCATCACGCCTAAAGACATCAGGCCGAGGATTAGCGTCATCGCCGCTTTGCGTCCGTGTTTGTCGGCGTAGTTACCGAGCACCAGACTACCCAGCGGGCGCATGACAAAGCCAACACCAAATGTCGCCACCGCCAGTAGCAAAGAGGTGTAATCGTCGGAGCTGGGGAAAAACAGATGACCAATAATCACCGAGAAAAAGCTGTAAACAGCAAAGTCGTAAATCTCGAGGCCATTGCCAAGAGTGACGGCCACCAACGACTTAAAGTTGGCGCGCTCCGGGACCAACGGCGCATCATACGGAAGCGAGGATGAGGCTCCTCCATCCACCTGGGCATAGCTGACACGCTGTTTCATGCTCACGTCCTTTTTTGTTACTCAGATGTAAACAAACTGGGGTTGATTTAACTATCTGCATAAAAAAAGAACATTACAATCATAAAAATTAGTTATGCCTTTGGTTATCTTATTTGTATTGTGAGAGAGCAAAATTTGCACCACGGCGATGATTCAGGCGGGACGGAAAATTGAAAATCAAACTAAATCAGTTAGATATTTTGTTGGAAGTTGCTGCGCAAGGCAGCATTGGTAAAGCAGCGAAGGCGTTACACCTCACACAACCCGCCATTTCTAAAACCATTCAGGAAATGGAAGCGGAAATCGGCATGCCGATTCTGCAACGCTCATCACGCGGCGTAACGTTAAATGAGTATGGGCAGGTTTTGCTGCGCCATGCCCGAGACATTGACCGCTCTTTGCACCAGGCACGTGATGAAATCGACAATCTGCTCGGCAAAGCGATGCGCCAGTTACGGGTGGGATTCACCTCTGCCGCCTCTTACGGGCCATTTACCAATACGCTGATTCAATTCCAGGCTCGTTACCCCGGAGTGAAACTCATCGTGATGGAAGGCCGCCCGCAGCAAATTCACGATGCGCTGGAAAACCAACGGTTGGATATCGCCGTGATTACGACGGCCAATCACACCTCGCAAAACAGTATGTATTACGAGTCGCTGTACGCCCTGAGCAACACGGTGATCGCCGGAAATCAGCATCCCGTCACGCACACGACGTCGCTGAAAAAATTGATGGATTATCCGTGGCTGGACTGGGATGAACCGGGTGAACATTCTATTCTTGGACAAGTATTTCGCCGCTACAACCTGCCGCTGCCGCAAAATATCATCCACTGCTCATCGCCATGGATAATGGCACGCATGATGGAACAAACCCACGCGGTGAGTATGTGGACGTCAGTGCGATTGCGTTTTCCAGGCTACAGTCCAAACCTGCGCCCGCTGGTCTTGCGTGAAGTGTTACCGGCCAGCAGTATCGGCATTTTATGCCCGAATATTGCGCGCCTTTCCACGGCTGGAAATACCTTTATGGAGATGCTGCGAATTAACACGCGTGACTGGTTACAAGATAGCGATGCGCTGGAGATGGTGGTGCGGGTTTAAACGTTTTATTGCGGCCAGGCTTCAAAGCCAGGCCGCATGACTCACAATCAGCTTAAATCAGCGCCGTTGCTGGCAATCACTTTCTTGTACCAGTAAAACGATTTTTTGCGCGTGCGGGCCAGAGTGCCATTGCCCTGGTCATCACGATCGACATAGACGAAGCCGTAACGTTTGCTCATTTCGCCGGTGGATGCCGCGACTACATCGATGCAGCCCCACGAGGTGTAACCCATGACCGGGATGCCGTCGTCGATGGCGTCGGCCATGGCTTTGATGTGCTCGCGCAAGTAGCTAATACGATAGTCATCGTTGATTTCGCCCTGCTCGTTGACCACATCTTTCGCCCCGAGGCCGTTTTCCACCAGGAACAGCGGTTTCTGGTAGCGGTCGTACATCATGTTCATGGTGATACGCAGACCCAGCGGGTCGATTCCCCAACCCCATTCGCTCGCCTGAATGTGCGGGTTTTTCAGGGATTTCACGATATTTGCCGCATTACTGTTGTTATCGTTCATATCAGCCGACGCGCAACGCGAGGCGTAATAGCTGAACGAAACAAAATCGACGGTATTCTTGAGAATTTCATCATCACCCGGCTCGATTTCTAGCGTAATGCCTTTCTCGCGGAACACACGTTTGGTGTAAGACGGGTACGCGCCACGCGCCTGCACATCAATAAAGAACAGGTTCTCACGATCTTTTTCCAGCGCCGCCCACACATCTTCAGGCTTGCAGGAGTACGGATAAAAATTCCCGCCCGCCAGCATGCAACCCACCTGGTTGTTCGGGTTGATTTCGTGGGCGATTTTCGTCGCCAGCGCACTCGCCAGTAATTCGTGGTGTGTTGCTTGGTATTTAACTTGTTCTTTATTATCACCTTCTTCGAACACCAGACCTGCGCCAGAATACGGGCTGTGCAGCAGAATGTTGATTTCATTGAAGGTCAGCCAGTATTTCACCAGCCCGTCGAACGCTTCAAAACAGGTGCGCGCATAGCGGGTGAAAAACTCCACCATTTTGCGGTTACGCCAGGAGCCGTACTCTTTCACCAGATGCATCGGCACGTCGAAATGACACAGCGTCACCAGAGGTTCGATGCCCTGTTTTTTGCACTCGGCAAACATGTCGCGGTAAAACGCAATGCCTTGCGCATTTGGCGTTAACTCATCGCCATTCGGGTAAATACGACTCCAGGCAATGGAAGTGCGGAAGACGGTAAAGCCCATTTCGGCCATCAGCGCGATATCTTCTTTGTAGCGATGATAGAAATCGATGCCGACGTGGCTTGGGTAATATTCGTCATCGCGCAAACTAAAGCGCTTCTCGATACCCAGTTTCACCGATAAACGGTCTTTGCCATGCGGGATAGTATCGACGGTGGTCAGCCCTTTGCCGCCTTCAAGATAGGCGCCTTCAGCCTGGTTCGCCGCAATCGCACCGCCCCATAAAAAATCCTTCGGAAAAATAGATTCGCTCATGAGATTCCTCTTCTTAATTAGTTTGCGCTTGCAGATGCAACAACAGCGTTTGGCTGTACCGGTTCTTTCTCGTTACTTTGCTCTTGTTCAACCGGGATATCTTCAAAGCCCAGCAACAACGTCAGGAAGAAAGAGAGCACCACAGCCAAAATCATCACGCCAAACACCCATACAATGCTCATCGGATTTGCCGGATCAAAGAACTGTACGCTGGTAAATAATCCCGGTGACGCCATAGAGTGGCTCGCCAGCCCGCCGATTCCGGCCACCGCACCACAGACAAAGCCGCTGATTAATGCCGCAATTAATGGGCGTTTCAGACGCACCGCCACACCGTAAAGTGCTGGTTCGGAAATACCCGCCACAATCGCCGAAGCCGCAGCGGCCAGCGCAGTCTGGCGCAGTTCAGGGTTTTTCGTTTTCCACGCCACTGCCAAAGATGAACCACCCAGCGACAGGTTGGCACCAATCTCAGATGGCATAACCATCCCTTCTTTGCCCGTTTCGGCAATGGTTTGAATAATAGATGGTGTGAATACGCGGTGCATGCCGGTCATCACCAACAGCGGCCACAGCGCACCCATAATCGCGACCGACAACCAACCTAAATAGTGGTGAATGGTATAAACCAGGGAAGAAATACCGGTACCAATCCAGATACCCAGCGGGCCAATCAGCATGATGGCAATCGGAGCGGAGATCAGCACAATCAGCATCGGTTTGAGGAAGTTTTTCGTCACCGCAGGCGTGATACGGTCAACCCAACGCTCGATGTACGACAGAATCCAGGTCATGCACAACGCAGGAATCACGGTGTAGGTGTATTTCACCGCCGTGACCGACATACCCATAAATTCAACGTGTTGGCCCTGGGCGGCTTTCGCCATCAGGTCAACAAAGTTTGGGTGAACCAGCACGCCAGCAATGGCAATCGCCAGCGACATATTGGTTTTGAATTTTATCGCGGCAGAGGCTGCAACCATAATTGGCAGGAAGAAGAATGCGCCGTCGCCAATCACGTTCAGAATAATCAGCGTGGAAGAGCCTTTGCCGAATACACCGGTCATATCCAGAATCATGGCCAGCAGTTTTACCATCGAGCCGCCGATAATCGCCGGAATTAACGGTGACATGGTGCCAATCAGCGCATCGAGAATCCCGGCACCAATCCGTTTCAGGGTGATTTTATTTTTGCCATTTGCCGGAACCGCTGGCTGCATCCCTTCTGGCAACAGTTTCAACACTTCAGCATAGGCCTGAGAAACGGTATTACCGATGATCACCTGGCACTGGTTTTCGCTGCGAACAACACCCAGCACGCCATTGATAGCTTTTAGTTTCGCGGTATCCACGATGCTGTCGTCATTTAACACAAACCGCAAACGCGTCATGCAGTGCGTGACCGCGCCAACGTTTCCTGCGCCACCAATTGCGTCGACTATCGACTGAGAGACTGCCGCATAATTCTTAGCCATGAGTTACCACTCTTTCTTATTTAAATTCATGCAGTTGCAAATATCATTACCGGTAATACCACGCCAGTCTGTAGGGTTCTGAGAAATAAGTAACCGGTTCCACATTAGATTGACCAGGCAAAACAAACAGATCAAACACTAATTTTACATATTGTTAATTTTGTGATTACGATCGCCATAATCAGCCTTTTAAGGCCACTAACACCGCTTTCATACCCTAAATAATTCGAGTTGCTTAGAGGCGGCAAGGGAACGAGTCCCTGGGAGCTTACTTAAGTAAGTGACCTGGGCGAGGTCACGCAGCCAACAAAGAAGCGGCTTGAAGTATGACGGGTATAGGGCAGTATTTTGTCGCCGCGGAATGTGTAAAATGGGCGCAATCATCAAAGCCAGGAAGCTCCAATGTCGACAATGCTAGAAGTGGCAAAAAAAGCCGGTGTCTCAAAAGCCACCGTTTCACGCGTTTTATCCGGCAAGGGATACGTGAGCGACGCCACCAAAGAGCAGGTTTATAAAGCCATTGAGGAAGCAGGATACCGGCCAAATTTACTGGCACGTAATCTGGCGTCTAATAAATCGGAATGTATTGGGCTGGTCGTGACGAACACGTTATATAACGGCAGCTATTTCAGCGAAATACTTTCTCAGGCCGCCAAGAAATTAGAAGACAACGGTCGCCAGCTTATTCTGGTGGACGGTAAGCACAGCGCCCAGGAAGAACGGGAAGCCATTCAATTTTTGCTCGATTTACGTTGTGATGCGGTGATTATTTATCCGCGCTTTTTATCCATTGATGAAATGGATGAAATTATCGATCAATACAAACAGCCCATCATGGTAGTGAATCGAAAATTAAGAAAACACCAAAGCCACTGTATTTGTTGTGACCATAAAGGTTCCAGCTATCTGGCCACCAAACATCTTATTGAGCGCGGTCATCGTGATATTGCTTTTATTACCGGATCGATGGACTCTCCTACCGCGATCGAGCGTTTAGCCGGATATAAAGAAGCGTTAAATCAATATGCTATTGGCATCAACGATAACTTCATCGTGCAAGGAAAATGGACGCCTGCCAGCGGAGTCTCGGCAGTAGAATCGCTGTATCAACACCCAAATAAGATCAGCGCGATCGTCGCCAGTAATGATGAAATGGCGATCGGTGCCATAAAGAAATTAAACGATCTGGGAATTTCGGTTCCCGGTGAAATATCAATTATCGGCTTCGATAATATCCCTACCGCACCTTATCTCTCCCCGGCGTTATCCAGTGTTAAAGATCCGGTCAGCGAAATGATCAGCGAAGTGATCAACCGTTTAATTTCAATGCTGGATGGTGGGTATTTATCCAAAGAGAATATATTTACGTCGGATTTATTAGTGAGGAATTCGGTAATAGACGGGCCGTATAAAAAGTAAAAAAATGGGTGGATAAGCGTTAGCGTCATCCACCGTTTTCACTTTATTCGGCGACTTTCACAATCACCTTGCCAAAGTTCTTACCGCTTAATAAGCCGCGGAATGCTTCAACGCTATTCTCCAGACCGTCGACAATATCTTCGCGGAACTGAATTTTACCTTCCGCCAGCCATTGGCTCATCTGTTTAAAGAATTCAGGATAGTGGTCGTTATAATCCTGCGTGATAATAAAGCCTTGAACGCGCAGACGTTTTTTCAGGATGGTGCCCATCAACAACGGCAAACGATCCTGCTCAAAAGCGCTGTTAGCGCCGTTGTACTGGCTGATAACGCCGCATACCGGAACACGGGCTTTAGTGTTCAACAGCGGCAGAACGGCATCAAACACCGCACCGCCGACGTTTTCAAAATAGACATCAATGCCTTTGTTGCAGGCTTTTTTCAGCTGTTCGGCAAAATCTGGCGCTTTGTGGTCAACGCAGGCATCAAACTTCAGCGTTTCTGTGACGTAACGGCACTTCTCAGCACCACCAGCAATACCCACGACTTTCGCACCGAGCAATTTCGCGACCTGCCCAACAACTGAACCCACCGCGCCGCTGGCTGCCGCAACAACGACCGTTTCTCCGGCTTTCGGTTGGCCGATATCCGTCAGCCCCATGTAACCGGTAAAACCAGGCATGCCGAGCAAACCGAGTGCATAAGAAGGGTGCTGCATATTCGAGTCGAGTTTCTGCACGTCGCTGCCATCAGACAACGCGTAATCCTGCCAGCCGGTGTAGGCCAACACCAGATCACCCGCTTTATAGTCCGCGTGTTCAGATTTTTCGACCCGGCACACCGTTCCCGCGCCAATGACATCGCCAATGGCCAGCGGCGGCGTATAGGATTCCACGTCATCCATGCGCCCGCGCATATACGGGTCGAGGGATAAATAGAGTGTGCGCAGCAGCAACTGGCCTGCTGCGGGCTGTGGAACGGGCTCTTCTTCCAGGCGAAGATCCTGATCGGTTGGCATACCTTGCGGGCGCTGCGTCAGGACAACGCGGCGGTTAATTTGGGACGACTGCGTCATAATTCTCTCCGTAGATTTGGGTCGTGAATAAACGGTCAATCTGTCCCAGACTAGCTAAAAAAAACCATTGCAGGGGTTAAAACGTGCGGTTCTGCGGTTTTTATTGTTAGTGCAACACCGTCACCGCATCTTCGAGGCGCGTCGCCCGATGCTTCACCATCGCCGACACTTCTGCACTTTCTTCGACCAGCGCCGCATTTTTCTGTGTGATAGCGTCCAGCTCTGCGACCGCGCGCGTTAAATCAGACAACCCTTCGGCCTGCTCAGAAGTGGCGTGGCTGATCTGCCCCAAAAGCTGCGTCACATTGCGCACCTGCTCGACAATATCATTCATGGTGCGCCCCGCTTCGTGAACCTGAATGGTGCCGGACTGCACTTTGTTGGCGCTGGCATCAATCAGTTTGCGGATATCGTTGGCCGCCGTCGCGCTACGCTGTGCCAGATTGCGCACTTCACCAGCCACCACGGCAAAACCCTTACCCTGCTCTCCGGCACGTGCGGCTTCCACCGCCGCGTTCAGCGCCAGAATATTTGTCTGAAACGCAATGTCATTGATAAGACGGGTAATAGAACCGATACGCTGAGTGCTGTCGGCGATATCGTCCATGGTCGTCACCACGGTTTCCATCGCTTTCCCGCCTTGCGCTGCGGCCTGGCTCGCAGAACTTGAAAGTTTATCGGCGGCGGCGGCGGTTTCTGAATTGTTCTGCACCGATACCGCCATTTGGCTCATGGTGGTGACGGTTTGCTGCACATTCTCCACGGACTGGCGCGTGCGTTCATTCAATTCCACATTCCCCTGCGCCAGCATTTCACTCCCGCTGCGCACGTTTTCAACCTGGTGGCTGACATCATGAATCAGCCAGCGGCACATCAACCCAAGCTGGCCGATAGCGCGTAACGTCATGCCGATTTCATCGGTTCGCGCCAGATGCTGCACGGTCTGTTGGTTTCCGGTTGCGACTTCCAGCGCCTGGCGAGCGACATTTTCCAGCGGATGCGCAATTTGCCACTCAAGTAGCAAACAACCCAGCACGCTCGCCAGAGCGCTAATCAGCACCGGCAGAGCGCCCAGACCGAGCGAAACAGAAGCCGCCATCATCAGCAAAAACACGCCGCTCATAATCAAACGAATACGACCGCGCAGCGGCAAGGCCGGGATTTTCCCCAGCCAGGTTTTACCGATCACCAGCCCCTTAAACAGACGGCGCTGACAACGGCCTTCTTTAAGTGCCTTGTACAGCGGCTGGACGGCGGCAATTTCTTCCGGTTTCGCTCTGGTGCGAATCGACATATATCCGGTTGTTTTCCCGTTTCGCACCACCGGGACAACGTTCGCTCGCACCCAGTAGTAATCGCCATTTTTGCGCTGGTTTTTGACGATACCGGTCCACGGCTCGCCTTTTTGCAGGGTGAACCACATATCAGCAAAGGCGGCTTTAGGCATATCAGGGTGGCGCACCAGGTTGTGGGGCTGGCCTGTGAGTTCGTGAAGTTCGTAACCACTCACCTTCACAAACGCATCGTTCGCATGGGTAATGATGCTTTTCAAATCGGTGGTCGACATCAATGTCGTGTCGTCGTCGAGCAGGTATTCATGCTGTGTGGCAGCCGTGCGCGCAGTCATAGCAACTCCCCTGTCAGGTTATCCAATTGTTAATATTTTTAGTGGCATTGTTATTTCGGCGCTGCAAAAATTTCCTTTAGCGGTTAAACTTGACGACGATCACACTTTTTTAACTAAGCCATATTTTTTATAATGATTTTGGATGGGGAACACATTTCCCATTAATTTCATGAAGTTATTAATGAAAATGTCATAGTGACGCTAAGTGCTGGAGTTTTGACCTTCAATTTGCAATCGGCACACTACACTTAGTACGGGACCGTTTAGCTCCCGCAAGGAAAAAGAGGATAATAATGTTAAAAAGGAAAAAGAAAGTCAGACCTATTAAGGTCAGTGACGTCACCATCATCGACGATAGCCGTCTGAAAAAGGCGATTACCGCGGCATCGCTTGGCAATGCGATGGAATGGTTTGATTTCGGCGTGTACGGCTTTGTTGCTTACGCCCTCGGTAAGGTTTTCTTCCCGGATGCCAGCCCAAGTGTGCAGATGATCGCCGCACTGGGTACGTTTTCCGTTCCCTTCCTGATTCGCCCGTTGGGTGGCCTGTTCTTCGGTATGCTCGGCGATAAATACGGCCGTCAGAAGATTCTGTCCATCACCATCATCATTATGTCATTGAGTACCTTCTGTATTGGCCTGATTCCGTCGTACGCGACAATTGGAATCTGGGCGCCAATCCTGTTGTTACTTGCGAAAATGGCGCAAGGGTTCTCAGTGGGTGGTGAATACACCGGTGCTTCAATCTTTGTTGCGGAATACTCACCAGACCGTAAACGCGGCTTTATGGGCAGCTGGCTGGACTTCGGTTCGATAGCCGGTTTCGTCTGTGGCGCGGGCGTCGTGGTGCTGATTACCGCGATTGTCGGTGAAGCGAACTTCCTCGAATGGGGCTGGCGTCTGCCGTTCTTCCTGGCGTTGCCATTAGGCATTATCGGCCTGTATCTGCGCCATGCGCTGGAAGAGACTCCTGCGTTCCAGCAACACATCGAAAAACTCGAACAAGGCGATAAAGAAGGTCTGGCTGAAGGCCCGAAAGTCTCCTTCAAAGAGATTGCGACGAAACACTGGCGCAGCCTGCTGACCTGTGTCGGCATCGTTATTTCAACCAACGTCACCTACTATATGTTGCTGACGTACATGCCAAGTTACCTGTCGCACAACCTGCATTATTCCGAAGAACATGGCGTGCTGATTATTATCGCCATCATGATTGGGATGCTGTTTGTGCAGCCGATGATTGGCCTACTGAGTGACCGTTATGGCCGCCGTCCGTTTATTGTCTTCGGTAGCGTGGCATTGCTTGTTCTGGCGATTCCGGCCTTTATTCTGATTAACAGTAATGTGCTGGGGCTGATATTTGCTGGGTTACTGATTCTGGCGGTGGTGCTGAACTGCTTCACCGGGGTGATGGCTTCGACGCTGCCCGCCATGTTCCCGACGCATATTCGTTACAGTGCGTTAGCCAGTGCCTTTAATATTTCGGTACTGGTTGCGGGTGTGACCCCAACGGTTGCGGCGTGGTTAGTGGAATCCACCGAAAACCTGATGATGCCCGCTTATTATCTGATGGTGGTGGCGGCTATCGGTCTGATTACCGGTCTGACGATGAAAGAGACGGCGAATAAGCCGCTGAAAGGCGCAACGCCTGCGGCTTCTGATATTGCCGAAGCGCGTGAAATTGTTCAGGAACACCACGATAACATCGAGCAAAAAATCGAAGATATCGACCGTGAAATTGAAGAATTACAGGCGAAGCGTACCAACCTGGTAGATCAGCACCCGCGCATCAACGAGTAATCTTTAGCAGCATCACAAACGCCGGGTTAATGCCCGGCGTTTTCATTTCAGGCTTTAACCCTCATTCCTGGAAGGAATTGGTTATGTCTAAAATTTATAAGCAAAGTATTTTTTGGACTTTGCGAATATTCATAACTCACCTAACGTAATCCAGTCCGCGAATAACAACTCATAAAGAATTCTTCTCTTTTACGCAGGGTGCCACATGCAAAGAAAAATACTGCCGTTAATGCTATTAGCTGCAATCTCCGCCAGCAGCTTTGCCGCCACACCGCCAAATACCTTGATTGTTGCCCAGGGGCTGGACGATATCGTCAGCCTTGACCCTGCTGAAGCGAATGAGCTGTCGAGCATTCAAACCGTGCCCAGTTTGTATCAGCGCCTGGTGCAGGCCGACCGTGATGACCCGGCGAAAGTGGTCGCGGTATTGGCAGAAAGCTGGCAGGGCGATGCGGCGAATAAAAAACTGACGATTAAACTGCGCCCGGATGCCAAATTCTCCTCGGGCAATCCGCTACGCCCGGAAGACGTTATCTTCTCGTATACCCGCGCGGTAACGCTCAACAAATCCCCGGCGTTTATTCTCAACGTGCTGGGCTGGCAGCCAGACAACATCGCCAGCCAGTTGAAAAAGGTCGATGACCACACGCTGGAATTACACTGGACGGCAGACGTTAGCCCGGCGGTTGCGCTGAATATTCTCTCCACGCCGATTGCCTCTATCGTGGATGAAAAAGCGGTTTCCCCGAACGCCAAAGCCGGCGACTTCGGCAACGAATGGCTGAAGATGCACTCAGCGGGCAGCGGCCCGTTCAAAATGCGCGTTTACCAGCCGCATCAGGCGATTGTGCTGGATGCCAACCCAACATCACCGGGCGATGCGCCAAAAGTTAAAAACATCATTATCAAAAACGTGCCAGACCCGGCCGCTCGCCGCCTGCTGATTCAGCAAGGGGATGCCGATATTGCCCGTGATTTAGGTGCGGATCAGACCAGCGCGCTGGAAGGCAAACCGGGCGTGAAAGTGTTGAGTATTCCGTCTGCCGAGCAGAATTACATGGTGTTCAACGCCGGTAACAATGCCAATCCGCTGTTGAAAAACCCGGCCCTGTGGGAAGCGGCTCGCTACCTGGTCGACTACGAAGGCATCACTAAAGACTTGCTGAAAGGCCAGTATTTTATCCACCAGAGCTTCCTGCCGGTGGGCTTTGCTGGGGCATTGGATAACAATCCATTCAAATTTGACCCGGCAAAAGCGAAAGAAATTCTCGCGAAAGCAGGCATCAAAGATGCGCACTTCACGCTGGACGTGGAAAACAAACCGCCGTTTATCACCATCGCGCAGTCTATGCAGGCAAGCTTTGCCCAGGGCGGCGTGAAGATTGATCTTCTGCCAGCCGCAGGCAGCCAGGTCTACGCTCGCGTTCGTGCCAAACAGCACCAGGCGGCGATTCGTTTGTGGATCCCGGATTACTTTGACGCTCACTCAAATGCGAGTGCTTTTGCCTATAACGACGGTAAAGCGAGCACCGTGGCAGGCTTAAACGGCTGGCAAATTCCTGAGTTGAATAAGCAAACTCTGGCGGCTGTCGCCGAAGCAGACCCGGCAAAACGCCTGGATCTGTATAAGAAAATCCAGGAAGAAGTGCAGCATAACTCGCCGTATGTGTTTGTTGATCAGGGCAAAACCCAAATAGTTGTGCGTGAAAACGTGAAGGGTTATCAGCAAGGTTTGAATGCGGATATGGTGTATTACGATCGCGTCAGTAAATAAGATTGCCCCTCACCCTAACCCTCTCCCCCAGGAGAGGGGATTGACCGGTTTCTCCCTCTCCCTCAGGGAGAGGGTCGGGGTGAGGGTTGATTTATCCAACACCAGCAAAAGAGTTACCCATGTCTGAAGTCTCATTTCGCCGTCCGTTGCTCACCCTGGCCCAGGGATTGTTTACCCTGGCACTCACGCTTGTCGGCCTGCTGCTTATCACCTTTGCCCTTTCAGCACTTTCGCCTGTCGATCGCGTGCTACAAATCGTCGGCGACCACGCAAGCCAGGCTACTTACGACCAGGTCCACCACCAGCTTGGCCTGGATAAACCGCTCCCGGTTCAGTTCTGGCATTATCTGACCCAACTCGCTCATGGCGATTTAGGCACCGCCAGCGCCACCGGCCAGCCCGTTTTACGAGATTTACTCGCCGCCTTTCCGGCAACACTTGAGCTTGCCACCCTCGCGCTGATTATTGGCAGCGTGCTGGGCGTATTTTTTGGTGTGCTGTGCGCCCGTTTTGCAGGCTCGCCTTGGGATTTAGCGGTACGCACCTTCACCCTGCTGGGCAACTCCGTGCCCATCTTCTGGCTCGGTTTGCTGATGCTGGCGCTGTTTTACGCACGCCTGCAATGGAGCGCGGGGCCCGGGCGTCTGGATGATATTTACCAGTACAGCGTCGAAGCCAAAACCGGTTTTGTGCTGATCGACACCTGGCTTTCTGGCGACCGTGATGCCTTCATGAATGCCATCAACCACCTGACTTTGCCGGTTTTACTGCTTGCCTACTACTCGCTGGCAAGCATTACGCGCCTCACGCGCACCGCCTGTTTAAGCGAAATGAACAAAGAGTACATTACGCTTGCCCGCGCCAAAGGTGCTGGCGACATGACGATTCTGGTGCGCCACGTGCTGCCCAACATTCGCGGCACGCTGTTTACGGTTATCGCGCTGGCTTATACCGGCATGCTGGAAGGGGCGGTACTCACCGAAACCGTCTTTTCCTGGCCGGGAATCGGGCGCTACCTGACCACCGCGCTCTTCGCCGGAGATACCACCGCGATCATGGGCGGCACGCTGCTGATTGGCGTGTCGTTCGTCATTATCAATAATCTGACTGACGTGCTGGTGCGTGTCACCGATCCGAGGGTGCACTGATGCCGTCTTACCTGTTTTTACGCCGTACATTGCGCTCACCCGCCGCCCTTTGTGGCCTGGTGATTATCACCCTGCTGGTGCTGATTGCGGTTTTCGCCCCGCTTATCGCCCCCTTCGACCCGAACTGGCAAGACGCCGCCGCACGCCTGCAAGCGCCTAACGCTCACCACTGGCTAGGCACCGATAGCTACGGTCGTGACCTGCTTTCACGCCTGGTTTATGGCGCGCGTCCAGCAATCGGGTTGGTGCTGCTGGTGACGGTAATTACCCTTCCCGTCGGCTTGCTGATTGGCATTCTGTCTGGCTATTACGGCGGCTGGCTTGAGCGCGTGTTAATGCGCTTTACCGATGTGGTGATGTCGATGCCGCGCCTGATTCTGGCCTTCGCTTTTGTGGCGATGCTTGGCCCAGGGCTTGTGAATGGCGCTCTGGCGCTGGCACTCACCACCTGGCCTGCGTATGCGCGACAGGCGCGCAGTGAAATCCAACGCCTGCGCCATAGTGACTATCTCGCTGCCGCCGAAATGATGGGCATTCGCGGGCTGCGGCTATTGGTGGGGCATATTCTACCGCTCTGTTTGCCGTCGGCGATTGTGCGTCTGGCACTTGATTTAGCAGGCATTATTCTCGCCGCCGCCGGGCTGGGTTTCTTAGGTTTGGGCGCAAGACCGCCGATGTCCGAATGGGGTTCAATGATTGCCGACGGTATGCAGGTCATTTTTGACCAGTGGTGGATTGCCGCCATTCCTGGCACCGCCATTTTAATTAGCAGCCTGGCATTTAACTTATTGGGCGATGGTTTACGCGACGTGCTGGAGCCGGGTCATGACTGAGAATCGTATTGAAGTTCGTGAGCTAAACATTGATTACCCCGGCGCGCGCGTGGTGAATAATCTTTCGTTTACGCTGGGTAACGAGCGCCTGGCGCTGGTCGGGGAATCAGGCTCCGGTAAATCCATGACGGCGCGAGCGCTGATGGGGTTGGTGCGTAAACCGGGCAAAGTCAGCGCCACTCGGCTCAATGTGCTGGATAACGACCTGCTGACGATGCACAACCGTGGCTGGCAAAACCTGCGCGGGAATGACATCGCGATGGTGTTACAAGACCCGCGCTACGCGCTCAATCCGGTCAAAAATATCGCCCAGCAGATTGATGAAGCCCTGCGACTGCATCAGAAACTCTCAGCGGCACAGCGCCGGGAACGAATTCGTGAAGTGATTAACGCCGTGGGGTTGCAGGAAAACGTGCTGCCACGTTATCCGGCTGAACTTTCCGGCGGCATGGGGCAACGCGTGATGATTGCTATCGCGCTGGTCAACAACCCGAAAGTGCTGATCGCCGATGAACCCACTTCCGCGCTGGATGCGCGTCTGCGTAACCAGATTCTGGAACTGCTGGTTGAACAATGCGAGCAACGCCAGATGGCGATGCTACTGATAAGCCACGATTTACCGCTGGTTGCCCAACATTGCCAACGCGTGCTGGTGATGTATCAGGGGCAAAAAGTCGATGAAATGGCCGCCGACCAACTTGCCAACGCCACCCATCCGTACACCCGCACACTCTGGACATGCCGCCCCAATGCAACCACCTACGGCATGATGCTCCCCACGTTAGACCGCAGCCAGAATCTGCAAGGAGATAGCCATGGCTCTCGTTGAAGTCAATCATTTACGCGTGCAATTTCTGGCAAAAGGCCAGCTTAAAACCGCCGTTCGCGATGCCAGTTTTAGCCTTAATCAGGGTGAAACGTTTAGTTTGATTGGCGCTTCAGGCTGCGGGAAATCCACCATTTTGCGCGTGCTGGCGGGGTTACAACGCGAGTGGCAAGGCCATGTGAAATTGCTGGATGGCGCGATTAAACCCGGCGTGCGGTTTCAGGGCGATTTGCGCCGCAACGTGCAAATGGTGTTTCAGGATCCCTACGCCTCTTTGCACCCGAACCATACTATTTACCGGACGCTGGCCGAACCGCTGAAAATTCATGGCGAGGCGAATATCACCGAGCGCATGGAAGAAGCGTTGGTTCAGGTTGGATTGCCCGTCGATGCCATGAAGCGTTATCCGCATCAGTTTTCCGGCGGGCAACGCCAGCGTGTGGCTATTGCGCGTGCGCTGCTACTGCGCCCTAAAATCCTGCTGCTCGATGAACCCACATCCGCGCTGGATATGTCGGTGCAGGCGGAAATTCTCAATTTGCTCAACCGCCTGAAACATCAGTTTGGCATGACTTATTTGCTGGTCAGCCACGACGCGGATGTGATTGCGCACATGTCAGACCGTGCGGCGTATATGGCGGACGGTGCGATACAGCATGAGTTCGACCGCGCTGCTCTGGTTCGCGGAGAGCACCGCTTTGACGCCGCGTAAGCGGCAACATGGCGTCATCGCACCAATAAGCAGCACGACGCATGGTTATGGTGCAAAAAAACCAGATATCCCATAGCAAAGCCGCTCCAGACCAGGATATTTAACCGCAAAACGTGACTCTTTGTGATTAATTATTACGCAATCGCAATTCCCCCAGATCGTTTATCCCGATTTTGTTTAGGGGAAGCGAAGTGGCGTATTCCCTGCAATACTTATTTTGTGTATCGCGTGATACGTCATTTCCAGGAGCACATTTTGAACAGGTTACCTACTAGCGCTTCGGCTCTTGCCTGCACAGCGCACGCTCTGAACATCATCGAAAAGAAGACACTCAGCCATGAGGAGATGAAAGCGCTAAATCGAGAGGTTATCGAAAACTTCCAACAGCATGTGAATCCGGGTTTTCTTGAGTATCGCAAATCAGTGACCGCCGGCGGGGATTACGGAGCCGTAGAGTGGCAAGCGAGCAGTCTGAATACGCTTGTCGACACCCAGGGTAAGGAATATTTAGATTGTCTGGGTGGGTTCGGCATTTTTAACGTGGGGCACCGTAATCCAACAGTGGTATCCGCCGTACAGCATCAGCTAGAAAAACAACCCCTGCACAGTCAGGAGCTGCTCGACCCTTTACGGGCGATGCTTGCCAAAACGCTTGCGACACTCACTCCGGGCAAACTCAAATACAGCTTCTTTAGCAACAGCGGGACAGAATCGGTTGAAGCGGCGATTAAACTCGCCAAAGCGTATCAATCTCCACGAGGGAAATTTACCTTTATCGCAGCCTCTGGCGCGTTTCATGGCAAATCTCTTGGGGCATTGTCCGCAACAGCAAAAGCCGCTTTCCGTAAACCGTTTATGCCGCTGCTTCCGGGCTTCCGGCATGTGCCGTTTGGCAATATCGACGCGTTACGCACTATGCTCAGCGAATGCCGTAAAACCGGTGATGATGTCGCAGCCGTGATCCTTGAGCCTATTCAGGGCGAAGGCGGCGTGATTATCCCACCACTTGGGTATTTGCCAGCGGTTCGTAAACTGTGCGATGAATTTGGCGCACTGCTGATTTTCGACGAAGTGCAAACCGGCATGGGACGTACGGGCAAAATGTTCGCCTGCGAACATGAAAACGTACAGCCTGATATTTTATGCCTCGCCAAAGCACTCGGCGGCGGCGTAATGCCGATTGGCGCAACGGTTGCGACAGAAGAAGTGTTCTCTGTGCTATTTGATAATCCTTTCCTGCACACCACCACCTTTGGCGGCAACCCGTTGGCCTGTGCGGCAGCGCTTGCGACTATTCATGTTCTGCTTGAGCAAAATCTTCCCGCTCAGGCGCAGCAGAAAGGGCAACTTTTGGTGGATGGCTTCCAGGCTCTGAAACGTGAGTTCCCGGAACGGGTTGTCGATGCGCGTGGACAAGGTTTGCTGATTGCCATCGAGTTTAGCGACAACGAAATTGGCTATAACTTTGCCAGTGAAATGTTCCGCCAGCAGGTGCTGGTCGCCGGGACGCTCAACAATGCGAAAACTATTCGCATTGAGCCACCGCTGACTATCACGATTGAGCAGTGTGAACATGTGTTGGGCTGTGCGAGGAAGGCCCTCGCGAGTTTGAGAGTGACTCAGCCAGATGCGGTTGTGACAGAAGAACATTAATCCGATTCTTCATCCTTAAACTTTCTCTTATACAGATCTCAGTCTGGCAACTTGCCGGGGTGAGATCTGTCATCCTCGTTAATTTCCGCTCACCCGAACGTCTGGTTATCTCTGCAACCACTTTAACGGTGACCGTATCAAGGAGAGAACGCCCTCTCCTTGATAATCCTGGCGCCGGGGCAATTTATGCCGGGGGCAAAGTCAAAACCGGTTCGGCTTTTGACCTTAGCTTTTGACGTTGACCTTGAGTCCGGCATAAATCGCCTCCGTATTGACTGGAAGGCCGGGTCGAGCCGTCGGGAACGGCGAGAGGTTGTGATCGCCGGGAGCGAGTCACAACCGACCCTGGGACTGAAAGGAAAAACGGAGGTTTACCGCGCAGCGGCGATTTAAACGCCGGGAGCCGGGATTGCAAAGGGTGCTGCGGTAGCACCCTTTGCACGTTCACCGTTTCGGTGGTTTCATAAGCCACTGAAAATTAAGTGAACGGAACCTTCACCTGGCTCATATAGATCTGACTAAGAGACAGCCATCTCCTATGGCAATAACCCCACAAAACTCCGTTTCTTACGCGGTTCCGACATCATCCCATCCAGCTTCTCAACGCACGCTAAGTAATGCGGCGTCTGCTTATGCGCCAGCACTGCTTCGTCGTTCTGATACGCCTCGTAGATATAAAACCGTGTCGCCACATCCGGATCCTGCAACACATCGAAACGCAGATTCCCCGGCTCGTTGATGGACCCTTCGTGATTGGCGCGGAACACATCCATAAACTCATCGACCCGTTCCGGTTTGATATTAATCTCCACCAGCGTCACGTTCATGCCTTGCCTCCATGATGTTTTTCATCGAGCCAGAACTGATACGCATCCCGGGCCGAAACATTCTCATGCACCACTTTTTTCACCGCTTTTAACATCGCAAGTGGCGCGTCTGACTGGAAGATATTGCGCCCCATGTCCACGCCCGATGCGCCCTGGTCAATGGCCCGGAAGCACATATCCAGCGCTTCTTGTTCCGGCAATTTTTTCCCTCCGGCGATAACAATCGGCACCGGGCAACTGGCCGTCACTTTCTCGAACCCTTCTTCAACAAAATAGGTTTTCACAAACTGCGCCCCGATTTCTGCGGCAATTCGGCTGGCGAGGGAGAAATAGCGCGCATCTCGCGCCATCTCTTTACCCACACCGGTGACAGCCAGAGTCGGGATCCCATAACGCGTGCCTTCGTCCACCAGCTTGATAATGTTGTTGATCGACTGATGTTCGTATTCGCTGCCGATATAAATTTGTGCAGCCACCGCGCAGGCGTTCAGGCGCAGCGCATCTTCCATCGTCACCGCCACACTTTCGCGCGACAGTTCGCTGAGAATTGAATTCCCGCCCGAGGCCCGCAACACCACTGGTTTGTTCGTGGCTGGCGGCACCACGCTGCGCAAAATACCACGCGTGCACATCAGCACATCGGTTTCCGGGAACAGCGGCGCAATAGATAAATCGATACGTTCAAGGCCGGTGGTCGGCCCCTGGAAATAGCCGTGATCGAAGGCCAACATGACGGTGCGCCCGGAGTCGGGGTTAAATATCCGCGCCAGGCGCGATTGCATCCCCCAATCCAGCGCCCCGCTGCCCTTCAGGTAAAACGCTTTGTTCTCCTGAGGGCGGCCAATGCCGTAGTCTTTACCTTCTCTGATATCGTCAAGATCTGCCATTTTTCCTCCCTCAGAAATCGTATTTGCCGATGTTCTCTTTGGTGAACACCACACGCTCCGGCAGCAGCACAATACCGTTGCCTTTGGCTTCATATTGATAACCCTGCACGCTATTTGGCTCGACTTTCAGACTGCCGATTTTCGCCACTTCCACGCTATCACCCACGTTAAGATCGCCCTTTTTCAGCATGGTATTTGCGACGTTGACCGCAATTTCACCCTGCTGTACCACGTCCCACAGGCCGAAAGCTTTCACCGTTCCGCGCTCAACATACGGGCGCATCACGTTTGGCGTACTAAAGCCGACGATCGCCACATTAGTGCGTTTCAGGTTTTCAGCAGCCTGCGCGGCGGCAGGCAGTGCGTTCGCATCCGGGGCAATGATCGCATCCAGATCCGGGTACGCTTTCAGAATACCTTCGGCGGTTTGCAGCGATTTAGTCGCGTCGTTATAGCCAAACTGGGTGGTGACGATTTCCCATTCTGGATGATCCTTCGCAATTTTGGCTTTCGCCTCTTTCACCCACTGGTTTTGATCCGTCACCGTTGGGCTTGAGTAGAAGAACGCCACTTTGGCGGCAGGTTTTGTCACCTGTTTAGCAGCCATATCCACCAGCATGCCGCCAAGCTGTTGCGGCGTGCCCTGGTTGATGTAAATACTGCGGCACTCAGGTTTGGTGTCAGAATCCCAGGTCAGCACTTTTACCCCGCGCTGCATGGCGCGTTTCAGCGCCGGACATAAACCGTCTGGCGATACCGCCGAGACAATAATCGCGTTGTAGCCCTGGTTAACGAAGTTGTTGATGAGCTGCACCTGGCCGGAGACGCTCGGTTCAGTTGGGCCGTCATACGTCACCGGCACGCCGAGGTCTTTACCCGCTTGCATCGCGCCATTACCCCCGCTGGTAAAGAAGCCTACGCCGACCAGTTTTGGGATAAAGGCGATTCGGTCGGCGGCCTGTGCGCTCACCACACCAAAGGCTAAGGCCCATGCACTGAGTTGCAGGGCGCGTTTTGTTGTCTGCTTCATAATCAAACTCCCGTTAGTTTTCTGTTACCGCGCAAACGACGCCACGCCGCCTGTAAATATTCGCGGTGCAAACTCACCGAACGACCAATGACCACCACAATCAACAGCGCACCGGACAACGCACTCGATACCTGATTAGGCACGCCAGCCATCTGTAAACCTTGTTGCAAATACCCCACTAATAACGCCGCCAGCGCGGTGCCTAAAATCGAACCGGAACCGCCATAAATATTCGCCCCGCCCAGCACCGCCGCCGTTAACGCTGGCATTAACAAATCGCGCCCTAAATCGGAGCGCGCCGAGCCGAAATATGACACCAGCACGATGGCGGCAATCGCCGACGCCAGCCCCACCATGCCGTACACACCGTACAGCGAGCCGTTGACTGGCAACGCGGCATAACGCGCTGCACGCGGGTTTTGACCAATCAAGAAAATATGGCGACCAAAGCGTGCGCGGTGCGTCAGCAGCCAGAACAGCAGCGTGATCACCGCGAACATCACCAGCGGAATCGGCAGGCCGAAAAGTGTCAGGTTGGCGAAATTAGTGAAGGCATCCGGGAAGCCACCGATGCCTTCATAACCTGTCGCTCCCGCCATACCCGAAAGCAAAAGTGCCGCGCCGCCGTACAGATAAAGCGTGCCGAGCGTGATAACCAGCGGGCTGATACCGGTGTAGTGAATGAGGGCTGCGTTAAACACTCCGCACAACAGGCCGACGGCGAGCGTGAGAATAATCGCCAGCGCAATCGGCAAGCCCGCCTGGAGCATCACGCCCAACGCAATGGCGCACAGGCCGATGGTTGAACCGAGCGAAATATCAATGCCACCGCTAATGATCACAAGTGTTAGCGGCAGCGCCACAATGCCAATGCAGATAAAATCGCTGGTGCTAAACAGCAGCATATTGACGTCCAGCATGCGTGGATTAATGGCACCGAACAGCAGAATTTCTGCCACCAGAATCAGCAATAGCGCCACTTCCCAGTTAAGTTTCAGCTTGCTCATTTACGCCACATCCTTCTTCTTGCGGGGAAAAGGCCGCACGTTTTTAGCCCCCGGCAGCGGCGGTACAAAGCGGCTGTATTTCTGCGCCCGCTGATGACGCGCCAGGGCCTGGCGTAAGCGCCCGTCCAGCACCAAAACGCCGAGCAAAACCAGCCCGGCGATAAAGTCATTCCACCAGGCCGGGAGTTTGAACAGCACTAACACGGTGTCGATTTGCGTGAGGAAAAACGCGCCAAGAAACGCCCCAATCACGGTGCCAGTGCCGCCGAGTAATGAAATCCCGCCCAGCACGCAAGCAGCGATGGCTTTCATTTCCAGCCCGCTGCCGGTTTGATTGGGGACAAAACCAATTTGCGCAGCAAAAATAATCCCGGCGATGGCCGCCAGCATGCCGTTGAAAGTGAAGGCTAAAAGACGGGTGCGGTTCACCGCGACCCCAAGCTGACGGGCGGCGGCAAGATTATCGCCCACCGCGTAGAAATCGCGCCCGAAGGCCGTCCGTGAGAACATCCAGGCGGCGACAGCGACCAAAAACAACACCATAAAACCGAGCGGCGAAATCCCGATAGCGATAGGTTCGGACAGCGATTTCAGGCTGGCGGGTAAACCTTCAATCCATTTGCCACCGGTCCACAACAACATGCCGCCGCGATACAGCCCGAGCGTCCCTAGTGTGGCGACGATCGCCGGAATGCGCAGCCAGACCACTAACACCCCGTTGAAGAAACCCGCCACCGCGCCAATCCCCAGCGCAAAGAGCATCGACACCGGCAAGCTGTAACCACTGTTGAGCGCTACCCCAACGGCGATCGCACACAGGCCAACGGTCGATCCTACCGAGACATCGATATTGCGCGTCAGCATCACCATCGACGCGCCCACCGCCAGCAGGATCAGGATCTGTGCGCTGGTGAAGATCATGCTTAAGGTTTGCAGACTGAAATAGCTGTGGTTGAGCGCCACCAGCACGCCAAACAAAATCACGATCGCCAGTAGCGCGCTCAGTTCGCGGTTACGCAGCAAGGTTTTCATGCTTTACCTCCGCCAAACGCCATGCTCATCATTCTCTCGACGGTGATCGATGGTTTGCGTAACTCGCCATTCATCGCGCCCTGATGCATCACCAGCACTCTGTCCGCCAGCCCGCTGAACTCATCGAGATCGGAGGAGATCATCAGCACCGCCACGTTTTGTGCCGCCACACTTTTGATCAGCTGATAGATATCAGCCCGGGCGGCGACATCAACGCCACGGGTTGGCTCATCAATGATCAGCAGCAGTGGGTTGGCTTCGAGACAGCGTGCCAGCAGGACTTTTTGCTGGTTGCCGCCGGACAGCGTGCGCACGGTTTGCTCGGCGTTATTGAGTTTGATCCCCAGCGCCCGGTGATAACGTTCCACCACCGCCGCTTCGCGTTTGCTTTGTTGCCACACGCTCGGCTCGTTTAGTGCGACGGTGTTCCAACGGATCGGCGCATCGAGAAATAATCCGGAAACCTGCCGGTCTTCGGGGAGATAAATTAGCCCGCGATCGAGGCGTGATTTGGTGCGATCGCCGCTGATTTCACGATTTTCTAAATAGATGCGGCCACCGCGCACCGGGCGCAAACCGTAGAGCGTTTCCGCCAGTTCGGTGCGCCCCGATCCCACCAGACCCGCCAGGCCGACGATCTCGCCTGCATACAACTCGAAACTAAGATCGATAAATCCTTCGCCGGTGAGTTCTTCTACGCGCAGCACCGGGAAATCCTGCGCTTCGGTACGGCGGTTTCCCGGCAGCGCCAGCCACAGTTTTTGCGTATCACTCAGCTTGTGCTGTTTATCGCCAGGAGTCATGGCGTTGATCAGTTGCTCATCGAGCAGCTGCGCTGTTTCGCCCTGTAGCACCACGGCACCGTCGCGCATCACAGAAATGTGGCTGGCGATCTGGCGAATTTCGGGCAGCTTGTGGGAGATAAAAACAATGCCGACGCCCAGATTTTGCAGCGCGCGGATCTGGCGGAACAAGCGATCGGTTTCACCGGGAGTCAGGGATGCGGTAGGTTCATCGAGGATCAGGATCTTCGCTTCGTGCATCAAACCGCGCAGGATCTCGACCATTTGTTGATCGGCAACTTCCAGCGTGCTGGCAGCGGCATAAAGCGGGATCTGGCATTCCAGCTGGGTCATTTTCTCTTGCAGCCGTTTTTCCACATCGCGCGCCTTAGGCAGACGAAACAGAATGTTTTCGCGCACGGTGAGGTTGGGAAAAAGCATCGGCTCCTGCGGCACCAGATAAATTCCCAGTTCGTGCGCCTGGCCGGGTTTCAGTCGCCCAAATGCTTTGCCGTGGATATTCAGTTCACCGCTATCCGGCGTTTCGACGCCAGCGAAAATCTTCATCAGGGTCGATTTCCCTGCCCCATTACCGCCCAATAATGCGTGGACCTGCCCGGCATACAGAGCAAAATCAATATCTTTCAGAACATTCACGCCTGAAAACTGTTTGCTAATTTTGCGGGCTGCAAGCATTGCGGTGGTGTTGGGCATTTTCACTCCACAATTGAACAAAAGAGAATTTGAATTAATAATGTTCAAAAGCGTAGACGCCGGATAATTTTTACAACAGGGCGGAGATCACAAAATTTTTAAATAGATCAGCTAAACCATTTGCATCTGAAAATGATCTTTTTGCCGTGCGCTTCACATTTTCTTATCCCGCACTCTCGAACATATGATCTAAATTTTAATAAGAGTTCACTTATGAGCGATAAACGAGCAGCAGAAGAAGGCAAGTTAGCCGCCTTGCCGATGGCAGAAGAAGAGTTGCTGGCGCGTGTGGCCTGGTCTTATTACCACGATGGCCTGACGCAGAACGATATCGGTGAAAGGCTTGGGCTGCCTCGTTTGAAGATTTCGCGTCTGCTGGAAAAGGGGCGTCAGTCCGGTGTCATTCGGGTGCAGATTAACTCGCGTTTTGAGGGCTGCCTGGCGCTGGAAACCCAATTGCAGCAGCGTTTCGGTCTTAAGATTGCGCGAGTGCTTCCGGCGCATAACACGCCCCCGATGAATACGCGCTTAGGCATTGGCGCTGCGCAATCGCTGATGGGCATTCTGGAACCGGGGCAATTACTGGCAGTGGGCTTTGGCGAAGCGACCATGAATTGCCTCCAGCATTTGAGCGGGTTTATCGGCTCACAGCAGATTCGCCTGGTGACGCTTTCCGGCGGCGTTGGCCCGTACATGACCGGCATCGGCCAGTTAGATGCGGCGTGCAGCGTGAGCATGATCCCCGCCCCTCTGCGGGTTTCATCGCCGCAGGTGGCTGAGATCTTACGTATGGAATCGAGCGTGCGCGACGTGATCCTCGCGGCGACCGCCGCAGATGTTGCGGTTGTCGGCATTGGCGCTATCAACCAAAAACGCGATGCCACCATTTTGCGCTCGGGTTATATCAGCGAGGGCGAACAACTGATGTACGCCCGCAAAGGTGCGGTGGGCGATATTCTGGGTTATTTCCTGCAAGCGGATGGCGAACTGGTGGAAGGTCTGGAAATCCATCGTGAATTGCTTGGCGTAACGCTCGACGACCTGGCGCATCTCCCGACAATTGTCGGTGTTGCGGGGGGCGTGGATAAAGCGGACGCTATTTATGCCGCACTTCGTGGCCTGCGTATCAACGGCCTGGTGACGGAAGAAGAGACTGCGCGGGCGGTGTTAGCGTTAGCTGATTAACCCCGCGCCATAAGCTGCGGGGAAGTGTTCATGAGTTATTTATTAGCGCTGGACGCCGGAACGGGGAGTATTCGCGCCGTTATCTTTGATACTTCAGGCCACCAGATTGCCGTCGGCCAGGCTGAATGGAAGCACTTAAGTGTTGCCGATGTTCCCGGCTCGATGGAGTTTGATCTCACCACCAACTGGCAGCTTGCCTGCCAATGTATTCGCGATGCGCTGCAAAAAGCGCATCTTCCCCCAGGTGCAATTAGTGCCGTCGCTTGCTGCTCGATGCGTGAAGGGATCGTGCTTTACGATCGTAACGGCGATCCTATATGGGCATGTGCCAACGTGGATGCCCGCGCCAGCCGTGAAGTCTCCGAGCTTAAAGAGATCCACGATTTCCAGTTTGAATCCGAAGTTTACCAGGTTTCCGGCCAGACGCTGGCGTTAAGCGCTATGCCGCGCCTGCTATGGCTTGCACACCATCGGCCTGATATTTATCGCCAGGCGGCAACCGTCACGATGATTAGCGACTGGCTGGCAGCGAAACTGAGCGGCGAGTTGGCGGTGGATCCTTCTAACGCGGGTACCACTGGCATGTTGGATCTGGCGACTCGCGACTGGCAGCCTGCCTTAATGGATATGGCCGGATTGCGCGCCGACATTCTCTCACCAGTGAAAGAAACCGGCACCGTGCTGGGTGGCGTGACGCAGGAAGCAGCGCAACAAAGTGGTTTGCTGGCAGGCACGCCGGTCGTGATGGGCGGCGGCGATGTGCAGCTCGGTTGTGTAGGGCTGGGTGTGGTTCGCGCCGGGCAAGCGGCAGTTTTAGGCGGCACGTTCTGGCAGCAGGTAGTGAATCTGCCCGCGATCAAAACCGATCCGGATATGAATATTCGCATTAATCCGCACGTTATCAGCAACATGGTGCAAGCGGAGTCCATTAGCTTCTTTACCGGTCTGACCATGCGCTGGTTCCGGGATGCCTTTTGTGCCGAAGAAAAGCTGCTGGCAGAAAGGCTTGGCGTGGACACTTACGCCCTGCTCGAAGAGATGGCGGCGCGGGTGCCTGCTGGCTCTCACGGCGTGATGCCGATTTTCTCCGACGCGATGCATTTCAAGCAGTGGTATCACGCTGCACCGTCGTTTATTAACCTCTCCATCGACCCAGAAAAATGCAATAAATCGACGCTGTTCAGGGCCCTCGAAGAGAATGCAGCGATTGTTTCGGCCTGCAATCTCGAGCAAATATCCGGTTTTTCAGGCATTAAATTTGAATCGCTGGTGTTTGCTGGCGGCGGATCGAAAGGGGCTTTGTGGAGCCAGATTCTGAGCGATGTAACCGGTTTGCCAGTACGCGTGCCGGTGGTGAAAGAGGCGACAGCGCTGGGGTGTGCGATTGCGGCGGGCGTCGGTGCCGGGATATTCAATAATCTGGCAGATGCTGGCGAACGGCTGGTGCAATGGCAACACGAGTTTACGCCGAACCTGGCGCATCGTGAGTTGTATGACGAGATGAAACGCAAGTGGATGAAGGTATATGCCGATCAGCTCACGCTGGTTGATAGCGGTTTGACGACGTCAATGTGGCAAGCGCCGGGGTTGGTGATGCCCTCTCCCCGACCCTCTCCCTGAGGGCTGTCTCTTATACACAACTCACCCGGGCATTTTGTCAGGGTGAGACCTGTAAGCCTCGTTGATTTTCCGTTCACCCGTGCGTTCTGTTATCTCTTTAATTCCAGAAAACGGTGAACGTGCCAGTGGGATAACGACATCCCCCTGGCGACCCCGTCGCCCGGCCATTAAATTGCCGCTGCGCGGTAAACCCCAGCTTATCCCCAACGTTCAGGGTCGTTCGCGATTCGTTCCTGACGATCGCTCACTTTCGCTGCTCCCGGCAGCTCAACCCTGACTTCTGGGGAACACTGGGGCAATTTATACCGGGTACAAGGTCAAAACCGGCTCGGTGTGGTCTTTAGGTTTTGACGTTGACCTTGTGTTCCGGCTTCAATCGCACCGTTTTTACCCTTCAGTCGGGGTCACGTGGCCGGGAGCCACGTGAGTGAGCGATCGTCTGGAACGAGTCGCGAACGACCGCGAATGTTGGGTGAAAAACGGTGTTTACCGCTTGCGGCGATTGATTTGCCGGGAGTCCGGGTTCTTAGGGTGACGACGGTGGTCACCCTAAGACGTTCACCAGTTCAGTGGCTATATGAAACAATGAACATCGGGTGAACGGAACTGTCTCCCTTCTCACAAAGATGTGACTAAGAGACAGCCCTGAGGGAGAGGGTGAGTTTTGTCGGATGACGCGGCTGCTTATCCGACCTACGAAGAGAGTTGCGCTTACAGCCCACATTAGAAGTAATATTTGAATCTCACACGCCCGCCATAGCGGGTGTTATCGCTGCCATCGCTGGAGTCCTGATCCGCACTGACCCACGATACGTAAGTCCCCAAGTAAATATTAAAGTTCTTCATGCCCATGACGTTCGGGAAGAGATACGAAGAGTGAATGGTATGGATGTCATAACTCCCGGCGTTGGTTATCCAGCAATCGCTGTCGCAGTTTTCCACCGCGTTGGTCACATCAAACTTATCAATATCGTTGTGCGCATAAATATAACCAAGCTCGAAATTCTGCCATAAGGCGTTCACCCCTGCGGTGAAGTCGGTTTCATCACTGGCGTCCATATAGGCGGTATTCAGGTTAGCGACAATGCCGTTATCCGGGTCGTTTTTCTGCCCGTTCCAGGTCATCGTCAGGCCGTAACCAGTGCGGTTGGATTGATCGACCATCTGACCGTTAGCATCTTTATAACCATATGCGTTATCAACCACTTGCGCTTCCATCGCCGCGGCGGCAGAGAACGCGCCTTCAGACCAGGAAATGACGGGGCGGACATACGCCACGTTTTTATCGTCCACCATTTCATTACCGTGATATGACTTGTCCTGATACAGAGAAGTGCCATTTTCCAGCAGGGTATTAAGCTCAAAATACCAGTTGTCGATAGTTTTACTCATGAGGAAGTTTCCGCCCGTATCACTACGCCCGCGCCCTTCTTTCATCATGTAAATGTAGCCGTAACCATCACCGTAAAGATCGTTCGCCGTATTACCGGAATATTCAACAAAGGTATCCTGGTTGAGCGGGAACATATCGTAGGCTTCAAAGCGGCCCACTTTAATTTTCCAGTCGTTCTCATGACCAAAGAAGAATGTCGCATCATCAAGATTCATATGGCCGGTTAAATCGGCTAACGGTTGCGCGCTGAACCCGGCAAAATTACCATCATCCATACGGCGATAACCATCAAAGCCAAGCAGAATACGACCATTAATATCCCAACGCTCGTTAGTGCCATCGGCCCAATTAGTATTGGCACTGCGACGAACAGATGTCAGGCCATTACTGTGGCTGTCGGCATCCATATTAAATTCCACATCGCCATATATTTTAAGGTCGCCATAGCCGCTTAAGGTTAATTTAGGCGATTGATTATCGGCTTTACTATTAACAGATTGTTCGCTCACTACAGCAACCGGTGCGGTTGCCGCGACTGGCGGTGGTGTCGCTTTCATTTGTTGGATTTCAGCTTCTGCACTGGCAGCGCGGTTTTCGGCGGCTATTAGGCGTTTCTCTAATTGATTCAAACGCTGTTCCAGGGCTGATTCATTTGTTGAGGCTATTGCGCCACTTGAAAAAATAGCGGCTATTAACAGTGCTAATGCTGTTATTCTCATTACATATCCTTATCAGTTTTATAAAATCCACACGAATGCGTGAGCACTCATTAATAAATCAACTCAAATAATAAAAATCTTTAATGGTTTTAACGAAAAATAACATAGCAATATTAACTGGCCATCTCAAAACTGTAATTTGTCATAATCGTAGCTTTATCACACTGAATTAAATAAAAAACAAAAGCGTCTGCAAATTAATAATTGGTGTGAATGTAAATCTCTTATATATAATAAAAAAACCATTTAAAAAGGTTATTTATGAATAGAAAAACGCAAATTCGTAACTTTGACGGAACCGGGCAGGAAAAGTCAGCAGCCAAAAAACACCTGCGTTTTTTGATTCCCATCACAATCATTCGACAACTTTCCCCCATTTTCTCTGCTTCCCGCTAAATTACTAACTCATCCGACCACATAATAATAATGACCCTGCAGGAAGAGAATATGAGCTATCCGTCGCTGTTTGCCCCGCTGGACCTGGGTTTCACCCAGCTTAAAAACCGAGTGCTCATGGGTTCGATGCACACCGGACTTGAAGAGCACCCAAACGGTGCCGAACGTTTAGCGGCCTTTTATGCCGAGCGCGCACGCCATGGTGTGGCGTTGATTGTCACGGGCGGCGTTGCCCCTTCACCTTCGGGCGTTGGCGTGGAAAGCGGCGCGGTGCTCAATGACGCAAGCCAGCTTGCCCATCATCAAGTTGTGACCGAAGCCGTGCACCGTGAAGGCGGCAAAATTGCGCTGCAAATTCTGCATACCGGGCGTTATAGCTACCAACCCAACCCGGTCGCTCCCTCTGCCATTCAGGCACCGATTAACCGCTTTAAACCTCACGCGTTGAGCCACGAAGAAATCCTGACCCTGATTGAAGAGTTCGCTCAATGCGCGAGCCTGGCGCAACAGGCTGGATACGACGGCGTCGAAATCATGGGTTCCGAAGGCTATCTGATTAACCAGTTTCTGGCGGCCAGAACCAACCAGCGCGACGACGAATGGGGCGGCGATTACTCGCGGCGTATGCGTTTTGCCATCGAAGTCGTGCGTGCGGTACGCGAAAAAGTTGGCGCGAATTTCATTATTATATATCGCCTGTCGATGCTGGATTTAGTCGATGGCGGCGGCACCTTTGACGAAGCCGTAGAGCTTGCCAAAGCTATCGAAAAAGCAGGTGCGACGTTGATTAACACCGGTATCGGCTGGCATGAAGCGCGAATTCCAACTATTGCCACGCCAGTTCCTCGCGGGGCATTTAGCTGGGTGACGCGCAAACTGAAAGGGCTGGTATCGATCCCACTCGTCACTACCAACCGAATTAACGATCCGCAAACTGCCGAGAAGATCCTTGCTGATGGCGATGCCGATATGGTGTCGATGGCGCGGCCATTCCTCGCCGATGCCGAGTTTGTTTCTAAAGCGCAGCAAGGTCGCGAAGATGAAATCAATACCTGTATTGGCTGCAACCAGGCGTGTCTGGATCAGATTTTCCTCGGCAAAGTCACCTCCTGCCTGGTGAATCCTCGCGCCTGCCACGAAACCAAAATGCCCGTTGTTCCGGCATCGGTTCGTAAAAATCTGGCCGTGGTCGGCGCTGGCCCAGCGGGATTAGCTTTTGCTGTCAACGCCGCAGCACGCGGCCACAAAGTGACGCTATTTGATGCCGCTTCGGAAATTGGCGGGCAATTTAACATCGCCAAGCAAATTCCCGGCAAAGAGGAGTTTTACGAAACGCTGCGCTACTACCGTCGCATGTTAGGGATTACGGGCGTTGAAGTTCGCCTGAATCAGTACGTCACCGCCCCACTGCTTAAAGAGTTCGACGAGATTATTCTCGCCTGCGGTATCGAGCCGCGTCTGCCGCTTATTGACGGGATCATGCATCCTAAAGTTCTGAATTATATCGACGTGCTGCGTGAGAAAGCTCCGGTGGGTGACCGCGTGGCGATTATTGGTGCCGGAGGTATTGGCTTTGATACCGCGATGTATCTGAGCCAGGAAGGAGAATCCACCAGCCAGAATATTGCTGAGTTTTGCGTGGAATGGGGTATCGACACCAGCCTGCAGCATGCGGGTGGGTTACGCCCGGAAGGTGCTCAACTGCACAAAAGCCCGCGCAAGATTGTTATGTTGCAACGTAAAACCAGTAAACCGGGCGAAGGTTTAGGCAAAACAACAGGCTGGATCCACCGCACAACGCTGCTGGCACGCGGCGTAAAAATGCTGGCGGGCGTGACTTATGAACGCATAGACGACGAAGGTTTGCACATTACGGTAGGTGGAGAACCACAGACATTAGCCGTGGATAACGTGATTATTTGCGCCGGGCAAGATTCGCGTCGTGAACTGGCGCAACCGTTGCGCGAACTGGGGAAAACGCTGCATTTGATTGGTGGAGCGGATGTGGCGATGGAACTGGATGCCCGACGCGCAATCGCGCAGGGCACCCGTTTAGCGCTGGAAATTTAGCTCTTAACGATTACGGCCTAGTTTCACCGCTTTCAGCACCACAAATTTCTTGTTGGTGGCAACGGTGTCGCAGTTACCGAAGATCTTTTTCAGTTTGTGATAGTAATCCAGATGGCGGTTAGCAACGATGTACAGCTCGCCGCCATTTTGCAGACAACGACGCGCATGGTGGAACATTTCCCACGCCACCTGATCGGTCAAAGAGTGCTGTTGATGGAACGGCGGGTTACACAGAATCGTGTTAAAGCGGTACGGCTCCACACCTGACAATGCGTTGTTAATCATAAACTCGCAACGATCCAGGTTTTCCGGCATGTTGGTTTCAACGTTCAGACGGCTTGAGGAAACGGCCATCGGTGACTCATCAACAAATACCACTTTCGCTTCTGGGTTTTGCTCAAGCAGATGCAGGCCAATCACGCCATTACCGCAACCTAAATCGACAATTTCACCTTCCAGATTGGTTGGCAAATTCTCGATAAAGAAGCGTGCGCCGATATCCAGACCGGTGCGGGAAAAGACGTTTGCGTGGTTGTGAATCGTCCACGGCGTGCCTTCCAGCTTCCAGCTCAGGGTTTCTGCGGTGTCTTTCAGAACCGGTGCGCTGAACGTTGCGTTGATCAAACGCGCTTTTTTCCACGCCAATGTGGTGGTGGTCGGCCCGATGATTTTTTCGAACAACTCGATAGTGGAGTTGTGAATATCACGCGTTTTAGCACCCGCAATAATGCGAGTTTCAGGCGTCACGACTTCATGCAGGGCGCGCAATTGCTGTTCGAGCAAAGCTAAGGTTTTAGGGATCTTAATCAGAACCACGGCCGGAGCTTGCGGATATTTCGCAGTGCTATCGAGGAACGTGACGTTGGACTCAACGATGCCGTTCTCGCGCAGGTTCTCACGGATAGCCAGTTCGCTAAGATACGAGTCGCTGATGCTATATGGCTTGTGTTCAGCCAGCACGCAAGACAGCGCCCCGAAATTGTCATTAAAAATCAGGACCGGGCCACTGATTTCGATTTCGTCCAGTTGCTGCAAAAGATAATCATCGGCAGCTTCCCACGCCTGTAGTGGGTTAACGTCGTCCGTTTCTGGAAAACGTTTTAGTGTCAGTGAACGGAAACCGTTGTCTAATTGGCTCATCGGCCCTCCTGGATGGTAAAATTTCGGCTAATCCCCGAATGGGGGCGTGAGTATACCCTTTTTTTTCCAAACTGCCTTTTGAAAGACGTCAAGCAAGAGAGAACTCATGAGCAATTTAACTTATCTGCAGGGATATCCGGAACATTTGCTCTCGCAGGTTCGTACCCTGATTGCGGAACAACGTCTGGGCGAAGTGCTGCAAAAACGCTACCCGGATACGCACAACATCACCACCGACAAAGCGCTGTATGCCTGGACGCAAGATTTGAAGAACCAGTTTCTGCGCAATGCGCCGCCGATTAATAAAGTGGCGTATGACAGCAAAATTCATGTGCTGAATAATGCGTTGGGTTTGCACACGGCGGTGTCGCGCGTTCAGGGAAATAAGCTGAAAGCTAAAGCGGAGATTCGCGTGGCAACGGTGTTTAAAAATGGGCCAGAAGCCTTTTTACGCATGATTGTGGTTCACGAGCTGGCACACCTGAAAGAGAAGGATCACAACAAGGCGTTTTACTCGCTGTGCTGCCATATGGAGCCGCAATATCATCAGCTTGAGTTTGATACGCGGCTTTGGTTGACGCAAATGGCGTTAAGTGGCCAGGCTTAACCGGGGAAAAGGGTGGATGACGCTAGCGCTTATCCACCCTGCAAAATCGACACAATCACTTCATTCCTGCAAACACCGCCGCAATCGCCACCGCACCGGGGTCTTTCACCCCATTAAGGTTTTCGCTGTTCACGTATGATGAGCGCCCGGCGTTAGCTTTTTGCATCTGCGCGGTAGCTTCTGCCCCTTTATTCGCAGCCGTCACCGCAGCACTGAGGTCGCTGTTTTTCAAGGCTTCGAGCGCGGGCTGCAACGCGTCGATTAGGGTGCGATCGCCTAAATCAGCGCCGCCGTAACGTTTCATCTGCTCAAGCCCAAACAGTAAAGCGTTGGCAAGAGGCTGCTTTTTAGCGACTTCCTGCCCGCTGGCGGTAAAGAAAATCGACATCAACACGCCGCTCGAACCGCCCATGACCGTGGCTAAACGCTCGCCTATTAATTCCAGCAGTGCCGCCGTGTCGTTTAATGGCAGCTTGCCGTCATCGTTAAGCTGCGCGATTTCCCTCGCCCCCAGCGCGAACGTCGAGCCGGTATCGCCATCGCCCACTTTGGCATCCAGCGCATTCAATGCATCTTCCTGCTCGATAAGCGTGCGGGTAATGGTGGCGACCAGCGCTTTAACGGCGTCGTTTTCCGACGGT
Organism: Buttiauxella agrestis; assembly: GCF_900446255.1. NCBI lineage: Bacteria > Pseudomonadati > Pseudomonadota > Gammaproteobacteria > Enterobacterales > Enterobacteriaceae > Buttiauxella > Buttiauxella agrestis. The sequence continues at coordinate 576,289 of NZ_UIGI01000001.1, read as the reverse complement.
TTCGCATGGGTTCCGCCGTGGATCACGCGGTGCTTTTGCAGCGGCATTGGGTCGAGTTTCACCAGCGGTTGCCAGCCCGCAGTTTCAACATCGGCCTGCAACGCTTCGATAAATGTCTCATTAAGCGCGATGGCAGAAAGCGAGAACCCTTTCATATCTAAGGCAGTCACCAGTGCGCCTGGGCCAATCAAATAGTCGATTTGCTCTTTGAGTTCTGAATGCACCAGCTCTTTCGTCAGCAGGGCCATTTCCAGCGCAGATGTTCCGCCAAGGTTATTGATAAGCACCGCAAGCCGGGCTTTCGGCCCCGTTGCCTTACGCAGCTGTTTAACTAACGCGGTAATCGTCTTCTGGCTGTTTTGGCTATCAACTGTGCTGGCTCCAGGCTCGCCGTGAATCCCGAGGCCCAACTCAACATGACCTTTTTTGATGCGCCCTTCTTCATCATTCTGACCCGGCAGATTGCAGGTTTGCATGGCGACACCCATGCTGGCAATGCTGTCGCAAGCAAGTTGCGCGATGTCTCGAACATCGCTTAATGACTTGCCCTGCTCTGCGGCATAGCCCGCAATTTTGTGCACTAAAATCGTTCCGGCAATGCCTCGCGGCTGTTTATTGTCGGGCAGCGAAATATCATCGCCGACGATAACCATCTCGACTTTCAGCCCATGCTTTTTAGCGCGTTCAGCGGCGAGGCCGAAATTCAGACGATCGCCGGTGTAGTTTTTGACGATGAGTAGACAACCCCGGTCGCCAGTCACTGCCACAATCGCGTTCAACACAGCGTCTACACTCGGCGAGGCAAATAAATCGCCACACACTGCCGCAGTTAACATCCCTTTACCGACAAATCCTGCATGTGCCGGTTCATGGCCAGAACCACCACCAGAAATTATCGCGACTTTGCTTTTGTTCCAGTCTTTGCGCACGACGACGCGGATAGCGGGGTCAGTATCTAAACGGGTCAGATTGCGAAAACGAGAGCTGATGATGACGCCTTCAATGGCGTCGTCGACCATGTGCTTACGGTCGTTAAAGAAGAATCTGGACATAGTTTCCCAATAATAAGTAATACATATGCAAAGCATAGCCTTTGCTGCGAGAGCTGCCGCAATCCTGGATTTTGGCTAATGACGAACGTCTGCCGCTTGCTATGCTTATGGAAATGTCGCCACAGGGAATTCATCATGATTGCGCCGCTCCTGATTGCCAGAACCACCGAACAAGAACTGCATTTGCTGCCCAGTATGGCGAACCGTCATGGGCTGATAACCGGCGCTACAGGTACAGGTAAAACTGTCACGCTGCAAAAGCTGGCCGAATCGTTTTCCGAAATTGGTGTGCCGGTATTTATGGCGGATGTTAAGGGCGATCTCACCGGCGTTGCACAAGCTGGCGTCGAGTCTGAAAAGCTGCTCGCAAGGCTTGCAAAAATCGGTGTGAATGACTGGTCGCCACATGGTAATCCAGTGGTGCTGTGGGATATCTTCGGCGAGAAAGGCCACCCGGTGCGGGCAACGGTTTCTGACCTCGGGCCACTCCTGCTTTCACGGTTACTCAACCTCAACGACATTCAGGCCGGGGTGCTGCAAATCATCTTCCGTATTGCTGACGATCAGGGCCTGTTACTCCTCGACTTCAAAGATCTACGCGCGGCGACTCAGTATATCGGCGATAACGCCAAATCATTCCAGAACCAATACGGCAATATCAGCAGTGCGTCTGTCGGAGCCATTCAGCGCGGGTTGTTGCAGCTTGAACAACAAGGTGCCGAGTATTTCTTTGGCGAGCCGATGCTGGATATCAAAGACTGGATGCGCACCGATGCCAACGGCAAAGGCATTATCAATATCTTATCCGCCGAAAAGCTCTATCAAATGCCGAAGCTGTATGCTGCCAGTTTGCTCTGGATGTTGTCAGAAATCTATGAGCAGTTGCCCGAAGCGGGGGATCTGGAGAAACCGAAGCTGGTGTTCTTCTTTGATGAAGCCCATCTGCTGTTTAACGATGCGCCGCAAGTGCTGCTCGATAAAATCGAGCAGGTGATTCGCCTGATCCGTTCTAAAGGCGTTGGCGTTTACTTTGTCTCCCAGAATCCATCAGATATTCCGGATACGGTGCTGGGGCAGCTCGGTAATCGCATTCAACATGCACTGCGCGCCTTTACTCCCAAAGATCAGAAAGCGGTGAAAGCCGCGGCGCAAACCATGCGTGCTAACCCTAAATTTGATACTGAAAAAGCGATTCAGGAGTTGGGTACAGGCGAAGCTCTCATCTCTTTGCTGGATGAAAAAGGCAGCCCGACGGTGGTCGAACGCGCAATGGTGATCGCCCCTTGTTCACGTATGGGGCCAGTGACTGACGATGAACGAAATGGGCTGCTGAACCACTCGCCACTGTACGGGAAATACGACGAAACCGTTGACCGTGAATCGGCTTATGAGCGCCTGCAACAAGGTGTTCAGGCCGCAGGCGAGCAACAAAATGCACCACCCGTGAAAGGCGAATCAGTAGCCGTTGATAACGGTATTCTTGGCGGGCTGAAGGATATTCTGTTTGGCACCACCGGGCCACGCGGCGGCAAGAAAGATGGCGTCGTGCAAACCATGGCGAAAAGCGCTGCACGCCAGGTGACGAATCAAATTATACGCGGTGTGTTGGGGAGCATTATGGGCGGGCGTAAACGATAAATCTTGTATGGAACTCTTCCCCTAAGAAAAGAGTTCCATACATAATAACAATATCTTATGAGCGCTTCATCATTAACCATAAGCTAATGAGGAAGAACGTGGCACTTGGCAACAACGCACCGAGAATCGGCGGAATGTTATACACCAGGCTTAGTGGGCCAAAGATTTGGTCGAGCACGTAGAACACGAAACCGAAGCTGATACCGGTGACAACACGCACACCCATTGGCACGCTACGCAGCGGCCCGAAGATGAACGACAGAGCCATCAGCATCATCACCGCAACAGAAAGCGGCGCAAAGATTTTGCTCCACATATTGAGCTGATAACGCCCGGCGTCTTGCCCGCTGGACTTCAGGTACTTCACGTAATTGTGCAGGCCGCTTATCGAGAGTGCATCCGGGTCCAGAGCAACAACACCTAGCTTGTCGGGCGTGAGTTTGGTTTTCCACTCACCGCTCACAGTCTGAGCACCGGTAATTTGTTTCTCATTGCTCAGGTTAGATTCATCAACCTGAGACAATCGCCATACTTTATGTTCCGCATCGTACTGTGCGGAGGCGGCATAGCGAACCGATTGCAACCGACGATCCTGGTTAAAGCTGTAGATGCTGATGCCCGCGAGGTCGTTGTCGCTTTTCACGCGTTCGATATAGACGAAGTTCTGGCCATCTTTTGCCCACAAACCTTGCTGCGTGGTTAACAACGAACCGCCGTACATTTGCTGTGCGCGGTAGTTACGCGCCATTTGTTCGCCTTGCGGGGCAACCCATTCACCAATCGCCATCGTCAGCAATACTAACGGAATCGCCGTTTTCATTACTGACAATGCAATTTGCAGACGCGTAAAACCCGATGCCTGCATGACAACCAGCTCACTACGTTGCGCCAGCATCCCCAACCCCAGCAATGCACCAAGCAGTGCAGCCATTGGGAAGAAGATTTGAATGTCTTTTGGCACACTCAGAACGGTATACACACCCGCACCTAAAGCGGAATAACTGCCCTGCCCGGCTTTTTTGAGCTGGTCGACAAACTTAATAATGCCCGACAGCGACACCAGCATGAACAATGTCATCATGATGGTGGTGAAGATGGTTTTACCGATATAACGGTCGAGAACACCAAACATTTATGCCGCTCCTCGTGTTCTGCTAAAGCGCGCACGTAGCTGGCGCATCGGCACCGTGTCCCACACGTTAAGCACCACTGCGATGGCAAAATAAACCAGGTTAACCAACCACATCCAAATCATCGGGTCGATTTTCCCCTTCGCCGCGTTAGATTTCAGCGAGGTCTGAAGCAGGAAGAAGACCAGATAGAGCAACATGGCAGGCAACATAGAAAGCACACGCCCCTGGCGCGGGTTGACCACGCTTAACGGAACCACCATCAATGCCATAATAAATACGGTCACAATCAGCGTTAAACGCCAGTGCAGTTCGGCTCGCGCATTCGGCGCATCGCTTGCCCATAAAGTACGTAGGTACATCTGACTGGAATCATCAGGGTCAAGCGCTACGGTCTGGTGCCCTACAATCGCCTGGTAATCCTGGAAGTCGGTAATGCGGAAATCGCGCAATAACGCGGTCCCTTCAAAGCGTGTGCCGGTGTTTAGCGTGACAACCTGCGAGCCGTCCGGGCGTTGAGATAACTGGCCGGAATCTGCCACCACCACGGAAGGGCGCGCATTGCCTTTCGGGCGTAATTGCGCAAGGAACACATCTTTGAAGCTGGCGCCGTCTACGCTTTCAATAAACAGCACAGAGTTACCGTCCGTCGCTTGCTGGAACTGCCCCTGAGCGAGTGCCGCCATTCCAGGGTTAGCCTTGGCTTCCGCCAACACTTCGTCCTGGTGACGAGAGGACCATGGTCCTGCCCACATCACGTTGACGGTTGCGACTACGCCGGTAAAGAGTGCGAGAATCATTGCAGCTTTGATAAGCACCGCTTTACTCAAGCCACAGGCATGCATTACCGTGATTTCACTCTCGGTATACAAACGGCCAAGCGTCATGAGTAGCCCAAGGAAAAGGCTAAGAGGCAGGATGAGCTGCGCCATTTCAGGCACACCCAGTCCTAAAAGGGAAAATACGAGATTTGTCGGAATTTCGCCGTCAACCGCCGCACCCAGTATCCTGACCAGCTTCTGACAAAAAAAGATCAGCAGCAGGATGAAAAGGATCGCAAGTTGGCTTTTGAGCGTCTCCCGAACCAGATATCTTATGATAATCACATTAAATACGCCTGTGAAAACGAGTCTTTTTGCAGGAAAATCGCTTGTTTCATCGCTTATACGTCATTTATTCTCTTGAGTCGTCGAAAACATCGCTAAGATTAAAAAGCCCGGCATGATTCTGGCGCAGGGTGATTTAAATGACGTCGCCGAAACTGTAAAAACATACTCGTAAGATTAACACGAAGTCATCGCAACCGCGGAGATGAGTTACGAAAGCTTGCAATTCTAGCCGTAGCCACCGCCGTTGTCTTTAAGATTCAGGAGCGTAGTGCATGGAGTTCAGTGTAAAAAGCGGTAGCCCCGAGAAACAGCGTAGTGCCTGCATCGTTGTGGGAGTCTTTGAACCGCGTCGCCTGTCCCCGGTCGCCGAACAACTCGATAAAATCAGCGATGGCTACATCAGCGCGCTTTTGCGCCGTGGTGAGCTTGAGGGAAAACCCGGTCAAACTTTATTGCTTCACCACGTTCCGAACGTGCTCTCCGAGCGCATTCTGCTGATTGGGTGTGGCAAAGAGCGTGAGCTGGATGAACGTCAGTATAAGCAAGTTATCCAGAAAACAATTAATACTCTAAATGATACTGGCTCGATGGAAGCCGTTTGCTTCCTGACCGAACTGCACGTTAAAGGCCGCAACACTTACTGGAAAGTACGCCAGGCAGTGGAAACGGCAAAAGAGTCTTTGTATAGCTTCGATCAGTTGAAGACCAACAAAAGCGAGCCACGTCGCCCGCTGCGTAAAATGGTCTTTAATGTGCCAACTCGCCGCGAGCTGACCAGCGGTGAACGTGCGATTCAGCACGGTCTGGCGATTGCTGCGGGCATTAAAGCCGCGAAAGATTTGGGCAATATGCCACCAAATATCTGTAATCCTGCTTACCTGGCTTCTCAGGCACGTCAGTTAGCGGATGCTTTCAGCAAAAACGTAGTGACTCGCGTGATTGGCGAACAGCAGATGAAAGAGCTGGGCATGCACTCTTACCTCGCGGTAGGGGATGGTTCCCAGAACGAATCGCTGATGTCCGTCATCGAGTACAAAGGCAGCACCGATCCTGAAGTGCGTCCAATCGTGCTGGTGGGTAAAGGCCTGACGTTCGACTCCGGCGGTATTTCCATCAAACCTGCCGAAGGCATGGACGAGATGAAATACGACATGTGCGGTGCCGCTTCTGTTTACGGCGTGATGCGCATGGTAGCCGAACTGAATCTGCCGATTAACGTGATTGGCGTGCTGGCAGGCTGTGAGAATATGCCTGGCGGGCGTGCATATCGCCCAGGCGACGTGCTGACTACCATGTCCGGCCAGACGGTAGAAGTGCTGAACACTGACGCAGAAGGCCGCCTGGTGCTGTGTGATGTGCTGACCTATGTTGAGCGCTTCGAGCCAGATGTGGTTATCGACGTGGCGACATTGACCGGCGCGTGTGTGATTGCCCTTGGCCATCACATTACCGGTTTGATGTCTAACCACAATCCGCTGGCGCACGAGCTTATCGGCGCGTCCGAACAAGCGGGTGACCGTGCGTGGCGTCTGCCAATCAGCGATGAGTATCAGGATCAACTGGAATCCAACTTTGCTGATATGGCAAACATTGGTGGCCGTCCTGGCGGCGCAATTACCGCAGCCTGCTTCCTGTCGCGCTTTACCCGTAAGTACAATTGGGCGCACCTGGATATCGCAGGTACGGCATGGCGTTCTGGTAAAGCCAAAGGTGCGACTGGCCGCCCGGTGGCGCTGTTGTCACAATTCTTGTTGAACCGTTCAGGGTTTAACGGCGAAGAGTGATTTACGCCCTCACCCTCTCCTCCGGGAGAGGGTAAAACCCATTACCTGGAAAAAGCTGGCTCAATGAAAAACGCGACGTTCTACCTGCTCGACAACGACACGCCTTCCGGTGAGTTGAGTGCCGTTGAAGCGTTGGTTTGTGAACTGGCGGCAGAAAGCTTTCGCGCAGGCAAGCGCCTGCTGATTGCATGTGTTGATGAACAACAGGCTATCCGTCTGGATGAAGCACTCTGGCAGCGCGATGCGCACGCATTTGTCCCTCATAATCTTGCCGGTGAAGGGCCACGTTATGGCGCCCCGGTGGAACTGGCCTGGCCGCAACGACGTGGAAGTTCACCACGCGATGTGCTGATTAGCCTGTTGCCGCAGTTCGCAGATTTTGCCACCGCTTTCCATGAAGTGATAGACTTCGTACCTTACGAAGACACTCAAAAACAACTGGCCCGCGATCGCTACAAAGCCTATCGCGTTGCTGGTTTCCACTTGACTACGGCGACTCATACCCCGCCGGGAACGACATAGCAGACAATGGAAAAGACATATAACCCGCAAGATATCGAACAGCCGCTTTACGAGCATTGGGAACAGCAGGGCTACTTTAAGCCAAATGGCGATACCAGCCAGGAAAGCTTCTGCATCATGATCCCGCCGCCGAACGTTACCGGCAGCTTGCATATGGGTCACGCCTTCCAGCAAACGATCATGGACACCATGATTCGTTACCAGCGCATGCAGGGTAAAAACACCCTGTGGCAGGCGGGGACTGACCACGCCGGCATCGCAACGCAAATGGTCGTTGAGCGCAAAATTGCCGCCGAAGAAGGCAAAACACGCCATGATTATGGCCGTGACGCCTTTATCGACAAAATCTGGCAATGGAAGGCAGAGTCTGGTGGCACCATCACCCGTCAGATGCGTCGTCTTGGCAACTCCGTAGACTGGGAGCGCGAGCGCTTCACCATGGACGAAGGCCTGTCCAACGCGGTGAAAGAAGTGTTCGTTCGCCTGTACAAAGAAGATTTGATTTATCGCGGCAAGCGCCTGGTAAACTGGGACCCGAAACTGCGTACCGCGATTTCCGATCTGGAAGTGGAAAACCGCGAGTCCAAAGGTTCCATGTGGCACCTGCGTTATCCGCTGGCTGACGGCGCGAAAACCGCTGATGGCAAAGATTACCTGGTTGTCGCGACTACCCGTCCGGAAACCGTGCTCGGTGATACCGGCGTGGCAGTAAACCCGGAAGATCCGCGCTATAAAGATCTGATCGGTAAATTTGTGGTGCTACCGCTGGTTAACCGTCTTATTCCGATCGTGGGCGATGAACACGCCGACATGGAAAAAGGCACCGGCTGCGTGAAGATCACGCCTGCTCACGACTTCAACGACTACGAAGTTGGCCGTCGTCACGCCCTGCCAATGATCAACATTCTGACCTTCGACGGTGACATCCGCGAAACGGCAGAAGTGTTCGATACCAACGGCGAAGAAGCCGATCTGTATAGCAACGAAATCCCGGCTGAGTTCCAGAAACTGGAACGCTTTGCTGCACGTAAAGCTGTTGTCGCTAAATTCGACGAAATGGGTCTGCTCGAAGAGATCAAACCACACGATTTGACCGTACCTTACGGCGACCGTGGCGGCGTGGTTATCGAGCCAATGCTGACCGACCAATGGTACGTGCGCACTGCACCGCTGGCGAAAGTTGCGGTAGAAGCGGTTGAGCAAGGCGACATTCAGTTCGTGCCAAAACAGTACGAAAACATGTACTTCTCCTGGATGCGTGATATTCAGGACTGGTGTATTTCTCGTCAACTTTGGTGGGGTCATCGCATTCCGGCCTGGTACGATGCCGAAGGCAACGTGTATGTCGGCCGCAACGAAGCGGAAGTTCGCGCTGAAAACAATTTAGGTGCAGACGTTGCACTGAACCAGGACGAAGACGTGCTGGACACGTGGTTCTCTTCCGGTCTGTGGACGTTCTCCACGCTGGGCTGGCCTGAGAACACCGAAGCGCTGCGCACCTTCCACCCAACCAGCGTGATGGTCAGCGGCTTCGACATCATCTTCTTCTGGATTGCACGCATGATCATGCTGACCATGCACTTCATCAAAGATGAAGACGGCAAACCACAGGTTCCGTTTAAAACTGTCTATATGACCGGTCTTATCCGTGATGACGAAGGGCAGAAAATGTCTAAGTCCAAGGGTAACGTCATCGATCCACTGGATATGGTTGACGGTATTTCCCTGGAAGATCTGCTCGAGAAGCGTACCGGCAACATGATGCAGCCGCAGCTGGCTGAGAAAATCCGCAAGCGCACCGAGAAGCAATTCCCGAACGGCATCGAACCGCACGGCACCGATGCACTGCGCTTTACACTGGCAGCTCTGGCGTCAACCGGTCGCGACATCAACTGGGACATGAAGCGCCTGGAAGGTTATCGTAACTTCTGTAACAAGCTGTGGAACGCCAGCCGTTTCGTGATGATGAATACCGAAGACCAGGATTGCGGCTTTAACGGCGGCGAAATGGTTCTGTCTCTGGCAGACCGCTGGATTTTGGCGGAATTCAACCGTACGGTGAAAGCATATCGTGAAGCGCTGGACAGCTATCGTTTTGATATCGCTGCTAACATTCTGTATGAATTCACCTGGAACCAGTTCTGTGACTGGTATCTGGAGCTGACCAAACCGGTAATGAACAGCGGCACAGAAGCGGAACTGCGCGGTACGCGTAATACGCTGATCAACGTGCTGGAAGGGCTGCTGCGTCTTGCGCACCCAATCATTCCATTCATCACTGAAACCATCTGGCAGCGCGTGAAAACCTTCAAAGGCATCACCGAAGATACCATTATGCTGCAACCGTTCCCGGCGTATAACAGCGCTCAGGACGATGAAGCTGCGTTTGCCGATACCGAGTGGCTGAAGCTGGCAATCACTGCGGTGCGTAACGTGCGTGCTGAGATGAACATCTCTCCGGGCAAACCGCTGCCAGTATTGCTGCGTAACGTCAGTGCAGAAGCGGAACGTCGCGTAAATGCGAACCGTACCTTCCTGCAAAACCTGGCGCGTCTGGAAAGCATCACCCTGCTGCCTGCTGATGATAAAGGCCCGGTTTCCGTGACCAAAATCATCGAAGGTGCAGAACTGTTGATTCCAATGGCGGGCCTGGTCGATAAAGCCGCTGAACTTGCGCGTCTGGATAAAGAGATGGCGAAGCTGGATGTTGAAATTACAGCCATCGAAAACAAGCTGTCTAACGAAGGTTTCGTGGCGCGCGCGCCAGAAGCCGTTGTCGCAAAAGAGCGCGAACGTCTGGCTGCCTGTGGCGAAGCTAAAGTGAAACTGACCGAACAGAAAGCGACGATTGCCGCACTGTAATTCGTTTCGCTGAAAGTCAAAGGCCGGGAAATTCCCGGCCTTTTTTATGCATGATTAAAAAGCTCTCTCTTGCACCCTTTTTACGAGAGTGCTATTAACTCGCAATATATATTTAAAGGATCTCGAGTCTTATTATGAATATTACCGCTCCGGTTGAAATCGCTCTACGCCGGATAACCGCCCACGACAATGCGGCTATCGCGGGTGTAATCCGCGAAGTCTCTGCTGAATATGGTTTAACTGCCGATAAAGGCTATACCGTTGCAGACCCTAATCTGGATGAACTGTTTCAGGTTTACAGCCAGGCAGGACACGCGTTCTGGATTGTGGAGCTGGACGGCAAAGTGGTTGGTGGCGGAGGCGTCGCGCCGTTAACCTGTAGCGAGCCGGATATTTGTGAATTGCAGAAGATGTATTTCCTGCCGGTGGTGCGTGGCAAAGGACTGGCAAAAAGGCTGGCATTGCAGGCGATGGATTTCGCCCGCGAAGAAGGATTCAAGCGCTGCTACCTCGAAACGACGGCATTCCTGACAGAAGCTATCGCGCTGTATGAACGCTTAGGGTTCGAACATATTACTGAGCCACTGGGCTGCACCGGGCATGTTGATTGCGAAGTGCGAATGCTCAGAACGCTTTAAGTCGGCACGCCACTATGAAAACGGAATTCGCTATCCGGGCTGCTAATTAAAGCGGCCTCGACTTCCCCAAAGAAACGCACCCGATCGCTGATATCTCTCCCGGCAATTTGTTCGGCTAATGCTAAATAATCCTGATAATGCCGGGCTTCTGAACGCAATAGCGACAAATAGAATTTCTGTAGATCGTCATCCAGATGCGGTGCCAGTGCGGCAAAACGCTCACAGGAACGCGCTTCGATATACGCCCCACAAATCAGTTTATCCACCAGCATGACAGGCTCGTGCGTTCGCGTTTCGCTCAGCAAACTTTTGGCGTAACGACTGGCGGTGATTTTCACGTAGGGGATGTTGCGGGCGACCATTATCTCGCGCACCTGCCAGAAGTGATGCAGCTCTTCTTTAATCAACAAAACCATGCTGTCGATAAGCTGCTGGCCCCAGGCGCTGTCCGTTTTGGGCATCACGCTTTTGCTCAGGCTCTTATGAAGTGCGATGAAGTCAGGCTCGGCACCTTCACGAAAAGTAAAATCCTCATACGGCTTTAACCAGTCCAGCAACAGCTGGGCACTGGTTTTATCGGCAACGTATTTGCGAATCAAAAACATCGCAGTTTGCGCAGCTTTGAGTTCGCACACCAGATGGTCTGTCAGCAATAACGGTAAATGCTCCGGCTGACGGGCTTTTTCAATCCAGGTTTCTGGCGTGGGGCAATGCAGGAAATTCAATACCGGGGAGAGGAGTTGCGGGTAGTTCATAAGGGTTATTATTGATCCTTGATGTGCAGCGGCATCACACCGCTGCACGGAAGAGATTAGTGGCGCACGCCGTCGTCGTCTTCGTCGACTTCATCCTCGTCATCGCCTTCTTCACCGTCTTCGCCGTTCGGGTCTTCGAAGTAAGTGCCCCAACCGTCATATTCCACACCGAATTTCTCGGCGAGGTTCAGCAGTTGTTCGACTTGCTCGTCCAGTAATTCAGCTTTCAGCGCAGACTCACTCAGCACGTCACAGCAGATTACTGTTTCACCCTCTTCAACTTCCAGCTCTTCCGGGTCAGTGACTTCGTAACCCATTTTGAATGCTTCAACAGCGGCTTTCTCAAGAGTTTCGAAATCATCTGCGGAAAGGTGATGCTCGATAGTGTACAGCGCATCAGGATCGCTGCCGTCTTCCAGTAATTCTTCAATAATCAAACGCGTTTCTTCGCGTTGCTCTTCCAGCAGTTCTGGATTTGCCATGGCCCTTTCCTCAATTTGTAGGCAGATACTTCTATTTTCACACACGGCTGAGTTTGCCTCCACCTTTCCCGCTAAAGTTTTTACGCGAGGGGTTGCAAATGAATAACCATACATATAAATTGAATTTATATTCAATAAATGGCGTGCGCCATGTGAGGAAAATATGAGTCACTTTTATCAAAAGCATTTTCTGAAATTACTGGATTTCACCCCTGCCCAACTTCACGAACTCCTCGGCCTTTCAGCCAGCCTGAAAAAAGACAAGAAAAAAGGCAATGAAGTTCAGCATCTTACTGGTAAAAACATCGCGCTCATCTTCGAAAAAGACTCGACTCGTACGAGGTGCTCTTTCGAAGTTGCCGCATTTGACCAGGGTGCGCGAGTGACTTATCTCGGCCCAAGCGGCAGCCAGATTGGGCATAAAGAATCAATTAAAGATACTGCGCGCGTTTTGGGCCGGATGTACGACGGTATTCAGTATCGTGGTTTTGGCCAGGAAATCGTTGAGACGCTGGCACAATACGCGGGTGTACCGGTGTGGAACGGGCTGACGAATGAGTTTCATCCAACGCAGTTACTGGCCGACTTACTGACGATGCAAGAGCAATTGCCGGGCAAAACATTCCAGCAGATGACGCTGGTTTACGCCGGTGATGCGCGTAATAACATGGGAAATTCAATGCTGGAGGCCGCCGCACTCACCGGGCTTAACCTGCGCCTGGTGGCCCCACAAGCCTGCTGGCCGGATGAAAAACTGGTAACGGAATGCCAGGCACTAGCGGCTCACAATGGCGGGAACATTACGCTGACGGAAGATATCGCGGCGGGCGTAAAAGGTGCCGACTTCATTTATACCGATGTGTGGGTGTCGATGGGTGAAGCCAAAGAAAAATGGGCTGAGCGTATCAATCTGTTAAGGGCATATCAGGTAAACAGCAAGATGCTGGCACTGACCGGCAATCCTGATGTGAAATTCATGCACTGTCTGCCTGCTTTCCACGATGACCAAACGACGCTGGGCAAGCAAATGGCGGAGCAGTACGGTATGCACGGCGGAATGGAAGTGACAGATGAAGTGTTTGAGTCGGCTAATAGCGTGGTATTTGACCAGGCTGAAAACCGGATGCACACCATTAAAGCGGTGATGGTCGCGACGCTGGCTGACCTTTAATAGTTAATGGCGGAGGGCGCTAGCCATCCGCCACCATCATTGATTACGCCATCAACATCTTCACTACGACTTTACGCACGGTCGCAGGTTTCCCCACCGCACACAACGGTTTGTGCACCTCACCTGGATAGAACACCACAAAATCCCCTTCATTCAGGATCACGGTTTTTTCCTGCTCACCTTCTGGCAAGAATGCGATGTCTTTATCAGCCAGCCAATCAGTTTCAGGTGTGCCCGCAGGCAGACTGCTAAAGGTCATGCCTTCCTGGCCGCGCATCACAATCTGAATGTCCAGGTAGCGCTGGTGAAATTCAGCCGGGCGCTCTGCGATAGGCTGCGTGCTGTCTTCTGAAACCAGCATAAACAGGCGGTTGCCGTCGATATCATGTTTGCCCAGCGGGGTTTCTGGGGTGATGTGCTGTTTAACGTGTTCAATCGCCTGACGCAGTTCTTCCGGAAGCCAGGATTGCAAAGCATGAATGTTGCCGATAATCATAATCAATACCTTTTTGAAACGATGTTTTATTACGATATTTATACGAGCATTCATCTTTTGCCGCCACGAGTTTTTTTAGAAAACCGGTGTTGTCTCCAAAAAATGTACAAACAACTGATTAAAGCCACCGGAGGAAGAGTGAGTAGAGAGATGATTCAAAAAATGGCAAGCAAATAGCATTTATTGCTAACATCACCATCATGAATAAAAATGCACCAACTAATACAAAATAAGCATTCTGATGAATATCACCGCCTGCCTGACATGAAGGAAATTCATTAACAATAGAGCTTCATTTTATTAGCAATTTTAAAGCTCAACCGCTGCCAGCTAAACATTAATGCGATTAATCCCGCTCCAGACGGATTAATTTTTCAAATATTCTCCATTTTGCAATTGATAACTTCACATATTAATAACCCCAATTATTGATAACTTATTCATTAGTTTTCAAATAAAACGATGTTTTGTTATTTACGCAAAAATCAAAAGTGACCGACATCACAGTTTTATAAATTAGCCTGATTACAATAGCCCCGATTTCCAAAAATGAAGGGAAATATAAAATGGAAAATAATAATAAGGCCATGCCGCACATCCGACGTATTACGCATATTATGATGCTGATACATCGTAGCTGCTTTGACTTCCACCTTTTCAACTCTAAGTAATCTCCCCCTAACGGCATCTGCTTTTGCGGATACTCGTTCCTGCTTGTCACCAAACACTGATAAACCCAGTAACCCATTGAACAGGGTTACTATTATCCATTGTTTTGCGTGCGGCATTTGACTATCCAAATTAACAGACAAGCCTGACTGGTGAATCAATCACCTGGCATTTATCGACTCTTATCAATAATTCCATATTAAGAATTATTGCGGGTAGCTATTGCCTTTAAAAAATAATAAAGCATCGGAATCCCATCAGGGAATATCTGACGGCTATGCCATATCTAAATTTTACGCATTACGAACATTAGAGAACATAAGCAAAATGGAAAAATTAAAAATAGCGGTTAATACCAGCACAACTGAATGCTTTAGTACCGATCGCGAAATCGTCGATATTACTCATACTAATTTCACTGATGTGTCTGCTGCTGTTATTTCCGTGAAAGATGCTATCTCAGGGATGTTGAATACTATTGAACAAACGGGCTTCGGCATTCCCATTTTTGTCGCGGTGTGTTGTGAAGAAGAGTTGCCTGCTGAAGTGCTTCCACGCGTCACCGGCGTGTTTGAATTGTGCGATGGAAACGTAGATTTCTACGGTAAACAACTGGAAGCCGCAGCGGTTAAATATGAAAAAGAAGTGCTACCGCCGTTCTTTGGCAGCCTGGTGGAATATGTGCAGCAAGGCAATGCCGCTTTTGACTGCCCAGGGCACCAGGGGGGTCAGTTCTTCCGCCGTCACCCAGCCGGACGCCAATTCTTTGATTACTTTGGCGAAACGCTCTTCCGTTCCGACTTGTGTAACGCAGACGTCTCAATGGGCGATTTACTGATTCACGAAGGCGCACCATGCACCGCACAAATGCATGCGGCGAAAGTGTTTAACGCCGATAAAACCTACTTCGTATTAAACGGGACGTCTTCCTCAAACAAAGTGGTGCTCAATGCGCTGCTGGCACCGGGAGATTTGGTGCTGTTTGACCGTAATAACCATAAATCAAACCACCACGGCGCATTGATTCAGGCAGGTGCCACACCTGTTTATCTGGAAACAGCTCGCAACCCGTTTGGTTTTATCGGTGGTATTGATGCCCATTGTTTTGAAGAAAAATATTTGCGTGATTTAGTGCGCGAAGTGGCTCCAAATCGTGGCGCTGAAAAACGCCCGTTCCGCCTGGCAGTTATTCAGTTAGGCACTTACGACGGCACCATTTATAACGCGCGTCAGGTTGTCGATAAGATTGGTCATTTGTGCGACTACATCTTGTTTGATTCAGCATGGGTAGGTTACGAGCAATTCATTCCGATGATGAATGACTGCTCACCGCTGTTGCTCGAACTAGATGAAAACGATCCAGGGATTCTGGTGACGCAGTCTGTGCATAAGCAACAAGCGGGCTTCTCCCAAACCTCACAAATTCATAAAAAAGATAAACATATCAAAGGCCAGGATCGTTACGTGAATCATAAGCGGATGAACAACGCGTTTATGATGCACGCCTCCACCAGCCCGTTCTATCCGTTGTTCGCAGCCCTGGACGTCAACGCCAAAATGCACGAAGGCGAAAGCGGTAAACGCATGTGGATGGACTGCGTAAAAGTGGGGATTGAGACGCGTAAGCTGCTGTTAAAACTCTGCAAACACATTCGCCCGTTCGTGCCAGAAACAGTCGAAGGCCGCAAATGGGAAGATTTTGATACTGAGGTGATGGCGAACGATCTGCGTTTCTTTAATTTCATCCCCGGCGATCGCTGGCACTCATTTGAAGGCTACGCAGAGCATCAATATTTCGTTGATCCTTGCAAACTGATGCTGACCACGCCAGGTATCAACGTTCAAACCGGTGAGTACGACAAGTTTGGTGTCCCTGCGACCATTCTCGCCAATTTCCTGCGCGAGAACGGCATTGTGCCGGAAAAATGCGACCTGAACTCCATTCTGTTCCTGATGACGCCTGCGGAAGATATGGCAAAGATGCAGCATCTTGTTGCCCAGATTGCACGTTTTGAACGCCTGATTGAAGAAGATGCGCCACTCTGCGACGTTCTGCCCTCCATCTACAAAGCCTACGAAGAACGTTACCACGGCTACACCATCCGCCAGCTGTGCCAGGAAATGCACGATTTGTACGTCAGCCATGACGTGAAACAGCTGCAAAAAGAGATGTTCCGTAAGGCTCACTTCCCGAAAGTCGTGATGAATCCTCAACAGGCAAACATTGAGTTTGTGCGCGGAAACGTTGAATTAGTGGCGTTATCGCAGGTTGAAGGTCGCATCGCCGCTGAAGGTGCTCTGCCCTATCCTCCTGGCGTTTTATGTGTGGTTCCAGGGGAAATCTGGGGCGGCTCTGTGCAGCGTTATTTCCTGGCGCTGGAAGAAGGGATCAATTTGTTACCTGGCTTCGCGCCGGAGTTACAAGGGGTTTATATCAAGCTGGATGAGGACCGCAAAAAACGCGCTTATGGCTATGTTATTAAACAATAAATTTGAAATCAAAAAGCGTCAGGGTTACTGGCAAAAATTGATTCTTCCATAAAAAAAGAAACAGCGAAGAAGCGTGACGTTGCCGGTTCTTCGCTACTCAAAATTATTAAAGGAACAGATTATGAGTAAGACTAACAACAAAATGGGCGTCGTTCAGCTCACGATTTTAACCGCGGTAAACATGATGGGCTCAGGGATCATCATGCTGCCGACTAAATTAGCGGAAGTGGGGACGCTGTCGATAATTTCATGGTTAGTGACCGCTTTGGGTTCGATGGCCCTGGCTTACGCGTTCGCGAAATGCGGGATGTTTAGTCGTAAATCAGGCGGGATGGGCGGCTACGCAGAGTATGCCTTTGGCAAATCTGGCAACTTTATGGCGAACTACACCTACGGGGTTTCGCTGCTGATTGCCAACGTCGCGATTGCTATCTCAGCCGTGGGTTACGGCACCGAATTACTCGATGCAACCTTATCCCCAATCGGGATTTGTGTCGCCACGATCGGCGTATTGTGGCTCGCCACGGCGGCAAACTTTGGCGGCGCACGCATTACCGGACGTATCAGCGGCGTCACCGTCTGGGGCGTGATTATTCCGGTATTGGGGATTTCAGTCATCGGCTGGTTCTGGTTTAGCCCGACTTTATATATGGAGTCCTGGAACCCGCACCACCTTCCTGTTTTTGAAGCAGTCGGTTCTTCTATCGCCATGACGCTGTGGGCATTCTTAGGTTTGGAATCGGCCTGCGCAAATACTGATGTGGTGGAAAATCCTGAGCGTAATGTGCCTATCGCGGTACTCGGCGGCACGTTGGGCGCGGCGGTTGTTTATATTATTTCTACCAACGTGATTGCCGGTATCGTGCCAAACATGGACCTGGCCAATTCAACCGCACCGTTTGGTTTAGCCTTTGCGCAGATGTTCACACCTGGCGTAGGTAAAATCATCATGGCGTTGATGATTATGTCTTGCGTCGGTTCGCTGTTGGGCTGGCAGTTCACCATCGCTCAAGTGTTTAAATCCTCTGCTGATGAAGGCTATTTCCCTAAAGTCTTCTCCAAACTGACCAAAGCCGATGCGCCTGTAAAAGGCATGATTGTTATCGTGCTTATCCAGACTGGGCTGTCGTTAATGACCATCAGCCCATCGCTGAATAAACAGTTCAACGTGCTGGTTAACCTGGCGGTAGTCACCAATATTATCCCTTACATCCTGTCGATGGCGGCGCTGGTGATTATCCAGAAAGTGGCGAATGTGGCACCGAACAAAGCGCGCATTGCCAATATCTTCGCGTTCATTGGTGCGATGTATAGCTTCTACGCCCTGTATTCATCTGGTGAAGAAGCGATGATGTACGGCGCCATTGTGACGTTCCTCGGCTGGACGTTGTATGGCCTGATTTCACCGCGCTTTGAACTGCGCAATAAGAATGCCTGAGAGCCACGCCTTCGGCGGGATTTAATGCGGATAAGTATTCACAGCAACCGATTGCTAACAGGCAAAATATGTGAATTATTCGCTTGAAGTGTCCTCTTACATGCGTATAATGCGCCACAATTTGCCGGAGGAAACATGGTCCAGTGTGTTCAAAAAAATGCCACACAACGTCGTCTGAAAGACGGCGCTAACCTGTTTTTCTTTCCGTTGCTTCAATCAATTCCAAAGGCCCCTCATTGAGGGGCTTTTTTTTTGCCCGACGCCCGAGAGCAGGAGATAAACATGGCTAACCCCCTATATCAGAAACATATCATTTCCATAAACGATCTCAGTCGTGAAGAACTTGAACTGGTGTTGTCTACTGCGGCAAAACTGAAAGCCAATCCGCAACCTGAATTACTCAAACACATCGTTGTTGCCAGCTGCTTCTTTGAAGCATCAACGCGCACGCGCCTCTCTTTTGAAACTGCTATTCATCGCCTGGGTGCATCGGTAGTCGGGTTCTCGGACAGCAGCAATACTTCGCTGGGCAAAAAAGGCGAAACCCTGGCCGATACCATTTCGGTTATCAGCACGTATGTTGATGCCATTGTGATGCGCCATCCGCAAGAAGGTGCGGCGCGCCTGGCGACGGAATTCTCAGGTAATGTACCGGTGCTCAATGCGGGCGATGGCGCGAACCAACACCCAACACAAACGCTGCTGGATTTGTTCACCATTCAGGAAACGCAGGGCCGCCTGGAAAACCTGAATATCGCCATGGTCGGTGACCTGAAATATGGCCGCACCGTGCATTCACTGGCGCAAGCGCTGGCGAAATTCGAAGGCAACCGCTTCTACTTTATCGCACCAAATGCGCTGGCGATGCCGAAGTACATTCTCGATATGCTGGACGAAAAAGGCATTGAGTGGAGCTGCCACGAAGCCATCGACGATGTGGTCGGTGAACTGGATATTCTGTACATGACTCGCGTGCAGAAAGAGCGCCTGGACCCGTCGGAATATGCCAACGTAAAAGCTCAGTTTGTGCTGCGCGCCGCAGATTTGATTGATGCCCGCACCAACATGAAAGTGCTGCACCCGCTGCCACGTGTTGATGAAATCACCACCGACGTTGATAAAACCCCACACGCCTGGTATTTCCAACAGGCAGGCAACGGTATTTATGCCCGCCAGGCTCTGCTGGCGTTAGTTTTGCAACCTGAACTGGTTTGAGTGAGAGGAAGATTAAGATGACACACGACAACAAATTACAAGTTGAAGCGATTAAACGCGGCACCGTTATCGACCATATTCCTGCGCAGGTTGGTTTTAAATTGCTGACGCTGTTCCAGTTAACGGAAACCGACCAGCGCATCACCATCGGTCTGAACCTGCCTTCACGCGAACAGGGCCGTAAAGACCTGATTAAAATAGAAAATACCTTCCTGACAGACGAGCAAGTCAATCAACTGGCGCTGTATGCACCGCACGCCACGGTAAACCGAATTGATGAATATGAAGTGGTAGGTAAAAGCAAACCGAGCCTGCCTTCGCGCATCGATAAAGTTCTGGTTTGCCCAAATACCAACTGCATCAGCAGAAGTGAACCGGTTCATTCTTCATTTGCAGTGAAAAAGCGCGACGAGAACATTAGCCTCAAATGTAAATATTGTGAGAAGGAGTTCTCACATTACGTTGTGCTGGCAGATTAATCATTGCTGCTAAGGCTGTCATCCCTATAATGGACGGGAGCTTTATCACTTCTCATAAGGAATGAAAATGTCTTCTCGTACCATTAGCACCGAAAACGCACCTGCAGCAATCGGCCCATATGTTCAGGGCGTTGATCTTGGCAGCATGATTATCACTTCTGGTCAGATTCCTGTTGACCCGAAAACGGGCAGCGTGCCGGAAGATGTGGCAGCACAAGCGCGCCAGTCTCTGGAAAACGTGCAGGCGATTGTTGAAGCGGCTGGCCTGAAAGTAGGCGATATCGTTAAAACGACCGTTTTCGTGAAAGATCTGAACGACTTCGCGACCGTAAATGCGACCTACGAAGCTTTCTTTAATGAGCACAAAGCGACCTTCCCTGCGCGTTCTTGCGTGGAAGTCGCTCGCCTGCCAAAAGATGTGAAGATTGAAATCGAAGCGATTGCCATTCGCCGCTAACGAGCCAATCATAAGGCCGCATTTGCGGCCTTAAATTTTTATCACCGTTAAAAATTACTTCACACTCGCCCGCAGCAATTTCTGCAATGGATACACTGCCGCGATCACCACTTCATCTTGCGTTTGTGCCGCATCGTCGAGCTGTTTTTGAATCCCCTGAACTTCGTCAGCGCTCAGGTTTCCCTGTTTAGCCACCAGATCCGTCAGACGCAGCCCAATTCCCGCCAGCTTATCGACGTTTTCCGCCACCGGTTTTAGCGCTTTGAGCTGATAATTACCGTTGATTAACTCCAGCACATCCGGCGTATTGCTCTGCCAGCGCGCAAAGGTGTGGCGCAGCGAATCCGCGCTGTTGCCATCTTCCGGATCAGCAATCAGTTTATCGACCCAAGAATCCATGGCTCGCACCTGGTTGCTTTCGGCACCCAGCGCATCGGCAAAGCGGTTGAGTGGCTCAAAGTGATGGTAGTTTCCAGCCTGGAATTTCAAATGCTGGCGCGTGTAATACTGTGCCGGCTCTACCGCCTGAGCGAGTATTTGCAACGGCATAATTTCCGTCGAACCCGCAAGACGCGTCATTTGCTCCGCCGCAGCAGCATGTTGTTCCAGGCCGACGGAAACCGTCGACCAGGCGTCTATCGCCTGCAAGCGCTGGTACATGTTGTCGATATCTTTGACATCTTCGTCCGACCACAGACGTTCGGCAACCGCAAACGTACGCGGCCACAGTTTGATATCCAGCAGCGGCGATGCAACGTTTTCAGCCCACAGAGCCGCTTCGCCGCCGATAATATTATTCATTTGCTCCGGCGTCGGCACCACCGGCTGGATACCATCCGGCACAGCATCAAGCTTCTGCCCGGTAGCCGGGTAACGGACGTTGCCCACCAGCAAATAACCGCTCAGTTTGTCCTTATCCAGTGTTAAAACGGGGCGTGTTTCCCCCATCCAGGTGTCGACGGTAAACGTCACCTGCGTTGGGCTTAACCACTCAATATCACGCACCGCACGGCGGGATTTTCCTTTGAAATCGATAAATCCGCGCCAGGTTGTTTTACCATTCACCAGCGTAAAACTTCCTTCCACGGCACTGCCTTTCAGGCGCGGCATACTGAAGAACCAGCTT
Source organism: Buttiauxella agrestis (assembly GCF_900446255.1). Classification (NCBI taxonomy): domain Bacteria; kingdom Pseudomonadati; phylum Pseudomonadota; class Gammaproteobacteria; order Enterobacterales; family Enterobacteriaceae; genus Buttiauxella; species Buttiauxella agrestis. Next base: position 554,776 of record NZ_UIGI01000001.1, on the reverse strand, counting down.
TGTGCGCTGTCAGCTTCCGCAATTTCATCAACGCCATTCAGCCCTTGCGGCAAGACTTCGTTGCGATAGTGGTAAGCGGTAGATTGCGGTTGATCCAGATAGAAACCTGTCGAGAGGATGCCTTTGTAACCGTTCGCTGCAACGGCACCCAGCGCATCCTGACCCTGCCAGGATTGGATCAAAATGCTTTTTGGCAGAGCGGGATGGTAGATCTCATCCCAGCCCATCATCTGACGATGATGCTTTTCGAGGATCTTTTCCAGGCGTTGGTTGAAGTAGGTCTGCAATGCGTGGGTATCCGCCAGATTATGCTGCTTCATAAATGCTTGGATTTCTGCCGATTTTTGCCAGTGCTCATCGTCCACTTCATCGCCCCCGATGTGCAAATAGCTGTCCGGGAAAATGGCGGTGAGTTCGCCAATCAAGGTATCGACAAATTTATAGGCCGCATCGTTGGTCGGGTTGAGTAACGGTTTTAACACGCCCCAATGGCGCTCCATTTGGTATGGCCCCGGCGCACTCATCAACTCAGGATAAGCCACCGCAATCGCCGAAGCATGTCCCGGCAAGTCCATTTCCGGTACTACGCGGATGCCGAGCGAAGCCGCATAGCGCACCACTTCTTTCATCTGCGCCTGCGTGTAAAAGTCGCCGTCGCTGGCCAGTTGCTGCAATTTTGGGTACGCAGTCGAAGCAAAACGCCAGCCCTGGTCATCCGTTAAATGCCAGTGCAGCACGTTCATTTTGGCCGCCGCCATTCCATCTAACTGGCGCAAAATATCTTTAATCGGCATGAAATGGCGGGCAGAGTCGATAAGCAAACCGCGCCACGGGAAACGGGGCTGGTCTTTAATTGCGACAAATGGAATGGCGGTATTATCAGGCCCGTTCTGAATGAGCTGTAAGAGGGTTTCCATGCCGCGCATCGCGCCAAAGCGCGTGTTTGCTGTGAGCTTCACGCCGTCGGCGGTGACGCTTAATTCGTAACTTTCATCGCTATCGAGTTTAGGTAAGGGAGCAACGGCTTTTTTGATTTGGATATCAATGGTGGGTTTTGCAGAATTGGCCTGCGCGGGTTGTAGCTGCCAGCCCGTTTGCTGGGAGATTCTCTGCCGCCAACGGTCGATAGCACCTGGCAGCTTGTCGCCGCTTATTTTTATGGAAATGGCGTTGTCAATTTGCAGCGTGCCTTCCGCAGCCGGGCGATTCACTTCTTGCGGCCAGGGCATTAACGGTAAGTCGCCAGCCGGTGCAGCCCAAGCCTGACACGTTGCCGCGATGCAACCTGCCAGCAGGCTCAAACGAATGGATTTAAACATGAATATTCCTTTAACAGTGACGGGCCAGAAAAAAGCAAAAACAATCTGGTAACACGTGTAGAAATATTCATCAAGATTATGGGACGGAAACGCGGGATGTAGATCACATCCCGCTGATTTTTAAGATTACTGCCAGCCGTAACGACGGCTGTAGAACCCTTTCATGCACTGAGTCAGCGTCATGTATCCGGCAAGGATCGCAATCAGCCATGGGAAGTAGCTCAGCGGCAGCGCCTGAAGTTGCAGATAACTTGCCAGCGGCGAGAACGGCAGGCCAATCCCAACTATCATTACGACCAGCGTCATGATCATCAACGGCCACGCTGCTCGGCTCTGAATGAACGGGATGCGACGGGTACGAATCATATGCACAATTAATGTCTGCGACAGTAACCCCACCACGAACCAGCCAGACTGGAAGAGGGTTTGTGCTTCTGGCACGTTGGCCTTGAACACCCACCACATCACGCAGAACGTCAGGATATCGAAGATGGAGCTTATCGGCCCGAAGAACACCATAAAGCGGCCTAAATCCGCCGGGTTCCAGCGCTGCGGTTTTTTGATTTGCTCGTCATCGACGTTATCGAACGGAATCGCCACCTGGGAGACATCGTACAGCAGATTCTGAATCAGTAAGTGTAACGGCAGCATCGGCAAGAACGGCAGGAAGGCGCTTGCCACCAGCACGCTGAATACGTTACCGAAGTTAGAACTGGCGGTCATTTTGATGTATTTGAGCATGTTGGCGAAGGTTCTGCGCCCTTCAATCACACCCTGTTCCAGCACCATCAGGCTTTTTTCCAGCAGGATGATATCTGCGGCCTCACGCGCAATATCTACCGCGCCATCCACGGAAATACCAATGTCTGCGGCACGCAATGCCGGGGCGTCGTTAATGCCATCACCCATGAATCCAACCACATGACCTTCACCACGCAGCAGGCGCACGATGCGTTCTTTGTGCATTGGCGTCAGGCGGGCAAACAGCGTAGTGCGCAGAGCCAGTTCCGCAAGCTGGTCGTCAGGCATGTTTTCGATTTCACTGCCTGTCACCAACTCGCCCACGTCCAGACCCACTTCGCGGCACACTTTCGCGGCCACCAGTTCGCTGTCTCCGGTGAGAATTTTCACCGTGATGCCACTTTCTTTCAGCGCTTTAAGAGCCGGAGCGGTGGTTTCTTTTGGTGGATCGAGGAACGCGATATAGCCTTCAAGGATCAGATCAGATTCATCCACGCGGCCATAATCTTCGCCACGCGCGGGTAAGAATTTGGTCGCAACGGCCACCACACGCAAACCCTGGCGATTCAGATCGTCAGTCACTCGGCGAATACGTGCCAGCATAGATTCGCTGAGCGGCACGATTTCGTCACCGTAACGAACCTGGGAGCAGACGTTCAGGATCTCCTGCAACGCACCTTTGCAGATCAACTGATGCACTTCCGGCTGTTCGGAGACAACTACCGACATGCGGCGACGTTCAAAGTCGAACGGGATCTCATCCACTTTCTGCCAGCGGGCGGCAGCGTTACGCGCATGATCCTCGTCAACACCTTCCAGCACCGCGACATCCAGCAGGTTTTTCAGGCCCGTCTGGTAATGGCTGTTCAGCCAGGCGGTATGCAGAACGTGGTTGCTGACCGCACCGAGAATATCGGTGTGAGTTTCCAGAACAATACGATCCTGGGTCAGCGTGCCGGTTTTGTCGGTGCAAAGGATGTCCATCGCCCCGAAGTTTTGGATCGCGTCGAGGTGCTTGACGATCACTTTTTGCTTCGAGAGTTTCACCGCCCCGCGAGCCAGCGTCGAAGTGACGATCATCGGCAACATTTCAGGTGTTAAACCCACCGCCACAGAGAGCGAGAACAGCGCAGCTTCCCACCAGTCGCCTTTGGTGAAGCCGTTAATCAGCAGCACGACAGGCGTCATCACCAGCATGAAGCGGATGAGTACCCAGCTCACACGGCTGATGCCTTTCTGGAATGCATTCGGTTCGCTTTCTTGCTGGGTTACGCGCCCGGCCAGTTGCCCAAACCAGGTATTGCCGCCTGTTGAGATGATCATTGCCAGCGCCGTGCCGCTCACCACGTTGGTGCCCATAAAGCACAGCGTGTCGCATTCCAGCGGGTTGTTGTGCGACAGATCGCGGCTGACAGCGACTTTTTCTACCGGCAAGGATTCGCCAGTGAGCGAGGCCTGGCCGACGAAAAGATCGCGTGCCTGGATGACGCGCAGATCCGCCGGGATCATGTCGCCTGCCGCCAGTTTGACGATATCGCCCGGCACCAGCTGGTCGAGCGGGATTTCGATAAACTCGTTTTCACCGCTTTCATGGACGACACGCAGCACGGTCGCGGTGTTGCTGACCATCGCTTTTAGCGTATCCGCCGCTTTGGTGGAACGCGCTTCCTGAACGAAATTCAGCAAGGTGGCGATGACTACCATCAGCGCGATGACGCCTGCGGCAAACAAGTCTTCAGTGGAATAGGAAACAATCCCGAGGATTGTCAGCAAGATATTGAAAGGGTTGCGATAGCACATCCACAGATGAACCCACCATGGCGACGCTTTTTGCGCCGGGATTTGGTTCAGGCCATGTTGCTCTAGCGCACGCTCGACTTCACGCGCATTCAGCCCTTCCGGGTGGCTCTGGAAATCGCGGTACAGTTGTTCTTCTGAGGCTCGCGCATATTTCAGGCAGGCTTCGCTTAATGAAGCCGGGACGTCCTGAGCATGAGCAACGGTATTGTCATCCGGCATCAGGTCGCGTTGGATCAAGCGACGTGGCAGGTGGCGGCTCAGTTGTGCAAACAACTGCCGGGTCAGATTTTTTAACAGCATAATAGTCCCTCGGCCCCACGTAATGCGGAGCCTGGTGACATGCAGGCGCGGCTAATCCTTGCCTTGCAGGCCAAATAATTTTTTCAGCAGGGATATCGTTGATTGATACAAGATAGATCTCTGCCTTACGCAATCCGGTAAGGCAGTCACTTCAAAGGCAGTTGCTTCAAAGAAGGGAGTCTTACCGGATTATTCCTGTCATTACAGGGCTTGGACTGGGATCAGGTTCCATGTCGCCTCCGGTTAAAAGAAAAAGTCATTACACTAGTCGCGGGCATTCTACGCCCCCAAACCTAAACCTGACGTAAACCAGATTTTTTCCATTGTGGTATCGTGGGCAGACCTTACTCTATAAAAAACGATTGCAGGGAAGAACGATAACGATGCAAAGCCGCCTCACTATTAAAGACATCGCCCGTTTAAGCGGTGTCGGTAAATCGACTGTTTCTCGTGTGTTGAATAACGAAAGCGGCGTCAGCGCCCGCACGCGAGAACGCGTGGAAGCGGTGATGCAGCAAGAGGGTTTCTCCCCTTCCCGCTCGGCGCGGGCGATGCGTGGGCAAAGTGACAAAGTGGTCGCCATTATCGTGACGCGTCTGGACTCGTTATCAGAAAACCTGGCGGTACAAACCATGCTGCCGTCGCTCTATGAGCAGGGTTACGACCCGATCATGATGGAAAGCCAGTTCGACCCGGAACTGGTCGAAGAGCATCTGGGTATGCTCAAGCGACGCAATATCGACGGTGTGATTCTGTTTGGTTTTACCGGCATCAATGAAAAAATGCTCGCCCCCTGGCAATCGACGCTGGTACTCATGGCGCGGGATGCCAAAGGGTTTGCCTCGGTTTGTTATGACGACGAAGGGGCAATTAATATTTTGATGTCGCGCCTTTATGAGCAGGGCCATCGCCACATCAGTTTCCTCGGCGTGCCCCATAGCGATGTGACAACTGGCTTGCGCCGCCATGAAGCCTATCTCGCGTTTTGCAAACAACACCAACTGACGCCAAACGTGGCGCTACCGGGGTTGGCGATGAAACAAGGTTACGAACACGTCGCTGAAGTTTTGTTACCAGAAACCACCGCCCTGCTGTGCGCGACCGATACCCTCGCTCTGGGCGCCAGCAAATATCTCCAGGAACACCAACGCACCACGCTGCAACTGGCGAGCGTCGGGAATACGCCGCTGATGAAGTTCCTGCACCCGGAAATCATCACGGTCGATCCAGGGTATGCCGAGGCAGGCCGCCAGGCGGTTTTGCAGTTGATTGGGCAAGTCACGCAAGCTCGCGAACTGCGCCAGATCGTTATCCCCAGTACTCTCCAGTAACACCCCTCCCTTCAGGTTTATTGTGATCGTCGATTGATTTCGGGAACGTTCCCATTTTCGTGGGAGAGATTAAAAGATAACCTTGCGGCAGATAAAAAACCTCACTCCTTACTCTGGAACCTCATCATGGCCAAAGTGAAACAACAGGATATAGATAAGCTGATAGAACTGGTCGGCGGGCGCGAGAATATTGCCACCGTCAGTCACTGCATAACTCGCTTACGGTTCGTATTAAACAATACCGCGATTGCGAAGCCGAAAGAGATTGAAGAGCTGCCGATGGTTAAAGGCTGCTTTACAAACGCCGGGCAGTTCCAGGTGGTGATTGGTCCGGAAGTGGGCGATTACTACAAGGCATTGATCGCCGCGACAGGCCATAGCACCGCAGATAAAGAACAAGCGAAACTCGCTGCGCGCCAGAATATGAAGTGGCATGAGCAATTAATTTCGCACTTCGCCGAGATCTTCTTCCCCCTCCTACCAGCATTAATCAGCGGGGGTTTAATCCTCGGCTTCCGTAATGTGATTGGCGATTTGCCGATGAGCAACGGGCAGACGCTGGCGCAAATGCACCCGTCCCTGCAATCGATTTACGACTTCTTATGGTTGATTGGCGAAGCTATTTTCTTCTATTTACCGGTCGGTATTTGCTGGTCAGCAGTGCGAAAAATGGGTGGGACGCCTATCCTTGGTATTGTGCTTGGCGTCACGCTCGTGTCACCGCAGTTGATGAATGCCTATGAATTGGGTAGCAAAATTCCGGAAGTCTGGAACTTCGGCTGGTTCACCATCGAAAAAGTTGGCTACCAGGCGCAGGTGATTCCAGCCCTGCTGGCGGGTCTGGCTCTGGGCTTTATTGAGACGCGTCTGAAACGCATCGTGCCAGATTACCTCTATCTTGTAATAGTGCCTGTGTGTTCGCTGATTCTGGCGGTGTTCCTGGCGCATGCGTTTATCGGCCCGTTTGGTCGATGGATTGGTGATGGTGTGGCCTTTGCGGTTCGCCATTTGATGACGGGAAGTTTTGCCCCTGTCGGCGCTGCACTGTTTGGCTTCCTGTACGCACCGCTGGTGATTACCGGTGTGCATCAGACAACACTCGCCATCGACATGCAGATGATTCAGAGCATGGGCGGAACGCCGGTGTGGCCATTGATTGCGCTTTCTAACATTGCGCAGGCATCCGCGGTTGTCGGCATCATTATTTGCAGCCGTAAGCATAACGAGCGTGAGATTTCAGTTCCGGCGGCGATTTCTGCCTACCTCGGTGTAACTGAACCGGCGATGTACGGCATCAACCTGAAATACCGCTTCCCGATGCTGTGCGCGATGGTCGGCTCAGGTCTGGCAGGCTTGCTGTGTGGCCTGAGCGGAGTGATGGCGAACGGGATTGGTGTAGGTGGCTTACCGGGAATTTTGTCCATTCAGCCGCGCTATTGGGAAGTGTATTCCCTCGCTATCTTGATTGCCGTCGTGATTCCAATCGTGCTGACCAGCGTGATGTATAAACGCAAACACCGTCAGGGCACGTTGTTAGTGGTTTAGTTTTACCTGGGGCCAATTTTGGCCCCTTCGATTTAGGAAAGGATTATGAACTCAACTCCCTGGTGGCAACATGGCGTCATCTACCAAATCTACCCTAAGAGTTTTCAGGACACGACCGGCAGCGGCACTGGCGATCTGATTGGTGTCATCAAACGCCTCGATTACCTCAAACTGCTGGGTGTTGATGCCATTTGGCTGACACCGTTTTATGTTTCACCGCAGGTGGATAACGGCTACGACGTGGCGAACTACTGCGCCATCGACCACACCTACGGCACGCTGGATGATTTCGATTTGTTAGTCGCCGGCGCCCACGAACGCGGCATCCGCGTCATTCTGGATATGGTTTTCAACCATACGTCCACCCAGCATGCCTGGTTCCACGAAGCACTGAACAAAGAAAGTCCATACCGCGAGTTTTATATCTGGCGCGACGGTACGCCGGATGTATTGCCAAACAACTGGCGCTCTAAATTCGGTGGTAACGCCTGGCGCTGGCATGCAGAAAGCGGCCAGTACTACCTGCATTTATTCGCCCCAGAGCAGGCGGATCTCAACTGGGAAAATCCGCAGGTTCGCGCTGAATTGAAGAAGGTTTGCGAGTTCTGGGCCGATCGCGGCGTAGATGGATTACGCCTTGATGTGATTAACCTGGTTTCGAAAGACCAGGATTACCCAAGTGATATTGAAGGCGGTGACGGGCGTCGTTTTTATACCGATGGGCCGCGTATTCACGAATATCTGCAAGAGCTGAGCCGCGATGTGTTTGTGCCACGCGAGCTGATGACGGTGGGCGAAATGTCATCCACGACGCTCGATAACTGCCAGCAATATGCCGCACTCAACAGCAACGAATTGTCGATGACCTTCAACTTCCATCACCTGAAAGTGGATTATCCCAACGGGCAAAAATGGGCGCTGGCGGCTCCGGATTACGTGGCGCTCAAAGCTATCTTCAGCCACTGGCAGCAAGGCATGCATAACGTGGCATGGAATGCGTTGTTCTGGTGTAACCACGACCAGCCACGCATCGTGTCGCGTTTTGGTGATGAAGGCGAACTGCGTGTTCCGGCGGCAAAAATGCTGGCGATGGTGCTGCACGGTATGCAGGGCACACCGTACATTTATCAGGGCGAAGAGTTGGGAATGACCAATCCGCACTTCAAACGCATCATTGATTACCGTGATGTGGAAAGCCACAACATGTACGCAGAGCTACGCGCGCAAGGCCGTGACAGTGAAAACCTGTTGGCAATCCTTGCCAGTAAATCACGTGATAACAGCCGGACACCCATGCAGTGGAATGATGGCGAACACGCCGGATTCACTGACGGCACGCCGTGGATAAACCTGTGCGATAACTATCAATCTATCAATGCCAAAGCAGCCGTTGATGACCCGGACTCTGTGTTTTATGCCTATCAGAAACTGATTAAGCTGCGTAAAGCGAATCCTGTTTTCACCTGGGGTAGCTATCAGGATTTGCTGCCTGAGCATCCGTATTTATGGTGCTATCGCCGCGAATGGCAAGGCCAGACGCTGGTGGTTGCGGCAAACCTCAGCCGTGAAAACCAATGGTGGGTGCCGGAAGCGTTCGAGGGTGGCTGGGATGTCCTGATGAGCAACTATTCTGATGCGGCGGGCAAACCGGGTGAAATGAGTTTACGACCATTTGAAGCGGTTTATTGGTTGCAGTAAAGATACTGAATTAATAAATAAAAAGCCCAAATGGGCTTTTTATTTATTCCAGAAACTAATTGATTTTTACTGGCGCTGTAATTGTTATTTGTATTTTATTGGACTCAACAAATAACTCGTCACTGCCAATCTTGTCTTTAAAAGAAAATGGAGTTTCCGGAATAAAGATTTCATAGGTATGTACGCCTGGAAGGAAGTGATAATACCTCCCAAGTTTTACGATCGTTTCATATTTATGGTCAGGTTCAATGGTGACATAATCATCAGGATATTGATATATACTTCCAAAATTAACTAGCTCCCCTACATAATCCAAATAAATACATCCGGAAGTTATAGAAAAGATTGGGTTGGATAAGCGCCCCTCAACCGCAGTATTTTTCTTAGGGATAAATATCGATTTATCACTTTTATTCTCTACTGAAACATTAATATTACCTTCCAATTCCTCTGCCTTAATGACAATTTTGAGCGCATGGGATTGCAACGAATTTTCTTTATATATCCTGTTGTCATTTATGGGATCTGGTGCATTGTATGCATGTTGCATTCTTAATGGATAAATTGCCTCATTTGTATGCGCAACTCCGTTATAAAAAAGCTTTCCATAACCATATTGCTGTCCATCACTACAATCATTTGGAACTGCTAATGTGTAAAATGAACACAAAAGAGTTATACAAAAAAGTAGTGATTGATAATTTATTGTTTTCATGATTTACACAAAATACATTTCAAAATTGTATGAGCTTTGCATAGTTCTTTCATCACATTTCCTTGCCAGTGAAACTGCATAACTTCTTGGGGAACCCTCACCTAAATCTTTAGTACCTAGAATATCATCGAAGTGTGACATTTCATGACATAAGGTTACCACTTGTGAATCCTCACCAGTCAAAGGCGCCTTCGAGAATTTCTCTCCAATATTAATATTATGCTCTAAATCAGAGGAGTTTACGGATGCATAAACATTTTCTTTGGTCTTCTTAAAGTTAGATATTGGAATTTCATTATTTAATAAAATCTCTTTATTTATACCTTCCAGTATCCATTGCCGTGCCTTTTCATTAGTTAAACCAAACGCTTTTTTGAACCTTTGCTGAGCACACCCATCCCATATTTCAAGTTCATTTTTTCTTTCCAATAAAATTATGCGCTGCTCTTTCAAGGCATTTCTAATCATTTTTTTAAAGGGATCTGTTATTTTTTGGTGCACAACAACTCCCTTTTCTAAAGATGTAGTTCCTATTGTTATTTTTTCATCTGCACTGCTAAACATATTTCCTCCTAAAATCTCACCAAATATCGAACAAAACCTTAATTTTTATATCTTCTTTTTGTATCGAATTAAATGTCTCTGTAAATCCATTTTTATCGATCACTCCTTCTTTTTGTGTTCCATCAGAAAAACAAGCAACATATTTCATATCTGTATAGGGTGTATCGTCATCATCCGAAAAATGGAATTGGATATTGTACTGGTCAGATTCATCCTCGCTACCATGTTCGTCCCCTCCCTCAGAATTATCTCCATCGCCAGAACTATCTGCATTCTCATCCTGCGGCGACTCAGTTGCTGCATCATCCACTTTATCACCCAACGCACTCAGCACCGTCGGTTGCAGGGTCTGAACTGGTGTCCCCGCACTACCGCCACCATTGAGGTTGATTTTCAGCCCCATAATGTCCACCCCGGCCGGGCGGATGACGATGAATGAACTGCCCACTTTCATGCTAATCTGGCTGCTGCTCTCCAGCACAATATCGCCGTCAACGTAGATACCCAGCGCCCCGGTCACTTTGCGCGCTAAATCACCTTTTACCTCCAGGCTGTGCTTGCCTTCCACCAGGCTGATATGGTCGCCGGTGGTCTTGTGCTCCTGCTTGCCCTTCACCGTCACTTTGCGGTCTTTTACCACGTGCAGAGTGTCATCGCGCCCGCTGTTTACCGTCCGGTCGCGGGTGACTTTCAGCGTCTGGTCATTGCGTACGGTGATGCTGCGGTCATGCGCCACGGTGATTGTCTGGTCGTGTCCGGCGGCGTTCTCCTTGCCGATTTTCACCGTCTGCCCCAGGCCGACAGTGACCTGCTGGTTATGGCCGATGGTTTCACTGTGGTCGACTTTCACATTCGTATCGCGGTTGTTCAGCACCACGGTCTTCATGTCCTTCTGGGCATGCATCGACAGCAATTCCTGGCCGGTCTGGTCGTCAAACATTAATTCGTTGTATCCATTACCCTTATACGTCTGCGAGCGTATTGCCATCTGGGTTTTGGTCCCCGGCAGGTCGCCCGGAGAGCGGTTGGCGGCGTGATAGGTGCGCCCGGTGATAATCGGCTGGTCGGGGTCGCCGTTGAGGAAATCGACAATCACTTCCTGGCCGACGCGCGGGATGGCGATGTTACCGAAGCCGGTGCCCGCCCACGCCTGCGAGACCCTCACCCAGCACGAGCTTTCTTCGTTGGTTTTGTTATAGCGGTCCCAGGCAAATTTCACCGTCACACGCCCGTGCTCGTCGCAGTAGATTTCTTCCCCGGCAGGACCGGTAACAATCCCGATTTGCGGGCCGTCCACCAGCGGTTTCGGCAACGGTGCCGGTCGCCAGGTCTGTGTGGCCGGGATAACATGAAAGCGGTTGGTGAGGGTAGTGCCCTGGCCGGAACTGCCGATATGCGCCTGCGGCTGGCTGCCGGTCATCTCGCTCGACACCACCTGCCACGGGTTGTTTAAATCTTCACGCGGGTGGTCGGTAAGGGTGAACCAGCGCCCCGGCTGTAACTGCGGGCAATTACTGGTGCCGCTGGCAAAATCGACGTTATTGCGCCAGCCGTCCATCTGATATTTCGCAAAATCGGCCCCGTGCTGTTCATCCTTAAAACGCCCCGGATAGTCAAAAATCTCATAATCCGGGCGCTGATACGACAGGTCTGCCCCTTCTTCCTGATACTGCGCCTGCCAGTTCGGCGCGGTGAAGGTGTAATCCTGGGTGGTGACTTTTGCCGGGCGGATTTGCGCGCTGCGGCGAAAGGTATTGATGCAGTAGGTGGACGATTCAGAGGCGGCATTGAGGTTGTACGGAAACGCCCCGAGGCCGCGCAGGTTGCTGCGGTCATCGGTGAAGGTCAGCTTCTGGTCACGGTCGTCGAGATATTCATCCTCGAAGAAAAAAATGCCTTCTTCGGCGGCGAGGCGGGCGATAAAGTCGTAATCCGACTCCATAAACTGCACGCAGAATTCCCGCGCCGGATGCGGACGCCGGAACAGCGCGTCATGCGTGCGGATACGCATCTCTTTCAGCAGTTTCGCAAAGATGTACTGGATGTCGTAGTTCTGAAAGCTGCGGCAGTTCTGCCGCTGGGAGCTGCGCCAGAACTCCGGGCGCACCGTCATCGAGTAAAGCGTCTGGTGCTTGCCGCTGTCACCCTGTTCGCAGAAGGTAACGATGCCGCGCACCCGGCGTTTAATCACCTCGCCCTGCCAGATGGTGAGAACCCCGTATTCATCGAGGAGTTTTTGAAAGCCAATCGCCGGGTCATTGCAGGCGACGGAGATATCCAGGCTGAACAGGGAAGAGAGGGATTGTTTAAGCTTAAAGTTCACCACCGCAAAGGTATCCGCCGGAGTACGCCCGGCGGTGAAGGTAAAGCGGGTGCCGTCTGAAGCCATGATGGAAGTCCTTTCCTGTCCGTGGAATTATTGACCAGAGCCTATAGTTGAAACTGAACCATAATTCTGATAAATATAATAAAATCAATAATGTATATGGAAATCACAATAAGACTGACTCTGAAGGATGGCTGTGATTTTCATCACATTAAAAGAAATTAGAAATCATACAAAGTAATGAGGGAAAAGGGCTCTGGTTAACAAAATGCACGAACTGCATACTTTAAAAATTTTAAGATTTCTCCTTGTTGCCCATCCTTCCTGCTACGCCCGATTTACCTTGTCCTGCATCAATAAAATCGCAAACTTGTTTGATGCAAATCACTACATATAGACCTTAAAATGCACCCCGCCCCTACATCTTGTATTAATCGACTATTATAGCAACAAGAGCCACAGCCACTTCTGGGGATTATCTGTGGATAAAGCCAGGGGCAAAAACAGAAAGCCTATGGCAATGCGAGCAAATACCAGCTTGCAGACAATGACATCCCTTTGTGGATAACCTTTTTTAAATGGAGAGATCATGACACCGCATGTGATGAAAAGAGACGGGTGCAAAGTGCCTTTCACTTCAGAGCGCATTAAAGAAGCTATTCTTCGTGCAGCTAAAGCAGCGGGAGTCGATGACGCAGACTATTGCGCCACCGTCGCAGACATTGTGCGTGTGCAGATGGAAGGCCGCAGCCAGGTTGATATTGGCGAAATCCAGACCGCCGTTGAAAACCAGTTGATGGCGGGTGACTACAAGCAGCTAGCACGCGCTTACATCGAATATCGCCATGACCGTGATATCGAACGCGAAAAACGTGGTCGCCTGAATCAGGAAATCCGCGGTCTGGTGGAACAAACTAACTCCGCTTTGCTCAATGAAAACGCCAATAAAGACAGCAAAGTTATCCCGACTCAGCGCGATCTTTTAGCCGGTATTGTGGCGAAACACTATGCCTCGCAGCACTTGTTGCCGCGTGATGTGGTGCTAGCGCACGAGCGTGGCGATATTCACTACCACGACCTCGATTACTCACCGTTCTTCCCGATGTTTAACTGCATGCTGATTGACCTCAAAGGCATGCTGACGCACGGCTTTAAGATGGGTAACGCGGAGATTGAGCCACCGAAATCCATCTCTACGGCAACCGCCGTCACGGCGCAAATCATCGCCCAGGTTGCCAGCCATATTTACGGCGGCACCACGATTAACCGTATTGATGAAGTGCTGGCACCGTTCGTCACTGAAAGCTTTGAAAAACATCGCCAGACTGCTGAAAAGTGGCAAATCCCAGATGCCGAAGGCTATGCGCTTTCTCGTACCGAAAAAGAGTGTTACGACGCTTTCCAGTCGCTGGAATATGAAGTCAACACGCTGCACACTGCTAACGGTCAGACACCGTTCGTGACCTTCGGTTTTGGTCTGGGGACCAGCTGGGAATCTCGCCTGATTCAGACTTCTATTCTGCGTAATCGCATTGCGGGTCTGGGCAAAAACCGTAAAACAGCGGTGTTCCCGAAACTGGTCTTTGCGATTAAAGACGGCCTGAACCACAAAGCGGGCGACGTAAACTACGACATTAAACAGCTCGCGCTGGAGTGCGCCAGCAAGCGCATGTACCCGGACATTCTGAACTACGACCAGGTTGTGAAAGTGACCGGTTCGTTCAAAACGCCAATGGGTTGCCGTAGTTTCCTCGGCGTGTATGAAGAAAATGGCGAGCAGATCCACGATGGCCGTAACAATATCGGCGTTATCAGCCTGAACCTGCCGCGTATTGCGCTGGAAGCAAAGGGTGATGAATCTGCCTTCTGGAAACTGCTCGATGAGCGCCTGGAACTGGCATACAAGGCACTGATGACGCGCATTGCACGTCTGGAAGGCGTTAAAGCTCGCGTGGCACCTATCCTGTATATGGAAGGGGCTTGTGGCGTGCGTCTGAAAGCAGACGACGACGTTTCTGAGATTTTCAAAAATGGCCGCGCGTCGATTTCCCTGGGTTACATCGGTATCCACGAAACGGTGAATGCGCTGTTTGGCAATCAACACGTATACGACAGCGAAGAGTTACGCGCGAAAGCCGTCGCTATTGTTGAGCGCCTGCGCCTGGCGACCGACACCTGGAAAGATGAAACCGGCTACGGCTTCAGCCTTTACAGCACGCCAAGTGAAAACCTGTGCGACCGTTTCTGCCGTCTTGATACTGCAGAATTTGGCGTGGTTCCGGGCGTGACAGATAAAGGTTACTACACCAACAGCTTCCACTTAGATGTTGAGAAGAAAGTTAACCCATACGACAAAATCGACTTTGAAGCGCCATACCCACCAGTGGCCAACGGCGGTTTCATCTGTTACGGCGAATATCCAAATATTCAGCACAATCTGCAAGCGCTGGAAGACGTCTGGGATTATAGCTACAAACACGTTCCGTATTACGGCACCAACACGCCAATTGACGAATGCTACGAGTGCGGTTTTACCGGTGAGTTTGAGTGCACCAGCAAAGGCTTCACCTGCCCTAAATGTGGCAACCACGATGCGGCTCGCGTATCCGTAACGCGCCGCGTCTGCGGTTATCTGGGCAGCCCGGATGCACGTCCATTTAACGCCGGTAAGCAGGAAGAAGTTAAGCGCCGCGTGAAGCATTTGGGCAACGGGCAGATTGGTTGATGCGTTGTCATCAATACTACCCGGTAGATATCGTGAACGGGCCAGGGACACGCTGCACGCTGTTTGTTTCTGGCTGCGTGCATGAATGTCCCGGGTGTTACAACAAAAGCACCTGGCGGTTAAATTCAGGCACGGCGTTCACGCAGGAAATGGAAGATCGGATAATCAACGATCTGAATGACACGCGTATTCGCCGCCAGGGGTTGTCGCTTTCGGGCGGCGATCCGCTTCACCCGCAAAACATCGCGGATGTGCTGAAACTGGTGCAACGAGTAAAAACGGAATGTCCCGGCAAAGATATCTGGCTGTGGACGGGTTATAAGCTTGAGGAATTGACCGAAGCTCAACGTGAAGTTGTTGATTTAATCAATGTGCTGATCGACGGTAAATTTGTTCAGGACCTCAAAGATCCGGCGCTTATCTGGCGTGGTAGTAGCAACCAGGTTGTGCATCATTTGCGATAAAGCCCCTTAAGGGGCTTTTGCTATTTCCCGCAACTGCCGCGAGTCCAGAATGTTCACACCTTCGCGAGACGGATTCAGCGCTTCTCGCAACATCGCCTTTGCCACATCTCTGGCTTCAATTGACTTCCATTTCCCAGGCATGATTTTAAACAGCGGCGCAAACAGCGATTCATTAAAACGTTGCGATTCACGGTGCCCAATCAACATGGACGGGCGAGCAATGGTTAAACGCGGCCAGTCTTGCGCGATCAGCGCCTCTTCCATTTCGCCTTTCACACGATTGTAGAAAAACGGTGATTGACTGTTAGCGCCAATCGCACTCACCACCAGCATATGCTTCGCGCCAAGGCGTTGGCCGGTTATGGCGGTATCCACCACCAGCGTGTAATCTGCCAGCACAAAAGCTTCTTTGCTGCCCGCTTCTTTCATCGTGGTGCCGAGGCAACAAAACACGGTATCAAGCGGCTCGGTTAATTGTGTGAGTGCATCACTCAATTGAGGATCGTGGGGATTGGTGACTTTACTCATTGCAGGCAAAGGCCGCCGTGTCGCCGCAGTGATGTGGCTGACTTGCGGTGCCTCGATCAACATGCGTAATAGATGCCCGCCAATGAGACCCGTGGCCCCTGTTAACAAAACCCGGCTCATAAGTTCTCCTGTTGCTTATTCACCAAGCTTAGTGTCATCTCGCAGCCAGTGCAGTTTTTTCCCAAAACCGAGCGTGTTATCTGTCATTTTCAGCTCATCGAGCCGAATTTCCCAGACCGGAGCAGACATCACTCTCGCCACCGGGAAGCGTTTGCAGTAAAGGTTACGAATATTTGCCGCTTCAGTTTCTTCAATCAGCGTAATTTCCCCGCGGAACTGCACGCCACGAATCAGTGCGACGGTTTTCGGCTGCCCGTTAACGGTTCCGGCCACCCTGGCCTGTTTACCAATCAACTCGCCATGGCGGGTGTGGGATTCGCTTAACAGATAAAAAGCCACGCGCTGCGCATCGTATAAATAGAACGCATTGGCGCACCATAAATCACTATGACCGCCAGCGCAGTAAGTCAGTACATGCTGTTTGTTCAGCCAGCGACTGATGGCATTGAGAGTTTCCATGGGCAACCTGAAGAGTGATATTCTGCGTAAAACGTTAATTATGCGCCTGACCTATGTCTCCCTGGTATCTCTATTTAGTTCGCACTCTTGATAACCGTTTATATACCGGTATAACCACCGATGTGGAACGCCGCTTCTCGCAGCATCAGGCTGGAAAAGGCGCTAAAGCATTGCGCGGGAGAGGTGAATTGACGCTGGCATTCAGCCATCTGGTTGGCGATCGTTCAAGCGCCTTGCGCCTGGAATATCGCATCAAGCAGCTAACTAAAGCGCAGAAAGAGATGCTGGTAAAAGGAGCATTGTCGTTTGAAGACCTGCTGGCAAGCCTTCAAACGTCATCAGAGATCAAAACTCTCGGTTAAAATGCTCGTGATATTCCACTAATCCACTTACGCCATTTAGCGCGTCATCGGCCAGCGGATGAATCAGGAAATAGGCTTCGGTATCAGGCCACACACAACGCAAATCGAATTGTGCAGCAGGAACAAAACCAAAACGCCCGTACAATGCCGGTTCGCCTAACGTGACAACCGCCGCGTAGCCAAACTCATTGAGTGAATCCAGCCCTTCATAGACCAGCTGTTTTGCCAGCCCCTGACCACGATAAGCTTCATCAACTGCCAGCGGTGCCAGGCCAACCCACTGAAGCTCTTCACCTTCGACCGCAACTGGGCTAAAGGCGGCGTAACCGACAACCTGACCTTCGTCATCGGTTGCCACAACGCCAAGTGTTAACAGGCCGTCTTCTCGTAAATCCTTCACTAAATCTGCCTCACCATTGCCCTTAAAGGAACGGCGAAGTAAAGCGTCGATGCCTGGAGCATCAATAGGTATTTCTACACGAATTAGCATGGCTCACCTACCGAGTTACTTTCTGGAACAGGTTTGTGTTTCATACCTGCTTCGACAAAATCAGCCAGTTGCAGCAGCAGTATGCGTAAAGGTTTCGGCATCGCATCCAGCTCAATGGCATCCATTAAATTTTTGACGTACAGACCCAATTCGGTGTCCCCTTCAATAACCAGGCGACGCTGGAAAAACAGGGTATCGGGATCTTGTTTGCGTGCAGCGATCATCAATAAATCATTCGCCGTTGCGCTAAAGCTGACATCAGCAGGAGCGTCTTCACGAACCACCAGTTTATTATCTTGTACCGAAGTAAACCACTTCAGGCCGAGATCGCGGACTTCAATGCTTAACCAACGATTCTCAAGAAATTCGAGCTCACCCTCTTCCATTGCCTGACGAAACTGCCAGCCCAGAACCTGTTCAAGTACCTGGCGCTTCAGAGTAAAGGGCGTCAGTTTAACCGGTGTTCTTAACAATGACGGACCTAAATGGACCAGGCGTGAACGCAATTTATCCAACACGAGCTTTACTCCTTGAGAAATTTGAACGCTATTTTGCCACACCAGCCATTCTCCGTAGCGGTGCAAATCAACAATTACGCGGGTTATCGATACCTCTATATTGATGTCATCAATACGCCATTAACTGCCTTAAATCAAAATTTGTCGCGGACGGGTTAACTAAAATCCCAGTTCGTTAACAATTTTGTGGCCCTTGCCCTGGGCTGCATGGGTTACCTCAAAGGTTACCCGATGATTCAGGATAAATTATGGAGTTGCTTTGCCCAGCCGGAAACTTACCGGCGTTGAAAGCGGCCATCGATAATGGTGCCGATGCGGTTTACATTGGTCTTAAAGATGACACCAACGCCCGCCATTTTGCTGGACTGAATTTCACGGAGAAGAAACTGCAAGAAGCGGTGAGTTACGTGCATCAACATCGCCGTAAACTGCATATCGCTATCAATACGTTTGCGCACCCTGACGGCTATGTGCGCTGGCAACGAGCAGTGGATATGGCAGCGCAACTCGGAGCCGATGCTTTAATTCTCGCCGATCTGGCGATGCTTGAGTACGCAGCAGAACGATATCCGCACGTTGAGCGCCATGTTTCGGTACAGGCCTCCGCCACCAATGAAGAAGCGATTCGTTTTTATCATCGCCATTTCGATGTCGCGCGAGTGGTTCTGCCGCGCGTGTTATCTATTCATCAGGTAAAACAGTTAGCCAGGGTAACTCCGGTGCCGCTGGAAGTCTTTGCTTTTGGCAGCCTGTGCATTATGGCTGAAGGCCGTTGCTACCTTTCTTCTTATCTGACTGGCGAATCGCCAAATACGGTGGGCGCGTGTTCTCCGGCACGGTTTGTCCGCTGGCAGCAAACGCCGCAAGGGCTTGAGTCGCGTCTCAACGACGTGCTGATTGACCGTTATCAGGATGGTGAAAATGCAGGTTATCCGACGCTGTGTAAAGGTCGCTATCTGGTTGATGACCAGAAATATCACGCGCTTGAAGAGCCAACCAGTCTGAACACGCTTGAACTGCTGCCTGAATTACTCGCGGCAAATATTGCTTCGGTGAAAATTGAAGGTCGCCAGCGCAGCCCGGCGTATGTCACCCAGGTCGCCAAAGTCTGGCGTCAGGCTATCGACCGCTGCATGGCCGATCCGGAAAACTATCACGCTCAACCCGCGTGGATGGAAGCGCTGGGCGAGATGGCCGAAGGCACGCAAACCACACTCGGTGCCTATCACCGTAAATGGCAGTAGGAAAACCCATGAAATATTCATTAGGGCCGGTGCTTTACTACTGGCCAAAAGAGACACTGGAAAAATTTTATCAGGCTGCCGCAAACAGCAGCGCTGAGACTATTTATCTTGGCGAGTCAGTGTGTAGTAAGCGTCGTGCGACCAAAACTGGCGACTGGTTAGATATGGCGAAAAACCTCGCAGGCCAGGGCAAACAAGTGGTGCTTTCGACCCTCGCCCTGGTTCAGGCTCCGTCTGAACTCAACGAGCTAAAACGTTACGTTGAGAATGGCGATTTCCTGATTGAAGCTAACGATTTGGGTGCGGTGAACATGGCGGCAGAGCGCAAGCTGCCGTTTGTCGCGGGTCATGCGCTTAACTGTTATAACGCGGTGACTCTGCGTCTGTTACTCAAACAAGGCATGATTCGTTGGTGCATGCCTGTGGAGTTGTCACGCGACTGGCTGGCAAACATGCTGACTCAGTGTGATGAGCTAGGTATTCGCAACAAGTTTGAAGTGGAAGTCCTGAGCTACGGTCATTTACCGCTGGCCTATTCTGCGCGCTGCTTTACCGCTCGTTCTGAAGATAAGCCAAAAGATGAATGCGAAACCTGCTGCATTAAATATCCTGTCGGGCGCAATATGCTGTCGCAGGAAAATCAGCAAGTGTTCGTACTTAACGGCATTCAGACCATGAGCGGTTATGTTTACAACCTCGGTAACGAACTGGCATCGATGAAAGGCCTGGTCGATATGGTACGTTTATCGCCGATGGGGATGGAAACATTGCGCGTTCTGGAAGCCTTCCGCAAAAATGAGAATGGTAATGCTCCTTTGACGCTAGCGCAGCAAAGTGATTGCAATGGTTACTGGCGACGCGTCGCTGGATTAGAACTGGTGACTCAGAGCTGAGAAAAGGCTCACTTTGTTACTTAATTGTTGATGGTTCTGCGCAATACTAAGGCTAATTATCAGCAAACGAAGTTACCCACTTCGTCTAACAAAGTGAGCCGTTATGTCTGACATCACCCAAGTTCCTTTCTCTCTACTGGATTTAGCCCCGATTCCACAAGGCTCCCAGCCTCGTGATGCGTTCCATCGTTCTCTGGATTTAGCTCGCCTTGCCGAAAAGCGCGGCTACCATCGCTATTGGCTGGCTGAACACCACAATATGACCGGTATCGCCAGTGCGGCGACATCCGTGCTGATTGGCTATCTTGCGGCGAATACCGAGACTTTGCGCCTGGGCTCAGGCGGCGTGATGTTGCCAAACCATTCGCCGTTAGTGATTGCCGAGCAGTTTGGCACGCTGGAAACGCTCTATCCGGGCCGTATCGATTTGGGCCTGGGCCGCGCACCGGGAAGTGACCAGCGCACAATGATGGCGTTGCGCCGTCATATGAGCGGCGATATCGACAATTTCCCGCGCGATGTCAGTGAGCTGGTTTCGTGGTTTGACGCAACCGATCCTAACCCGGTAGTGCGCCCGGTTCCTGGTTACAACGCGAAAATCCCCGTCTGGCTGTTAGGTTCCAGCTTGTATAGCGCGCAGCTGGCCGCGCAACTTGGGTTGCCGTTTGCCTTTGCTTCACACTTTGCTCCAGATATGTTGTTCCAGGCGCTGCAACTTTACCGCGCTCAATTCAAACCGTCTGCACGTCTGGAAAAACCGTACGCGATGGTGTGTATAAATATCGTCGCCGCCGACAGCAACCGTGATGCCGAATTCCTGTTTACCTCTATGCAGCAGGCTTTCGTTAAACTCCGTCGCGGTGAGACTGGCCAACTACCGCCACCGATTGAAAATATGGATAACTTCTGGAGTCCCGCAGAGAAGTATGGCGTTCAGCAAGCGTTGAGCATGTCGCTGGTCGGCGATACAGCGAAGGTGCGCCACGGGCTGATTTCACTGCTGCGGGAAACCCAGGCCGATGAAATCATGGTGAACGGGCAAATTTTTGATACCGAAGCCCGACTACATTCATTTGATTTGGCGATGGATGTGCATGAAAGTTTGACGAGTTAATGATGTCGCCCCTCAACGGAGGGGCGACAAATTTAATGATAAACCGGTAATAGATCGAAGCTTGAAAGGATATGAATTGCTGCGTTGGTCACGCCAAAGATCAGAATCAGCACAATCATTTTATTGCCGCCCCACACCCGATAAATTGGGCTGCCAAACTTTTTACGTGAGGCTTTTGCCAACAGCGCGGGAACAATTGCCGCCCAGATAGTCGCCGCCAGCCCGGCAAAACCAATTGCGTAGATAAAACCATCAGGCCAGATAACACCGCCTAACATTGGCGGAATAAAAGTCACCAACGCGGTTTTCAGGCGCCCCACCGGTGAGTCGTCGAACTTAAATAAATCAGCAAGGTAATCGAATAATCCTAACGTCACGCCCAGGAAGGAACTCGCAACGGCAAAGTTAGAGAACACGATCAGCAGCAAGTCCAGCGCGCGGCTATTCAACACACCGCTCAACGCCCCTACCAGCACATCGATGTTGCCGCCTTTGTCCGCAATGGCGATGAAGTCACTGCGCGGAATATTACCCATACTGCCAATCAACCAAATGACATACAGCCCCAGCGCCATCAGCGTTCCCCAAATCAGGCAGCGCTTAATGGTTTGCGGATCTTTGCCATAATACTTCATCAGGCTGGGTACGTTACCGTGATAGCCAAATGAGGCGAGACAAAATGGCAGTGTCATAAAGAGATACGGCAAATAGCTCGGATTAATCGCTTTGCTATCCAGCAATGTTGCCGGTTCGACGTGCCACATCAAACCGCCAAACGTCATAAAGAAAGTGAGTATTTTTGCACCGAGCACGATAGTGGTCATGCGGCTAACAGCGCGCGTGCTCATCCAGACAATAAACGCCACCACGAGGGCAAAGATCAACCCGGCAAATCTTGCGGGGAAATCAACAGACATTTTGCCAAGCGTGTGATGGATAACTGAACCGCTCGCCGAAATATAGGCATAGGTCAGGATATACAGCACAAACGCAATGGACAGGCCGTTAATCAGATTCCAGCCTTTGCCCAATAAGTCTTTAGTCACGGTATCGAAACTCGAGCCGACTCGATAATTAAGATTGGCTTCGAGAATCATCAAACCAGAGTGCAGCATACAAAACCACGTCACCAGCAGCGCGGCTAATGACCAGAAAAACCACGCACCAGACATAACCACTGGCAGAGAAAACATCCCGGCACCAATAATTGTGCCGCCAATAATCATGACTCCGCCGAAAATAGACGGCGATGCGTGAGTGGTAGATAAGGTTGCCATACGAATTCCTGAAACAATGAACGACTGTCGAAGCGACAGGTTTGCTGCGCGACATTGTACCAGTACATGAGTACAATTTGGATAAAAAAAATCCCGGTTGCAATAACCAGGATTTTTATCACTGCCTGCTGATTAACAGCAGGCACAAAGTTCTGTCAATTAAGCTTCGGTAGGACGACGACGAGCTGGTGCTGCACCGCCATCTTCACGACGTGGGCCACGACCGCCTTCACGACGTTCGCCGCTGAAGCTACGTGGTGCGCCAGCGCCTGGACCGTCACGACGTGGACCGCGGCCGCCTTCACGACGCTCACCACCACCGAAGCTACGGCCAGCACCTGCACCAGCACCGCCGCCACGACGTTCGCCGCCACGATCAGTACGAGGTTGTGCATCACCCATCAACTGCATATTCATTGGTTTGTTCAGAATACGAGTACGGGTAAAGTGCTGCAGGATTTCGCCCGGCATACCTTTTGGCAGTTCGATAGTAGAGTGAGTACCAAACAGCTTGATGTTACCAATGTAACGGCTGCTGATATCGCCTTCGTTAGCGATAGCGCCAACGATGTGACGAACTTCAACACCATCATCACGGCCAACTTCGATACGGTACAGTTCCATATCGCCAACGTCACGACGTTCACGACGTGGTGCATCGCCATCACGCTGTGGACGATCTGAAGCTGAACGCTCTGGACGGTCACCACGCGGAGCACGATCGCCACGGTCACCACGTGGAGCACGGTCTGAACGCTCGAAACGCTCATCACGCTCACGGAATTCACGACGTGGACGCATTGGTGCATCTGGTGGCAGGATCAGAGGACGTTCGCCCTGTGCCATTTTCAGCAGTGCTGCAGCCAGTGTTTCCATATCCAGCGCTTCTTCTGATTCAGCAGAAGGTTGGATTTTCGCCAGCAGACCACGGTACAGATCCAGATCGCTGCTTTCCAGTTGCTGCTGAACTTTAGCTGCAAACTTAGCCAGACGACGCTCACTCAGCAGATCACGGTTTGGCAGTTCAACTTCAGGAATAGTCAGCTTCATGGTGCGTTCGATGTTACGCAGCAGACGGCGCTCACGGTTCTCAACGAACAGCAGAGCACGGCCAGCACGACCTGCACGACCAGTACGGCCGATACGGTGAACGTAAGACTCAGAGTCCATCGGGATGTCGTAGTTAACAACCAGGCTGATACGCTCAACGTCCAGACCACGAGCTGCAACGTCGGTTGCAATCAGGATGTCCAGACGACCGTCTTTCAGACGCTCCAGAGTTTGCTCACGCAGCGCCTGGTTCATATCGCCGTTCAGTGCAGCACTGTTATAGCCGCTTTGTTCCAGCGCTTCTGCCACTTCCAGAGTTGCGTTTTTGGTACGTACGAAAATGATCGCCGCATCAAAATCTTCAGACTCAAGGAAACGAACCAATGCTTCGTTCTTACGCATACCGTGCACAGTCCAGTAGCTCTGGCTGATGTCCGGGCGAGTAGTAACGCTAGATTGAATGCGTACTTCCTGCGGATCTTTCATGAAACGACGGGTAATACGACGAATCGCTTCTGGCATAGTTGCAGAGAACAGAGCGGTCTGATGACCTTCTGGGATCTGAGCCATGATGGTTTCAACGTCTTCGATGAAGCCCATACGCAACATTTCATCAGCTTCGTCCAGTACCAGACCTTTCAGGCTGGACAGATTCAGCGTACCGCGTTTTAAGTGGTCAAGCAGACGACCTGGGGTACCAACAACAATTTGTGGTCCCTGACGCAGGGCGCGCAGCTGCACGTCATAACGCTGGCCACCGTAAAGGGCTACAACGTTTACGCCGTGCATATGTTTAGAGAAATCCGTCATGGCTTCAGCAACCTGAACCGCCAGTTCGCGGGTCGGTGCCAGCACCAGGATTTGTGGTGCTTTCAGCTCTGGATCAAGGTTGTGCAGCAGCGGTAAAGAGAACGCTGCAGTTTTGCCGCTACCTGTCTGGGCCATACCCAGTACATCGCGGCCAGCCAGCAGTTGTGGGATGCACTCTGCCTGGATTGGAGATGGTTTTTCGTAACCCAGATCGTTCAGGGCTTTAAGGATGGAGTCGTTAAGACCCAGGTCGGTAAAAGTAGTTTCGATAGTAGTAGTCTCGATGATATCAGTCATGTAGTACACGTGCCTCGTAGATGGCGGCCAGTCTACATAACTCATCGTGAAATTGACCTGCAATTTTCATTGAAAAGTGTGAACCGGCTCAAATTTGGTTGATTAACGAACAAAAACGCCCTCACCCGTTAAGGTGATGACTTTAATTAAAAAGTTTATGGGCTGATCGATGTTCGTCAGCTATTGCTGGTCCGATTCTGCCAGGTCATCTTGCTCCTGGCCCAAGAGCGCTAATTCCAACAATGCATAACGATGCTCAACGTAGTTGTGTACGTTGTTAGCGACCGCTAACTTGAACAGTGCCGTGGCGCTGTCCTTTTCCCCCAGACTTAGGTAGTACTTACCTAAATAGAAGTTGGTTTCACTGAGATGCTCAGCGAGCGAGGTGTTATCCGTTGCGTCCGCCTCGAGGCGTTCCATTAACGTTTTTTCGTTAATGTTCCCCAGGTAGAACTCGACAATGTTCCATCCCCATTGCTCTTTATCCGATTTATCGAGGCGTTGTTGTAACGCCACCTTAGCCTGCTTTGCATCTAAATTGCTTTCAGCAATGTAGAGCCACAGACTACGGAAAGGATCATTGGGATCGTCTTGATAAAACGCTAGCAGATCATCTTGCGCTAAACGATAACGACCACCGTAGTAGAGGGCGATACCGCGATTTAAATGCGCGTAGTTGTAAGTTGGATCAAGCTCAAGTACAGAATCAAACGCTTCATAGGCAGCATCAAAATTGCCTGCCTGCGTTAAATATATACCTAAGTAATTGAATACTTCAGGCATATCGGGGCGGATTGCCAACGCTTGTGAAAAATCATTTCGCGCCAGAGCCCGCAAGCCGAGGCTATCATACAACACTCCGCGCTCATATAAAAGCTGTGCGCGTTCATCATCGGTTAAAGCCCTACTGGCAAGTATCTGTTCCATGCGTGCAAGAATGACTTCTTGCTGCAAAGTCGGCTGCAAAGGCACCGCCAGGACTTCGCTTTTACGCCAGGCAGAGTTGCTGCATCCTGCCAGCGTGAGAGCTGTCGCAACGAAACACCAGCGCAAAAAAGGCTTCATTTCCCACTCCCGAAGACAACAATTGGATGACGTCCTGTCCGCCGGCCCTAAAACGAGACTCCCTGCCCCGTAATAAACAGCTCCCCATGTTGCCACGGGGAGCTTAATCGGTATCGCTTACTCAGCTTCTGGTGCAGCAGGTGCCGCGCTTTCTGCTGGAGACTGCTCAGTTGCTTCTTTGATGCTCAGACGTACACGGCCCTGGCGATCAACTTCCAGTACTTTAACTGGAACTTCTTGACCCATTTGCAGGTAGTCAGTCACTTTCTCTACACGCTTGTCAGCGATTTGGGAAATGTGCACCAGACCTTCTTTGCCACCGCCAATCGCAACGAATGCGCCGAAATCTACGATACGAGTAACTTTACCCTGGTAGATACGGCCCACTTCGATTTCCGCAGTGATCTCTTCGATACGACGAATTGCGAATTTCGCTTTGTCGCCGTCGGTCGCAGCAATCTTAACTGTGCCGTCATCTTCGATTTCAATGGTAGTACCGGTTTCTTCGGTCAGCGCACGAATCACAGAACCACCCTTACCGATCACGTCTTTGATCTTGTCTGGGTTGATTTTGATAGTGTGAATACGTGGAGCGAACTCAGAGATGTCACCACGTGGTGCATTAATAGCTTGTTCCATCACGCCAAGGATATGCAGACGCGCACCTTTAGCCTGGTTCAGAGCCACCTGCATGATTTCGCGGGTGATACCTTCAATTTTGATATCCATCTGCAGTGCAGAGATACCTTCACGGCTACCAGCAACTTTAAAGTCCATGTCGCCCAAGTGATCTTCGTCACCCAGAATGTCAGACAGAACAACAAAGTTTTCGCCTTCTTTGACCAGACCCATCGCAATACCGGCTACAGCGGCTTTGATTGGCACGCCTGCATCCATCAGTGCCAGAGAAGCACCACATACGGAAGCCATAGAAGAAGAACCGTTAGATTCAGTGATTTCAGACACTACACGTACGGTATATGGGAAGCGGTCAGCTTCTGGCATAACAGCCAGTACGCCACGCTTAGCCAGACGACCATGACCAATCTCACGACGCTTCGGTGAACCGACCATGCCGGTTTCGCCTACAGAGTACGGAGGGAAGTTGTAGTGGAACAGGAAGTTGTCGGTACGTTCGCCCATCAACTCATCCAGGTTCTGTGCATCACGAGCAGTACCCAGAGTTGCTGTAACCAGCGCCTGAGTTTCACCACGGGTGAACAGTGCAGAACCGTGAGTACGTGGCAGAACGCCAGTACGCACATCCAGACCACGGATCATGTCTTTTTCGCGGCCATCGATACGCAGTTCACCAGCCAGAATACGGCTACGAACAACATTTTTCTCGATAGCGTGCAGAATGTCGCTGACTTCGCCAGCATCAATTGAATCGTCTTCAGCTGACAGTGCAGCGATAACGTCAGATTTGATGATGTCGACTTGAGCATAGCGCTCTTGTTTATCAGTAATGCGGTAAGCATCGCTCAGACGGGATTCAGCAAGTGCAGCAACGCGCGCATTCAGCGCTTCATTAACAGCTTCTGGCTGCCAGTCCCAACGTGGTTTGCCAGCTTCAGCAACCAGAGAGTTGATGTTCTGGATAACAACTTGCTGTTGTTCGTGGCCAAATACTACCGCGCCCAGCATCTGGTCTTCGCTCAGCAGTTCAGCTTCGGATTCAACCATCAGCACAGCACCTTCGGTACCGGCAACAACCAGATCCAGCTTACTGGTTTTCAGTTCGTCAGCCGTTGGGTTCAGCACGTACTGGTCATTGATGTAGCCCACGCGAGCAGAACCAATTGGACCATTGAATGGAATACCAGACAGGCTCAGAGCAGCAGAAGCACCGATCATTGCAACGATGTCCGGGTGAACTTGTGGGTTCACAGAAACAACAGTGGCGATAACCTGAACTTCGTTCACGAAGCCTTCCGGGAACAGCGGACGCACTGGGCGGTCAATAAGACGCGCAATCAGTGTTTCGCCTTCGCTTGGACGGCCTTCACGACGGAAGAAGCTGCCTGGGATACGACCAGCAGCGTAAGTACGCTCCTGGTAGTTAACAGTCAGTGGGAAGAAGTCTTGACCTGCTTTCGCTTTTTTCTGACCGACTACGGTCACGAATACAGCTGTGTCGTCCATGCTTACCATTACTGCTGCGGTAGCCTGGCGAGCCATCATACCGGTCTCTATTGTGACCGTATGCTGACCGTATTGAAATTTACGGACAATCGGAGTTAGCAAAATAATATCCTTAATAATCTTTGGTAGCAGGTGATTGCACTTGCTCCGTTTAACCCGACCTTTATCGCATCCTCGCGACTAATGACAACCCTGACCCGCCCATGCGGATAAAGCCTCTCATTAGCCGCGCGAACCTCTGCAACAAAGATCACACCCTGCAACAATACATTAGTTTCCATAGAATTGCTGCCATATGGTTGAAAAAAGGGGCCTTAAAAGGCCCCTTTTTCTGAAACTCGCAAGACTTAGCGACGCAGACCCAGACGCTCGATCAGGCTGGTGTAACGTGCTACATCTTTACGCTTCAGGTAGTCGAGCAGTTTACGACGCTGAGAAACCATACGCAGCAGACCACGACGGCTGTGGTGATCTTTTTTGTGCTCTGCAAAGTGACCTTGCAGGTGGTTAATCTGTGCAGTCAGCAGTGCAACCTGAACTTCGGTAGAACCGCTGTCGTTAGTACCACGACCAAACTCAGAAACGATCTTAGCTTTAGCTTCAACGCTTAGAGACATTTTAAACTCCAAAATTATAGATAAAAAGATAGAGTGCCGATCTCTAATTCAGCAACTCCAGTGCACTTTCACAACAATGTTAAACAAAGGTATGAAAGTTAAGCCGCACCATTTTACCTGTAGCCACCTCTTATCGCAAGGCAACTCCAGGTGTCAGAGCGGATACTCAACGACCAGACGACGAGGCGCAACGCGTCCATCATCGTCTATTTCGGCCATGCCGATAAATTTGCCTTCATCACCTTCGGTGACGCGGACTAGCCCTTCTGCTGGGCTACCCGAAACTTGCACCGGCTGCCCATTCTTGAAGTAACCCGCAACAGCAGGTAATAAATTCACGATTGGGAAATCCGACGCAGGGCTGTCCATTGGCATCAATAGCGGGTCTAAGAGCACTGATGGCTCAATTTCTTGCGTTTGTGCTTGCTCAACCAATTCATGCAATTGCTCAAGCGTTACCATGCGTTCAACAGGATACTTGCTTACTGCAAGGCGACGCAGGAAAGTCACATGGGCACCACAACCGAGTTTTTCACCTAAATCATCAGTGATGGTCCGGATGTACGTTCCCTTAGAACAGTGGATTTCCAACTCAAGTTCATTGCCTTCATGGCGAATAAACAGAAGTTCGTAAACCGTGATAGACCGCGCTTCACGCGGCACTTCGATACCCTGACGCGCATACTCATAAAGTGGCTTGCCTTGATATTTCAGTGCGGAGTACATCGACGGAATTTGCTGTGTTTCACCACGAAAGCTTTCTAACGCTTGCGCCAGCTCTTGCTCAGTAAAGGCTACCGGACGCTCCTGAACGACTGTGCCATCAGCATCAGAAGTATCAGTGCGCTGCCCAAGGCGGGCAATAACACGGTAACGCTTATCGGAGTCCAGCAGATAGCGCGAGAATTTTGTCGCTTCACCGAGGCAAATCGGCAGCATTCCGGTTGCAAGCGGGTCAAGCGCTCCGGTATGACCGGCACGGTTAGCGTTATAAATACGCTTAACTTTCTGCAACGCATCGTTGGAAGATAAGCCCTGAGGTTTATCTAACAACAGCACTCCGTGTATATCACGACCACGACGACGAGGACGACTCATTAATCCTCCTTGCTGTCATCCGTATCGTTTACACGGCGCTCATCATCATTTCTGATGACGTTTGAAACCAGATTCGACATGCGCATGCCTTCAACTAACGAGTTATCGTAGAAGAAAGTCAGTTCAGGCACGATGCGCAGGCGCATTGCTTTGCCCAGCAAAGAACGAATGTAACCAGAAGCATCTTGCAGAACTTTGATGCCTTCTTTTACAGCCTGTTCGTCTTTATCGTTCAGGAAGGTGACAAACACTTTGGCATAAGCCAGATCGCGTGACACTTCGACACCAGAAACGGTGGTCATCATGCCCAGACGCGGGTCTTTAATTTCGCGCTGCAGGATGATTGCGATTTCTTTCTGCAATTCCTGAGAAACACGCTGTGGGCGACCAAATTCTTTCGCCATAATAAATTCTCCATAAAATCAGGGGGCGCTCGGCCCCCTAAAGATATTAGCTATGTACTCGGCTGATATCAGGCGATAGTACGCTGGATTTCGATGATTTCGAATACTTCGATCACGTCACCAACACGCACATCGTTGTAGTTCTTCACGCCGATACCACATTCCATACCGTTACGAACTTCGTTCGCGTCATCTTTGAAGCGGCGCAGAGATTCCAGCTCGCCTTCATAGATAACAACGTTGTCGCGCAGTACACGGATTGGGTTGTGACGTTTGACCACACCTTCGGTAACCATACAACCTGCGATTGCGCCAAATTTAGGTGATTTGAACACGTCGCGAACTTCGGCCAGGCCGAGGATCTGTTGTTTGAGTTCCGGAGACAGCATACCGCTCATTGCTGCTTTAACTTCGTCAATCAGATGATAGATGACGGAGTAGTAACGCAGATCCAGGCTTTCAGATTCAATTACGCGGCGAGCAGAAGCATCAGCACGTACGTTGAAGCCAACCAGAATAGCGTTAGAAGCTGCAGCAAGCGTTGCGTCAGTTTCAGTGATACCACCTACGCCTGAACCGATGATTTTAACTTTAACTTCATCAGTAGACAGTTTCAGCAGTGAATCGCTGATCGCTTCAACAGAACCCTGAACGTCAGCTTTCAGCACAACGTTCACTTCAGACACTTCGCCTTCGGTCATGTTGGCGAACATGTTTTCCAGTTTAGATTTCTGCTGGCGAGCCAGTTTAACTTCGCGGAATTTACCCTGACGATACAGAGCAACTTCACGAGCTTTTTTCTCGTCACGAACAACTGTTACTTCATCACCCGCTGCCGGCACACCGGACAGACCCAGGATTTCAACAGGAATAGACGGACCTGCTTCAGTCACTTCACGACCCATTTCGTCACGCATTGCACGAACACGGCCATATTCGAAACCACAAAGAACGATGTCGCCTTTGTTCAGGGAACCTTCACGAACCAGTACAGTTGCAACCGGACCACGACCTTTATCAAGGAAGGATTCGATAACCACACCGCTCGCCATACCGTCACGCATTGCTTTCAGTTCAAGAACTTCAGCTTGCAGCAAAATTGCGTCCAGCAGTTCGTCAATACCAGTACCTGCTTTAGCAGACACGTGGATGAACTGGCTTTCGCCGCCCCACTCTTCTGGCATGATGCCGTACTGAGACAGTTCCTGCTTAACGCGGTCTGGATCGGCTTCTGGCTTATCAATTTTGTTTACCGCAACGACTACCGGTACCTGCGCCGCTTTCGCGTGCTGGATAGCTTCGATAGTCTGTGGCATTACGCCATCGTCTGCGGCAACAACCAGAACAACGATATCCGTCGCCTGAGCACCACGAGCACGCATAGAAGTAAACGCTGCGTGGCCCGGGGTATCCAGGAAGGTAACCATACCGTTGTCAGTTTCTACGTGGTATGCACCGATGTGCTGGGTAATACCACCCGCTTCGCCAGACGCTACTTTAGTAGAGCGAATGTAGTCGAGCAGTGAAGTTTTACCGTGGTCAACGTGGCCCATGATGGTAACAACCGGCGCACGTGACTCAGCAACTGCGTCAGTGTCACGGTCGCTCATCAGCGCTTCTTCCAGCTCGTTTTCACGACGCAGGATGACTTTGTGGCCCATCTCTTCGGCAACCAGCTGTGCGGTTTCCTGGTCGATGACCTGGTTGATGGTTGCCATTGCACCCAGTTTCATCATTGCTTTGATGACCTGAGAGCCTTTAACAGCCATTTTGTTAGCCAGTTCTGCAACAGTAACGGTTTCGCCGATTACGACGTCACGGTTAACTGCCTGTGCAGGCTTGTTGAAGCCCTGCTGCAGTGAGCTTGGTTTACGCTTGCCTTTACCACCACGAACTGCAGCACGAGCTTCTTCACGGTCAGCTTTAGACTCGCCGTGTTTGCCGCCTTTTTTCTGGCGTGGTGCTTTAGTTGTCGCAGTACGAGCGCGAGTACGACCTGCTTCAACTTCACGGTCGTTTTCGTCTTCAGCCTGGCGAGCATGCTGAGAGGTGGTGACATGGTAATCAGATTTGTCGTCTTCCACTTTCTCTTCTTCCGTCCATACACCTGCGTTAGCTTCAGCCATTTTACGGGCCTCTTCAGCTACACGGCGGGCGTCTTCTTCTAATTTGCGACGGGCTTCTTCTTCAGCAGCGCGCTTCAGATCTGCAGCTTCTGCTTCGCGACGGGCTTTGTCGGCCTGGGCGCTTTTCGTCATATCGTCTTGTTGATTGCTCACTTTGTCTTTTTCCGCAGCTTCACGTTTCGCTTTATCAGCGGCTTCACGCTTAGCTTTATCTTCAGCTTCACGTTTAGCTTTTTCTTGCGCCTGACGATTGGCAGCTTCCTGCGCCTCACGTTGGGCTTGCTCTTCCGCTTCACGCTGCGCCTGTTCTTCCGCGGCAAGACGTTCAGTCTCTTGCGGATCACGTTTCACAAAGGTGCGCTTCT
Source organism: Buttiauxella agrestis (assembly GCF_900446255.1). NCBI lineage: Bacteria > Pseudomonadati > Pseudomonadota > Gammaproteobacteria > Enterobacterales > Enterobacteriaceae > Buttiauxella > Buttiauxella agrestis. The sequence continues at coordinate 522,266 of NZ_UIGI01000001.1, read as the reverse complement.
TGCGGACTTCGATTTGTACCGATTTACTTTTCCCACCGGTACCTGGAATGTTTAAAGTACTGCGCGTTTTGCGCTGTAATGTCAACTTATCTGGCGCAGAACCATGTTCACGGTTCAGGTGCGCCAGTAATGTTTGTTTCTCCTGGGCCGAGACAGAATCATCAGCAGCCTTAGGGATCCCTGCATCAGCAAATTGCTGTACCAGGCGGTCCACGGAGGTCTGAATCTCTGCGGCCAGCGCTTTTACGGTTACATCTGTCATGCTGTTCCTTCCTGCTACAGTTTATTACGCTTCGCCGCCAAACCAGCAGATATTGCGAGCAGCCATGATTAATTCACCGGCCTTCTCGTTAGTTAAACCTTCAATATCTGACAGATCGTCGACACCTTGCTCAGCCAGGTCTTCCAGCGAGCTCACACCGCGCGAAGCGAGTTTAAAGGCCAGATTGCGATCCATACCTTCGAGGTTCAGCAGATCCTCTTTAGGTTTGTTATCGCCCAGGCTTTCTTCCTGCGCCAATGCCAGCGTGGTGAGGGCGTTTTTGGCGCGATCACGTAATGCTTCCACTGTATCTTCATCAAGGCCATCAATTTCCAGCAGCTCTTTCATTGGCACGTATGCCAGTTCTTCGAGAGTGGAGAAACCTTCTTCTACCAATACAGTGGCGAAGTCCTCGTCGATTTCGAGGTATTTGGTAAAGGTATCAATGGCCGCATGTGCTTCAGCCTGATGCTTAGCTTGCAGGTCATCAACAGTCATAACGTTGAGTTCCCAGCCACTCAGTTGAGCAGCCAGACGCACGTTCTGACCATTACGACCGATAGCTTGAGCCAGATTGCCTGCCTCTACCGCGATGTCCATTGTATGTTTGTCTTCGTCAACAACAATGGAAGCTACGTCTGCTGGAGCCATAGCATTGATAACAAATTGTGCAGGGTTATCGTCCCACAACACGATATCAATACGCTCGCCACCCAGTTCAGTAGAAACAGCCTGGACACGCGCACCACGCATGCCAACACAAGCCCCTACTGGGTCGATACGTTTATCGTTGGTTTTCACAGCGATTTTCGCACGAGAACCAGGATCACGCGCAGCAGCTTTAATTTCAATGACTTCTTCGCCGATTTCCGGCACTTCAATGCGGAACAGTTCGATCAGCATTTCAGGCTTGGAACGGCTAACAAATAGTTGAGCACCGCGAGCTTCCGGACGCACAGCATAAAGCACACCGCGGATACGGTCACCTGGGCGGAAGTTTTCACGCGGTAACATATCTTCGCGAGGAATGACTGCTTCAGCACTCGTGTTAGAGCCATCGATCGGGCGAACTTCGAGCGAAATATTATCACGGTTAACTTTCTTAACCACGCCTGTGATGATCTCACCTTCTAGCTCGCGGAACTGATCAACTACCATAGCGCGTTCAGCTTCACGTACTTTTTGTACGATAACCTGTTTTGCGGTCTGAGTAGTGATACGGTCGAAAGTCACAGATTCGATCTGGTCTTCAACGTATCCGCCAACATTCAGCTCTGGATCTTCGAATTGAGCTGCATCAAGGGTAATTTCACGCGTAGGTTGGGTCACTTCTTCAACAATAACCCAGCGGCGGAAAGTATCGAAGTCACCACTTTTACGATCGATGCTGACACGCACATCAATCTCTTGTTCGTATTTTTTCTTGGTCGCTGTTGCAAGTGCACTTTCCAGCGCTTCGAAAATCTTCTCGCGCGGCAGTGATTTTTCATTGGAAACTGCTTCTACAACAGCCAAAATTTCTTTGTTCATCCTGGGTTTTCACCTCAATCCAAACTATTAAAAGTGGGGTACCAGGTTCGCTTTCTGGATGTTGCTCAGCGCGAACACTTCATCTTTACCTTCCACCGTGACCGTGATCATCTCACCTTCTACGGCTTTAATTATACCCTGCCATTTACGACGGTTTTGCACAGCCATTCGCAACACAATGCTCACTTCTTCGCCGGTAAAGCGAACGTAATGCTCTGCGGTGAACATTGGGCGATCAAGGCCTGGTGAGGAAACTTCCAGGTTGTAAGCTACAGTGATAGGGTCTTCGACATCCAGAACTGCACTTACCTGGTGACTGACATCAGCACAATCATCAACATTGATGCCAGCTTCACTATCAATATAGATGCGCAGCGTAGATTGGCGACCTCGAACGAATTCGATACCGACTAATTCATAGCCCAGCGCCTCGACCGGTGCTGAAATCATCTCTGTTAATTTTTGCTCTAATGTGGACAAGCCCACCCCCGAGAAATAAAAAAAGGGCATATAGCCCAGTTATTCTGAAGTCAGATAACAAAAAACCCCGATAAATCGAGGCTTTATATAACTGAACCCTGTACACCGCGATTGCGGCCCGGACACCATCCAGGAGAATTTTTTTCTAAATTCTTCGCGAGGCACCAACTGGTGTTCACAGTATATTTGAAAAAGAACTCTCAGGGAAAGTGGTTGCGGGGGCCGGATTTGAACCGACGACCTTCGGGTTATGAGCCCGACGAGCTACCAGGCTGCTCCACCCCGCGTCCGAAAACGTGGCAAATATTACGCCGATATTGCATAAAATGCAAGAAATGCAGATATTTTGGTACCGAGGACGGGACTTGAACCCGTAAGCCCAATCGGGCACTACCACCTCAAGGTAGCGTGTCTACCAATTCCACCACCTCGGCACTTTGCGTACGGCAATCATTTCTTACCGTACAGAAGCTTACTACTTACTGCGGGATATCGCTGCTCGGCTTGGTAGGTGCCGCTGGCTGTGACTCAGTTTTTGTTGGCTGAGTTAAATTATCCCACACACTTCCTTTATCGGTTTTGTTGGTATTGAGGTTACCCAGTACCAGGCTGATGATAAAGAACAGCGTTGCTAACACAGCGGTCATACGGGTCATGAAGTTACCAGAACCGTTGGAACCAAACAGCGTAGCGGAAGCGCCTGCTCCGAAGGAGGCTCCCATATCAGCGCCTTTACCTTGTTGCAGCATGATAAGACCTACAAGGCCCAAGGCTACAATAAGGAAAACAACTAAAAGAGCTTCGTACATAATCAACCTGTTCCTTGCGGTATTACCGCATACCAAAGCTTCAAACCAGTCAAGCGGATACGTTTAAGTTTACCCACTGAAGCGGGTGAGAATACTAACCAAAGCCTTCGAACTGCGCAAGGGCAATTTATTCACATTTCGCTGACTGCGGAAAAAAACAGCAACACACTCACTTTCGCCTGGAAAACAGGCGGCAAATGCCGCCTTTTCACACAACAATCAATAGTGACTTTACACTGCTTTTACAGCATCAGCGATACGGTTGGCATATTCAATGACCAACGCTTCATCTTCGCCTTCCACCATTACGCGGATGAGAGGCTCTGTGCCAGATTTACGCAGTAACACGCGGCCACGATTGCCTAGCGCCTCTTCAACTTCAGCAGTCACTTTTTTCACTGAGTCGTGTTCAAGTGGATCACCGCTGCCGGCAGTAAAACGTACATTAACTAAAATTTGCGGGAATAATTTCATTCCGCTGCACAAGTCATGCAAGCTCATATGGTTACGCACCATTGCAGTGAGTACTTGCAAACCTGCAACGATACCGTCGCCAGTAGTGGTTTTATCCAGAAGAATCACATGACCTGAGTTTTCAGCGCCAATCCTCCAGCCTTTTTCCTGAAGCTTTTCCAGGACATAACGGTCGCCCACTTTTGCACGAGCAAACGGAATACCCAGTTGTTTGAGTGCCAGTTCCAGTCCCATATTGCTCATCAGCGTACCGACAGCGCCACCGCGTAATTGGCCCTGACGCAAACCTTCTCGAGCAATGATGTAAAGAATTTGGTCGCCATCAACTTTATGGCCCAGGTTATCCACCATAATGACACGGTCGCCATCGCCATCAAGCGCAATACCAATATCAGCCTTTTCAGCCAACACGCGCTCCTGAAGCATACGCACATCAGTCGCACCGCATTTTTCGTTGATGTTGACGCCGTTAGGCTCACAGCCCACGGTAATAACCGTTGCACCCAGTTCGCGCAGCACATTTGGCGCAATGTGGTACGTTGCACCGTTAGCACAATCGACAACAATTTTCAGGCTGTTGAGGCTTAATTCGTTCGGGAATGTGCCTTTACAGAATTCAATGTAGCGGCCCGCGGCATCAACGATACGGCTGGCTTTGCCCAGTTCCGCTGAATCCACGCAGGTAATTTCTTTTTCCATTTCCGCTTCGATAGCTTCTTCGACATCGTCCGGCAATTTGGTGCCGTCGATGGAGAAGAATTTAATCCCGTTATCATAGAATGGGTTATGCGAGGCAGAGATAACGATTCCGGCTTCTGCGCGGAAGGCACGAGTCAGATACGCCACGGCAGGTGTTGGCATCGGGCCAGTGAATGATGCAGACAACCCTGCTGCCGCCAGACCGGCTTCCAGAGCGGATTCCAGCATATAACCAGAGATACGGGTATCTTTACCGATAATAATTTTACGCGAGCCGTGGCGCGCTAATACCTTACCTGCGGCCCAGCCGAGTTTGAGCACGAAGTCAGGAGTAATTGGAGAATCGCCTACACGACCGCGGATGCCATCTGTGCCAAAATATTTACGGTTACTCATAGCGTTTTTTTTCCTTCGCTGAAAGTGTGGCTTCCACCACGCGCATCGCTTCGACTGACTCTTTTACATCGTGAACTCTAATGATATTAGCCCCTTGCATTGCAGATATTACCGCGCAAGCAAGACTGCCGCTCAGACGTTGATCCGGTCCGACGTTCAGCAATTGGCCAACCATTGATTTACGCGACATCCCCACCAGCAGCGGTAAGCCAAAGTGGTGGAATTCGGAGAGTCGGGCTAAAAGTTGATAATTATGGGTTAGATTTTTACCGAAACCAAAGCCCGGGTCGAGCAACAATTTTTCTTTTGAGATTCCGGCCGCTTCACAGCGAGCTATTTGGTCAATAAAAAAGCGATTTACATCGGCAAAAACATCATCGTAATGCGGGGCTTGCTGCATGTTTTTCGGCTCGCCCTGCATATGCATCAGGCAAACAGGTAACCCTGTTTCGGCAGCGGCTTCGAGCGCCCCAGGCTCTTGCAATGAACGAATATCATTGATGATATGCGCACCTACTCTTGCTGATTCACGAATCACTTCAGGTTTCGACGTATCAACAGAAATCCACACTTCGAATCGCTGTGCAATGGCTTCTACAACAGGGATCACACGAGACAGCTCTTCCTCGACACTCACTTCAGCCGCGCCTGGGCGTGTTGACTCACCACCAATATCAATAATCGTCGCACCAGCATTGATCATCGCATTAGCGTGTTTTACGGCCTCTACTAACGAATTGTGCTGCCCACCGTCAGAAAACGAATCAGGTGTGACATTTAAGATCCCCATAATATGAGGGTGCGAGAGATCGAGCGTAGTGCCCTGTGCGGTGAGTTTCATCAAAATTCCCTGCATAGACTTTGGTTAAAACAAAAAAACAAAAACCCCGGGACAAGCCCAGGGTTTTATAGATTACTGCATTAACATCTGGCAGTGACGACTTATTTATCGCCCAACTGCTCTGACATAGTATTTCCAGGATTCGGCGTGCGCGGTTCATCGACCGGACGCGGTGCACGTGGTGTACCGTTATTATCAGAATTGTTGTTGCCGTTGTTTGAATCTTCCCAACCTGCTGGCGGACGCACATCGCGACGGTTCATCAGGTCATCAATCTGAGGCGCATCGATGGTTTCATACTTCATCAATGCGTCTTTCATGGTGTGGAGAATATCCATATTTTCATTCAGGAGCTGGCGTGCACGAGCATAGTTACGCTCAATCAATAGCTTCACTTCCTGATCGATGATACGCGCAGTTTCATCGGACATATGTTTTGCTTTCGCCACGGAACGACCCAGGAATACTTCACCTTCCTCTTCCGCGTACAGCAACGGACCGAGTTTCTCAGAGAAGCCCCATTGGGTGACCATGTTACGGGCAATAGATGTCGCTACTTTGATGTCGTTAGACGCACCAGTAGAAACATGCTCAGCACCGTAAATAATCTCTTCAGCAAGACGACCGCCGTACAGAGTAGAAATCTGACTTTCCAGTTTCTGGCGGCTTGCGCTGATTGCATCACCTTCCGGCAAGAAGAACGTTACACCCAGCGCACGACCGCGCGGAATAATCGTTACTTTATGCACAGGATCGTGTTCTGGAACCAGACGACCAATAATCGCATGTCCTGCTTCATGATATGCGGTGGACTCTTTTTGCGCTTCCGTCATCACCATGGAGCGGCGTTCCGCACCCATCATGATTTTGTCTTTCGCTTTTTCGAATTCAACCATCGAAACTACGCGCTTGTTGCCACGGGCAGCAAACAGGGCAGCTTCGTTGACCAGGTTTGCAAGGTCAGCACCAGAGAAGCCTGGAGTACCACGTGCAATGATTGCTGCGTCGATGTCTGGAGCCAGTGGCACTCGGCGGCTATGCACTTTCAAGATTTGCTCACGGCCACGCACATCTGGCAGACCAACCACAACCTGACGGTCGAAACGGCCCGGACGCAGCAATGCTGGGTCAAGTACGTCTGGACGGTTAGTTGCAGCGATAACGATGATACCTTCGTTACCTTCGAAACCATCCATTTCAACCAGCATCTGGTTCAGTGTTTGTTCACGTTCATCGTGACCACCACCCAGACCCGCGCCACGCTGACGGCCTACGGCGTCGATTTCATCGATAAAGATGATGCAGGGTGCTGCCTTCTTGGCTTGTTCGAACATGTCGCGAACACGGGATGCACCCACACCGACGAACATTTCTACGAAGTCAGAACCGGAAATAGTAAAGAACGGTACTTTCGCTTCACCTGCAATCGCTTTCGCCAGCAGGGTTTTACCGGTACCAGGAGGGCCAACCATCAGCACGCCTTTCGGGATTTTACCGCCCAGTTTCTGGAAACGGCTTGGCTCACGAAGGTACTCAACCAGTTCAGCAACCTCTTCTTTTGCTTCGTCACAACCAGCAACATCAGCAAAAGTAGTCTTAATTTGGTCTTCGGTGAGCATACGCGCCTTGCTCTTGCCGAACGACATGGCACCTTTGCCACCCCCGCCCTGCATCTGACGCATAAAGAAGATCCAGACCCCAATTAGCAATAGCATTGGGAACCAGGAGATGAAAATAGAAGCCAACAAGCTTGGCTCTTCAGGCGGTTCGCCTACTACTTTCACATTTTTGGTCAGCAGGTTATCAAGCAGTTTAGGATCGTTAACGGGGATGTAAGTCGTGTATCGGTTACTATCTTTCTTGGTAACTTTGATTTCACGTCCATTGATACTCGCTTCACGAACCTGATCCTGATTCACTTCAGACAGGAAAGTGGAGTAATCCACCCTACGGCCGTTTGACTCGCTGGGCCCAAAGCTCTGGAACACAGACATCAGCACAACCGCGATGACCAGCCAGAGTATTAGGTTTTTCGCCATGTCACTCAAGGGATTAACCTCATATTACAACTGTGTTAACAAACAGCGTCAGGGGACTATAGTTTTCGCCCAGTCGCTACAATGTACACTTCACGTGAGCGGGCACGAGAAGAGTCCGGTTTACGAACTTTAACTGTCGTAAACAGGGAGCGAATTTCTCGTAGGTACTCATCGAAACCTTCGCCCTGAAACACTTTCACTAAAAAACTACCGCCCGGTGCCAGAACATCACGACACATTTCCAGTGCCAGTTCTACTAAATACATAGCCCGAGGAATATCAACTGCCGGTGTCCCGCTCATATTTGGAGCCATATCTGACATGACAACCTGAACTTTACTGTCACCAACACGATCCAGCAGAGCTTTCACGACTAGTTCATCACGAAAATCGCCCTGAAGGAAATCAACACCAACGATAGGATCCATTGGTAAAAGATCGCAAGCAATGATTCGCCCCTGGTTCCCGATTTGAGTCACAACATATTGTGACCAACCTCCGGGAGCCGCGCCAAGATCAACAATAGTCATTCCTGGCTTAAAAAGTTTGTCACTTTGCTGTATTTCATCAAGTTTAAACCAGGCACGGGAACGCAACCCTTTTTTATGCGCCTGAATTACATATTTATCGCTAAAGTGTTCCTGCAGCCAGCGACCAGAGCTGGCAGAACGCTTTTTACCTGTCATCTCATTTTCCAACTTTGTTCATCGTGAGTAGCAGGCTGTAGACTTATCAGCACAGCCGATTTGGCGATACAGTAGAGATGGCGGTAGAATGAACCGTTTTCAATCCCAACGTAAGCAAAAAATACGATGAATCTGAGTACTAAACAAAAACAGCACCTGAAAGGTCTTGCACATCCGCTCAAGCCTGTAGTCATGCTTGGCAATAACGGTTTGACCGAAGGGGTACTGGCCGAGATTGAACAAGCGATCGAACATCATGAGTTAATCAAGGTGAAAATCGCAACTGAAGATCGCGAAACTAAAACCTTGATCGTGGATGCCATCGTGCGTGAAACCGGCGCCTGTAATGTACAGGTTATCGGTAAAACGCTGGTGCTCTATCGCCCGTCTAAAGAGCGCAAGATTTCTCTGCCGAAATAAGCAGAGAGTGTGCAAAATGCCACGCTCTGTTAGTTGATAAAAGGCCGCGGTGCGGCCTTTTTCCTTTCTTTACAATACTCCACGCCATAAAAAAGCGTAGCAGAAATTATAAATATTCCACTTTCACTATCTCAAACTCTACATCGCCACCCGGTGTACGGATAACAACGACATCATCCTGCTCTTTACCGACAAGGCCACGAGCAATCGGTGAGTTCACCGAAATAAGATTCTGTTTAAAATCAGCTTCATCGTCACCAACAATGCGATAAGTCTGCTCTTCGTCGTTGTCCAGGTTCAAAACAGTCACACTCGCCCCGAAAATAACGCGACCATTATTTGGCATTTTTGAGATGTCTATAACCTGAGCGTTGGAGAGCTTAGCTTCGATGTCCTGGATACGGCCTTCACAAAAACCCTGTTGCTCACGCGCGGCATGATATTCAGCGTTTTCTTTCAAATCGCCGTGTTCGCGGGCGTCAGCAATCGCGGCAATAATTTGCGGGCGGCGTACAGACTTCAGGAAATCCAGCTCTTCACGTAATCTTTCTGCGCCACGTAGGGTCATCGGAATAGGTTGCATTGTTATACCTCTTCAAAACTTTCCTGTTCAGAACTGCCCTGCGGCACTCCTGAATCCAGAGCCGAGTCTGCATTAATAAGGCAAACCCCTGGCACTAAGCAAAATAAAACTGACCCGGCGCAAAGCGCCAGGTCAGGAACGGTTTCCAAATTGACCTGTATTTTACCCTGGAGTTCCCTAAGGGTCATCGTTTACTTTGCACTGCGATGCACCGTAGTATGACGGCACGTTTCCAGGTTGTTACCGCGAGATTATGCGATTTTTTAGATTTGTCATTGGATTGACCAGTGCTGTGGTGTTTACCGTCCAGGCTGCCAACATTGAAGAATATACCTCCCAGTTGCCTGCTGGTGCGAATTTGGCTTTGATGGTGCAAAAAGTGGGTGCTCCCGCTCCGTCGATTGACTATCACAGTCAACAGATGGCGCTGCCTGCCAGTACCCAGAAAGTCATTACTGCGCTAGCCGCACTGCTGCAACTGGGTCCAGATTTCAGGTTTACTACCACCCTTGAAAGCCGGGCTCAAGTGAGCAACGGTGTTTTACAAGGCGACCTTATTGCGCGATTTGGTGGCGATCCGACGCTAAAACGTCAGGATATTCGCAATATGGTTGCGGTTCTGAAGAAATCGGGCGTTCAGCAAATTCAGGGCAATGTGCTCATCGATACTTCCGTTTTTGCCAGTCATGACAAAGCGCCTGGCTGGCCGTGGAATGACATGACGCAATGCTTTAGCGCCCCACCGGCGGCTGCTATCGTAGACCGAAATTGTTTTTCTGTTTCGCTCTACAGCGCGCCTAAAGCAGACGATTTAGCCTTTATCCGCATTGCCTCTTATTACCCTGTCGTGATGAATAGCCAGGTTCGTACCCTCGCCAAAGGCTCTCCGGACGCACAATATTGCGAGCTGGATGTCGTTCCAGGCGATCTGAATCGTTTTACGCTCACTGGGTGTATGACTCAACGTGCCGACCCACTGCCACTCGCATTTGCGATTCAGGATGGCGCAAGTTACGCAGGCGCGATTTTAAAAGCCGAGCTTAAAGAGGCGGGAATCAGCTATAGCGGAACTCTGTTACGTCAGACGCTATCTAATACCCCAGGAACCGTTATCGCCAGCAAACAATCGGCACCCTTGCACGATTTGCTAAAGGTCATGCTGAAGAAATCAGACAACATGATTGCCGATACCGTTTTTCGTACCATCGGCCATAACCGCTTTGGTGTGCCGGGAACCTGGCGTGCGGGCGCGGACGCTGTGCGACAAATTCTGCGGCAGAAAGCAGGTGTCGATTTAGGTAACAGTATTGTTGTGGATGGTTCAGGTTTATCTCGCCACAATCTCATTTCGCCCGCAACCATGATGCAGGTGTTGCAATACATCGCGCAGAATGACACTGAGCTTAACTTTATCTCAATGTTGCCGTTAGCAGGTTATGACGGCTCATTACAGTACCGCGCAGGTCTTCATCAGGCGGGTGTTGATGGAAAAGTTTCGGCGAAAACAGGTTCACTGCAAGGGGTCTATAACCTTGCAGGATTTATTACCACTGCCAGCGGCCAGCGCATGGCCTTTGTGCAATATTTGTCAGGCTATGCTGTAGAGCCTGCCGATCAACGTAACCGTCGTATCCCGTTAGTGCGCTTTGAAAGTCGCCTCTATAAGGATATCTACCAGAATAATTAAGTTATGAAACTGCTGATTGTTGAAGACGATTTACTGTTACGGGAAGGCCTGGTGCTGGCACTGAACAGCGAGGGTTATGCTCTGGATTGCGCAACAACAGCTGCTGAAGCAGATGCGCTGATTGAAAGCGGTGAATACGGTATGGTTATCCTTGATCTTGGCCTGCCGGATAAAGATGGCGCTACGCTGCTCAGGCAGTGGCGCCGTCGTAGTATTAGCACGCCAGTGCTAATACTCACAGCACGTGATGCGCTGGAAGACCGTGTTAATGGTCTGGACTCAGGCGCTGATGATTATCTGGTTAAACCCTTTGCTTTAGCCGAATTACAAGCCCGCACCCGGGCACTGATTCGCCGTTATCAAGGTCACAGCGATAACCTTCTCCAGCATGATGACCTGACGCTCAACCTGCAAACCCAGCAGGTATTATTGCAAGATAACCCCGTCGAGATCACGCCTAAAGAATTCGCATTACTGACACGCTTGATGATGCGTATCGGGCAGACGGTACACCGCGAGACATTGCAGCAAGATATCTACAGCTGGCAGGACGATCCTGGATCCAATACGCTTGAGGTACATATTCACAATCTCAGGCGTAAATTAGGTAAGGACAGAATCAAAACCGTACGTGGCGTGGGCTATCGACTGGAGAGTCGAAAATGAACAGTATGCGCCAGAGACTGATGATTCTTCTTGCACTTATCCTACTGTTTTTCCAGTTAATTAGTGTTATTTGGTTGTGGCATGAAAGCCGTGAACAAATCAGTTTTCTGGTCAGTGAAACGCTATCAGCCAAAGCTCGAAACCAGCATGTAGAGAAGGAAATCCGCGAGGCGATTGCGTCATTATTGGTTCCTTCTCTGGTAATGATTGGATTCACGCTATTCTTCTCATTCTGGGCAATCACCTGGATTACCCGTCCGTTGAATCGCCTGCGCACCAGCCTTGCCAATCGCTCGGCCGACAACCTGTCACCTTTGCCTATGTATTCAGACATGGATGAGATGGTGGCTGTGACTAATTCGCTTAACCAGTTGCTGGCACGCCTGGATAATACTATCCAGCAAGAACGTTTATTTACTGCTGATGCCGCCCACGAATTACGCACGCCACTGGCTGGCCTACGTTTGCACCTCGAGTTAATGGCTAACTCAGGCGTTCAGCAAGCCCCTATGCTGCTGGAGCGCATCGATCAGCTCATGCATACCATTGAACAGTTGTTGATGCTCTCGCGTGCCGGGCAAGCGCTGGCAAGCGGTCATTACGATACATTGAACTGGAATCGCGACATCATCACCCCGCTCAAAATGGAAATGGAAGAGATGGTTGCCCTGCGTGGACAAAACATTATTTGGCCAAACGAAAGTGCTGATATGGTGCAAGGCGATGCTGTACTGCTTCGCCTGATGTTGCGGAACCTGATGGAAAACGCATCCCGCTATAGCCCAACAGAAAGCACCATCACGGTGTCATTAGCGACTCAGGGAAATGGCGCAATGCTGGGGGTTTCCGACCAAGGGCCAGGCATTGATGAAGAACATCGCCAGACGATAACCGATCCCTTCCGTCGTATGGATCAACGCTATGGTGGCAGCGGGCTGGGACTGAATATTGTCCAGCGTATTGTTCATCTTCATAACGGGAAATTGACGTTAGATAGCGGAGCGGATGGCATTGGGCTACAAGCCGGCTGCTGGATCCCGGCGCAAAACCAATAATTGAGACATAAAAAAAAAGCCGGGAAACTTCCCGGCTTTTTATTAGATAACGTTTTATTTCTGATAGATGATTTCGACGCCTTCGTCGTCATCTTCATCCCAGTCGTCATCCCAGTCTTCGTCTTCCTCTGCTTCCACCGCATCGAGTTGCTGCTGATGATAATCATCCCACATAAACTCGACTTTCTCTGGCGCGACAGGTTGAAGCTCGGCAACTTTCGGGTTAGCAATGATAAAGTCCATCACATCCCAGCACAGTGCATTAACGCCTTCGCGATTAACCGCTGAAATCAGGTAGTACTTCTCTTCCCAACCCATCGCAGTAGCAATTTCTTTCGCACGCGCTTCTGCGTCTTCTTTGCTCATCAAATCGCATTTGTTGAAGACCAACCAGCGTGGCTTCTCAGCAAGTTTCTCGCTGTATTTTTCCAGCTCACCAATGATGACTCGGCCATTTTCAACCGGATCAGATTCATCAATTGGCGCGATATCGATGAGGTGCAATAACACACGGCAACGCTCAAGGTGTTTCAGGAAGCGAATACCAAGGCCTGCGCCTTCAGCGGCACCTTCAATCAATCCAGGGATATCGGCAACCACAAAGCTCTTTTCGTTATCCATACGAACAACGCCAAGGCTTGGAATCAATGTGGTAAACGGATAGTCCGCTACTTTTGGTTTAGCCGCAGAGACAGAACGGATAAATGTGGATTTACCCGCATTCGGCAAACCAAGCATGCCAACGTCAGCCAGCAGCAACAGCTCAAGCTGAATATCACGCTTCTCACCTGGCGTACCCATGGTTTTCTGACGTGGCGTACGGTTTACAGAGGATTTGAAACGGGTGTTACCCAGACCGTGCCAACCGCCCTTAGCTACCATCAGCTTCTGACCATGCTGGGTCATATCACCCATGGTTTCGCCAGTACCCTGGTCGATTACACGCGTACCTACTGGGACTTTAACGGTAATGTCTTTACCACGTTTACCGGTGCAATCACGGCTCTGGCCATTTTGGCCACGTTCAGCGCGGAAAGATTTTTCAAAACGATAGTCGATTAAGGTATTGAGGTTTTCATCCGCCTCAAGCCACACATCGCCGCCATCGCCGCCATCACCACCATCCGGGCCGCCCCTGGGAATATATTTTTCACGACGGAAGCTAACGCAGCCGTTACCGCCATCACCTGCTACGACCAGGATCGTTGCTTCATCAACAAACTTCATTTTACTTCTCCGTAAATCATTCGCCCGAACGTTGTACTGGAAGAACAGCTTCGGTTTTGCGCCAACGTCCCCAAAGACGGTGACCAATGGCTGAATACATTGCACCTGCAACCACGACGAACGCGCCGAAATAACCCACGAGGTTAAGTATCGGCATGGCGAAGAAATCGGGCCAGGCTAACGCTAATAAATCTGAAAATAGCAAAGTAAACAGCGGGGTTAGCGTAATAATGGCGCTAACCTGTGCCGCCTGCCACCGTGCCATGGCTTCTGCCAGTGCCCCATACCCAACCAGTGTATTCAGGCCACAGAAAACTAAACATGCCAGTTGCCACTGACTGAGTTGGAAGACTTTATCCAACTGAGCCAACGGCAAAAGCGCAAGAGTACATAAAGTGTACAGCAAAAAGAGGATCTGTTGCGAGGCCAGGCGGCGTAATAATACCTTCTGCGCCACACCATAGGTGACCCACACTGTCGCCGCCAGAACACCAAAAATCACCCCAAGGGTGTAATCTGTCAGGCGGGTAAAAATTTCTATCAGGCTAGTGTTAAAGAACATCACCAGGCCACAAAGCAGCATTATGGCGCCAATGACCTGTGTGCCGCGCATTTTCTCTTTAAGCACAACCACACTTGCCACCATCATTCCCACCGGGGAAAGCTGGCCAATAACCTGAGATGCCGTTGGACTCAGGTACTGCAAAGACGAACTAAACAGCAAGAAGTTACCGAACAACCCCCCCGTTGCGATGGCAAGTAACACCAACCAACGTGGCTTTCGGAACAGGCCTAACGGTGGCAATTTACCGCGTATGGCTAGAATGCTACCCAGCCCAATACTTGCCATCAGGAAGCGATAAAAGACGACTGTCGGAGGTTCCACTACCGTCAGCACTTGTTTCATCGCGATTGGCAAAGCACCCCAGCATATTGCTGTAGTCAGTGCCAATAGAATGCCAATGCCTGCCTGCTGTTTCATTATCTATTCCTGCAACCCGAAATCTGAAGAATATACTTCATTGATTTACCGGCCGCAGAATGTAAAAAGCCCCGCAACGTGTTGCGGGGCTTTTATCCGTTACCGGGACGCGAAAAACTTATTCAGCAACGATGCTGATGAATTTACGGTTTTTCGGACCTTTAACTTCGAACTTAACTTTACCGTCAGTCAAAGCGAACAGAGTATGATCTTTGCCGCAACCTACGTTGGTGCCAGCGTGGAATTTAGTACCACGTTGACGAACGATAATGCTGCCTGCCAGAACTGCTTCACCGCCGAAACGTTTTACGCCCAGACGTTTAGCTTCGGAATCGCGACCGTTACGAGTAGAGCCGCCAGCCTTTTTATGTGCCATTTAATATGCTCCCCTGTATTAAGCGCTGATGCCGGTGATTTTCACATCAGTGAACCACTGACGATGACCCTGCTGCTTACGGTAGTGTTTACGACGACGAAACTTAACAATCTTAATTTTCTCGCCACGACCATGAGCAACAATTTCAGCTTTAACTACGCCGCCATCGACGAAAGGAACGCCGATTTTGATTTCTTCACCATTAGCGATCATCAGAACTTCTGCGAACTCAACTGCTTCGCCAGTTGCGATGTCCAGCTTTTCCAGGCGAATGGTTTGACCTTCGCTTACTCGGTGTTGTTTACCACCACTTTGGAAAACCGCGTACATATAAAACTCCGCTTTCCGCACGCACCTTACGTATGTTTCAGGTGGCGCTATAAATATTCACAATAGGGCGCGAATATTACGCAAAACGAGAGCCTTTGACAAGCCCTGTCATGAAACATGGTAGAAAAAAAACGCAACATCACACCAGCCGTTTATCTGCCTCGTTTTTTCAGTACAATCTGTACTACATTATTACTCCTCTACCCTCACGTGATTCCGTAAAGACATGTGGTAAACAGGACTTTAAGCCAGACTTTTGCGATGAATTTAGAAAAAATTAATGAGTTAACCGCGCAAGATATGGCGGGAGTCAATGCGGTCATCCTTGAGCAGTTGAACTCAGATGTCCAATTGATCAATCAGTTAGGGTATTACATCGTCAGTGGCGGTGGTAAACGTATCCGTCCAATGATCGCCGTTCTTGCTGCTCGCGCGCTGGGTTATCAGGGCAACGCGCATGTCAATATTGCTGCGCTCATTGAGTTTATCCATACCGCAACGCTGCTGCATGATGACGTTGTCGACGAATCGGATATGCGTCGCGGCAAAGCAACGGCCAATGCTGCATTTGGCAACGCAGCCAGCGTATTGGTGGGTGATTTTATTTATACCCGCGCCTTTCAGATGATGACGCAACTCGGCTCGCTCAAGGTACTTGAGGTCATGTCGGAAGCGGTAAACGTGATTGCCGAAGGTGAAGTTCTGCAATTGATGAACTGCAATGATCCCGATATTACCGAAGAAAGTTACATGCGGGTTATCTACAGCAAAACGGCACGTTTGTTTGAAGCAGCCGCGCAATGTTCCGGTATTTTGGCCGATGCCACTGAAGAGCAAGAGAAAGCACTACAGGATTATGGTCGTTATTTGGGAACCGCTTTCCAGCTGATTGACGACCTGCTTGACTACAGTGCCGACGGGCAAACTCTGGGCAAGAATGTTGGTGATGACCTCAATGAAGGTAAACCGACGCTTCCGTTGCTGCACGCAATGCGTAACGGTAACGCAGAGCAAGAAAAAATGATTCGTGAAGCCATTGAGCAAGGCAACGGGCGTCATTTGCTTCAACCCGTGTTGGATGCGATGGCGGCCTGTGGTTCTCTCGAGTGGACTCAATTACGCGCAGAGCAAGAAGCGGATAAAGCGATTGCGGCTTTAGCCGTTCTCCCAGAAAGTGAGCATAAAGAGGCTTTAATTGCTCTTGCTCATATGGCTGTTCAGCGCGATCGTTAAACTTCTTTGCGCGCCATTTTAATGGCGCGCAAAGTTTCCAATAAATTTATCCCTCACCTCGTTCACCTACCTCATAGCAATCTGTTTTCATTGGTTTTCATTTACTTTGTGTGGGTTCACACAGATTTAATTTTTTACGTTATTTATTGGAATCTTTTGGATAATTGTCATGTTATAAATGTTCTTGAGTAAACCGGTAAAACGAAGCGGTTTCAGGGAGAAACATGGAAAGTAAATATTCTGACTGGCACCCGGCAGACATCATCGCAGGGTTACGTAAACGGGGAACATCTCTTGCAGCTGAATCAAGGAAAGCGGGTCTGAGTTCATCGACGCTGGCTAATGCGTTGACTCGCCCCTGGCCCAAAGGTGAGTTAATCATCGCACAAGCGTTAGATATCTCGCCATGGGTAATTTGGCCCTCTCGTTACTACGATCCGCAAACCGATCAGTTCATTGATCGAGCTTGTTTGATGCGTAAACGATAAAAAAACCGGGCAAGCCCGGTTTTTTCTTTTTGAGTATCAGCAGAAAAATTTATTCGCCGCCGCCACTACCTTTCACGCGTTCAATCTGCGCACCTAACGCTTGAAGTTTATCTTCAATGCGCTCGTAGCCACGATCGATGTGGTAAATACGGTCAACTACTGTCGTTCCTTCGGCGATACAACCCGCCAGAACCAGGCTTGCCGAAGCGCGCAGATCTGTTGCCATCACTTGCGCACCAGACAGTTTTTCAACGCCGTGGCAAATCACGGTATTGCTCTCGATTTCTGCATGAGCGCCCATACGGATAAGCTCAGGAACATGCATGAAACGATTTTCAAAGATGGTTTCAGTGATAACGCCCGTACCTTCAGCCACCAGGTTCAACAGGGTAAACTGAGCCTGCATATCGGTTGGGAAACCAGGGTGTGGCGCAGTACGGATTGTCACGCCTTTCGGACGCTTACCGTGCATATCCAGACTCACCCAGTCTTCGCCAACTTCTACATCAGCGCCAGCCTCGCGTAGTTTCGCCAGCACGGCATCAAGCGTGTCTGGTTGAGCATTACGGCAAACAATTTTGCCACCAGAAATGGCCGCAGCAACCAGGAAAGTCCCGGTTTCAATACGATCAGGCACGACGCGATAAACACCGCCACCGAGGCGTTCAACGCCCTGGATAGTAATGCGGTCAGTACCTGCACCGGTGATTTTCGCACCCAGAGTATTCAGGAAGTTCGCCGTATCAACGATTTCCGGCTCGCGGGCAGCGTTTTCGATGATGGTGGTGCCTTCAGCAAGCGTTGCAGCACTCATGATGGTAACAGTAGCGCCAACGCTCACTTTATCCATCACGATATGCGCGCCTTTCAGACGCCCATTAACGGAAGCTTTAACGTAGCCTTCTTCCAGTTTGATTTCCGCACCAAGCTGTTCAAGACCTGTAATGTGCAAATCGACCGGACGTGCGCCGATTGCACAGCCACCAGGTAAAGAAACCTGGCCCTGGCCAAAACGTGCAACCAACGGCCCAAGCGCCCAGATAGAAGCACGCATGGTTTTCACCAGGTCGTACGGCGCACAGAAGATATTCACTTCACTGGCGTCGATCCACACTGAACCGTTGCGTTCAACTTTGGTACCCAACTGGCTCAACAGCTTCATTGTGGTATCAATGTCTTTCAGTTTTGGAACGTTTTGAATCTCAACTGGCTCTTCGGCCAATAGAGCGGCAAAGAGGATCGGCAGCGCGGCATTCTTCGCCCCGGAGATCGTCACTTCACCACTCAGTCGGGTTGGCCCGTGAACTCGAAATTTATCCATTGAAACTGCTCTCTATTAAATTCAAATCGTTACAACCCGCCATGGCGAATTGCTCAAAAACCATTAAGTTTACGATCGCGATCCCACTCTTGCGGAGTATAGGTCTTGATGGAAACCGCATGAATACGGTTATCTGCAATCAGCTCCATCAATGGCGCATAAACTGTTTGTTGCTTCTTCACGCGACTTAACTCGGCGAATAACTCACCCACCGCAATCACCTGAAAATGGCTGCCATCGCCTGAGACGTGGACTTCCTGTAGGGGCAGTGCGTTCATCAGCACTGTCTGAATTTCATGATTTTCCATGGGATATAATTCGTCGGTTAATGAAACAAGCCACACATCTTAGAGGAAAGTGGCGCTGGCTTAAATAAGCAAAAAGCCCCTGATCCAATTAGATCAGGGGCAATGATAGTAACGCTATGAAAACACTAGCCTGCAAATGCAGGAAGGATGTCTTCAGGTAGATTATAAAGTTTGGTCAAAGTCTGAAGATTATCGCTTGCACCCTGAAGCTCAATCTCCACGTTTTGACGTCGAGCAAAGGCCACAAGATGAATCAGCAGCGCTAAACCTGAGGTATCTACACGCGACAGGCCTGAAAGATTCAGAACCTTGATACCCGCCATGATTTGCTCACGCTGGCGCCATAACGGCCCCACGGTGTCGCTGTCCAACTCACCTGTCAGATGCAAGGTTTCAGATTCACACTGCCAGCTAAGCTCGTCGGCCATTACTTTTTATTTTCCAGAGTGATTGGCAGTTTAGAGATTGATTGCAGTTGAGCCGTCAAACCGTCAATCCCTTTGGTGCGTAGGATATCACTCCACTCATTTTGCTTGGTGGTGATCATACTTACACCTTCAGCAATCATATCGTAAGCCTGCCAGTTGCCTGTCTGGCTGTTCTTACGCCACTGGAAATCAAGACGCACTGGTGGACGACCGTTCGGGTCAATGATAGTGACACGAATAGCAATAATGGTGGCATTACCCAGCGGTTGCTCTGGGGCGATTTGATAAGATTGCCCGTTATACATAGCAAGTGCCTGACCGTAAGCCTGTTTCAAGTACTCTTCAAATGCTTTGAAATAGGCTTCACGCTGCGCAGGCGTTGCATCTTTATAGTAACGACCTAATACCAACGCGCCCGCGTATTTAACCTGCACATACGGCAGAAGCTCCTGACCCACGATCTCGCGCAGATAGTCAGGATTTTGACGGATTTTAGGTTGTTCGTTTTTGAGACGATCAAACGTTTTTTGCGCCGCTTCGCCCATCAGCTTGTAAGGATTGCTCTGATCCACGGCATGCGCCAATGGTGCGATAACCAACATAGCAATCATAATAAGTCGTTTAAACATAACACTCGTCCTCTTAGATTAGTGCGTCGTGCCAGGCTGTGGCTCTGCGCTATTATTCTCTGAATTCTGCGAAGGGGTATCCCCTGAATTCTTATTATCACCATTGCCGCTCTTATACAGGAACTGACCAATCAGGTCCTCCAGTACCAGCGCCGATTTTGTGTCCTGAATCGTACCACCTTCTTTAAGGATAGATGACCCAAGCTCAGGGTCATCAAAACCGAGGTTCAGGGCAAGATATTGCTCGCCCAGTAAACCTGAGGTGCGGATCGCCAGCGAGCTGGTATCAGGGATGCGGTCGTAGCGTGTTTCGATATCCATGGTGACGCGAGGTAAATACGTTTTCGGATCAAGTGTAATATCGTCAACGCGGCCAATCACCACACCACCGAGGCGCAGTGGAGAACCGGTTTTCAGGCTACCGATGTTATCGAAAGTCGCATAGACCCGGTATGTTGGCTCACTGCGTAACGAAGTGACATTTGCCACTTTCAGGCACAAGAAGACGATGGCAGCCAATGCGATAATTAAAAATGCGCCAACCCCAGTTTCAAATTTCTTAGTTTGCATGAACTTAATTCCCAAACATCAGTGCTGTGAGCACAAAATCCAGACCTAAAACGGCCAGTGAGGCATGCACAACGGTACGTGTTGTTGCCCGGCTAATCCCTGCGGACGTAGGAATGGCATCGTAGCCATTGAATAATGCAATCCAGGTCACTGTTATCGCGAACACCACACTCTTGATGACACAGTTAACCAGATCGGTACGCCAGTTGACGGCATTTTGCATCGCAGACCAGAAGAACCCTGCATCAATTCCCTTCCAGTTAACGCCAACCAATGCGCCCCCCCAGATACCCACGGCGACAAAGATAAGCGTCAGCAGTGGCAACGAAATGACACCGGCCCAAAATCGAGGTGAAACGACGCGACGCACCGGGTCAACC
The DNA here is from genome assembly GCF_900446255.1 of Buttiauxella agrestis. Lineage (NCBI taxonomy): Bacteria > Pseudomonadati > Pseudomonadota > Gammaproteobacteria > Enterobacterales > Enterobacteriaceae > Buttiauxella > Buttiauxella agrestis. Next base: position 501,367 of record NZ_UIGI01000001.1, on the reverse strand, counting down.
GCCATCATCTCCATGCTGGAGAGTTGCTCTGTCGCTTTCATCAGACCAATTTCTGCGGTCAACGCGGAACCTGCGCGCCCGGCAAATAATAGTGCAGCAACAACAGGCCCAAGTTCGCGCAGTAGTGACAACGCGACCAACATGCCGAGGCTTGATTCCGCACTGTAGGTTGTCAGAACCAAATAACCTTGCAGACCAAGAACCATGCCGATGAACAAGCCTGACACAATGATGATTAGCAGCGACAAAACGCCTACATTGTAAATCTGGCGAATAAGTAATGGCGCATGTTTGCGGAATTCCGGTTTCCCCACCACCGCATTAACAAGCATTATCCCGGCCCGACCAAATGACGCGCAGGTTTTCAACCCCCGCCGCCCGAACGATGCCAGTGCATTAAAGAGCATGAGCAACTTAACTCCCTGTTTCTGATAATAAGTCATCCCGATAATCCGCTGCCGGATAACGGAACGGTACAGGTCCATCGGCAATTCCATCGAGGAATTGACGTACACGTGGATCGCTATTTTCACGCAAAGCTGCTGGAGTTCCTTCGGCCACGATGTGCTGATCCGCCGCAATGTAGGCGTAATCAGCAATGCTAAGCACTTCAGGCACGTCGTGGGAAACCACAATACATGTCACACCCAACGCACTGTTTAATTCTGAAATCAGTTTTACCAGAACCCCCATAGTAATAGGGTCCTGGCCAACGAATGGCTCATCAAACATAATCAAATCGGGTTCGAGTGCGATGGCGCGGGCAAGTGCTGCTCGTCGGGCCATCCCGCCAGACAGCTCGTTAGGCATCAGTTTAGCGGCTCCACGTAATCCAACCGCTTCAAGCTTCATCATCACGGTGCTACGCAGCAATTCTTCCGGTAAGCGGCGATGCTCCCGAAGAGGATATGCCACATTTTCAAAGACATTGAGATCGGTAAATAGCGCGCCGGATTGAAACAGCATACTCATGCGTTTGCGAACAGTGTATAAACGTGAGCGCGACATCGCGGGTACATTTTCACCGTCAAACAGGATTTCACCGCTGTCGGGCTGAATTTGTCCACCGATCAACCGTAGTAGGGTTGTTTTACCAATACCTGAAGGCCCCATTATGGCGGTAATCTTGCCGCGCGGCACGTTCAGTGAAATATTGTCAAAGATGCGCCGACTGCCGCGGGTAAAACTAACACCGCGAATTTCGACCAGATTCGTCTGCGTCTGGCTCATCATCTTTCCTTTTATCAAGTTCACGGACGAGGTATTGAATGGAAACTCAGTTCCAACCCATCATTTTTACAGAATATTACCCGTCCCGATTAGCGAAAACTGGCATTTGTTTTACTTTTCTGCCGCATAAAGTCAGAATTAAGAATTATGCCCGACCCTACAGATCTGTAAGCTCTGCCGGTACTTTCACAGCACAAGACCGGCGATTATACCTGAATAAAGGATTTTGAATGCTGTTAGCTACAGCTCTGTTAATCATTGGTTTGCTTTTGGTCGTCTATGGCGCCGACCGGCTGGTGTTTGCCGCGTCCATTCTTTGCCGCAGTTTTGGGGTTCCACCACTGCTTATTGGTTTAACGGTCGTCAGTATCGGGACTTCGTTGCCTGAACTTCTCGTCGCAAGCTCTGCCGCCCTTCATGGTCAATTGAATTTAGCGGTGGGAACAGCACTGGGTTCGAATATCACCAATATTTTGCTGATTCTCGGCTTAGCGGCGCTTTTACACCCATTTACCGTGAATTCCGATATTCTTCGTCGCGAATTGCCCCTAATGTTGGTTGTCAGTGCAATTATTGGCTGGCTGCTTTTTGATAATCAGTTAAGCCGCGTCGATGGCTTAATTTTGATTGCTGTAGCGATAGCGTATCTGCTGTTTACCATTAAAATAGCACGCCTCGCCGGGCATGAAGGCTCTGATAATTTAACGCGCGAGCAGCTGGCAGAGCTTCCCAGAGAAGGTAATCGCCCCGTTGCGTTTTTATGGCTGGCCGTCGCCCTAATCATTATGCCAATGGCGACACGCATGGTTATCGATAACGCCAGCGTGCTGGCTCATTACTTTGGTGTGAGCGAATTAGTGATTGGCCTGACGATTATTTCAGTCGGTACAAGTCTGCCAGAGTTAGCCACGACCATCGCCGGAGCCCGTAAAGGCGAAGATGATATTGCAATTGGTAATATCATTGGCTCGAATATTTTCAATATTGTTCTGGTGCTGGGCATCCCTGCGTTAATCGCGCCAGGTGAAATCGACCCGCTCGCTTTTGCTCGGGACTATTGGGTCATGTTGATTGTTAGTGCCATTTTCGCCGTACTTTGCTGGCGTAAGCCTCGCTCTATCGGCAAGACTGCAGGTGCTCTGTTAACATGTAGCTTCTTCGTATGGATTGCGGTGCTGTGGTTTCTTGCATCACCGGTCGTTGGGTAAAACGGAACGGAAATTATGTCACAGATTAATTTACAACCGGGTTTTGACTTTCAACAAGCAGGCAGAGATGTCCTGAAGATCGAACGTGAAGGCCTGGATCAGCTCGAGCAATACATCAACTCAGATTTCTCACAAGCCTGTGAAAGAATGTTCTATTGCCAGGGCAAAGTGGTCGTTATGGGCATGGGCAAGTCAGGGCACATCGGTAAAAAGATGGCCGCGACGTTTGCCAGTACCGGCACACCTTCGTTCTTCGTCCATCCTGGTGAAGCCAGCCACGGCGATCTCGGCATGGTGAGCGCGCAAGATATTGTCATCGCTATTTCAAACTCTGGCGAGTCGAACGAAATTCTGGCGCTGATTCCCGTTCTCAAACGCTTGCAGGTGCCACTCATTTGCATCACCAGCCGTCCCGAAAGCTCAATGGGCAAAGCGGCGGATATCCATCTGTGCGTGAAAGTGCCACAAGAAGCCTGCCCGCTGGGCCTGGCTCCGACATCAAGCACCACTGCCACATTGGTCATGGGTGACGCACTTGCTGTTGCGATGCTCAAAGCACGCGGCTTTACCGCAGAAGATTTTGCACTTTCTCACCCAGGCGGCGCATTGGGTCGTAAACTGTTATTACGTGTCAGCGACATCATGCACAGCGGCGATGAAATACCGCATGTCAGTAAAGATGCTTCATTGCGTGATGCACTGCTGGAAATAACGCGTAAAAATATGGGGATGACCGTAATCTGTGATGACCTGATGAAAATCGAAGGGATCTTCACGGATGGTGACTTACGTCGTGTCTTTGATATGGGCGTAGATCTTCACACCCTGAATATCGCAGATGTCATGACCGTCGGCGGAATTCGCGTTCGCCCAACAGTCCTGGCGGTTGATGCATTGAATTTGATGCAGTCTCGCCATATTACCTCGGTATTGGTTGCAGATGGCGACCAACTACTCGGTGTGGTACATATGCATGACATGCTACGCGCAGGCGTGGTTTAACAAAGGATTAGCCTTAATGAGTAACCATGAAGCGTCTCTTGCCACTTGTTATGGGCCGGTAAGTGCGCGCGTTATGGAGCGGGCCGCTAATGTGCGCCTGCTCATTTTAGACGTTGACGGTGTGATGTCTGATGGCCTGATTTATATGGGCAACAGTGGCGAAGAGCTGAAAGCATTCAATGTGCGTGATGGCTATGGTATTCGCTGTGCGCTGACATCAGATATAAACGTCGCGATTATTACCGGACGTAAAGCAAAATTGCTTGAAGACCGTTGTGAAACGCTGGGTATCAAGCATCTCTATCAAGGTCAGTCCGATAAGCTTGTGGCTTTTCAGGATCTTTTAGATAAGCTCGCGATCCCAGCTGAACACGTGGCTTATGTGGGTGATGATTTAATCGACTGGCCTGTGATGGCTAAAGTCGGTTTGAGCGTTGCGGTATCGGATGCACATCCTTTGCTGATTCCTCGTGCCGACTACGTGACACGTATTGCTGGCGGGCGTGGAGCAGTGCGTGAAGTCTGCGACTTGCTGTTACTGGCACAAGGTAAGCTTGATGAGGCCAAAGGGCTATCTATATGAGTAAGACCAGACGTTGGGTTATCATCCTGCTTTCATTGCTGGTGCTGATTTTGATCGGTGTGAATCTGGTCGACAAAGACGCCGTTGCGCCTCCAACAGTGAACACGAATGAACCAACCTATAAAAGTGAACATTCCACGACTCTCGCCTACAGTCCTGAAGGGGCTTTAAATTACCGACTGGTTGCTGAGCACGTTGAATATTTTTCCGAAACCGCCGTTTCGTGGTTCACCAATCCGGTGATGACGCAATACGACGAAAACAAAGTCGCCACCTGGTCATTACGAGCAGATCGCGCCAAACTTACTAACGATCGGATGCTGTATCTGTATGGGAATGTGGTGCTTACAGCTCTGACGCCAGATTCGCAGCTACGCAAAATTACCACGGATAATGCGCAGGTTAATTTAGTCACTCAGGATGTTGCCTCTGATGACCAGGTAACCTTGTACGGAACCAGCTTTAACTCCACCGGCCTCAAAATGCGTGGTAATTTACGCAGCAAAAATGCCGAGCTGATTGAAAAGGTTAGAACATCCTATGAAATCCAGAATAAACAAACTCAGCCGTAATTTAGTACTGACCAGTACACTTTTAGCCGCCAGTTTTTCGGCATTTGCGCTGACCGGTGATACCGATCAGCCGATTCACATTGAATCTGACCAACAGTCGCTTGATATGCAGGGCAACGTCGTCACCTTCACCGGCAATGTGGTTGTGACGCAAGGTAGTATCAAGATTAATGCCGACAAAGTCGTTGTGACCCGCCCTGGCGGCGAGCAAGGCAAAGAAGTGATCGATGGCTACGGTAATCCAGCCACTTTCTATCAGATGCAAGATAGCGGTAAACCCGTTAGCGGCCACTCATCGACTATGCACTATGAGCTGCAAAACGATTTTGTCGTGCTGACCGGCAATGCCTATCTGGAGCAGGTCGATAGCAATATCAAAGGCGACAAAATTACTTACCTCGTTAAAGAGCAGAAAATGCAGGCCTTTAGCGAAAAAGGTAAACGTGTTACGACCGTTCTGGTTCCTTCTCAGTTGCAGAAAAAAGACGGCAAGGCTCCGGCCCCCGCCCCTGCGCAGAAAAAGAGTAACTAATTCGTTATGGCTACTTTAATTGCAAAAAATCTCGCTAAAGCCTACAAAGGCCGCCGCGTTGTAGAAGACGTCAGTCTGACCGTTAAATCAGGTGAGATTGTCGGTTTGCTCGGCCCTAACGGTGCAGGGAAAACCACCACTTTTTATATGGTGGTCGGTATTGTTCCGCGTGATGCGGGCAACATTATTATTGATGATGAAGACATCAGCCTGCTGCCGCTTCATGCACGTGCACGACGTGGTATTGGGTACTTGCCTCAAGAAGCGTCTATTTTCCGCCGTTTAAGCGTGTTCGATAACTTAATGGCCGTGCTGCAAATCCGTGATGATCTTTCTACCGAGCAGCGTGAAGACCGCGCCAATGAGCTAATGGAAGAGTTCCACATTGAGCATTTGCGTAATAGCCTCGGGCAATCTTTGTCCGGTGGTGAGCGTCGCCGTGTTGAAATTGCTCGCGCATTGGCTGCAAATCCAAAATTTATTCTTTTGGATGAACCTTTTGCAGGTGTTGACCCAATTTCCGTTATCGACATCAAGCGAATCATCGAGCATTTACGCGACAGCGGGCTTGGGGTGCTGATAACTGACCATAACGTACGCGAAACGTTAGCCGTATGTGAACGCGCTTACATCGTAAGCCAGGGCCATTTAATCGCCCATGGCACTCCAGCCGAGATCCTGGAAGACGAGCATGTTAAACGCGTGTATCTGGGCGAAGAGTTCAGACTCTGATAGGGTAGGAATAATTAACGATTACACCTGAGGAAGTTCGCTCTGAATATGAAGCAAGGTTTGCAATTACGGCTCAGCCAACAACTTGCTATGACTCCACAGTTACAGCAGGCAATTCGTCTGTTGCAGCTGTCGACGTTAGAATTACAGCAGGAACTTCAGCAAGCACTGGAAAGTAACCCACTGCTTGAGCAAACCGATCTGCATGAAGAAATTGAAACTCAGGAAGTTCGTGAAAATGAAGCGTTAGATACTCGTGAGGCACTCGAACAAAAAGAGATGCCCGACGAGTTACCGTTGGACACCAGCTGGGACGAAATTTACACCGCAGGTACGCCATCGGGAACCGGAACTGACTATATAGACGACGAGTTGCCGGTTTATCAGGGTGAAACCACCCAGTCACTCCAGGATTACCTGATGTGGCAGGTCGATCTCACTCCGTTTTCTGATACCGACACCGCTATTGCAACGTCTATTGTTGATGCCGTTGACGAAATGGGCTATCTGACCGTTTCGCTGGATGAAATTCTCGAAAGCATGGGCGATGAAGAAATCACCCTCGACGAAGTGGAAGCGGTGCTCAAACGCGTGCAACGCTTCGATCCTGTCGGCGTCGCCGCACGCGACCTTCGTGATTGCCTCCTGATACAGCTTTCACAATTCGCGCGAGAAACACCCTGGTTAGCCGAAGCTCGCCTGATTGTCAGCGAACATCTCGACTTGCTCGCCAACCATGATTTCCGCAGCCTGATGCGCGTCACGCGTCTGAAAGAAGAAGTGCTGAAAGAGGCGATGTGCCTGATTCAGTCGCTTGATCCGCGTCCGGGCCAGTCCATTCAGACCAGCGAACCAGAGTATGTAATCCCTGATGTGTTGGTCAAAAAAACTCAGGGCCGCTGGACGGTGGAACTTAATGCCGACAGCATCCCGCGTCTAAAAATAAATCAACAGTACGCTGCTATGGGCACCAATGCCCGCAATGACAGCGACTCACAATTTATTCGCAGTAACCTGCAAGAAGCGAAGTGGCTGATCAAAAGCCTTGAAAGCCGCAATGATACCTTGCTGCGGGTTAGCCGCTGCATCGTTGAACAGCAGCAAGGCTTTTTTGAGTTCGGTGCAGAGCATATGAAACCGATGGTTCTTGCTGATATCGCCCAAGTGGTCGAAATGCACGAATCCACCATTTCCCGCGTGACCACACAAAAGTATTTGCACAGTCCGCGAGGCATTTTTGAATTGAAGTATTTCTTCTCAAGTCATGTCAATACCGAGGGCGGCGGTGAAGCCTCCTCCACGGCTATTCGGGCTTTGGTGAAGAAATTAATTGCTGCGGAAAACCCTGCGAAACCGCTGAGTGATAGCAAGTTAACGACTATGCTATCGGATCAGGGGATCATGGTGGCACGCCGCACTGTTGCGAAGTACCGAGAATCTTTATCCATACCACCGTCAAACCAGCGTAAACAACTGGTGTGACTTAACCGATAAGGAAGACACTATGCAGCTCAACATTACAGGACAAAACGTCGAAATCACTGACGCACTGCGCGATTTTGTGAGCACGAAGTTTGCCAAACTGGAGCAGTACTTCGATAGGATTAACCAAGTCTATATTGTGTTAAAAGTGGAAAAAGTCACGCATATTGCCGACGCAACACTTCATATCAATGGTGGTGAAATACATGCCAGCGCTGAAGGGCAGGATATGTATGCGGCGATTGACGGTCTGATTGATAAACTGGCGCGCCAGTTAACCAAACATAAAGATAAACTAAAACAACACTGATAATCCAGGCAACGGTTTTGGCATTCACGGCTCGTTACGGAAGTAACGGGCCGTTGCCACAACAGAGTGCTTAGGTGAACTTATGATGAACAACGATTCTGCTCTACAACTTAGTAATGTCCTGAACAAAGAATGTACCCGTAGCAATGTACATTGCCAAAGTAAGAAACGTGCGCTGGAAATTATCAGTGAACTCGCGGCGAAACAGCTCGGTCTGCCACCTCAAGTCGTCTTTGAGGCGGTGCTGACGCGTGAGCGCATGGGCAGTACCGGTATCGGCAATGGTATCGCCATTCCTCACGGAAAACTGGAAGAAGATACCACCCGCGCCGTTGGGGTATTTATTAAACTGGAAACCCCTATCGCGTTTGATGCTATTGACAATCAGCCGGTCGACCTGATGTTTGCGCTACTTGTTCCGGCCGATCAGACAAAAACACATTTGCACACTTTGTCTTTGGTGGCAAAACGTCTGGCGGATAAAACGATTTGCCGACGTCTGCGTTCAGCGCAGAGTGATGAAGAGCTTTATCAGATCATTACCGAAACCGAACATGGTAGTGAAAGTGAATAATCTGGCTGCGGTCATGTGCGTGCCACAGCAAGAGAAGTTGGGGGAGTGATAAAATGGTGCTGATGATTGTCAGCGGCCGCTCTGGTTCAGGGAAGTCTGTAGCCTTGCGTGCACTAGAAGATATGGGATTCTACTGTGTAGATAACCTGCCAGTGGTGCTGTTGCCTGATCTTGCCAAAACTCTCGCAGAGCGACAGATTTCTGCGGCAGTCAGCATCGACGTGCGTAACATGCCGGAAAACCCGGAAATTTTTGAACAGGCGATGACCAATCTACCTGATTCATTTTCTCCACAATTGCTGTTCCTCGATGCCGATCGCAACACGCTGATTCGTCGTTATAGCGACACACGTCGTTTACACCCGCTTTCCAGTAAAAACTTGTCGCTGGAAAGTGCGATTGATGAAGAAAGCGATCTATTGGAGCCGTTGAAATCCAGAGCCGATTTAATCATCGACACCTCTGAAATGTCGGTGCATGAACTCGCGGAAATGCTACGGACTCGTCTGCTCGGCAAGCGTGAACGTGAATTGACGATGGTCTTCGAATCCTTCGGCTTTAAGCACGGCATTCCGATTGATGCAGATTACGTATTTGACGTGCGCTTCCTGCCAAACCCGCACTGGGATCCAAAACTGCGTCCAATGACGGGTCTCGACAGGCCTGTTGCAGCGTTCCTTGATCGTCATACCGAAGTACACAACTTTATCTACCAGACGCGTAGCTATCTTGAGCTTTGGTTACCGATGCTGGAAACCAACAACCGCAGCTATTTGACTGTAGCGATTGGTTGTACTGGCGGTAAACACCGTTCGGTTTATATTGCAGAACAGTTGGCAGACTATTTCCGCTCACGTGGGAAAAACGTGCAGTCCCGTCACCGTACGCTGGAAAAACGCAAACCATGACCGTAAAACAAACCGTTGAGATCACCAATAAGCTGGGCATGCATGCGCGCCCGGCTATGAAACTATTCGAACTGGTGCAGAGTTTTGATGCCGAAGTGATATTGCGCAACGAGGCCGGAACCGAAGCCGAAGCTAATAGTGTGATTGCACTACTGATGCTGGATTCAGCCAAAGGTGGCCACATTGAAATTGAAGTCACCGGGCCTGAAGAAGAACAAGCATTGAACGCGGTTATCGCGCTGTTCAATGCCGGTTTTGACGAAGATTAACTCACTTCAACTCATGCTGCGCCATAAACGATTCGCCACCTAGCTGGCGCATCTGGCGCAAAATCCATTGCTGGCGTTGCCGAACATAACCTGAAGGTGCATTCGCTTTAAAGCGGATTGGATTAGGTAATACTGCGGCAAGCAAAGCGGCTTCCGACGCCGTCAGGCGACTTGCTGGTTTATGGAAGTAACGCTGCGAAGCTTCTTCCACACCAAAAATCCCCTCTCCAAATTCTGCGATATTCAGATAAACAGTCAGGATCCGGCGTTTCGTCCACACCACTTCCATACCAAGCGTTAATCCCGCTTCCAGGCCTTTGCGAACATAGCTCCGCCCATCCCATAAAAACAGATTCTTCGCCGTTTGTTGGGAAAGCGTTGACGCACCGCGAACGCGATTTTCATTACGTTCATTGTGAGCAATGGCTTTTTCAATCGCGGAAACATCAAACCCCCAATGGTCCGGGAATTTCTGATCTTCTGCCGCAATAACTGCAAGCCCCATCCACGGTGATATTTCGTCCATGCTGACCCAATCGGAATGCGCCACATAACCAAAATCACCTGAGAACCAGGCGCTAAATTGCCGTTCGACCATGACTGCCGAAAACGGTACCGGCATAAAGCTGAACAGGATTATCCCCGCCAACCACACGCCCACCAGCGCCAGCGCACAGCGTAATAGCCAACGCTTGAGGGTGCCCAAGAGCGCAACACGCCCTTTCTTCATGCAGTCATACTCACAACGCGAGCCACCAGTTTTTCTATACCCAATGCCGCTTCATCAATGCGTGTGGCCAGCATATAAGCAGGCGTCGTCACCACTTTGTGTTCTTCATCAACCACGATGTCATCAACCGGGCACGGAACATGTTCAGCCCCCATCTCTTCAACAATTTCTGCTGTATCAATATCAGTGCCGATGGTCAAACGCACCGGAACATCGAGAATTTTTGGCAGCATCACCGGGGCAATACAGATAAAGCCGAGCGGCTTGCCCTGATCGTGGCAATCGCGGGCCAGACGACGTAAATCACCATCAACCACGCACTCGCTGCCGAGGCTTGCAAAATTGCACAGGTTTTTCGCTGCCCCAAAACCACCGGGAACGATCAGCGCATCCAATTCGCTGGCATCGGCCTGCGCCAATGGCGTCACCACTCCACGGGTGATTCGAGCCGCCTCAACAAGCACATTTCGATGCTCTATAGACTCATTATTAGCGAGGTGATTAATAACATCTGCTTGAGGTTTGTCGGGTGCAAAGCAAACAGCTTCAGCGCCAGAGCGAGCGATTGCTAACAGGGTAATAACAGCTTCCTGAATTTCGCTTCCGTCGTAGACCCCGCAACCACTGAGCACCACACCAATCTTCTTCATTCAGCTATTCCTTTTCATCACGCGACTTCCATCATTAGTTATGACGATTTGATCGCTATGCTTCACACATTTTACTGTTTCATGTAACAAACTATTTAAGATTTGCTATCTTAATGCCTGAGCAGCACACGAGATTATTAGCTGCGCCATTTGGATAAATACTTATAACTCAACGGCGCAGCCTACTTTTTCCCTGGTGTTGGCGCAGAATTCGCGCACCCCGGTTTATCCGGGGTCATTTTTTGGGAGCGTTTGCAACCCAAGCTTTCAGAACGTCAACATCGTGCTGCCATTCTTGTTTCAACTCTTCAATCCATTCACCCACGTTTTCCGACCAGGCAGGTAAATCCGGTGACTGAATTTGCTGGGCAACTTGCTGCAAATGGCGCAACCCTACAGAACCTGCTGCGCCTTTAATCTTATGCCCCTCTTCCACGACCCCTTTCTGGTCGCGAGCCGTCATATTGGAGTCCAGTACGCTCAGGTAGCCCGGCATCATTTTTTCAAACATCGCCAGCCCATCAGTAATCAGTTTTGGCCCGACAAGATCCATATACTGCTCAAGCATGGGGATATCGAGCAATGCTTGCTGTTTTTCACTATTAACTTGAGGCACTTGAGACTCCTTCTTAGACTCTGACTGTTGGTTGTCCCAGAATTTTTGGATCATCGCCATTAACGCCGGAACCGAGAGGGGTTTGCTCAGCACATCGTCCATGCCAGCATCCAGATACTCTTTTTTATCTTTCAATACGTTAGCAGTCAATGCCACCAGCGGTGGTAAATCTTCACGCGCATAACGCGTGGTCAGTTGCCGGGAAATATCCAACCCAGTCATATCAGGTAACTGAATGTCTAAAAGCACCAGGTCATACTCACCTGGGGTGAATTTTTCCAGCGCCTCTTTACCTGTCATCGCAACGTCTACGCTGTTGCCAAGTTTCTCCAGCACCGAACGCGCAACAATCACGTTGAGTTCAATATCTTCCACCAGCAGGACGTGCAACGCAGGCAGCGGCATTTCGTCATCGTCGAGCGTGTCTTCGATTTCATCCGCAACGCGAGGAGCCTGAATGGTTAAGGCAAATAGCGAGCCTTCGCCCGGCTTACTGCTGACGGTAATATCACCGCCCATACTCTTCGCCAGGCGGCGCGACACCGCCAAACCAATCCCGGTACCCGTTGCCGGTTTACCGCCGTGGCTATCTTTCACCTGATAGTACATGGCGAAGATTTTGTCCTGCTCATCCTGCGGGATGCCAATGCCAGAATCCTGGACTTCAAAGCGTAAGGTATTTTCTTCTTCATAACGCACGCGCACCGAAACCAGGCCGCCTTTTGGCGTAAATTTCACGGCGTTGCTGATGAGATTCCAGAGGATCTGGCGCAGGCGTGTTCCATCAGTCACCACTTTATGTGGCAGCGGCAATGTCGGGTTCATTTCCAGCTTCAGTCCTTTTTGCTGCGCCTGCAAACCAGAAAGGTTTTCCAGGTCAGCAAGGAAACTGGTGAAATCGATTGGTTGGTTATCAAGCTGAACCTTGCGGCGTTCAAGCTTATCCATATCAATGATATCGTTGAAAATATTACCCAGAGTTATCGCTGAAACATGAATCGTTTTGAGATAATTGGTTTGTTCCGGATTAAGCTCCGTATCAAGCAATATGCGGCTTAAGCCGACGATACCGTTTAGCGGCGTACGCAGTTCGTGGCTGATGGTAGAAATGAAAGTGGTTTTATCGCGGCTGGCGCGTTCAAGGGCATCCTGATAACGCTTACGCTCGGTAATGTCGCGTCCAAAGCCCATTAAACCATGCCGTTTGCCGACCCGGTCGTAGTAGGGAACTTTACGGATTTCAAAGCACGCCTTACGGCCATCCGGGTAATCCAGCCATTGTTCGTAGGTCAGCGACACGTTATGACGGAACACTTTTTCGTCAGTTTCGATAACCTTCTGCGCCGCTTCTGGCGAATAGACATCTTCCGGTTTCAGGCTTATCAGCTGCTTCTCACTCTTACCGGTCAACAGTTCCATCGCGCGGTTACAGCCTGAGAATTCTTTGTCTTCGTTACGATAGAAAACCAAATCTGGAGAGGCATCGAGGAATGAACGCAAAAATGAAGATTGTTGCTCAAGCTGGATTTGCGTCTCTTCGCGTTCCTGCATCTCAACTTTGAGCTGCTCGAGCATCGTCTGACGTTCGTCTTCCGCTTTCACACGGTCAGCAATTTCCTGGTTCAATTGCGCAATATTATCTTTGAGTTGCACATTAAGTTTCAGATCACGCTCGCGCATCTCTTCGAGTTTTTGCACAAGCTTTGACAGCCGCTGCCTCGACTCTTCGAGTTGTTCAACGACCACAGAAAGGAAATAGACGGCCCATGGCGTAATTAACAGGCCAAAAAAGATGGAGCGCACAACATCAATGCTTTCAACCTGGCCGCGCAACAGCATCGTCACGGCCATTTGCACCACGATAGCCAGCACCACCAGGGCGGAGGCCAGCAACAAAGAGAAGCGCACTAATCCGAGCTTCACCATCAAATCAACGTAATATTGTGCCAGTAACCGGATTTGCTTCATGGAACGTTTCCCTCGCCTTCAATCTGCTAAATATACCGCAAAAAGATCTCACGCTCAGGATTTACAACAGAATTGTCGGGTTCCACGGGGTACCGAGTGCCGAGCCTTGCGTACCGTGCTCATTGAGATAGCTATCAATCGCCCCCATTCCGCTCCAGCGGTTCTCACACCACAGCGGTGCCAGCAACGTCGGTCGGCGGGCATTAGCCGAAATACGATGGAAGACGACATCAAGCGGAGTATGGCGAATCATCTCCCCGGCAGTTGTCGCATACTCTTCTAATTCAATCGCCTGCAAGCGCCCTGCCTGCCAGCTTTTAGCCATCGTGCTGCCACTAACAATGTGCAGAGGGTGGAGCTTGATGCCATCAACGCCGGTTTCAACCACTTTATCCAGCGTCTCCATGCAGTGCTCCTGCCCTTCACCCGGCAGGCCGACAATCAGATGGCTACAGACTTTCAGGCCACGTGCGCGAGCGCGGCGAGTGGTTTCCTGATAACAGGAAAAATCATGCCCGCGATTGATACGATGCAGCGTTTTATCATGCGCCGTTTGCAGGCCCAGTTCTAACCAGACCTCATAGCCTTTTTCATGATATTCACTGAGCAAATCCAGCACGCTATCCGGTACGCAATCCGGGCGTGTCCCGACGCATAACCCCACAATGCTCGCCAGACTGACAGCTTGTTGATACATCGAACGCAGCACCTGCACTTCTGCCCATGTGCTGGTGTATGCCTGGAAATAGGCAAGGTAGTGTTGAGCGCGATTAACGAGTTGCGACTGGCGCTCGAGTTGGTCGGCGATAGAGTGGTTTTGTTGGGCTTCATCGGCAAATGACGCAACATTGCAGAAAGTACAACCGCCACGGCCAATTGTGCCATCACGATTTGGGCAGCTAAACCCGCCGTGCAGCGTGAGTTTATGGACTTTATGACCATACCGACGCTGAAGATCGCCACCAAACATATTGACTAATTTTTGTAACTGCATAATCTGATGGGCCGCCCTGTCAAAGGGACGTAGCCTGCCATTATCTGCCCAATTTAGCGATGACCTGGATCAATCGCTCTGGCGCAGCTTTATCTATTGAATATAAATTCATAATTAGTGCAATTTTACGCATCTAAAAGATGATTACTTTTCCTTATGTTGACCCGCTATTTTTAAAGAATATGTGACCTTGTGAAAAACAGTGTCATACAACACGCGGAACCGCGTTGTTAGCATAAGATCCTGCCAATAACATCATTACCAGCATGGTCTGGAATTTTGCAGCCTCTCATACAGTGAGAGAGATCACATAACCCAAGCGATTTCCCTGCCGTCTAAATACGATAAAAATGATAATAAAATGTTTAATTTCATAATGTTAAATGTCATTTAGCACATATTCGTATAAATAAGAATGCCATTTGACCTGTGTGCGCTTTCCCGATAACTTGGAAATCCGCTGGAAGCTTTCTGGATGGGTTCTGTGCCCATCATATTTATGCAGTAATTAAGATTCCCTCTAAAGCAAGTCCTCAATACTTGTGCAACCGGATGCGTTAGACATAAAGAGGGCGACACGCGAGGTGAGCGTAGATGCGCAAACCCCGTCGCCATGCCCTTGCTGCGTCTGGACGCAATCGGTATCGGGAATCACGTAGAGCCTGGGGAGGTTCACTGATATGTTGTACGATAAATCCCTTGAGAAGGATAACTGTGGTTTCGGCCTGATCGCCCACATAGAAGGCGAACCTAGCCACAAGGTAGTGCGTACTGCTATTCACGCACTGGCCCGAATGCAACACCGTGGAGCAATCCTCGCCGATGGTAAAACCGGTGATGGTTGTGGCCTGCTGTTGCAAAAGCCCGATCGTTTCTTCCGAATCGTTGCGGAAGAGCGCGGCTGGCGTTTGGCAAAAAATTATGCCGTCGGCATGATTTTCTTAAATAAAGACGACGCTCTGGCGAGCGCAAGCCGCCGCATCGTTGAAGAAGAGTTGCAAAACGAGACCCTGTCGATTGTTGGCTGGCGCGAAGTGCCAACCAATGAAGACGTACTCGGTGAAATCGCCCTCTCCTCAAAGCCTCGCATCGAACAAATTTTTGTTAATGCCCCGGCTGGCTGGCGTCCACGTGATATGGAACGTCGCCTGTTCATTGCTCGCCGTCGCATTGAGAAACGTATTCAGGACAAAGACTTCTACGTCTGTAGTCTTTCAAACCTGGTCAATATCTATAAAGGTCTGTGTATGCCGGCAGATTTGCCGCGCTTTTACCTGGACCTGGCGGACTTACGCCTGGAATCAGCAATTTGCCTGTTCCACCAGCGTTTCTCCACCAACACCGTGCCACGCTGGCCGCTGGCTCAACCGTTCCGCTATCTGGCGCATAACGGTGAAATCAACACCATCACCGGTAACCGCCAGTGGGCGCGTGCGCGTACCTATAAATTCCAGACTCCGTTGATCCCAGACCTACATGATGCCGCGCCATTCGTTAACGAAACGGGCTCTGACTCAAGCTCCATGGACAACATGCTTGAGCTGCTGCTGGCAGGCGGGATGGATATCGTTCGTGCAATGCGTCTGTTAGTGCCACCGGCCTGGCAGAACAACCCGAACATGGACCCCGAGCTGCGTGCGTTCTTCGACTTTAACTCCATGCACATGGAGCCATGGGATGGTCCGGCCGGTATCGTTATGTCCGATGGGCGCTACGCCGCCTGTAACCTGGACCGTAACGGCCTGCGTCCGGCGCGCTACGTCATCACTAAAGATAAGCTGATTACTTGTGCTTCTGAAGTGGGGATCTGGGATTACCAGCCTGACGAAGTGGTAGAAAAAGGCCGCGTCGGCCCTGGCGAGTTGATGGTTATCGACACGCGTATTGGTCGCATTCTGCATTCCGCTGAAACCGATGCCGATTTAAAAAGCCGCCACCCGTATAAAGAGTGGATGGAGAACAACGTTCGCCGCCTGGTGCCGTTTGAAGATTTGCCAGACGAAGAAGTTGGCTCACGCGAGATGGATGACGATACGCTCGCAAGTTACCAAAAACAGTTTAACTACAGCAGCGAAGAGCTGGATTCTGTCATTCGCGTGTTGGGTGAAAATGGTCAGGAAGCAGTCGGTTCAATGGGTGACGATACCCCATTTGCCGTACTTTCCAGCCAGCCACGCATTATTTACGACTACTTCCGCCAACAGTTTGCGCAGGTGACAAACCCGCCAATCGATCCGCTGCGTGAAGCACACGTGATGTCTCTGGCGACCAGCATTGGCCGTGAAATGAACGTCTTCTGTGAAGCAGAAGGCCAGGCCCACCGCCTGAGCTTCAAATCGCCAATTCTGCTGTGGTCTGATTTCCAACAGCTGACCTCGCTTGAAGAACAGCATTATCGCGCAGACACGCTGGACATCACTTACGATGCTTCTGCTCAGTCACTGCACGAAACAGTTTCCGCACTGTGCGATGAAGCTGAGCGCATGGTACGCAACGGTACGGTTCTGTTGGTGCTGTCCGACCGTAACATCGCGAAAGATCGCCTGCCGGTTCCCGCGCCAATGGCGGTAGGTGCGATTCAGACTCGCCTGGTCGAGAAGAATCTGCGTTGCGATGCCAACATCATCGTTGAAACGGCAAGTGCGCGTGACCCGCACCACTTCGCTGTTCTGCTCGGCTTTGGCGCGACGGCAATCTACCCGTACCTCGCCTACGAAACGCTGGCGAAACTGGTTGATAACGGCGCGATTGAAAAATCTTACCGTGCAGTGATGCAGAACTACCGCAACGGCATCAACAAAGGGCTGTACAAGATCATGTCCAAAATGGGCATCTCGACTATCGCCTCTTATCGTTGCTCGAAACTGTTTGAAGCGGTTGGCCTGCATAAAGAAGTTTCTGAGCTGTGCTTCCAGGGCGTTGTCAGCCGTATTGGTGGTGCTGGCTTCAACGACTTCCAACAAGATTTGCTGAACCTGTCTAAACGCGCATGGCTCGCCCGCAAGCCGTTGGATCAGGGTGGCCAGCTGAAATACGTTCACGGTGGCGAATATCACGCTTACAACCCTGACGTGGTTCAGACGCTGCAAAAAGCAGTGAACAGCGGCGAGTACAAAGATTATCAGGAGTACGCGAAGCTGGTGAACGAGCGCCCGGTGGCAACACTGCGCGATATGCTCGCACTCGATCCGCAAGGTGAAACAGTCAGAATCGAAGACGTGGAGCCAGCCACTGAGCTGTACAAACGCTTTGATACTGCCGCGATGTCTATCGGCGCATTAAGCCCGGAAGCACACGAATCATTGGCAGAAGCAATGAACAGCATCGGCGGGAATTCTAACTCCGGTGAAGGCGGCGAAGACCCTGCACGTTACGGCACCAATAAAGTGTCCCGTATCAAACAGGTCGCTTCTGGTCGTTTCGGCGTCACTCCGGCTTACCTGGTGAACGCTGATGTCATCCAGATTAAAGTCGCGCAAGGTGCAAAACCAGGCGAAGGCGGCCAGCTACCGGGTGATAAAGTCACGCCGTATATCGCAAAACTGCGTTATTCCGTGCCTGGCGTTACGCTGATTTCGCCTCCGCCGCATCACGATATTTACTCTATCGAGGATTTGGCGCAGCTGATTTTCGACCTTAAACAGGTCAACCCGAAAGCGATGATTTCCGTCAAACTGGTTTCCGAACCAGGCGTTGGCACCATCGCGACCGGTGTGGCTAAAGCTTATGCCGACCTGATTACTATCGCCGGGTACGACGGTGGTACAGGTGCAAGCCCGCTGTCATCCGTGAAATATGCCGGTTGCCCGTGGGAACTGGGTCTGGTGGAAACACAGCAGGCACTGGTGGCAAATGGCCTGCGTCACAAGATTCGTCTGCAAGTTGATGGCGGCCTGAAAACGGGCTTAGACATCATCAAAGCCGCGATTCTCGGCGCAGAAAGCTTCGGTTTTGGTACCGGGCCAATGGTCGCGTTGGGTTGTAAATATCTGCGTATTTGCCACCTGAACAACTGCGCAACAGGTGTTGCAACTCAGGATGAAAAACTGCGTAAAAACCACTATCACGGCTTGCCGTTCAAAGTGACTAACTACTTTGAATTCATTGCTCGTGAAACCCGTGAGTTGATGGCGCAGTTAGGCGTGAAGCGCCTGGTCGACCTGATTGGCCGTACCGACCTGCTCAAAGAGCTGGATGGTTTTACTGCGAAACAGCAAAACCTGGATCTGTCGAACCTGTTAAAAACAGCCGAACCGATGCCGGGCAAAGCGGTGTTCTGCACCGAAAATAACCCGCCATTTGATAAAGGCGACCTGAACGCGCAACTGCTCGCTCAGGCGAAACAGTATGTCGATGACAAGCAGAGTAAAACGTTCTGGTTTGATATCCGCAACACTGACCGTTCAGTGGGTGCCACGCTGTCAGGTTATATCGCGATGCACAATGGCGATCAGGGTCTGGCAGCCGATCCGATTAAAGCGCATTTCAGCGGCACCGCCGGGCAGAGTTTCGGTGTGTGGAACGCAGGTGGTGTTGAATTGCACCTGACAGGCGATGCTAACGACTATGTTGGCAAAGGTATGGCAGGCGGTTTGATTTCCTTGCGTCCTCCGGTTGGTTCTGCCTTCCGCAGCCATGAAGCAACGATCATCGGCAACACCTGTTTGTACGGTGCAACCGGTGGCAAACTTTATGCTGCTGGCCGCGCAGGTGAACGTTTCGCCGTGCGTAACTCCGGAGCCATTACCGTGGTTGAAGGCATTGGCGATAACGGTTGTGAATACATGACTGGCGGTATTGTCTGCATCATCGGCAAAACAGGCGTGAACTTCGGTGCGGGTATGACCGGTGGTTTCGCTTATGTGCTCGATGAAGACGGCGATTTCCGTAAGCGTGTTAACCCTGAGCTGGTAGAACTGATCAATGTAGATGAGTTGGCCATTCACGAAGAACATCTGCGCGGTATGATCACCGAGCACGTTCAACTGACGGGTTCACAACGTGGTGAAGAGATTCTGGCAAACTGGCCGGCATTTGCCTCTAAATTCACGTTGGTTAAACCGAAGTCCAGTGATGTCAAAGCATTGTTGGGTCACCGTAGTCGTTCCGCAGCTGAGCTGCGGGTGCAGGCGCAGTAAGGGGATAAGATGAGTCAAAACGTTTATCAATTTATCGACTTACAGCGAGTTGATCCGCCAAAGAAGCCGCTTAAGATCCGTAAAATTGAATTTGTAGAAATTTACGAGCCCTTCTCAGAAGGCCAGGCTAAAGCGCAGGCAGATCGCTGCCTGTCGTGCGGCAACCCGTACTGTGAATGGAAATGCCCGGTACATAACTACATTCCCAACTGGCTGAAACTGGCCAATGAAGGGCGCATTATCGAAGCGGCTGAACTGTCTCACCAGACAAACAGCCTGCCGGAAGTATGTGGTCGCGTTTGCCCGCAAGACCGTCTGTGCGAAGGTTCTTGTACGCTTAATGATGAGTTTGGAGCCGTGACCATCGGTAACATCGAGCGCTATATCAACGATAAAGCGATTGAGATGGGCTGGAAACCAGACCTGACCGGCGTGAAACAAACCGGTAAACGCGTCGCGATCATCGGTGCTGGTCCTGCTGGCCTGGCATGTGCCGATGTATTAGCGCGTAACGGTGTGAAAGCGGTAGTTTATGACCGCCACCCTGAAATTGGTGGCCTGCTGACCTTCGGTATTCCAGCATTCAAACTGGAAAAAGAAGTGATGACTAAACGCCGTGAGATCTTCAGCGGCATGGGCATCGAATTCAAACTGAATACTGAAGTTGGCCGCGATGTTCACATTGACGACCTGCTGAAAGAGTTCGATTCGGTTTTCCTGGGCGTGGGGACTTACCAGTCAATGCGCGGTGGTTTAGAGAATGAAGATGCGACAGGCGTATTTGATGCCCTGCCGTTCCTCATCGCTAACACCAAGAAAATTATGGGCTTCGGTGATTCACCAGAAGAACCGTATGTGGATATGTCGGGCAAACGTGTTGTGGTACTTGGCGGTGGTGATACCGCGATGGACTGCGTGCGTAGTTCGGTTCGCCAGGGCGCAACGCACGTTATCTGTGCTTATCGTCGTGATGAAGAGAACATGCCAGGTTCTAAACGCGAAGTGAAAAATGCGCGTGAAGAGGGTGTTGAGTTCCAGTTCAACGTGCAGCCGCTTGGTGTGGAAGTGAATGCCAATGGTCGCGTGTCAGGCGTGAAAGTTGCGCGTACTGAGCTGGGTGCACCGGATGCCAATGGCCGCCGTCGTCCGGAAATCGTTGCCGGTTCTGAGCATGTTGTCCCTGCCGATGCCGTCATTATGGCGTTTGGTTTCCGTCCTCACGCCATGCAGTGGTTAGAAAAACACAGCGTTGAGTTGGATAGCCAGGGACGTATTCTGGCACCGGAAGGCAGCGATAACCCATTCCAGACCAGCAACCCGAAAATCTTTGCCGGTGGTGACGCCGTTCGTGGTTCTGACCTGGTGGTTACAGCTATCGCCGAAGGCCGTAAAGCCGCTGACGGGATCCTGAACTTCCTCGAAGTCTAACGAACTGAAATGCAAAAAAGCCCGGTGATATTAAAGTCACCGGGCTTTTTTATGCTCTTTATTTCACCGCTTTATGCATGACCCGACTCTTAGCCATGCCCATCTTAACTGCACCACTAAATGGTTTACCGTCAATGGCATCGTGCGTTCGCACCGCGTTTGGATGAATCCAGCGCTGAACTCGCGATGGCATATCCAGACCAATCAACAAGATAACCACAAATGTCAGGCTAAACGAAAGCGATGCCAGTGCAGTCCCTAAATCAAGACGTTGCGCAATAGTGGCCCCAATAATCGGAGCGAGTGCCCCGCCCAATGCGCCAACGTTATAGGTAAAACCAAGCCCCGCAGCACGCTGTTCAGTATCAAAGTAACCGCCAATCAACTTAGGCAAAATCCCTGAAATTCCCTGGCCTAACATCTGTTGGAAGAACAGCAGTAAACCCAAGACCCAGATATTCCCGCCGCCGATGGCGAAGACAGGAATGATCAGTAGTTGAGACACCAGCAGGCTACAGACATAGGCTTTACGTGTACCTAACCAATCCCCCAGGAATCCTCCCACGCAACAGCCGACAGCGGCCCCAAATCCGCTAAAGAATAGAACATGTGCCACAGTTGTTGGGTTGTAGGCCAGTTCCGTTTTCAGATAGGTTGGCAGCAAGGCCTGAATCGGCCAGGAGTAGAGGAAGGCAAAGAAAACGACGACCATCAAGGTCACACCGGTCGGCCAGCGCTTGCCGCTGCTTTGCACCATGAAGCTAATGAATATGGCGGCGCAGATTAAACCCAATGCTGCGACAAGTACCGCATTGCCAAGATTACCGGCAAAGCAGAAATACAGCGCTGTTGCGACGACAATGGTCAGGCCGATGTTTATAAACCGATGTTCGCCACGGTACAAAATGTCCACCATGGTTTTGGTCGGTTTTGTATCAGCAAACTTCTCTTTCCAGTCTTCAGCCTCAGGGATGTTTTTACGCAGCCATAACGCGAAAATAATGGGCAAAATACCGATGAAAAACAGTGCGCGCCAACCCCATGCTGGAACCACAACGCTATAGACCTGAGCGGCAATCACTGCGCCTACCGAAAAGCCGGATATCAAAAATCCGCTCGCTTTATTACGCAGATGTTTCGGCCAGCTTTCAATCACATAGGTCGCGCTGGAGCCGTATTCACCCGCCATACCCATACCAATCAGTAGCCGGGCCAGAAACATAGTAGTAAAACCAGGAGCGAAACCGCACGCCAGCGTCCCGAAAGAAAACAACACGATACTGGTTATCATGGCGAGTTTGCGGCCATAACGATCGCCCATCGCGCCTAATACCAGCCCACCAAACCAGCGCGAAATAAACGCCGCTGAGATAAGACTCGCCGCCTGAACGGTTGTCAGGCCAAATTCACTTTGAATTTCAGTCAGTACTAACGCTATCAAGACAAAATCAAAACCATCCAATAAGTAGCCAATCCATGCTGCTGAAAATGCTTTCCATTGCGGCTTAGTTAAATGGCGGTACCACGGGATCTGTTGGGCAGTGTTATTCATAAAGCACTCCCGGTGCGAGTTCGCAAAAACCCGCCCTCTGGTTAGGTCTGATTAGGTATGGTCTACGGCACCACGGTTTGCATATGCCATTCAGAGCGCGGCGCGTTCTTTCTGAAGCTGCGCCGCGAGTGCTTTAAGTTCAGGCAGATATTGCTCCTCAACCGGTGCAAAAGGTTTGCGACAAAGCGGCACTGCCAGCACATCCATAAAATGCAGAATTGTTTTCAGCCCGCGGAAAACACCGACTTTAATCAGCAAATCAATGACCTTGTTGCATTCACTTTGAAGCTGTCTGGCTCGTTGAACATCGCCTTCCTGTACGGCATTTTTAATTGCCATATATCGCCAGCCCATTACGTTGTAAGTGCTGCCAATACCGCCGTCAGCCCCTGCCAAAAGACCAGAGGCGAAGATCTCGTCATAACCGTTGTAGAGCACCAGATCCGGATGAGCACGACGGATCTGCTCCATCTGGTAGAGATCACCTGAGGTTTGCTTTAACGCCCCAACGCCCGGCAAGCTGATTAAAGTATCAATCTGTTCAAGCGAGAGCTTCACACCGCTCAGAGCGGGAATGTTGTAAACCACCATCGGCAGCCCACCCGACGAATCGATGACTGCGCGGTAGTGGTCGCAGTGTTCATTGAAGCTGAACGGATAATAAAACGGCGTGACCGCTGAGACGGCATCGAATCCATAGCGATGTGCGGCACTCGCCAGCGTCTGACTCTCATGAGTGCTGATACCCCCCACATGTGCAATTAACGTCACCTTGCCTTTCGCTTCTTCGGCGACAATTTCCAGCACTTGCTCACGTTCTTGTGTGGTCTGCAAAAATGCTTCGCCAGTGGAACCACCGACATAAAGGCCATCGATACCCTGCTCGATATTGAAACGAACCAGACGGCGCAAACTGTCGGTGTCGATCTGTTGTTGCGGGTTAAACGGAGTAAGCAATGCGGGCATCACACCGCGAAGATTCTGTGCCATAAACGCCTCTTTGTTGTCTGATATTCAAATGATACTGGATACCTTTATACCTGTTATACCAGATCAAAAAGTAAACACCACATATCGAAGAGGTCAGGATGAGATCTGGCTCATATGAAATAATGATGGGTGATCAGAAATTACTTACTTAGACGTGGGGAGGATCTCAAATTAGCGCAGCTATTTTTTTGTGGTGCGTTTACGGGGCGTGGGGTAATAGGAGGCGAAAACGCTTTTCAAATGAGCCTTTAATGCGCTGTCAGCAGCATCAGGATCGCGTGCCAGGATCGCATTATAAATTTCAATATGCTGCTGATAACTCACATTATTGTGAGCATGCAAAACATCCTGAGCAACCGTTGGACGCGCGGCAATCAACCAGTCGAGCAAGGCAACATGCACGGCCATGAAGATCGGATTATCAGGGATCTCTGCCAGCTCACGGTGGAATTCGATGTCGGATCGAATAAAGAGTTCGTTATCATCCAGAGCCTGATTATTCAGCTCAAGTGCTTTTGCAAGGCGAGCTATTTGTTCATCTGTCGCGAATTCAGCGGCATAGCGGACCAGGCTGGATTCAAAGAACATGCGTAGCTGTTCGAAATGCGCAATGCCGCCTGGCCGCGATAGGAAATCTTTTGCCACGCCAGATAACTCACCAATAATGGTATCTGCCGAAGGGCGGGATACGCGAGCACGCTCGCCATTACTGATTTGCACCAAACCTTTGCGTTTTAGTGCTGCCAGGGCTTCACGCACTGAAGGGCGTCCAACATTAAAAAATGCCATCAGCTCACGCTCAGACGGTAATTGCTCACCCTCGGCAAACTCACGTCTGCGAATCATCTGCTCAAGTTCTTCTTCCACCATTTCCGAGAGTTTTTTACGCGCAAGAGGACGACGACGCATCGTATGCCCGATGGTTTCTGTCATCTCAGATGGTTGCTCGTCAAATGTGCTCATAGCGTCGGGATTTGGCCGTTTTAGGAAAGAAGCATGACAAATAGTATTGTCGAATCATAACACAGCAAATCTTGGCTTACGTAAAGATGCAGTTGCCAGGTTTATTTAAGGCAATAAAAAGCCAGTCCTGAGACTGGCTTCGATTTGCATTTTTACTGGCAAGCTACGCGGATAATAACTCTGAATTACTTCACTACGCGCAGCGCCGGACGACCACCACGCGGAGGTGGCTCATTATCCGGGTCGTTGTCATCTTCATCGTGATCGGGGCGTGAACCATCAATCACTTGCATGACCATTTCTGAATCAGACGACAACTGCTCGTTATCATTATGACTTTCAACATCTTCGTCATAACTGGCTTCTGGCTCGAACATCGTGCCAGCGCCGTTTTCACGAGCATAAATAGCCAGAACCGCGGCCATAGGAACAAATACCTGGCGTGGCACACCACCGAAGCGCGCGTTAAAACGCACATCACCGTTGGCCAATTCCAGGTTTCCTACTGCACGTGGTGCAATATTCAGGACAATTTGCCCGTCGCGAGCATATTCCATAGGAACATGTACGCCAGGCAATGTCACATCCACCACCAGATGCGGTGTGAGCTGGTTATCCAGCAGCCACTCGTAAAAAGCACGAAGTAGATACGGACGACGTGGTGACAATTGTGACATATCCATCAATTAGCCCCGGGTTTGCAGACGCATTTCGCGCTCAGGCTCGGTCAGAGAAGCGAGGAATGAATCACGCTCAAATACGCGAGTCATATAACCTTTCATCTCTTTAGAACCCGCGCCTGTCAGCTCAATACCCATCTGCGGCAAACGCCACAGCAGTGGTGCCAGGTAGCAATCTACCAGACTGAACTCATCACTCAGGAAGAAAGGTTTCTGAGTAAATACAGGTGCGATTGCCAGCAATTCTTCACGTAATTGCTTGCGTGCAGCATCAGCTTCTTGAGCAGAACCGTTCATCACGATGTGCATCAGGGAGTACCAGTCTTTCTGGATACGATGCATGTACAGGCGACTTTCACCACGTGCAACCGGGTAAACCGGCATTAATGGTGGATGCGGGAAACGCTCATCAAGATATTCCATGATGATGCGGGATTCCCACAGAGTAAGTTCGCGGTCAACCAGTGTCGGTACGCTGTGATTTGGGTTGAGGTCAATCAGATCCTGAGGCAGGTTATCCGTTTCCACATGCTCAATTTCAACGCTAACACCTTTTTCAGCCAGGACGATACGTACCTGGTGGCTATAGATGTCAGTAGGACCGGAAAACAGCGTCATCACCGAACGTTTGTTGGCAGCGACAGCCATGAAAACCTCCAAGTTTATTCAGAAAATTACTGCTAATGGCCGCAGTAAGCGGCAACTAACCTGACCGTTTGATACCCAGATACGCCGGAAAACCACCAGTCGCCAGAAAACAAGGCGAAAACAACCGGATGCCGACCTTTGGGCAGAAAATTGGTTGATAGTTTACCAGATTTTACGGGTTTTGTGGGGAATGGATCTGGAATTCGTCTGAAACACATTCAACATCAAATAGTTAGCAACGCTAAATATAATTTTCAGGCATAAAAAAACCCGGTACAAGACCGGGCTTTTCGCGAATTGTATTCTGCAAAAGCAGAGGACAATTAACGTTTGGAGAACTGAGGACGACGACGTGCTTTACGCAGACCGACTTTCTTACGTTCAACTTCACGAGCATCACGAGTAACGAAACCAGCTTTACGCAGTTCGCCACGCAGGGACTCGTCGTACTCCATCAGAGCGCGGGTGATACCGTGACGGATCGCACCAGCCTGACCAGAAGTACCACCACCTTTAACAGTGATGTACAGATCGAATTTCTCAACCATATCAACCAATTCCAGCGGCTGACGAACTACCATGCGGGCAGTTTCACGACCGAAGTACTGTTCCAGAGAACGTTGGTTGATGATGATTTTGCCGCTGCCCGGTTTGATAAACACGCGAGCTGCGGAACTTTTGCGGCGACCAGTGCCGTAGTATTGATTTTCAGCCATTGCCATAATCCCGATTAAATGTCCAGAACTTGCGGTTGCTGTGCCGCGTGGTTGTGCTCGGTGCCCGCGTAAACTTTCAGTTTACGGAACATAGCACGGCCCAGCGGGCCCTTTGGCAGCATGCCTTTAACCGCGATTTCAATCACACGCTCAGGACGGCGGGCAATCATCTCTTCAAAGGTCGCTTGTTTGATACCACCGATGTGGCCGGTGTGATGGTAATACACTTTGTCAGTACGCTTGTTGCCGGTTACAGCAACTTTTTCTGCGTTCAGAACGATGATGTAATCACCAGTATCAACGTGCGGAGTGTATTCCGCTTTGTGCTTACCGCGCAGACGGCGAGCCAATTCAGTAGCCAGGCGACCTAAGGTCTTACCGTCAGCGTCAACAACGAACCAGTCGCGCTGTACGGTTTCTGGTTTAGCTGTAAAAGTTTTCATTAAAAGCTTACCCAATATATAGTTACACGTAGGTGTTCACCCAAACGTTTAAAATCAGTTCAAGGTTCACACGACAAAGTCCGGCAAACCTACCCCTTCGAATAGCCAATGCCAGCACGACCAAGTTTTGGGAAAAAAACTTTGGTTGTAACGTGGGGTCGCAAGATTATAGGGAAGTCGCCCCTAAAGGTCGAACCTTTTTGTAGTTTTTGTCACACTTTATGGTCACTCTGCATTCAAACTGCGGTTCACGGCATGTGCGACAAGCGTAAATACTCTTCACTTTGCATTTCTTGCAGACGCGACAGACAGCGCTGGAATTCAAAGCGCAATCTTTCCCCCTGGTAAATCTCGAACAGCGGAACCTGTGCTGAAACAACCAATTTGACGTGGCGCTCGTAAAACTCGTCTACCAACGCAATGAACCGCCGCGCTTCATTTTCGTTACGCGTGTTCATTACGGGCACATTAAATAGCATCACAGTGTGGAAGAGGCGTGAGAGCGCGATGTAGTCATGCTGACTGCGGGCGTCAACGCACAGCGTGTTGAAATCTACCGCCAGTGTCTGATTCTCCAACCCAAGCGTGGCTAACGGACGGTGGTTGATTTCGAGCACCGGTTCCCCTTCCCTCGCCGTACCTGCTAACGCGGCATAGAGTTTTTCCATCTGCTGCGCGGTTTCGTCGTTCAACGGGGAAAGCCAGAGGTGGGCCTGAGTCAGCGTTCGCAGTCGGTAATCAATGCCGGCATCGACATTCATCACCTCGCAATGCCGTTTAATCGCATCAATCGCAGGGATGAAGCGCGGGCGCTGCAAGCCGTTACGGTACAATTCATCAGGTGGAATATTAGATGTAGCCACCAGCGTGATCCCCCGCGCGAACAATGCTTGCATCAGCGTGCCAAGCAGCATGGCATCCGTAATGTCAGAGACAAAAAATTCATCAAAGCAAAGCACATCTGTTTCGGCTTTGAAGCGGTCAGCAATCACTTCCAGGGGGTCGGTTTGCCCCTGAAGCGCAGCCAACTCTTCATGGACACGCAGCATAAAGCGGTGGAAATGCAGCCGTAACTTGCGTTCGCCAGGTAGACTCTGAAAAAACATATCCATGAGCCAGGTTTTCCCGCGCCCTACTCCGCCCCACATATACAGTCCGCGAACCGATTCCTGGCTCACCGTGACATTACGTTTACCAAAGAGTTTGCCAAAGAAACCACCATTCACAGGCTCAGTCGGCTTTTGCTGGCTCAAAGCCTGCCAGATAGCGTCCAGCCGGGTTACGGCCTCGCGCTGAACGTCATCAGGTTGGTAGCTGCCCTCACTCAGGGCTTGTTGGTAGCGCAATGCAGGGGAGAGATTTTGCATGGTATTATGGTATTTCCTTAAAAATCGGATTGCCGTTTACTTAATGCTCAAAAAAGGACGGTTGTCGAAAAAAAGGCCGTTCTACCCTAAGCGATGCTGCGTCAGGATTCCACTTCTCTTAGGTTAACGGTTATAGTGGCTACATTACCCTACGGAAACACAAGACAACGGGAGAAGTTCATGACCTGGGAATATGCGCTAATTGGGTTAGTTGTTGGCATCATCGTTGGTGCAGTTGCTATGCGTTTTGGCAACCGCAAGCTGCGTCAGCAGCAGGCAATGCAGTACGAGATTGAGAAAAACAAAGCAGAACTTGAAGAGTATCGTGAAGAGTTAGTCAGCCATTTTGCCCGCAGCGCCGAGTTGCTGGACAACATGGCACATGATTATCGCCAGCTTTATCAACACATGGCAAAAAGCTCCAGCAGCCTGCTGCCTGAAATGTCAGCCGAAGAGAATCCATTCCGCAATCGCCTTGCTGAGTCTGAAGCCAGCAACGATCAGGCACCGGTGCAGATGCCGCGTGACTACTCTGATGGCGCATCCGGTTTGCTGCGTACCGAACGCGCAAAACGCGATTAATCACAAATCCAGAATATTTTCTTGGGGTACCGCTTTCGTACCCCAATCTCTCTCCAGCACAGCTATCATTTACTTGTGTTACTTCACTCTATAACAGCATTGTTACCCGGCTGATATTTCAATAACATCGGAGTGTTATCGGGTTTTCCTTTTCCAGGTTCAGGTCACGAGAGCAAGCCATCAATGAAGAAACAAACACTGTTGTTGAGTGCCTTAGCGTTAAGCGTCGGACTGACGTTCGGTGTGACATCTCAGGTGAATGCGGCGTTGCCAGCACAAATTCCGGGTCAACCGGCTTTGCCAAGCCTTGCACCAATGCTGGAAAAAGTTTTACCTGCCGTGGTGAGTGTTCAGGTAGAAGGGACTGCGGCGGCGCCTACCCAGAAAGTCCCGGAAGAGTTTAAGAAATTCTTTGGCGATGATATGCCTCCTTCAGAAGCCCAGCCTTTTGAGGGTTTGGGTTCAGGTGTGATTATTAATGCCGAAAAAGGTTATGTGCTGACTAACAATCACGTCATTAATCATGCCGAGAAAATCAGCGTGCAGCTCAATGATGGACGTGAATTTGATGCCAAACTGATTGGCGGCGATGACCAAAGTGATATCGCACTGATTCAAATTCAGAACGCGACAGGCCTGACTCAAATCGCCGTTGCCGATTCCGATAAGCTGCGCGTCGGCGATTTTGCCGTTGCGGTCGGCAACCCATTCGGCTTGGGGCAAACGGCAACGTCAGGGATTGTTTCAGCATTAGGCCGTAGCGGTCTGAACCTGGAAGGGCTGGAAAACTTTATCCAGACCGATGCCTCTATTAACCGTGGTAATTCCGGCGGCGCATTGCTGAACCTGAATGGCGAACTTATCGGTATTAATACCGCCATCCTCGCGCCAAGCGGCGGCAGCGTCGGAATCGGCTTTGCTATCCCCAGCAATATGGCGCAAACCCTGGCCAAACAGCTGATGCAATTTGGCGAGATCAAACGTGGCTTGCTTGGTATTAAAGGCACCGAGATGAGTGCTGATATTGCCAAAGCATTCAATCTGACCACCCAACGTGGCGCGTTTGTCAGCGAAGTCTTACCGCAATCGGGTTCAGCAAAAGCGGGGGTGAAAGCGGGTGATGTGATTACCAGCCTGAATGGTAAAACCATCAGCAGCTTTGCCGAATTGCGCGCAAAAATTGCCACCACTGAGCCTGGGACCGTAGTGAAACTGGGCTTGCTGCGCGACGGCAAACCACTGGAAGTGAGCGTTACGCTTGATAAGAGCACCGCCTCATCTGCGAACGCCGAGCTAATTATGCCAGCCTTGCAGGGCGCGACATTAAGCGATGGTCAGCTCAAAGATGGTACTAAAGGTGTCAAACTCGACAGCGTTGAGAAAGGCACACCAGCGGCACAAGCGGGCCTGCACAAAGACGATTTCATCATTGGTGTAAACCGCGAACGAGTTTCAAGCATTGCGGAGATGCGTAAGGTTCTGGAAACTAAACCCGACGTTATTGCTTTGCATGTGGCTCGCGGCGAAGAAAGTATCTATCTCTTAGTGCGCTAATCTGCTCAGTAATCGGACATCTGTGTACGATGTCCGATTAACTCATGCTATTCTGCTTCCGGCTTATTATTAACTAATACAAATCCATGTTTCTGAAGATATTACGCTCGGTGGTGATTGGCCTGATTGTGGCTGGCATATTGTTGGTATCCTTACCTTCGCTGCGCCAGAAAATCATCCCCTTAGCGCCCTCGAAGTTTGACAGTGCCGATGAAACTCCGCTGAGCTACAACACTGCGGTGCGACGCGCTGCGCCTGCTGTAGTCAACGTTTACAACCGCAGTGTCGGCAACAACTCACAAAATCAGTTAGAAATTAAAACCCTCGGCTCTGGCGTCATCATGGATGAACGCGGCTACATCATTACTAACAAACACGTTATTAATGATGCCGAGCAAATCATCGTTGCTCTGCAAGATGGTCGAGTGTTTGAAGCTTTATTGGTTGGATCAGATAGCCTGACTGATTTAGCGGTGCTGAAAATTAACGCCACCAATCTCCCTGTCATCCCTATCAATAATAAGCGCATGCCGCATATTGGCGATGTTGTGATGGCGATTGGTAATCCGTATAACCTCGGGCAAACCATTACGCAGGGGATTATTAGTGCTACCGGCCGTATTGGCCTTAGCCCTTCTGGCCGCCAGTCTTTCCTGCAAACGGATGCCTCGATTAACCACGGTAACTCCGGTGGCGCGCTGGTCAATTCCCTCGGCGAGTTGATGGGCATCAACACCCTATCGTTTGATAAAAGTAACGATGGCGAAACCCCTGAAGGTATCGGCTTTGCGATCCCGACTCAGCTTTCGACAAAAATCATGGATAAGCTGATCCGCGATGGACGCGTAATTCGCGGTTATATTGGCATTGGCGGTCGTGAAATTACGCCATTGCATGGCCCGGCAACGGGTATCGATCAAATTCAAGGGATCATCGTTAATGAAGTTACCCCTGATGGCCCGGCAGCAAAAGCAGGTCTTTTGGTGAATGACGTGATTATCTCCGTGAACCATAAACCGGCTATATCCGCATTGGGGACAATGGACCAGGTGGCAGAGATTCGCCCAGGCTCAGTCATTCCTGTTGAAGTGATGCGTGAAGATAAGAAGCTGACGTTGCAGGTAACAATTCAGGAATATCCCGCAACTAACTAATAAACAGTGAATTGCAGGCAATAAAAAACCGGAATCAGTGTTCCGGTTTTTTTTCGCTTAAGCGCAGGGTTTATTTGTTAACAAACTCTTCGCCAAGGGTAATGTCTTTCTTCAGAGTATCCAGCATGCCTTCCAGCGCCTGGTGCTCAAACGCACTCAGTTTGCCGTAAGACTTGTGCTCTGCGATACCGTTTTTGCCTAGCAGCAATGGCTGAGAGAAGAAACGAGCGTGCTCGCCGTTACCTTCAACATACGCGCATTCAACCACGTTGCTTTCGCCTTGCAGCGCACGTACCAGAGACAGACCAAAGCGTGCAGCAGCCTGACCCATTGACAGTGTTGCAGACCCGCCACCCGCTTTAGCTTCCACAACTTCAGTACCCGCATTCTGGATACGTTTAGTCAGGTCAGCAACTTCTTGCTCGGTGAAGCGTACGCCTGGGATCTGAGACAGCAATGGCAGAATAGTCACGCCAGAGTGGCCACCGATGACAGGGACTTCAATCTCGGTCGGCTTTTTGCCTTTCAGTTCCGCAACAAAGGTGTTGGAGCGGATGATGTCCAGCGTGGTCACGCCAAACAATTTGTTCTTATCGTACACACCTGCTTTTTTCAGCACTTCTGCTGCGATAGCAACCGTGGTATTCACCGGGTTAGTGATGATACCGATACAGGCTTTCGGGCAAGTTTTCGCAATCTGTTGAACCAGATTTTTCACGATTCCTGCGTTGACGTTAAACAGGTCAGAGCGATCCATACCTGGCTTACGAGCCACACCGGCGGAGATAAGCACGACATCAGCACCAACCAGCGCTGGTGTAGCATCTTCACCGCAGAAACCTTTAATTTTCACATCAGTAGGGATATGACTCAGATCGACTGCAACACCTGGGGTTACCGGTGCAATATCATACAGAGAGAGTTCTGAACCTGAAGGCAGTTGGGTCTTGAGTAGAAGGGCAAGCGCCTGGCCGATTCCGCCTGCTGCGCCGAGGACTGCAACTTTCATCCTAAACTCCTTATTATGGTTAGCAAATAGGTGCCGTAACTCCATGCGGTGGCGACCATAATCCAGAGAAGGGGTAATTACAATCTTCCCGCTTAAGGTTTGCGAAGTTACGCATTCCTGAAGCGTTACTGCTGCATTTACTCACCGGGTGGAAACGACGCCTGAGCGCCCGGTCACAACCTGATGTTGTCACATCAACGGCGGTTACATTACCCCTCCCTACGCAGCAAAACAACATCATTTTGATAACATTTGATTTACTTACCTACATATTTTCGAGTCGTGACGAAGGCATGTTCCTCGATAACAAAATTTGATAAAATCCGCCTCTTTCATAACATTATTTCAGGCTGACACCCTGCCATTAATTTGCATAATAATTCATTTAAATGCATAATAATGTTATCCTTGTTGACCTTTAAATGGGTAACCTATGCGTATTTCCTCAAAACAAGAAGAATTAGTCAAAGCATTCAAAGCACTATTAAAAGAAGAGAAATTCAGTTCTCAGGGCGAGATCGTCCATGCATTGCAAAACGATGGTTTTGAAAACATTAATCAGTCCAAAGTTTCCCGCATGCTGACAAAGTTCGGCGCCGTGCGTACCCGCAACGCAAAAATGGAAATGGTGTATTGCTTACCGGCAGAACTTGGCGTACCAACCACTTCCAGCCCGCTAAAAAATCTGGTGCTGGATATTGATTACAACGATGCTGTTGTTGTGATTCATACAAGCCCTGGTGCTGCGCAGCTCATTGCGCGCCTGCTGGATTCTTTAGGTAAAGCGGAAGGTATTCTGGGGACCATTGCCGGGGATGACACTATCTTCACCACCCCCGCGAAAAACTTCACCGTGAAAGAATTGTTTGAAGCGATTCTGGTGTTGTTTGAACAAGAACTGTAAGCGTTAATACGCCATTCCCGTTGTGACCGAACAACGGGAACAACACTTCTGTAACAATCCCCTCTGCTCACATCAATTGTCAGTAAATCCCGGTTTTACCTTCTTTCTAAGCCTAAATCTCGCTTGCATCAGCCAGTTATGTGATAAACCGCACAAAAAATCAAAGCCTGCCATCTCATTGTTTTTACTTATATTTAACATTAAAACAGCAATATAAACGACTTTTTAATAACTTTACGTAATATCAAAAGCCTCTATTATTGTAAAGTTTCATAGGGAATAGTTAGCAGGGTATTAATTTTTCGCGTGACTAGTGTATACTTGATTTTGTGATGAGGGTCACGAAACGAAGACCCCAATAAAAGAATACGACGAGGTAAAAATTATGAACATGAAATCAACTGTAGTTGCCGCTAGCCTGCTTTCAATGCTGTCATTTGGTGCTTTTGCCGCCACTTCGATTAACGCCGAACAAGCGCAGAACCTGCAACCAATGGGTTCCATTTCTGTAAGCCAGGTAGGTAGCGCACCAATGGATATGCACCAGATGTTGAATAAAAAAGCTGAAGAGCAAGGTGCTTCTTCTTACCGTATCACCGAAGCACGCTCTGGCGATGCATGGCACGCAACTGCTGAACTGTACAAATAACAGCCGTTAGCCATAAATAATAGTGATTTACCGTTTAAACAAAATGACGACCCCAAGAACAATAAATGCACTTAAGCCCTTCCGGTCGTTGAAAAACTTATTCAGGAGTAGACATCATGAAAACCAAATTAACCATCGCAGCACTTAGCCTTTTCTCCGTGATCTCTTTCGGCGCTAATGCAGCCGCACATCAGGTCACTAACGAACAAGCTCAAAACATGCAGTCCATGGGCAGTATTTCAGTAAGCCAGGTGGGTAGCGCACCAATGGATATGCGTCATGAATTATCACAGAAAGCGACTCAGGAAGGTGCCTCTGCTTATCGCATTACCGAAGCACGTTCGGGCGATACCTGGCACGCCACCGCTGAACTGTATAAATAAACCCTCGTCGTCAAGTCTGGCGACTTTGCCCCCGCTCGCGGGGGCTTTTTTATGGGTTTAAATCAGCGTTAGCCACGCACGTTGAACCGCAATTGCCCTTCCAGCTCCTCTTCCGCTTCGTCAAAAAGCAAAATCAAAGCGCCATACCGCCGCCTTTGCATTTCTGGTAGATGAACAAATTCAATCTCTATGGGAAGCGGCAAAATGCCTCCAACGACTACATCCCATAAACTGTCGAGATCGTGAACCTGTTTTTTCTCAAGTTGAAAAACCTGGATAAAGTGGCGATAGAATCCCGGCTGATCTTCTATCTGACTAAAATCAAAGGTGTATTTTTTCATAGATTGCCACCTAACCCATTCGCATTGTGGTGACTACAGCCCACCAATATGCAAGGTTTTGACTTCCAGAAACTCATCCAGACCTAACACGGAACCTTCCCGACCCAGTCCGGACTCTTTAACACCACCAAACGGCCCCAGCTCGGTCGAAACGGCGCATTCGTTGATACCAATCATCCCGCTTTCAATCGCTTGCGAGACGCGGAATACGCGAGCCAGATTCTGAGTATAGAAATAGGCCGCTAAACCAAATGGCGTGTTATTGGCTCGCTCAATCACTTCTTCTTCCGTTTTGAAACTGAAGCAGGCGGCCAACGGGCCAAAGGTTTCTTCCTGCGCGAGTTTCATATCATCGTTGGCATCCACTATCACTGTTGGTTGCCAGAAGTTGCCACCCAATTCATGGATCTTCCCGCCTACCAGCACTTTTCCGCCCTTCGCCTGCGCATCTTCAACATGTTCACGGACTTTATCGACCGCAGATTTTTCAATTAATGGCCCTACAACAACACCTTCTTCAAGGCCATTACCCACTTTCAGAGCTTTAACGGCATCCGCGAGTTTGTTGACGAACTGGTCGTAGACCTTTTCCTGAATAAAGAAGCGGTTAACGCTAACGCAGACCTGGCCTGCATTACGGAATTTATTCGCGACAGCCCCTTTCACTGCTTCGTCGATATCGGCGTCTTCAAAGACGATATACGGCGCATTGCCGCCTAACTCCATCGACACCTTTTTCATTGTTTCAGCGGCATTACGCACCAGGGTTTTTCCCACGGCGGTAGAACCGGTGAATGAAATTTTGCGAACGTCGCGGCTGGCCATAATCGCATCGCTAATTTCTTGCGTATTCCCCGCCACGGCGTTGAGTACACCATCCGGGACACCGGCTTTTTTCGCCAGAGCCAGCAAAGCAAATGCAGATAACGGAGTGTTATTAGCAGGCTTAATCACGCCGGTACAACCCGCGGCAAGCGCCGGGCCGAGTTTGCGAGTCAGCATTGCCATTGGGAAGTTCCACGGCGTAATAGCCGCAACAACGCCGATAGGTTCCCGGGTGGCTAAAATTCGCGAACCAGGTTTCGCAGGAGGAATAATTTCACCGTTTGCCCGCTTGGCCTGCTCGGCAAACCACTGGATAAAGCTTGCGGCATACTCGACTTCACCTTCCGCCTCTTTCAACGGTTTGCCTTGTTCGGTGGTCATTAAGCGCCCGAGCCAGGCTTTATTCTCAATAATTAACTGGAACCACTTATAGAGGATGGTGGAACGTTCTTTGGCGGTTTTTGCACGCCATGCCGGGAAAGCTTTAGCCGCAGCGGCAATCGCTTCTTCAGCCTCTTTTTTACCCGCTTTTGCCACTTTCGCGACGACTTCGCCGGAAGCCGGGTTGAGAACATCGAAGGTTGCGCTGAGTTTGCGCCATTCACCATTGACCAGATAACCGGTGTTAAATAATTCACTATCCTGGAGTGCCTGATTTGTCATAGTTTTCTCCTGTTATGAATTGGGCATCTGGTAAGTATAGATACAAAAAAGCCGACGCATGGCGTCGGCTCGGGTCAGGCGGCGATGAATGCGTGCTGGTATTTATGCAGCACCTCAGCTAATCGTCGTACCGGCTCGGTGACCTGTAACGGCGCCTCCCAGATACGCAATTTTTCCTGGTAGATGTCCAGTTCCTCCAGCAATTGATTGAAGTAACGCTGCTTCTTGTCATCGCTGGTGGCCGAAGTCACTTTGTCTGCAGTCTTACGCAGTTGGCGATGGTATGCCGAAAGATCGTCATTCACCGGTATCGGTGCATCACGCAGACGCTGGTGAGCAATGATTAATGTCAGCGCCAGACGATAACGCGGGATATCACCCGGGAACATATTCAGCAGTAAGAAAAGCTGCTGATACAGCGCGGGCAGATGGTTTTCTTTGCGGCGAGCCTTGTTGGTTGTTAACGCGGAAACCGCCGCAGAGACAAACTGGTTCAACAGTGTGCGACCCGTTCGGGCTTTCGAATTATCACGGATGATGAGTATCACCATCAGTGCCACGAAACAGCCAATAATTTGCCCCAACGCGCCATCCAAAAATGTATTGAAGTGAAACGTCATGGGGTTATCTAACACGATAACGTTAATTGTCCCGGCCAGCGCCCCCATCGAACCCAACCGCCGTTTCTGTACTTCGATACCAATAAAGAACGCCAATAACGCAAGGCTAATAGAAAGCAGCACCATACTTTGCTGTGTCGCGGGAATGATGACCAGAAAATAGAGTCCCCCCAGCGGCAATGCCACCAGCATTCCGTAGAGAAAATCGAGTGCCACCATGCGAGGGTTCGGCAAACGCATGGCGAGCGATGTGACCACCGCGATCATGACCATGGCACCGCTACCGGATGTCCAACCGGTAGCAAGCCAGAACAAGCAGCCCAACAGGCAAGAAATGGTGGTTCGCCAGAAGTTGATCATCGCGTGGTGACCTTCAGCAGACTGCACTTTGACCACAACTTCCTGGGTTAAAATCTCTTCTTCAATCGCATTGATACGAGTATTGCTGATAACACCTCGTTTCAGCACTAAATAGCGCGTCGCCTCGCTAACCCAGCTGCGGATGGTGACAGGGGTATATTTCTCACCAGCGAACGACACGACTTTGCGGATAACTTTCAACTGCTGATGTACATCCGCAGCTGTTTCTACCGGCGTTTCAAATAACTCGCGAAATTCAGGGGTGACAAATTCAGGGCGCGTATTTTGAATCAGGAAGGTTTCACACGCTTGCGTAATCAAGGCCAGAGAAACCGCATTCAGTGCTTTCAGGCGACGGTTCGCGCGTCCCCAGCGAGCAGATTCAATTTTCAGGTTATCGCGCATTCCTTCAATCACAGTGGTGCGCTGAACCAGGCTTGCCCAGGCCTTATCGACCTCTTCTTTATCGCCATGCGCAATACACAACTGCATCAGGCGGTAATGATCCACTAACAGGCTATCAAGTTGACGATCGATTTCTTTTTTAATCGAACGCGGGGAGAAAATTAAGTCGGCAATAATGGCACAAACAATACCAATGACAATTTCACTGCATCGCTCAACGGCAAACTGCGGCGCCACCAGAGGATTGGCTTGAATGGTGACAATAATAATCAGCGCGGTGTAGCCCGCCAGACCCCAGGCATAGGAGTTTTCGACTTTAACTAGTGAGGAAATCCAGGTGCAAAATCCGGCCCAGATACAGCACACCAGCAACATAACGACGGGGGCACGGATCAGTGTCGTGATGATGAATAACGCGGCGAAACAACCAATAAATGTGCCGACAATACGCAGCATTCCGCGATAGCGAATCGCTCCAGAATAGGGTTCACCGCCCGCCGCAAAAGCAGGCCCGGCGGCGACCAACACTGACGTCAGCACCGCCCAGCGCGGGGTTTCCAGTTCAAAATGAAACCCTACCCATAGCGCCAGCACGATGGCAAAAGCCAGTTTGAAAGCGAAGCGCAAATGTAACCGCGAAATATAATACATATCGACCTACGCTTAACCGAACTCACGCAAACGATGCATGAGTTTAATGAATACCGATTCGTGGTCAGTATTTCTGTCTTTATCCCCTGTTACCACGACGGTTGCCGTTGTCCCGGCGGGATAGAGATTTGCCTGTTGCTCATCAAGGTGAATGCGTACCGGCACACGTTGCGCCAGACGTACCCATTCGAGATTGGAATCAACAGTCGCCATACCTTTGCTGTCTCTGGTGCTACTGGCATTGGTCACACCGGCAGAAAGGCTATCGACCGTTCCACGTAATACACGATTGCTGCCAAGCGGTGTGATTTGCACCCGGTAACCTGGGCGAATACCGTCAAGCTTGGTTTCTTCCATGTAGGCAAGAATGTAGAAAGAGCCTCGTTTGACCAGCGCCACAGCGGTTGAGCCACGGGTAATAAACTCACCGGTATACACATTCAGGTTAGTTACCCAACCTTCTGCTGGTGCGCGAATGATGGTACGTTGCAAGTCCAGTTCGGCTAAATCACGGGTTGCTTCAGCTTTGGCTAACTGATGCAAAACCGTCTGAAGCACATTGTTGGACTGTTCGATTTCTTCACGCGACATTGCCTGCGTGCCTAATGAATTACGACGCCCGGCTTCACGGCGCTTCTCGCCAGCTAAAACCTGGAAGTAAGAAACATCGGCTTGAGCTTGTTCTAATGCTTTCTGATAACGGGGCTGATCGATAGTGAAGAGAATTTGATCTTTCTTCACCAGCTGGTTGTCGTGGACCTTCACATCGGTAATTAAGCCGGAGACATCGGGTGCAATCGCGACAACGTCTGCGGTAAAGCGGGCGTCACGCGTCCACGGTGATTCGGTATAAAACACCCAGGCGCGGTAGATAGCGATGAAAGCCAGCAGCACCAGAATTAGTGTGATGGCAGTGCGGATCATTTTTGTTGTAAGTGCTTTCACATCAACCTCAAACAAACAGGCGCGAGATCAGATAAAACAGGCAGCAATAAAGTGCTGTGTTAAATAATGCCGGGTGCCAGACAAAATCATAAATTCCCGTCGGAGTCAGCAGACGGCGAACCAACCAGAACAACGCCAGCGATAAAATCAGCTCGAAGAATATCGGCGGAAAAGAAAGACCGAATATCACGATAACGGGAAATAGACTCATGTTAACCTTGCAGAAAATACAGAAGACACAAACCCTGGGACAGCCAGGAATGCTGAGCTAACGAATGATACGGGTCGTGTTGTTAATAATATATTACCGCAATAGTTAGCCCGTTATCTATAATCTGTGATCTAAATCACTTTTCACTCAGAGTGAACAATGGAAAGACTTAAGCGCATGTCGGTTTTCGCCAAAGTTGTCGAGCTTGGCTCTTTTACCGCCGCGGCCAGACAGCTAGAAATGAGCGTATCGTCCATCAGCCAAACGGTTTCAAAACTCGAAGACGAGCTGCAAGTAAAGTTGCTAAACCGCAGCACACGCAGCATTGGGCTAACCGAAGCCGGTAAAATATACTTTCTTGGCTGCCGTAAAATGCTGCATGAAGCGCAAGCCGTGCATGAGCAGCTTTATGCTTTCAACAACACGCCCATCGGCACGCTACGTATCGGCAGTTCTTCAACTATGGCACAAAATGTCCTCGCGTCCATGACCGCTGACATGCTTAAAGAGTACCCGGAATTAACGGTAAACCTGGTGACGGGCATTCCAGCCCCTGACTTAATTGCCGATGGTCTGGACGTCGTTATTCGTGTCGGTGCGTTGCAGGATTCAAGCCTGTTCTCCACACGCCTCGGATCGATGCCGATGGTAATTTGTGCCGCGAAAAGTTATCTGCAACAAAACGGCACGCCAGAAAAGCCCGCCGATCTTGCCAGTCATTCCTGGCTTGAATACAGCATTCGCCCGCACAATGAATTTGAATTGATCGCCCCGGAAGGCCTCACCACGCGCATGATCCCGCAAGGCCGGTTTGTCACAAACGATCCCATGACCTTAAGCCGTTGGTTAAAAATAGGTGCCGGGATCGCTTACGTTCCGCTGATGTGGGTGATCGATGAGATCAATGAAGGGACGCTTGAGATCTTAATGCCGAGCTATCAATCCGATCCTCGTCCGGTGTACGCACTGTATACCGAAAAAGATAAGCTGCCTCTGAAAGTACAGGTTTGTATTAACTACCTGACCGAGTATTTCGTGAAGGTTTCGCATCTTTATCAAGGGGTACGCGACAACAAAGGACGCGGTAAAGATGTGGGATAAAATGGGCGAGGTTGAAAGTCAAACAGCCGGGATAAACCCGGCTGGTTATGACTATCGAAACAAGAGTATTACGCTGTGCCGCCAACCGTCAGGTTATCGACTTTAAGCGTTGGCTGGCCGACACCGACAGGCAAACTCTGCCCTTCTTTGCCGCACACACCGACGCCGTTATCCAGTGCCAGGTCATTACCGACCATCGAAATCTGCTGCATGGTTTCGATGCCAGAGCCAATCAGCGTTGCACCTTTAACTGGCGTTGTGACTTTGCCATTTTCAATGAGATACGCTTCGGATGTTGAGAACACAAACTTACCGGATGTGATATCAACCTGCCCGCCGCCAAAGTTCGGGGCATAAATACCGTATTCCACGGATTCAATGATCTCTTGCGGCGTCGACTTACCGGCCAGCATGTAGGTGTTAGTCATGCGCGGCATTGGCAAGTGTGCGTAAGATTCGCGACGACCATTGCCCGTTGGCGCAACACCCATCAGGCGAGCATTGAGTTTGTCCTGCATGTAGCCTTTCAGCACACCGTTTTCAATCAACACATTGTATTGACCCGGAACGCCTTCGTCGTCAATGGCGACTGAACCACGGCGGTTTGCCATGGTGCCATCATCAACAACGGTACACAGTTCAGAAGCGACCAACTGGCCCATCTGACCGCTGAATACGGAAGTCCCGCGACGGTTAAAATCACCTTCTAAACCGTGGCCTACCGCCTCATGCAGCAGAACGCCTGGCCAGCCTGCGCCAAGCACCACCGGGAACATCCCGGCTGGAGCTGCGACGGCAGAAAGAGTCACCAGCGCCATGCGCACAGCTTCTTTCGCCCAGGCGTCAGCGCGAACTTCGCCATCAATGGTTTCAAGGAAAAATTCATAACCGAAACGACCGCCGCCGCCGCTAGAACCGCGCTCGCGTTTGCCGTTATCTTCAACCTGAACACTGACAGAAAGTCGTACCAAAGGGCGAACATCTGCCGCCAGAGTGCCGTCAGTGGCCGCTACCAGAATCAATTCATAGACGCCTGTCAGGCTGGCCGTGACTTCCTGAACGCGCTTATCTGCCGCACGAGCCACGCTATCAACACGTTTCAGGATGTCGAGCTTCTCTTCACGCGTCATGCTTTGCAGCGGATCTGCACTGGTATAAAGCGCGCTATGTTGCACCGCACCTAAAGTCTGAACGCGACCATTCCCTTTTTCCTGCACAATGCTTCGCGCAGCATGAGCACTTTGTTCCAGCGCTAAAAGACTGACCTGGTCGGCATAAGCAAAACCGGTTTTCTCGCCGCTAACGGCACGCACGCCAACACCTTGATCGATGTTATAAGAGCCATCTTTAATGATGCGGTCTTCCAGCACCCAGGATTCGTGATAACTGGACTGGAAATAGAGATCGCCATAGTCGAGACGACGCTCGGACAATTGTCCCAAAATGGAAAAAAGATCTTGATGGGTTAAGCCATTCGCAGACAGCAACTGCTCACTTACCAGGTTCAGACTCATCGTTTCGCTACTCTTATTTGTCTATCGATTGGAGATATCTATTGAGCTTGCGGCAATTAGCCGTCCGCGTCAAATCACTTAGCGTCGTTAACCCTTGGCTGGCGAAGCACTTCATTGATTTGCGGTTGGTCTACTGGACCGGTGATGTGGTAGCGCAGCACGGAGATTTTACTCCATAGCGGCCCCAACACTTTACTGGCTGCAAACACCGCAGCCCCAATAATTGGGTTAACTACAAAGGCAGTCGCAACGCCGACTGTCGCGGAAATTTCAGGTGCCACAACCGCTTCGACATCAAGACGGCGTCGAACCAAATCCACAGAACCTTTCAAGCCGATATCCGCTTCCAGACCATCCACCAGCGTATCGTCGCTGTGTAACTGACCGTCTTTAATCCACGCCGTGCTGCGAATCGAGTCGAAGTAGAAGCCATCTCCGAAAGTATCGCTGAAGTCAAAACGCAGTTTGCGCATCAACGCATCGACACTGACCAGACGCAATAATTGACCGGCATGCCCCGTGCCGAGATCTGCAATCTGACCCTTGCCTAATTTGGCGTGCAGGATACCGTTTAATGTCGCCACATCTGGCTGCCAGGGTTTATCGCGCCAGTGCAAATCATAATCGACGTCGAACGACGAACCTTGAATCGGTGTTTTCACGCCGAAGAAGTTAGTCGCGGCATCCAGTTTGCCGCCATGAAGTTTACCTTTTATAGAGGTACGTTCTTCATCCGGGCTATTAACCCATTGCCCCGTACCGGTGAGCCTCGCAAATCCGGTGTCCACTAAACCATTCTCTAATTCCAGGGTGTTCCCTTTGAACGCGAAGTCAGCTTCCATGCGTCCAAATTTTTGCCCCATCAACCAGCATTCAGCGCAACGCAGTTGCACATCAGGCCAGGACCGGAAATCAATTGAACCACGTTCATCAAGGAGAGGATGGCTGGCTGATTTGGTGGAGCCGCTATTCCAGTCAGGGTTGAAATAGAGATACTTGATGGCTGCCCTCCACGGTGCATTATCTTGCATCGTCAGAGAGCCATTCACTTCGCGGCCTTGCGCTTCAACACGCGTGCCGCCGGGTATTGCGTGAGAAACCAGACTCAGGTTGTTCCACTGCTGGCCGCCAAGCGTCAAAGACGGGGTTCGCAAGGTGACATTCGTCGGGAATGAGGCTGAATTACCGACGCTATCAGCGGCTCCCTGGCTAAACAGCGCCAGCCACTGCGCACCGTTCATCGCCGGAAGATCGAGTTCCAGCCCTGAATTCTCAGGCAAAGGCGGGGTAGTCTGGCTATTTGAAGCCCAAATAGCCCGATCAAGCGTGAGCTTTTTATTGAGCAACCAACGGCTGGAAAAATGATTTTTCGCACCAGCACTACCGGTCAGATTAAAGCTATTCAGGTCGCCTTTTACCGCGACTTTCAACGGCTGAGGCTGGCCTGCTGCTTTATCGACAGGTGCAGGTAAGTGACTACTTACATTTTTCAGATCCGCATCGACATTGACCTGATAAGTTGCCTGACCACGGTAAGGGAGTTTTATCGCAACATCACCTTTCCATGGAATGTTACCGCTCAACTCTTTATTGATAGGCTCAGGCAAAATGCCCATTTTTGTTGGCTGCCAGTCGCCCAGTAAATTAACCCCAATCTGGTAATCCTTGTCACCCGTTTTGGTATTAAAATCAATAGTTACAGGCTGATTAAACCACGTCGCTTTCAGCGGTTCGCTGTTCAGGTCGCCATTCACAAAGCTGAACTTGCCCGTCAGATTGCTCAGGGTGCTGGATAGCGGTTTTATCAACAAAGTATTGTTGTTGAGCTGAACATCGCCTTTTGCCGTTGTCATGGTGCCATCAAGCGGAATATCCAGATGTAAGCGAGCATTCACATCGCCTCCAATCTGGAGTTCATCAAGAGCGGCTGATAACGAATCTTTAAGAGGCGTGTCTTTGAAGTACGGGCCAACCGCACTCCCTGGGCCGCTGATATCAGAATCAATCAACAGCTTTTCTTTAGAGTAATCCGGGATAATCGCCGTAAGGTTACGCCCGGTCACGCCACCCAGTTTCACTTCATCAGATTTCATCCACAGACCGTCGTTAATGAAATCGAGAGTAATATTCAGGTTTTCTAATGCAGGCCAGTCCGGCTGGAAGGCAAACTTTGCATTACGCAGTGGAACGTAGACTTCAAACTGGCCTTCGTTGTGCAAGTAAGGGAAAAGATGCGGGTTGCCACCGTAGACCAGCGTCGCGTTATCCGCTTCACCACCCTGAATGGCGCCACTGAGGTAATCCACCAGCTCTTTGCCCATCAGGTTTTCTGGGAAATAACGCCAGGCATCTGCGCCATTATGCGTGCTGATTCCAGCCAGAATGCCTAACCAAGGATCGCCATCCTTCGGCTGGTAATAACGGAAATCACCCGCAGCCCAAACCGAGCGTGCTTTAACATCAAGGTTTTTGCCATCAAGCTGAAAACCTTCGACATTTTTCTGCCATTCAAGCGTTGCGACAC
Source organism: Buttiauxella agrestis (assembly GCF_900446255.1). Taxonomy (NCBI): domain Bacteria; kingdom Pseudomonadati; phylum Pseudomonadota; class Gammaproteobacteria; order Enterobacterales; family Enterobacteriaceae; genus Buttiauxella; species Buttiauxella agrestis. The sequence goes on along the minus strand of NZ_UIGI01000001.1, from coordinate 456,687 downwards.
CACGTTCAATTTCCAGCGGTGCGCGGAACACACCTTCATAGGGCATTTTGGCATCAAGAACCTGCGCATTCAGTTGCCCGTGCCCAACGCTTCCTGTTATCGATCCGGAGAAATGCTCAACGCCCGGTAACATCTTCCATTGGTTCCAGCTGACCTCTTTCCAGCGCCCTTGCATACGCGTGTTTTCGGTTTGTTGGAGAGGAATATCAACCGCCAGCACGTCTATATGTCCGCGCGGTTTCAGTATGGTCCAAATCTCGCCCAGGTCTGGTGAAATTTTCTCAGCGATAGGCAGCAAGCCAGTGAAACTTTCCAGCTCCATGTTTGTTGCACGAATGCGCAATTCGTCACTGCGGGTGCTTTCTTTCCCGCCGACATTCTGCGGAGCAATCCACGCCAGGGCGAGCGAGCCTTTTGGCCAGGTTTTGCCATCAAGAGTGATATTTGTGGAAGGAACAGCAAGGTTCCAGCCCGCGTCAGAACGATTAACGTGGGCCATTAAATTATCAACAGACAACTGATGCGAAGTGCTTTTCCCCGCCCAACTTGCGCCGCCTTGTTTCAGCCAGACGTTGCCCCCGGAAATGTCTCCATCTTTGATATCCATCCAGGCTTCAAGAGTGAATTCAGCGGTTTGCAAATCGACATTGTCTTTCATCCAGCGGCCAAGCCACGGTTTCACGTCGACGTTATCAGCCTGCAACCAGACCTTGCCAATATTCAGCAAACCATTTTCGTCACGCAAATCCATACGCACTTTTGCCAGGCCGTGTTGACCCGTAAAGCTCGACAAGCTCACAAGCCCTTCTGCGCGGTGGCGATTTTTTGTGTTTAGCCAGGTGAGTTGTGGAATAGCGAGTTCGGCGCGTTGGCCGGAAAGGGTCAAGAAACTCAGCGAGCTGTCACGTAGATCAAAGTGATCGAACTGGCGTAAAAAGAGATCGCTGATTTGACCTGGTTCGAATTTACTGTCGCTTTTGTTTTGGCTCAGCGGCGTGTTGGTGCGCAGCTGCAATTGATAAAAAGTGAGATCGCGAAATTGCCAACGCGCATGCAGCAGGCTTTGCCAGAGATCGAGCGCTAACGTGACGCGTTTTACGCTCATTTCGCCGCCGTCTTTCAGGCCCGCTTTGATATCGCGCACATCGAGTGTTGGGCCGTAATTCTCCCAGCTTGCTTTTATCTGGCTGGCATCGACAGGCGTGCCTGTCATGGCTTCGATTTTATCGAGTAGCGCTGGCCGCCAGGCATCGAGATGCGGCAAAACCAGCCGCAGACCACTCACCAGCAGTGCGACGATAACGATAAGCGTAGCGCCAGTGAATAGCAAAATGCCGGGCAGTCGCCTCACGTATATCTCCTTATCTACCGCCGGGGCGGAACTCAAAACTGCACTATCCGTGCAGCGAGTTACATCATAACAACGTCGAACTGCTCCTGATTATAGAGCGGCTCGATCTGCACTTTGACTTGTTTACCGACAAAAATTTCCACTTCTGCCAGCGAATGGGACTCTTCGCTTTTCAGCGCTTCCCCTACGGCAGGTGATGCATAAACCAGGAAACGATCGGAATCATAAGCATGATGCACACGCACGATTTCACGCATAATTTCATAGCAGACTGTCTCGACCGTTTTCACGGTGCCGCGCCCATGGCAGGTTGGACAGTCATTGCAAAGCACATGTTCAACGCTTTCACGAGTACGTTTGCGCGTCATCTCAACCAGACCAAGCTGTGAAAAACCATTAATACTGGTTTTGACCCGGTCTTTGCTCAGCGCCTGTTCAAGCGAATGCAGTACACGTCGGCGATGATCTTCATTACTCATATCGATGAAATCAATAATGATAATGCCGCCCAGATTACGCAAACGTAACTGGCGGGCAATCGCCTGAGTCGCTTCGATGTTGGTGTTGAAAATAGTATCGTCAAGATTACGATGGCCGACAAAAGCGCCGGTGTTGATATCAACGGTGGTCATCGCTTCCGTTTGATCGATAACTAAATAGCCGCCAGATTTCAGTTCAACTTTACGTTCCAGCGCGCGCTGAATTTCGTTCTCAACGTCAAACAAGTCAAAAATAGGCTGACGACCGCTGTAGTGTTCAATTTTTTCGTGCATTTCCGGCATGTATTCTGCGGTGAATTCCAGCAGCATGTCGTAAGTCAGACGGGAGTCGACGCGAATACGGTCGAGTGCCGCATCGGCAAAATCACGCAGCACACGCTGTGCCAGCGCCAATTCACCGTAAAGCTGGCAGCGGGTTTTGTTACGCTTTTTGCGCTCGCTGACTTTCGTCCAGACACGCTTTAAATATGCCGCATCTGACGCTAAATCGTCTTCACAGACGCCTTCAGCCGCGGTACGAATAATGAACCCGCCTTGTTCGTCACAATAGGCATTAACGACGCGCTTCAGGCGCTCACGTTCGGCTTCGCTTTCAATACGCTGAGAAACACCCACGTGCGAAGCGCCCGGCATAAAGACCAAATAACGGGAAGGCAGCGTGATGTCAGTTGTCAGACGTGCGCCTTTGGTGCCCAGCGGGTCTTTCACCACTTGCACCATTAAATCCTGGCCCTGACGAACTAATTCTGAGATGTCACGTACTGTGAAGTTTTTTCGCTCTTCACCTGCCACACATTCGGTATGCGGCATGATGTCAGAAGCGTGGAGAAACGCTGCCTTATCAAGGCCAATATCTACAAATGCCGCCTGCATCCCCGGAAGCACCCGGCTAACACGACCTTTGTAGATATTCCCTACGATCCCGCGACGAGCTTCGCGTTCAATATGAATCTCTTGCAGTATTCCACCATCAATGTAAGCCACCCGAGTTTCCGATGGGGTCACGTTGACTAATAATTCAGCCGTCATGTTTTCCTCGTCCATCACGCAATGCGTGAAAATTACTCAGCAATTCATAGGTTTCAACTAGCGGTAAGCCGACTACTGCATGATAGCTGCCATTAATCTTCCTGACAAAACAGCCACCAAGCCCTTGAATACCGTATGCCCCTGCTTTATCCATAGGTTCACCGCTGGCAACGTAACCGGCGATATCTTGTTCTGATAATGCACGAAATGTCACTTCAGTCGTCACCAGACAATCCAGCAACGATTCACTATCTGCCAGCGCTACTGCCGTCATGACTTGATGCTGGTTGCCGGACAACATTCGCAGCATCGAAACTGCATGTTGTTCATCTTTAGGCTTTTCCAGCACGTTGCCGTTGTAGATAACAATAGTATCTGCACCCAAAACCGGTAAATCACGGGGTGCAAGCGCCACGCCCGCACGCGCTTTATCACGCGCCAGGCGTACAACATATTGTTGCGCGCTTTCATGATTCAGTCGTTGTTCTTCAACATCGGTAATAATGCGCTCAAATGAGACGCCCAACTGCGTCAGAAGCTCCTGACGACGTGGGGAACCCGATGCAAGATACAAAGATGTCATGTTAAATCCTATTGCACAGCAAATTGTTGGCGAATTTTACGCATCAGCAAGAAAATCCATGGCCAGAGCACGCCATTCACGACACTACTCCAGAAGATTTCCGGACGGAAAGAGACGTTGATGACTAAAAATTCAGACCAGAAAACAATGACATCCGTCATCAGCGACAACAGCATTACGACCAGAGCCTGTTGCCAAAGCGCCAGATTACGGAATAGCTGATATTTCAACGCCACCAGATAAGCAACGATGCTCAGAGACAACGCCCGCACGCCAAGGGTGGAACCACTGATCAGATCCAGTATGGCACCCACCACAAAACCTGTGCCCACATTTACGCGGTGCGGCAATGCCAGTATCCAGTACAGCAGGATCAGTAAAACCCAGTCCGGACGATAGACTTTCAAATCGTCAGGCCAGGGCATGACTTGTAATAGCAAGGCGATAAGGAAAGAGAGCCAGATTACCCAACGCCCCTGGCTACGATAACTTCCCACTACTGCCCTCCCTGGGTCGCAGGAGCAGGAGAACCGGAGTTCACCGCAGGAGTCTGTACCACTCCCGTTGCCGGAGGTGGTACAGGGGCCGGAGCTGGCGGGCCAACAGAATCAGCTGGAGGTAAAACCTGCGGCATCATTTGCATCAAACGCTCATTGGCAACACGATGCACTTCATCCGGCGGCATCGGGGTTTTCCCTTCGCGATCCGCTCCCCATAACAGCAACAGATAACGCAGACGTTGCAAACCAGCGGTTGGGCGTGCCTGAATCACGGTGTAAGCACGTTGAGTATCAAGTTTCACCGAAGAAACGACACCCACAGGATAACCTTCCGGGAAGCGACCACCCAAGCCCGACGTCACCAACACATCGCCTACGCGGATGTCAGTGTTAGCAGGCAAATGTTCCAGTTGCAGATCGTCAGTGCAGCCGTTACCCGCCGCAATAATACGAATATCATTACGCAGAACCTGAATGGGTAGCGCATGGGTCGCATCGCAGATCAGCAAAACGCGGCTGGTGAGTTTCGCTACCGCGACAACCTGCCCAACAACGCCTTTATCACTAATGACAGGCTGGCCTTCATAAACCCCGTTGACGCTGCCTTTATCAATAACCACCTGGTCACTGTAAGGATCGTTAACGGTTGAGATAACCTGTGTCACCATTTTTTGCTCGTCCTGACGCAACGGTGAGCCAAGCAGTTCGCGCAGGCGTGCGTTTTCCTGACGATATTGACCCATCATCAGTAATTCGCTGTTTTTCAGGATCAACTCCTGACGCAGTGCACGATTTTCGAGTTCTAGCTGGTCGCGTGATGCCAGTGTTTGCGAGACGCTGTCGAGCAATTCACGGGGACCATTTGAGACAAAATAGAAAGGGCTGACGGCAGTATCCATATACGTTCGAATCTGACTGAACGTACCCAGGCGACTATCGGCAATCATTACACCAATCGCCACCAGCACCGCCAAAATCAGGCGAAACTGTAACGAAGGGCCACGGCTAAAAATTGGCTTCATAGGCTATGCGTATTCCAGGGCCAGCAAGAAAGGGCAGTCTTGATGACTGCCCCTTACGTGCGGCTGATTACTCTTCGCTGAACAAGTCGCCGCCGTGCATGTCGATCATCTCCAGTGCCTTGCCGCCGCCACGGGCTACACAAGTCAATGGATCTTCTGCAACTACTACCGGAATGCCTGTTTCTTCCATCAGCAGACGGTCGAGGTTACGCAGCAATGCGCCGCCACCGGTCAGAACCATACCGCGCTCAGAGATATCTGACGCCAGTTCTGGTGGACACTGCTCCAGTGCAACCATCACCGCACTCACGATCCCCGTCAATGGCTCTTGCAGGGCTTCGAGGATTTCATTGGAATTCAGGGTAAAGCCGCGTGGAACACCCTCAGCCAGGTTACGACCACGCACTTCGATTTCAAGCACTTCATCGCCTGGGTAAGCAGAACCGATTTCGTGTTTGATACGTTCAGCGGTTGCTTCACCAATCAGTGAACCGTAGTTACGGCGCACATAATTAATGATGGCTTCATCAAAGCGGTCACCACCAATACGAACGGAAGAGGAGTAAACCACACCGTTCAGAGAGATAACGGCAACTTCAGTGGTACCACCACCGATATCCACAACCATAGAACCGGTGGCTTCAGAAACCGGCAGGCCAGCACCGATAGCCGCAGCCATTGGCTCTTCAATCAAGAAGACTTCACGAGCACCAGCGCCTTGAGCGGATTCACGGATTGCACGACGCTCAACCTGAGTTGCGCCGACTGGCACACACACCAAAACGCGCGGGCTTGGGCGCATAAAGCTGTTGCTATGCACTTGTTTAATGAAGTGTTGCAGCATTTTTTCGGTCACGAAGAAATCGGCGATAACGCCATCTTTCATCGGACGGATAGCTGCGATGTTGCCAGGGGTACGACCCAGCATCTGTTTAGCATCATGGCCTACGGCCGCAACACTTTTAGGTGAACCGGCACGATCCTGGCGAATGGCCACGACCGATGGCTCATTCAATACGATGCCTTGTCCTTTTACATAAATCAGGGTATTCGCGGTACCCAGGTCAATGGACAGGTCATTGGAAAACATGCCACGAAATTTTTTCAACATACTAAGGGATAATCCTGAAAGCTGGGGCGGAAACAAAATCCGCTTACTTTACCAACCACTCATTGCAGCGACAAGGCGCAAAAATGTTCTGCAATGGTGAAAAATTGTGCAATTCACTACGACTGTAACACCTTAGGCACGTTTATCCTCAACTGCAGAGGAAATAAACAAACGCTGTGGGTTAAACGAACAGTGCTGGGTAGCAAACTGGGTTCATTTCGTGCTTCAACAATCTGGTCAGCAGGCATAGTCGCCCCCTTGAGATGCAGCGCGCGTTATTCTACGTGAAATATTTATAAACGGCAGGTTAAACCGAGTATCTTTGCGAATATTTTTTCACGTTGCTGTCGAGGGGTTGTGAGGCGGCAAAAAAATCGCCCTGAGCACCCGTCACGCCTTTCTCCACCAGTGTCTGCCATTCACTTCGAGTTCTTACTCCCACCGCAAAAACTTGCGTCTGAGTCCCGTTACATGCCTCAACCAGGCTTTGAACAAACAGCTGATTTTCGGTTCGTTTCTCAATGTTTCGCACAAGCCCCGGGTGCAGTTTTATCAACTCAACATCCAACTCTTTAATATAAGACGTACCGACTACGGTCAAACCTGCCTGGGACACAGCAATTCTGGCTCCCAGCGCTTTGATTAAACGAACCACAGGTTGTAAACGGCTGATGTGTTGACAAACATCTGCCTCTGCAAGTTCAAAAAGAATACGTCGGCGTAAAGATTTTTCAGATTGCATCAGTGCATCACGCAGCCAACGCTGGAAGGGTACGCGAATTAATGATTCGACAGAGACCTGAATTGCCAGCGTTTCCTCTGGCCAGAAACCGACTAACGGTAACAAACGTGCAATGGTTTGTCGGTCATATTGCTCCGATAAACCAAACTGTTTCACCATCGGCAAATATTCCGCCGCCAGCACTTCTTGCTCGCCATCGAAAATTCGACACATGATTTCACGGTGGTGCACATAGCCATCGCGCTTAACCGATGGCTTTTGATAAAATCGTGGGCCGCCACGCTGCAAGACTTGCTCAATGAGCGTACGCCATTTAACGTTGCCGCGCCCTTTTTCAGGCAAAGTATCATCATACACCGACCAACCGTTGGTTCCCTGCAAGGAAGCGTTTCGCGTTGCTACCTCTGCATTCTCCATCACTTGCTCTTTGGTTTGCCCGCTACGCCAGGCGCAAATACCGATGTGCATCATGTCATTACGATCGAGCATCCGCGTCGGCGGTAACGAATCAACGGCTTTTAATAGCTGACTGGCGATGCTATCGGCTTCTTTTAATGTGCGATGCGGTAACAGAACGGCAAAATCGCTGCGGAAGTAGCGTGCCAGCAAAGCCCCCGGATAGCGCATCACAAATGTCGATAGCATATTAATAATGGTAAACAAATATTCTTCTACGGCACTTCGCCCCCACGTTTCATGCAGGGTATCGAAGTCCGGCAAACGAATGATCATCACCACCCCGTGCGCGCCAACTTGTTCTTGCTCATCAAGCAGCGTGGCCAGTTGGTTATCAAAAAACAGACGATTGTTCAGGCCAGTTTTCGCATCCTGGGCGGCGAAAGCACGAATCAACGTATCCATTCTGCTTCGTTGATCGCTGGCGTTCTGTAGATCGGATAGCAGCAAATCTAGCGCGCTGCTGGCTTGAGGCGGCCATTCCAGCACCGAACCTCGCGCCCCAACACCGCGCTCACCGTTGAGAATACGGCGTGCCCTATCCTCCAGTAATTCTTGCCCGGCAAGTTGCTTTTTCATCCAGCGAATAGCAAAGAACAGCACGATTAGCATGAAGCCGACCGTGATAGAAAGGGGGACTGTCGTGAATAAAGAGTTGTAGTAATTCGCAACTGGGTCGCGATATGTCAGGCTCAGAAACATCCCTGGATGCTTCATTAATTCAACGGTCACGGTGCGAAAACTGTAGCTGTTTCCCAACAAGCGATAGGTTTGCGCCAGTTGGTGCTGATAAACGGTGTTGTTGCCAATTTTGAAATCGACCTCGGTGATATCAATGGGGACCATCACTTCGTTGAGGCGTTTGATCAAAGCTTGCGGGGAACTTGAAACCAGCTCGTTATCAATAATGGTGGCAACCGCAACCACGCGTTGATGAACTTTATAGTGCATCGCATTGAAGAAGCTTAATGAACAACCGACAAGCGTCACAAAAATCGCGAGGCCGGTCAGTAGTGTCATAAAAGCAGAAAGTTTCGTCGTTAATCGCATCCTTGTGTTAACTCCGTTTGGTGAAGATATACTGCTAAAACACCCTAAGGCCTCATCTGATGCGGCATTACATAGCAAAAGCGCTGGCCAGGCAAACGCGGTGAACAGATTTTCACCCTTTGTTGCACCCGGCATTCTTTACACACCAGATTTCAAGTATAGCCTTCAGCCATTTTTTTCCCATGAACGTGATTCCGGCGTTGCCTGAGAGCATCTAATTTTCAATTTTTTGTGACATATTCGCAGGGATGTTCGTTCTCCGTCATGCTTAACGTATTAAGCAACGCAGGAGTTTAAGATGAAGAAGGTCACGCGCTTTACCGAAGCAGATGTCACAGCCGAATCAGTTTTTATGATGAAACGCCGCCAGGTACTGAAAGCGCTGGGGATCAGTGCCGCCGCTCTCTCAATTCCTCAAACGACTCATGCCGATATTCTTTCCTGGTTTAAAGGCAATGACAGGCCACCAGCGCCATCGGGCAAACCGCTGCAATTTAGCCAGCCTGAACAGTGGCAATCAAAACTCGCCATGACGCCAGAAGACAAAGTCACCGGATACAATAACTTTTATGAGTTCGGGTTGGATAAAGCCGACCCCGCAGCCAACGCCGGTAGCCTCAAAACCGATCCGTGGAAAATCACTATCAGTGGCGAAGTGGCAAAACCCCAAACTCTCGATCTGGACGATCTGTATAAGAAATTCCCGCTGGAGCAGAGAATCTATCGCATGCGCTGTGTTGAAGCCTGGTCGATGGTGGTGCCGTGGATCGGTTTCCCACTGAGCAAATTGCTGGCGATGGTTGAACCCACCAGCAAGGCGAAATATGTCGCCTTTGAAACCCTTTATGATCCGGAACAAATGCCGGGGCAAAAAGACCGCTTTATTGGCGGCGGGTTAAAGTATCCCTACGTGGAGGGTCTGCGTCTCGATGAAGCCATGAATCCTTTAACGTTGCTCACGGTCGGTGTTTACGGCAAAGCGCTCCCGCCACAAAACGGCGCTCCTATTCGACTCACCGTGCCGTGGAAATATGGTTTCAAGGGGATTAAGTCGATTGTCAGCATTAAATTAGTAAGCGAATTACCGCCCACCACCTGGAATATGGCCGCTCCCAACGAATATGGATTTTATGCCAACGTTAACCCGAACGTTGACCACCCGCGCTGGTCGCAAGCAAGCGAACGATTCATTGGCTCTGGTGGTGTGCTCGATGTGAAGCGTCAGCCGACGCTGCTTTTTAATGGCTATGCCGATCAGGTCGCTTCGTTGTATCGCGGCTTAAATCTGAAGGAGAACTTCTAAAGTGAGACTTACGGCGAAGCAAATTACCTGGCTTAAAGTGGTGCTGCATCTCGCCGCCTTCTTGCCGTTCTTGTGGCTGTTTTATGCGGCAAGCCAGGGGCTTTTAAGCGCCGATCCGGCAAAAGATATCCAACATTTTACCGGCAGAATGGCATTAAAATTGTTGCTGGCAACGCTCCTGGTCACACCGCTGGCACGCTACGGAAAACAACCGCTACTGATTCGCACCCGTCGCCTGCTGGGGTTATGGTGCTTTGCCTGGGCGACGCTTCATTTAACCAGTTACGCGATGCTGGAGTTGGGCATTAGCAATTTGTCGCTGCTTGGAAGAGAACTGGTCACGCGCCCGTATTTAACTTTAGGAATAATTAGTTGGTTGGTGCTGTTATCATTGGCGGCAACGTCGACCCAATCATTACAACGAAAGTTAGGTCCGCGCTGGCAAAAACTGCACAACCTCGTCTATCTTGTCGCTATCCTCGCACCTGTTCATTATCTGTGGTCAGTGAAGGTTATTTCCCCGCAACCACTGCTTTATGCTCTGGGCGCATTCATTCTGCTGGCCTTGCGCTACAAGAAATTCAGACAGTGGCGGCGATAACTCCAGATATGTGCTCATCCGTGCAAAAAAGTGATCAACTCGTCCCTTAAAAAGGATATGAGTTGATCATCTTCCCTGATAAGACCAGTATTTAGCTGCCAATTGCTACGAAATCGTTATAATGTGCGACTTTGGTTTTTCTGACAGGCCATTTTCTGGCTCTGAAGGTGACAACCGAGCAACTTAGGTATATTTTGTAAAATACCTACAAATTGCAGGAGATGGCAGCACGATGTCGGCTAATTTTCACATTTTGCTTTTGAATGGTCCGAATCTTAACATGCTGGGTACACGTGAGCCGGAGAAGTATGGCACGCTGACTTTAGCTCAAATTGTTAACTCGCTCGAAGACGAAGCGAAAACGTTAAATGTCTCGTTCAGCCACCTGCAATCTAATGCGGAATATGAGTTGATCGACCGAATTCATCAGGCTAAAGACACTGTCGATTTTATTCTGATTAATCCGGCCGCGTTTACGCATACGAGCGTTGCGCTGCGTGATGCCTTGCTGTCCGTGGATATCCCGTTCATCGAGATCCACCTCAGTAATGTTCATGCACGCGAGCCGTTCCGCCATCATTCGTATCTTTCTGATAAAGCGGTTGGTGTCATCTGCGGATTAGGCGCTGACGGCTATTCATATGCACTACAGACGGCGGTAAAACGCTTGTCAAAATCCATCTAAACAAGAGTACGGAACCCACTCATGGATATTCGTAAGATTAAAAAACTGATCGAGCTGGTTGAAGAATCAGGCATCTCCGAACTGGAAATTTCTGAAGGCGAAGAGTCTGTTCGTATCAGTCGCGCACCGGCAAATGCTGGCTTCCCGATGATGCAACAGGCTTATGCAGCTCCAATGTACCAGCCGCAGCCAACTCTGGCTGGCGCTGTTGCTCCTGCCGCAACACCGGTAATGGAAGCGCCAGCGGCTGCTGAAGTCAGTGGTCACATCGTGCGTTCCCCAATGGTCGGTACTTTCTACCGCACCCCAAGCCCGGATGCTAAATCATTTGTTGAAGTTGGCCAGAAAGTTAACGTTGGCGACACGCTTTGCATCGTTGAAGCGATGAAAATGATGAACCAGATCGAAGCTGATAAAGCCGGTGTGGTGAAAGCCATCCTGGTTGAAAATGGTCAACCGGTTGAATTTGACGAGCCGCTGGTCGTCATCGAGTAACGAGGCGAACATGCTGGATAAAATTGTCATCGCAAACCGTGGCGAGATTGCTCTGCGTATTCTTCGTGCCTGTAAAGAGCTGGGTATCAAGACTGTCGCTGTGCATTCCACTGCGGATCGCGATTTAAAACACGTTTTGCTGGCGGATGAAACCGTTTGTATCGGTCCTGCTCCGTCCGTAAAAAGCTATCTGAATATCCCGGCAATCATCTCTGCGGCAGAAATTACTGGCGCGGTGGCGATTCACCCGGGTTACGGCTTCCTGTCTGAAAACGCCAACTTTGCTGAGCAAGTTGAGCGTTCAGGCTTTATCTTCATTGGTCCGCGTGCTGATACTATCCGTCTGATGGGCGATAAAGTTTCTGCAATCAATGCAATGAAGAAAGCTGGCGTACCTTGCGTACCAGGATCTGACGGCCCACTGGACGGCGATATGGATAAAAACCGTGCCCATGCGAAACGCATCGGCTACCCGGTTATTATCAAAGCGTCTGGCGGCGGCGGCGGTCGTGGTATGCGCGTTGTACGTGGCGATGCAGACCTGGAACAATCCATTAATATGACCCGTGCGGAAGCAAAAGCTGCTTTCAACAACGATATGGTCTATATGGAGAAGTACCTCGAAAACCCACGCCACATCGAGATTCAAGTTCTTGCTGATGGCCAGGGTAACGCGATTTATCTGGCTGAACGTGACTGCTCAATGCAGCGTCGTCACCAGAAAGTTGTTGAAGAAGCGCCAGCACCAGGCATCACGCCTGAGCTGCGTAAATTCATCGGTGAGCGCTGCTCTAAAGCGTGTATCGATATCAACTATCGCGGCGCGGGTACTTTCGAGTTCCTGTTCGAAAACGGTGAGTTCTACTTTATCGAGATGAACACCCGTATTCAGGTTGAGCACCCGGTAACAGAAATGATCACCGGCGTTGACTTGATTAAAGAACAGCTTCGCATTGCAGCTGGACAGCCACTGTCTATCAAGCAAGAAGATGTTCAGGTTCGTGGCCATGCGGTTGAATGCCGTATCAACGCCGAAGACCCGAATACCTTCCTGCCAAGCCCTGGTAAAATTACTCGTTGCCACGTGCCGGGTGGTTTTGGTGTACGTTGGGAATCGCATATCTATTCCGGCTACACCGTTCCTCCATACTACGATTCAATGATTGCGAAGCTCATCTGTTACGGTGAAACTCGTGAAGTGGCAATCGCGCGTATGAAGAACGCCCTGGCGGAACTGATCATCGATGGCATTAAAACCAACGTTGATTTGCAGACCCGCATCATGAACGATGAAAACTTCCAGCATGGTGGGACTAACATCCACTATCTGGAGAAAAAACTGGGTCTTCAGGACTAAGTTTTCTCAAGTAGTGACATCGCTAAGAGGCCGATTATCCGGCCTTTTTCTTTTTTGATCCCCTACTTCTCGCTATGCGTTACAATCGCCGCTTTCCGCCAACTCAAGGGACAATAATGGACGCGCGTTTTGTTCAGGCCCATAAAGAAGCCCGCTGGGCGCTTTGGCTCACCCTTCTCTACCTTGCAGCATGGTTAGTGGCTGCTTACTTACCTGATAACCAAATCGGCCCAACCGGTCTCCCGCACTGGTTTGAAATGGCATGCCTGCTGGTACCTCTGCTTTTTATTTTGCTGTGCTGGGCGATGGTGAAGTTTATCTTCCGTGATATTCCGCTGGAGGATGATCATGCAGCTTGAAGTCATTTTGCCGCTAGTGGCGTATTTACTGGTGGTTTTTGGCATTTCTATGTACGCCATGAAACGCCGCACTACGGGTAATTTCCTCAACGAATATTTCCTCGGCAGCCGTTCGATGGGCGGGTTCGTATTAGCGATGACGCTAACTGCCACCTATATCAGTGCCAGTTCCTTTATTGGCGGCCCAGGAGCTGCTTATAAGTACGGCCTTGGTTGGGTATTACTGGCGATGATTCAGCTCCCGGCGGTGTGGTTATCATTGGGGATTCTGGGTAAGAAGTTTGCCATTCTTGCGCGTCGCTATAACGCCGTAACCCTGAACGACATGCTGTACGCTCGCTACCAAAGCCGCCTTTTGGTCTGGCTGGCAAGTATCAGCCTGCTGGTGGCTTTTGTCGGTGCCATGACCGTTCAATTCATCGGCGGTGCGCGTTTACTGGAAACCGCTGCGGGGATCCCTTACGAAACGGGATTGCTGATTTTTGGCATCAGTATCGCCCTTTACACCGCTTTTGGTGGCTTCCGCGCCAGCGTTCTCAACGATGCGATGCAAGGTATGGTGATGCTGGTTGGAACGATTTTGCTTTTGGTTGGCATTGTTCATGCGGCAGGCGGCTTGCATAACGCGGTTGATACGCTCCAGCAAATCGACCCGAAACTGGTGTCTCCGCAGGGGGCAGATGACATTCTGTCCCCAACGTTTATGACATCGTTCTGGGTATTGGTTTGTTTTGGGGTGATAGGGTTGCCGCACACGGCGGTACGTTGCATCTCTTATAAAGACAGCAAAGCCGTACACCGTGGCATTATTCTCGGCACTATTGTGGTCGCAATTCTGATGTTTGGTATGCACCTGGCGGGCGCGTTAGGCCGTGCGGTAATACCCGACCTGAAAGTGCCAGACCTGGTTATTCCAACGTTGATGGTGACGGTGCTACCGCCCTTCGCCGCGGGGATCTTCCTTGCAGCACCGATGGCGGCAATCATGTCGACAATTAATGCCCAATTGCTGCAATCATCCGCTACGATCGTTAAAGATCTCTATCTCAATATGCACCCTGAGCAGATCCACAACGAGACGCGCCTGAAGAGAATGTCTTCGGTGATCACGCTGATCCTCGGTGCGCTGTTGCTGCTTGCTGCGTGGCGTCCGCCAGAGATGATCATCTGGCTGAATTTACTGGCGTTTGGTGGACTCGAAGCTGTGTTCCTGTGGCCGTTGGTTTTGGGCCTCTATTGGGAGCGTGCTAATGCGGCCGGCGCACTGAGCGCGATGATTATTGGCGGTGGGCTTTACGCCGCGCTGGCGAGTTTCAAAATCCAGCTATTTGGCTTCCACCCAATTGTGCCATCCTTATTACTAAGTTTGCTGGCGTTCCTGATAGGCAACCGTTTCGGTCAGCCATTGCCCGCCCCAGCACTCGTTCCAACTACTGATAAATAAAGAGTTTCGCTATGCCATGGATTCAACTGAAAATTAATACCACCGGCGCAACCGCTGAAGAACTCGGCGATGCACTGATCGAAAGCGGCGCAGTATCCGTGACCTTTCAGGATACCCATGACACACCGGTATTCGAGCCATTACCTGGCGAAACCCGCTTATGGGGCGATACCGATGTGATCGGTTTGTACGACGCTGAAGCAGATATGAACGAAGTAGTCGCCATTCTCGAAAGCTGCCCACTGCTGAGCGTTGGTTTCCACTATAAAATCGAACAAATCGAAGACAAAGACTGGGAACGCGAATGGATGGATAATTTCCACCCAATGCGTTTTGGCCAGCGCCTGTGGATTTGCCCAAGCTGGCGTGATGTACCCGACGCCAACGCCGTCAATGTCATGCTCGACCCGGGTCTGGCGTTCGGGACAGGCACACACCCAACAACGTCGTTGTGCCTTGAGTGGCTTGATAGCTTAGATTTAGCAGGCAAAACCGTGATTGATTTCGGTTGTGGCTCCGGCATTCTTGCCATCGCGGCGCTGAAATTGGGTGCAGCGCATGCGATTGGTATCGACATCGATCCACAAGCGATTCAAGCCAGCCGTGACAACGCAGAACGCAACGGTGTTTCTGAGCGTCTGGAACTGTATCTGCCGAAGGACCAACCAGAAGCCATGAGCGCCGACGTGGTGGTCGCTAACATCCTGGCAGGGCCATTACGTGAGTTAGCACCATTAATCAGCGTGCTCCCAGTTCAGGGCGGTTTCCTTGGGCTTTCTGGAGTTCTGGCAAGCCAGGCTGAAAGTGTCTGCGAAGCATATCAGGATAAATTCACTCTCGACCCTGTTGCTGAAAAAGAAGAATGGTGCCGAATTACCGGCTTCAAACGCTAAGCCCCCTTAAAAGTGGCCAGTTGGCCACTTTTGCTCCTGACTTATTCCTAAATGTAACGCCCCCACCATTTTTGCCCCCTGCCTTCTGAAAGCCGAGTTTTATAATGCGCCGTTTCAAATGTGTCAGTTAAACGACGTTATTTAATAAAATTTATCAGGGAATGAATTAATGAAAACCACTTTGCGCACTCTGGCAGTTCTCGCAATGGGAATGCTGCCCGCTTTAGCAATGGCCTCTCACTGGAGTTACGAAGGTGAAGGCTCGCCAGAGCACTGGAGCGAAATCAGCCCAGAGAACCAAATGTGTAAGCAGGGTATGAATCAATCACCAATTGATATCAACAATACGCTTGAAGCGCACGTTAACCCGCTTAAAACCAGCTACGTTGACTCTCCGGCCACCATCATTAACAACGGTCATACGGTGCAGGCAGGTTTTACAGCCAATGCGAAAGATAGCGTGATGATTGATGGCGTTTCTTTCCAGCTCCAGCAGCTCCATTTCCATGCGCCAAGCGAAAACACCCTTCATGGCAAACATTACGATATGGAAATGCATCTGGTGCACAAGAATGCTGATGGGGAGCTTGCTGTGGTTGCAGTCATGTTCGAAACCGGAGCGGCAAACAGCGAATTGAGTAAACTTTGGCAGGCAATGCCAGCGAAGGCAGAAGAGTCTGGCGAACTCACCCAGAAAATCGATATCAACAAACTGTTACCCTCTGACTTGACCCACTATCGTTTCAGCGGCTCGCTGACAACGCCACCCTGTTCAGAAGGCGTCCGTTGGCTGGTAATGAAACACCCTGTGACGCTGTCTGAGCAACAACTGAAACAATTCACCTCAGTGATGCATCACGATAATAACCGCCCTGTACAGCCTTTACATGGCCGCGTGGTTGTTGAATAGATAGTCTATTAGCGGGGTTTTATACCCCGTTTTCATTTACTTTTGTCCCGCCTGACGTTAGCGTTTTCACGCAAAAAAACGAGATTTCACTCACATAAAAATGCATAAATCGGTGAACAAAGCAGCAGTTTATAGGGCAACAGCCGTCAAAATTGGTGAAGATTGCCACTCGGTTTCACAAAAATCAAAAAGAGCATAAATAAACCAAATCAAAATAAGTTACTGATAATTATCATTAATTTGTTTTAGCTATTATTCCATATGCGGATTCATTGATCTACGACAGCTGATTGTTCAAAGTTTGGCCTTTCATCTCAGGCTAAAAATGCGTAATATACGCCGCCTTGCAGGCAAGTATGGTCATTTCTTAACTCATGCGCATTGGACACCACCAGCTCAGGAATCGACTGATTGCAGCACCGATGGCTGGCATTACTGACAGACCATTCAGGACGCTGTGTTACGAGATGGGGGCAGGGCTTACTGTTTCGGAGATGATGTCATCTAACCCAGAAGTTTGGGCGAGCGACAAATCACGTTTACGGATGGTGCACGTGAATGAACCAGGTATTCGCACCGTGCAAATTGCTGGTAGTGATCCTGATGAGATGGCAGAGGCCGCACGCATTAACGTGGCTAATGGCGCCCAGATTATTGATATCAATATGGGATGCCCAGCGAAAAAAGTGAATCGCAAGCTCGCGGGTTCCGCTCTGCTGCAATACCCAAGTCTGGTGAAGTCTATCCTGACGACGGTCATTAACGCAGTTGATGTACCTGTGACGTTGAAGATTCGCACAGGCTGGGATACGGCGCACCGTAACTGTGAAGAGATTGCCCAACTGGCTGAAGACTGTGGCATTCAGGCTCTGACAATTCATGGACGCACCCGCGCCTGTTTATTTCAGGGAGATGCTGAATACGACAGCATTCGGGCAGTTAAGCAGAAAGTTTCCATTCCGGTAATCGCGAATGGTGACATTACTGACCCGCTTAAAGCCAGAGCTGTGCTTGACTATACAGGGGCTGATGCTCTGATGATAGGACGTGCAGCTCAGGGAAGACCCTGGATCTTTCGGGAAATCCAGTATTATCTGGACACTGGAGAGCTGCTTCCTCCCCTGCCTCTGGCAGAGGTGAAGCGCTTACTTTGTGGGCATATTCGCGAACTTCATGACTTTTATGGTCATGCAAAGGGATACCGGATTGCTCGCAAACACGTTTCCTGGTACCTACAGGAACACGCTCCAAATGACCAGTTTCGGCGCACATTCAACGCCATTGAGGATGCAAGCGAACAGCTTGAGGCGTTGGAGGCATACTTCGAAAATCTTGCGTAATTAGAAATAAAGAGCTGACAGAACTATGTTCGAACAACGCGTAAATTCTGACGTACTAACCGTTTCAACCGTTAACTCACAGGATCAGGTTACCCAAAAACCTCTGCGTGACTCCGTGAAACAGGCACTGAAGAACTATTTTGCTCAACTGAATGGTCAGGATGTTAATGATCTGTATGAGCTGGTATTGGCTGAAGTAGAGCAGCCATTGTTGGACATGGTGATGCAATACACCCGTGGCAACCAAACCCGCGCTGCCCTGATGATGGGCATCAACCGTGGAACGCTGCGTAAGAAATTGAAAAAATACGGCATGAACTGATATTAATCAGTTAACTTGTTGTTTAAAAAGGCGCTACTCGGCATGGGGAAGCGCCTTTTTTAATTTTGCTGATACGCGTGTGTAGAAACTCACACTAGCGCTCTGAGTTCTTCCCGCATATAGGAAGAAAAGTATTCAGGGTTTTTAATAACAATTCGATTTTCGGACTCAACTTTTTCAGCCCAACCGGCCACCTTTTTCGTGAACTCAGTATTCCATCCCTCCTGATCACCGCGGGCCGTCACATCGGCAGCACTAACCGGTACGCCCAACTCTTTCAGATACTTAAAAATTCCTTTAGTTGTACTCTCGTCCATAGAATCTGGCGTTGATGCGGATGTATTCATTCCGCCAATGTAGTCCAATGCTTTTTCAATGACAGTTGGCATATTCATGTCCTTAAAATTGTCCATATTTTAAACGAGTCTGCGCATGCACCGACTCCCTCAGTTAACCATATGATTTAAAAGGTTACCATTATGGGTAATCACCCTTTTAAATAGTTGTGACACACTGAACGCTTCCTGAGGAAATGGTCACTTTTTAAATCTGAAAAGTGGTTGCTACTGGAGCAAGAACGGGCATGCCTGGAAGCGTTGCCAATTGAATTATAGGCACGCCTAGAGAAGCTCGGTGTTAACCACGATAACTTTGCTTTGCGATGCCGGATTAAAATCCGAAAATGCTCGAATTCATTTTCTCTCCACATTTATTTGCTTTCGCCCCTTTCTCTCCACTTTGTTTACACAGCACATGAATTGCAATTATTCGCTTCTCTCGCAAGGGTGATGACGGTGATAAAATAACCACATTCACGCCGGTTCAGGTTTGTAGATTTCCCGTAGCCCACAGCGCGAGTTATCCCTCACCGGGGTTTGTTTCAATGAGGTTCCAAATGAAAAAGCTAATTGCTGCTGCGTTGCTTTCAACACTTCTGGCAGGTTGTGCAACCGAGTCACCTTGCGTGCCTGTCTATGACGATCAAGGCCGCCTGGTGCACACCAATACCTGCATGAAAGGGACTACTCAGGATAACTGGGAGACCGCAGGTGCAATCGCCGGTGGCGCCGCTGCGATTGCAGGTTTAACGCTAGGTATCGTTGCGTTAACTAAATAAGGATTCCATGCGAATTAAAAAAAGCGCGCCCTGATTGGGCGCGCTTTTTTATTGAGAAAATGCCTCTGCATCTTTTAAGTGCAGGCAAAGATAGCCCCTTCCTTTTTAAGTCATAAGCTCTGCTTTTTTTGCGTGAAACAAATCACTCAGTTTCATGCTTTTTTGTTTTGTTGCATCAAGAGCCGTGATGTCTCTCACACCCCAGCATTAATAGCACTCCAGCTAATATTAACGTCAGAAACTACTTCTTTTCATATGATCTAAAGCTGAAACTTTTTTGTGCTGAAATGTGGCGTAGGTTTCATTTTTGCACCATTTCAGGGCGCTGTGAGTGATTTTTCCTGTCTACACTCAGCTAACTGCGACGCGTGGTACACGCATACCACGACTCGCAATCTTGGCACTCCCTTTGCTTTAACCAGACTGGCAGATGCCACAGACAGGAAAAACGGCGCCACGCTAGCGCTAATACTTATAACGATAATTTCGCCACACAGGATGCATTATGAAAAAGACACTACTCTCCACTCTGGTCGCAGCCGGTGCATTATTCGCAATCGTCGGCCAGGCTCACGCTGGGACCACGTTTGAAGCGGTAAAAAAGAAAGGTTTTGTGCAATGCGGGATTAGCGATGGTCTGCCCGGTTTTTCCTATGCTGATGCCAACGGTAAGTTTACCGGCATTGATGTAGACGTTTGTCGCGGCGTTGCGGCTGCGGTATTTGGTGATGCATCGAAAGTGAAATACACCCCACTGACTGCAAAAGAGCGTTTTACCGCACTCCAGTCAGGTGAAGTGGACATTTTGTCGCGCAATACGACCTGGACGTCCTCACGTGATGCTGGCATGGGCATGATGTTTACTGGCGTCACTTATTACGATGGCATCGGCTTCCTGACACACAACAAAGCAGGTCTGAAGAGTGCGAAGGAGCTGGATGGCGCAACAGTTTGTATTCAGGCTGGTACAGACACAGAGTTGAACGTGGCTGACTACTTCAAAGCCAACAACATGAAGTACACCCCAGTGACCTTCGACCGTTCTGATGAGTCAGCCAAAGCGCTGGAATCAGGCCGTTGCGATACGCTGGCTTCTGATCAGTCTCAGCTTTACGCCCTCCGTATCAAATTGAGTACTCCTGGCGAGTGGCTCGTTCTTCCAGAAGTCATCTCCAAAGAACCTCTTGGCCCGGTAGTTCGCCGCGGTGATGAAGATTGGTTCTCCATCGTGCGCTGGACGCTGTTCGCTATGCTGAATGCCGAAGAAATGGGCGTTGACTCTAAAAACGTTGACCAGATGGCCGCTAACCCGACAACACCAGATATGGCGCATCTGTTAGGGAAAGAAGGCGATTTCGGTAAAGACCTCAAGCTCGATAACAAATGGGCTTATAACATCGTTAAGCAAGTGGGTAACTACGCTGAAATCTTTGAACATAACGTGGGTTCTGAAAGCCCACTGAAAATTAAGCGCGGGCAAAATAATCTGTGGAATAAAGGTGGCATTCAGTACGCACCACCGGTTCGCTAAGCGAGACGTCAAAATGGGCACTGCTACGGTAGTGCCCAGGGTTTGAGTTTATGTTATTGAGGTTCGCTTATGTCCCATCGCCGCCCATTCGTAAAAGGGGATATCTCCTTTTCAAATCCTGCGGTTCGTGCGTGGTTGTATCAGATTATTGCGGTCGTCATCGTTGCTGGCATCGCCATTTACTTGATACACAACACCGTCACCAACCTTAGCAATCGTGGCATTACCTCCGGTTTTGCATTCCTGGATCGCAGCGCAGGCTTCGGTATCGTTCAGCATCTCATTGATTATGAACAGGGTGATACTTATGGTCGGGTGTTTGTAGTCGGCCTGCTGAATACCCTGTTGGTTTCTGCGTTATGCATCGTGTTTGCTTCATTTATCGGCTTCTTTCTCGGTTTAGCCCGGCTTTCCGATAACTGGCTTCTACGCAAACTTTCTACTTTTTATATCGAGACGTTCCGCAATATTCCTCCTTTATTGCAGATTTTCTTCTGGTATTTTGCGGTACTGCGCAACTTACCCGGCCCCCGTCAGGCGGTTAATGCCTTTGATCTTCTCTTTCTGAGCAACCGTGGGCTTTACATTCCTTCTCCGCAAATAGGTGAAGGAATACTGGCCTTTATTGCTGCTATTGCGGCTGCATTGATCCTTTCTGCGGGCCTGTTTCGCTACAACAAAATGCACCAGATAAAGACTGGGCAATTGCGCCGTACATGGCCTTTTGCTTTGGGTTTATTGATATTGCTGCCGATTGTTGCTCAATGGATTTTCGGTGCGGCACTGCACTGGGATGTCCCCGCTTTGCGCGGATTTAACTTCCGTGGCGGTATGGTGCTTATTCCTGAGCTTGCGGCATTAACTCTCGCGTTATCGGTTTATACCTCCGCTTTTATTGCCGAAATCATTCGTGCCGGAATCCAGTCAGTCCCTTATGGCCAGCACGAAGCGGCGCGCTCATTAGGGATACCCAATCCGGTCACATTGCGCCAGGTCATCATTCCTCAAGCGATGCGCGTGATCATTCCACCGCTTACCAGTCAGTATCTCAACATCGTGAAAAACTCCTCTCTGGCGGCTGCGATTGGCTATCCGGATATGGTTTCTTTGTTTGCCGGAACGGTGCTGAATCAGACGGGTCAAGCCATTGAAACTATTGCCATAACGATGTCGGTATATCTGATTATCAGCCTGACAATATCACTCTTGATGAATATCTATAATCGGCGAATAGCCCTGATTGAGCGCTAAGGAATCACGATGACAAAAGTATTGATGTCACATCACGCGCGCCCAAAAGCTGTTCGGTCCGGAGCTGTACAATGGGTACGCAAGAATCTCTTTTCAAGCTGGTCTAATAGCTTACTGACTATTTTCTGTTTGTGGATGATGTGGGAGCTGATCCCGCCATTGTTAAACTGGACGGTTTTCCAGGCGAATTGGATAGGCGATAGCCGCGCTGATTGCACCAAAGAAGGCGCTTGCTGGGTGTTTATCCATGCACGTTTTGGGCAATTTATGTACGGACTTTACCCTCATGATCAGCGCTGGCGAATTAACCTGGCGCTTTTGATTGGCCTGGCTTCCATCATTCCTATGTTCTGGAATGCGATGCCGCGTCGGGGGCGATATATCGCGGTGTGGGCAGTCGTCTATCCATTAGTTGTTTGGGGTTTATTGTACGGTGGTTTTTTAGGGTTGGATCGTGTCGAAACACGTCAGTGGGGAGGGTTAACTTTAACGCTGATCATTGCATCCGTTGGGATCGCCGGAGCATTGCCGCTGGGGATCTTATTGGCATTAGGCCGCCGTTCAACAATGCCTGTCGTCAGAATTTTGTCGGTGGTGTTTATTGAATTCTGGCGCGGTGTACCGCTAATTACCGTGTTGTTTATGTCATCCGTCATGCTGCCGTTATTTCTATCCGAAGGGACAAGCATTGATAAATTGATCCGCGCATTGGTTGGCGTGATTTTGTTCCAGTCGGCCTATGTGGCAGAAGTTGTACGTGGCGGCTTACAGGCGCTACCAAAAGGACAGTATGAAGCGGCGGAATCTCTGGCGCTGGGGTACTGGAAAACACAGGGGCTAGTTATCTTACCTCAGGCCCTAAAAATGGTCATTCCTGGCCTGGTTAATACCATTATCGCCCTATTCAAAGACACCAGCCTGGTGATCATTATTGGCTTGTTTGATCTCTTTAGTAGCGTGCAACAAGCCACGGTTGATCCCGCCTGGCTAGGCATGTCGACTGAAGGATATGTTTTTGCCGCGCTTATCTACTGGATTTTCTGCTTCAGTATGTCGCGCTATAGCCAGCATCTTGAAAAACGTTTTAACACCGGAAGAGCACCGCACTGAGGATGAATAAATGAGCCAAATGACTATGCAACCCGCTGATGCGATGATCATGCTGGAGAATGTTAATAAGTGGTACGGGCAATTTCACGTACTGAAAGATATTAATCTGAAGGTCAAACAAGGTGAACGCATAGTTCTATGCGGCCCTTCCGGTTCAGGTAAATCAACAACAATTCGTTGTATAAACCACCTGGAAGAGCATCAACAAGGACGTATTGTCGTTGATGGAACCGAGCTGAATGATGATTTGCGCAATATAGAGAAGGTGCGGACTGAGGTTGGTATGGTATTTCAGCACTTTAACCTTTTCCCACATCTGACCGTACTGCAAAACTGCACGCTTGCCCCGATTTGGGTGCGCAAAATGCCCAGGAAAGAGGCCGAAGCACTAGCAATGCATTACCTGGAACGCGTGCGAATTGCCGAGCACGCGCATAAATTCCCAGGACAAATCTCTGGTGGGCAACAGCAGCGTGTGGCGATTGCTCGCTCGTTATGTATGAAGCCCAAGATCATGCTGTTTGATGAACCCACTTCTGCACTCGATCCTGAGATGGTTAAAGAAGTGCTTGATACGATGATTGGCCTGGCAGAATCTGGCATGACGATGTTGTGTGTAACACACGAAATGGGCTTTGCGCGAACGGTAGCTGATAGAGTTATCTTTATGGATCGAGGGGAAATTGTTGAACAAGCGCCCCCGGATGAGTTCTTTGCACATCCGAAGTCGGAGCGTACCAGAGCTTTCTTATCTCAGGTTATTCATTGATATTTAAAGATAAAGGCCACGACAGTGGCCTTATTTTCCTGACAAAAATCCATAACAAAAAGGCCATCCGAAAGGATGGCCTTTTTGTTTATTTGAAGCCTGGCAGTTCCCTACTCTCGCATGGGGAGACCCCACACTACCATCGGCGCTACGGCGTTTCACTTCTGAGTTCGGCATGGGGTCAGGTGGGACCACCGCGCTACTGCCGCCAGGCAAATTCTTTATCCAGCGCCGAACATTAACCTAAAAACTGGTGCTGATACCCAGAGTCGAACTGGGGACCTCACCCTTACCAAGGGTGCGCTCTACCAACTGAGCCATATCAGCACACTTTAATTTGGAGCCTGGCAGTTCCCTACTCTCGCATGGGGAGACCCCACACTACCATCGGCGCTACGGCGTTTCACTTCTGAGTTCGGCATGGGGTCAGGTGGGACCACCGCGCTACTGCCGCCAGGCATATTCTGTTTCATCAACCGTTATGTTATTCACATAACCATCGACTTAAAATCTCGGTTCAAGCTGAAAATCAAATATCTTAGTCTCTCAACCAAAACACCTTCGGTGTTGTAAGGTTAAGCCTCACGGATCATTAGTACTGGTTAGCTCAACGTATCGCTACGCTTACACACCCAGCCTATCAACGTCGTAGTCTTCAACGTTCCTTCAGGGGAATCAAGTTCCCAGGGAGAATTCATCTCGGGGCAAGTTTCGCGCTTAGATGCTTTCAGCGCTTATCTTTTCCGCATTTAGCTACCGGGCAATGCCATTGGCATGACAACCCGAACACCAGTGATGCGTCCACTCCGGTCCTCTCGTACTAGGAGCAGCCCCCCTCAATTCTCCAGCGCCCACGGCAGATAGGGACCGAACTGTCTCACGACGTTCTAAACCCAGCTCGCGTACCACTTTAAATGGCGAACAGCCATACCCTTGGGACCTACTTCAGCCCCAGGATGTGATGAGCCGACATCGAGGTGCCAAACACCGCCGTCGATATGAACTCTTGGGCGGTATCAGCCTGTTATCCCCGGAGTACCTTTTATCCGTTGAGCGATGGCCCTTCCATTCAGAACCACCGGATCACTAAGACCTGCTTTCGCACCTGCTCGAGCCGTCACTCTCGCAGTCAAGCTAGCTTATGCCTTTGCACTAACCTCACGATGTCCGACCGTGATTAGCTAACCTTCGTGCTCCTCCGTTACGCTTTAGGAGGAGACCGCCCCAGTCAAACTACCCACCAGACACTGTCCGCAACCCGGATTACGGGTCTACGTTAGAACATCAAACATTAAAGGGTGGTATTTCAAGGTTGGCTCCATGCAGACTGGCGTCCACACTTCAAAGCCTCCCACCTATCCTACACATCAAGGCTCAATGTTCAGTGTCAAGCTATAGTAAAGGTTCACGGGGTCTTTCCGTCTTGCCGCGGGTACACTGCATCTTCACAGCGATTTCAATTTCACTGAGTCTCGGGTGGAGACAGCCTGGCCATCATTACGCCATTCGTGCAGGTCGGAACTTACCCGACAAGGAATTTCGCTACCTTAGGACCGTTATAGTTACGGCCGCCGTTTACCGGGGCTTCGATCAAGAGCTTCAGCTTGCGCTTAACCCCATCAATTAACCTTCCGGCACCGGGCAGGCGTCACACCGTATACGTCCACTTTCGTGTTTGCACAGT
The DNA here is from genome assembly GCF_900446255.1 of Buttiauxella agrestis. Classification (NCBI taxonomy): domain Bacteria; kingdom Pseudomonadati; phylum Pseudomonadota; class Gammaproteobacteria; order Enterobacterales; family Enterobacteriaceae; genus Buttiauxella; species Buttiauxella agrestis. Next base: position 431,172 of record NZ_UIGI01000001.1, on the reverse strand, counting down.
GCTGTGTTTTTAATAAACAGTTGCAGCCAGCTGGTATCTTCGACTGCCTTCAGCTCCATCCGCGAGGGACTTCACCTACCGACAGCGTGCCTTCTCCCGAAGTTACGGCACCATTTTGCCTAGTTCCTTCACCCGAGTTCTCTCAAGCGCCTTGGTATTCTCTACCTGACCACCTGTGTCGGTTTGGGGTACGATTCGTTGTTACCTGATGCTTAGAGGCTTTTCCTGGAAGTGCGGCATTTGTTACTTCAGCACCGTAGTGCCTCGTCATCACACCTCAGCGTTAGATAAGAGTCCGGATTTACCTAAACTCTCCGCCTACATGCTTAAACCGGGACAACCGTCGCCCGGCTAACATAGCCCTCTCCGTCCCCCCTTCGCAGTAACACCGAGTACAGGAATATTAACCTGTTTCCCATCGACTACGCCTTTCGGCCTCGCCTTAGGGGTCGACTCACCCTGCCCCGATTAACGTTGGACAGGAACCCTTGGTCTTCCGGCGAGCGGGTTTTTCACCCGCTTTATCGTTACTTATGTCAGCATTCGCACTTCTGATACCTCCACCAGACCTCACAGTCCAGCTTCAACGGCTTACAGAACGCTCCCCTACCCAACAACGCCTAAGCGTCGCTGCCGCAGCTTCGGTGCATGGTTTAGCCCCGTTACATCTTCCGCGCAGGCCGACTCGACCAGTGAGCTATTACGCTTTCTTTAAATGATGGCTGCTTCTAAGCCAACATCCTGGCTGTCTGTGCCTTCCCACATCGTTTCCCACTTAACCATGACTTTGGGACCTTAGCTGGCGGTCTGGGTTGTTTCCCTCTTCACGACGGACGTTAGCACCCGCCGTGTGTCTCCCGTGATAACATTCTTCGGTATTCGTAGTTTGCATCGGGTTGGTAAGCCGGGATGGCCCCCTAGCCGAAACAGTGCTCTACCCCCGAAGATGAGTTCACGAGGCGCTACCTAAATAGCTTTCGGGGAGAACCAGCTATCTCCCGGTTTGATTGGCCTTTCACCCCCAGCCACAAGTCATCCGCTAATTTTTCAACATTAGTCGGTTCGGTCCTCCAGTTAGTGTTACCCAACCTTCAACCTGCCCATGGCTAGATCACCGGGTTTCGGGTCTATACCCTGCAACTTAACGCCCAGTTAAGACTCGGTTTCCCTGCGGCTCCCCTATACGGTTAACCTTGCTACAGAATATAAGTCGCTGACCCATTATACAAAAGGTACGCAGTCACCCCATAAAAGAGGCTCCCACTGCTTGTACGTACACGGTTTCAGGTTCTGTTTCACTCCCCTCGCCGGGGTTCTTTTCGCCTTTCCCTCACGGTACTGGTTCACTATCGGTCAGTCAGGAGTATTTAGCCTTGGAGGATGGTCCCCCCATATTCAGACAGGATACCACGTGTCCCGCCCTACTCTTCGAGTTCACAGTATGTGCATTTTTGTGTACGGGAGTATCACCCTGTACCCTGCGACTTTCCAGACGCTTCCACTAATACACAAACTGATTCAGACTCTGGGCTGCTCCCCGTTCGCTCGCCGCTACTGGGGGAATCTCGGTTGATTTCTTTTCCTCGGGGTACTTAGATGTTTCAGTTCCCCCGGTTCGCTTCGTTAAGCTATGTATTCACTTAACGATAGTGTGACGAATCACACTGGGTTTCCCCATTCGGAAATCGTCGGTTATAACGGTTCATATCACCTTACCGACGCTTATCGCAGATTAGCACGTCCTTCATCGCCTCTGACTGCCAGGGCATCCACCGTGTACGCTTAGTCGCTTAACCTCACAACCCGAAGATGTCTCGTAAGACACAATCGTATGTTGTGAAAATTTGAGAGACTCGAACACACCGCATTTTCCTTTCTTATTACGGAGAAAGAAAACAGTGTGTCGTTTCAATTTTCAGCTTGTTCCGGATTTTTAAAGAGCAAATACTTCTCAGCACACTGTTAAACAGTACACTTAGAAGTATTGGGTGAGCATGAAATGATGGTGGAGCTAAGCGGGATCGAACCGCTGACCTCCTGCGTGCAAGGCAGGCGCTCTCCCAGCTGAGCTATAGCCCCATCGATTTCGTAAAACCTTTGATTTACCGTGAATTATTCGCTAGTCAAGGCGCAGCGTCACGAAGCATATTGAAATATGCGAGTGATGCTGTAACGCAGGATAGCGGAGAATTTGGTAGGCCTGAGTGGACTTGAACCACCGACCTCACCCTTATCAGGGGTGCGCTCTAACCACCTGAGCTACAAGCCTATAAGGTTTTACTGCTCGTTTTCTATCAGACAATCTGTGTGAGCACTACGCAAGTTCGTATCTATTAGGTAAGGAGGTGATCCAACCGCAGGTTCCCCTACGGTTACCTTGTTACGACTTCACCCCAGTCATGAATCACAAAGTGGTAAGCGCCCTCCCGAAGGTTAAGCTACCTACTTCTTTTGCAACCCACTCCCATGGTGTGACGGGCGGTGTGTACAAGGCCCGGGAACGTATTCACCGTAGCATTCTGATCTACGATTACTAGCGATTCCGACTTCACGGAGTCGAGTTGCAGACTCCGATCCGGACTACGACGCACTTTATGAGGTCCGCTTGCTCTCGCGAGGTCGCTTCTCTTTGTATGCGCCATTGTAGCACGTGTGTAGCCCTACTCGTAAGGGCCATGATGACTTGACGTCATCCCCACCTTCCTCCAGTTTATCACTGGCAGTCTCCTTTGAGTTCCCGGCCGAACCGCTGGCAACAAAGGATAAGGGTTGCGCTCGTTGCGGGACTTAACCCAACATTTCACAACACGAGCTGACGACAGCCATGCAGCACCTGTCTCAGAGTTCCCGAAGGCACTAAGCTATCTCTAGCGAATTCTCTGGATGTCAAGAGTAGGTAAGGTTCTTCGCGTTGCATCGAATTAAACCACATGCTCCACCGCTTGTGCGGGCCCCCGTCAATTCATTTGAGTTTTAACCTTGCGGCCGTACTCCCCAGGCGGTCGACTTAACGCGTTAGCTCCGGAAGCCACTCCTCAAGGGAACAACCTCCAAGTCGACATCGTTTACGGCGTGGACTACCAGGGTATCTAATCCTGTTTGCTCCCCACGCTTTCGCACCTGAGCGTCAGTCTTTGTCCAGGGGGCCGCCTTCGCCACCGGTATTCCTCCAGATCTCTACGCATTTCACCGCTACACCTGGAATTCTACCCCCCTCTACAAGACTCTAGCCTGCCAGTTTCGAATGCAGTTCCCAGGTTGAGCCCGGGGATTTCACATCCGACTTGACAGACCGCCTGCGTGCGCTTTACGCCCAGTAATTCCGATTAACGCTTGCACCCTCCGTATTACCGCGGCTGCTGGCACGGAGTTAGCCGGTGCTTCTTCTGCGAGTAACGTCAATCACTGTGGTTATTAACCACAATGCCTTCCTCCTCGCTGAAAGTACTTTACAACCCGAAGGCCTTCTTCATACACGCGGCATGGCTGCATCAGGCTTGCGCCCATTGTGCAATATTCCCCACTGCTGCCTCCCGTAGGAGTCTGGACCGTGTCTCAGTTCCAGTGTGGCTGGTCATCCTCTCAGACCAGCTAGGGATCGTCGCCTAGGTGAGCCATTACCTCACCTACTAGCTAATCCCATCTGGGCACATCTGATGGCAAGAGGCCCGAAGGTCCCCCTCTTTGGTCCGAAGACGTTATGCGGTATTAGCTACCGTTTCCAGTAGTTATCCCCCTCCATCAGGCAGTTTCCCAGACATTACTCACCCGTCCGCCGCTCGTCACCCAGGAGCAAGCTCCCTGTGCTACCGCTCGACTTGCATGTGTTAGGCCTGCCGCCAGCGTTCAATCTGAGCCATGATCAAACTCTTCAATTAAAAGCTTGATTTGCTTCAACTCGTGAAGCGGTGCTCAAAAATTAACTTTCGTAATAATTCAACTAAATGAATTACTGCTTGGTCACTCTTCAAGACTTGATATTTTTTTGATACCCGAAGGTATCTGAGATATCAATCCTGCGAGTGCCCACACAGATTGTCTGATAAATTGTTAAAGAGCAGTGAGTCAGGCGCTTTCGCTTGCTAACTCGAGGTGGCGCATATTACGCTTTCCTCTTTCAGAGTCAACCCTTAATTTCAGGATATTTGACTCTCATCGCCGCCGTTACTCTGTGATGTTGTTCACATGTTCCGTGTCGATGGAGGCGCATTATAGGGATCTCTTTTTATTGCACAACCCTTTTTTCGATCTTTTCTACTGACTGATTAGTTTTCGCCCTTTTCGCTGCGATCGTGTTCGATCTGCCCTGTTTTTGACGGTTTCCCTTCTTGCCTTCGGTTCAGAAAGCAGCCACAGTCTATCTACGAAGAGAACTTCCAGAGGTATTTATGTCCGCAGTATTACGACCTTTTCAAAAAACTTACCCTAAAGTCGGCCAACGAGTGATGCTTGATAGTTCCAGTGTCGTCATTGGCGATGTACGTCTTGCCGATGATGTGAGTATTTGGCCGCTAGTCGCCATTCGTGGTGACGTAAACTATGTCGCTATTGGTGCTCGTAGCAACATTCAGGATGGCAGTGTTCTGCACGTCACGCATAAATCCGCCTACAACCCGGAAGGTAACCCGCTAGTTGTTGGTGAAGATGTAACTGTTGGACACAAGGTCATGCTGCACGGCTGCACTATTGGCAATCGCGTGCTTGTCGGTATGGGATCGATTTTGCTGGATGGTGTAGTAATAGAAGATGACGTAATGATTGGTGCGGGAAGTCTGGTGCCACAACACAAGCGACTTGAAAGTGGTTACCTTTATTTGGGTAGCCCGGTTAAACAGATTCGCCCACTCACATCAGAAGAACGGGAAGGCTTAAAATACTCAGCCAATAACTATGTACGATGGAAAGATGAATACCTCGCTCAGGAAAGCCAGACCCAGCCTTGATCGTCATCTTCGTCTTCGACAATCATTGCCTCAGCTTCTTCTTCCAGGTCCCAACGATGAAGACGGAAGTGCTCGAGCCATGATTCATTATTATCGCCACCATAGCGGCTGGCGATAATCTCCCCGGAAATGCCGCACATCACCTGAAACCCATTTACTACCGCAGGAAAACAAATAGCCTGACACTTATCGTCCCACCATTCACGATCGGGAAACTGGATCGCCTGGTTCACTGCAACATTTCCTGTTTTAGCTTTTCTATCACGGGTGTGATTTCAGGTAATACTCCATGCCACAGTAAAAATGCATGCGCAGCTTGCCCCACCAACATCCCCAAACCGTCAGCGTAGTGTTGAACGCCGTGTTGTTTGCACCAAAGCAGGAAGGGGGTTTCACCCTTTTGGTAGAACATGTCGTAGCAATAAACGTTGTGCGAAAGCAGCGACGCTGGGATCGCTGGAATGTCACCAGCGATTCCACTCGAAGTCGCATTGATAATGAGATCAAATTCATGGCCATCGAGGTCACATTGCGCCAACGCCTTAACACTTCCAGTGTGGCTAAAGAGTTGTGCGAGTTCTTGTGCTCGGGAAAAGGTTCGGTTAACTATCGTTACTGCGCAATCAAGTGAAAGCAGTGGCAATAATACCCCTCTTGCCGCTCCACCAGCACCTAACAACAAAATGCGCTGCCTCGGTTTAATGAACGACAAACGTTCCAGGTCGGTTAACAACCCAATACCGTCAGTGTTATCCCCCAACAGACGACCATCTTCCAGACGTTTGAGAGTATTCACCGCTCCGGCTAAAGCTGCACGTTCAGTCAGTTCATCTGCCCGAGCGAATGCCTGCTCCTTAAAAGGAACGGTAATGTTGATGCCTTTGCCGCCAGCCTGGAAAAATTGCTCCAGTGTTTCAATAAAAGCATCAACAGGTGCCAACACGCGACCATATGGATGCTCGATAGTTAGTTGTTCAGCAAACATCTTGTGTATTTGCGGTGATTTGCTGTGCTGAATTGGGTTACCAAAAACGGCAAAGGTTTCCATTAACTAAATTACCCTTGGCGGAAAAGTTCGCCGGTCAAAGCGTCACGAATTTCAGAAGGATTCTGGCGGCCTCCGGTATCACCACGCAATACCGGGAAGTTATCGCCAAATTGCAGCGAGACTTCATCGGCAGTGCGACACGGAGGTAGGCCGGATAAGTTGGCACTGGTGGAAACCAAAGGTTTGCCAAACGCCTCGCATAAATCGCGAACTAAAGGATGGTCAGTGACTCTCACAGCCAGGGAATCAAACCGACCCGTTAGCCAGCGCGGCGTTGAAGGAAGCGCAGGAAAGACAAAAGTCACTGGTCCTGGCCAGCAAGAAAACACATCTTCTGTCTGCTTTTGTGAAAGTGCGGAACTATCTATATAAGGAACTAGTTGCTCGAAATTCGCAGCAATCAGAATCAGGCCTTTGTCGACAGGACGATGTTTTAACTCAAGCAAACGCGTAACGGCTAATTCACTGTCAGGATCACAACCGACACCGAATACAGCTTCGGTTGGATAAGCGATGACTTGTTGTTCTTTTAAGGCGGCAACGATCTCTACGAGTTGCTCTTTTTGCAGGTTTGTCTTCACAAGCTTTTATTCCGCCGTTACCGGCTTTCCACATTGTTTACTGGCACAGAAATGTTTTAAGCCCTGTGCGGTTTTCTTTTCGATAAGTAAAGGATAGTGACATACAGGGCATTCGCCCGCTTCCGGTTTGCTGTTGATAACAAACTGACATGTCGGGTAGCTATCACAAGACCAAAATGTTTTGCCAAATCGAGAACGGCGCTGGACTAATTTCCCCTGCTGGCATTGCGGGCAGCTAATTGCCGTTTCATCAGGTTTATCGATGACTTCCGTGTGTTCGCAGGAAGGATAGTTGCTACAACCAATGAACATGCCAAAACGCCCCTGGCGTAGAACAAGGTTCTCCTGGCATAACGGGCAGAGCTGGCCTTCCAGTACTTTAACTATATGGGCGTCAGCCTGGTTTTTTAGCGGGCGCACATAATCACATTCCGGGTAATGAGAACAGCCAAGAAAAGGGCCATGTTTACCGGAACGAATCACTAACCCTGCCCCGCATTGTGGACAGGGTTCATTTTTAGGCACAGTGAACAGTGCTGATTTGGTCATAACATCCCATGCTGCGACTTTAATTTAGTGCAGCATACCTTCATTTACTTCGAAGAGTAATTCTTCCATTTGCTGATATGCGTTTTCGCAACCCGGAATATTGAACAGTACCATTAGCACTACCCACTTTAAGTCTTCCAGCTCAAACTCAGCGGTGTCTAGCGCCAATACTCGTTCAATGACCATTTCACGAGTTTCGAGGTTCAGCACCTGAATCTGTTCCAGGAACAGTAAAAACCCCCGGCAAGTCGCATCAAGTCGCTGGCATTCTTCTGCGGTATAGATCCGCATAGAAAGCGGGTCAGCGGCCAGTTGCATGGGTTCTGTCAGACCCTCTTGATAGTCTGCCAGTTTTTCAAGCCATACAAGAGCGTTATAAATGTCTTCGTGATCAAAACCAGCGTCGGCGAGATCACGCGTTAATTTATCTTGATCAACTCGCATTTCCACTTCGTTGTGGATGTAGGTTTCAAATAAGTACATTAGTACGTCGAACATGGCATGCCCTCCTCAATCGGACATAGCCGCCGGGTACAGCTGCGATCCATCCTGCTAACTCCAGTTCGAGTAGCTGGGCTACCGTAACTGGCACAGGTTGGCCGGCACGTTCAGCGACGACGTCAACAGGTGTAACCTCATCTCCTACGTTAGCCAACAGCTCAGGAAATGGCAATGTGCGATCCCCTTCATTGTGTGAATATATTAATGCTTTGTGAGGTGGCGGAAGCCATTGCAGTTCGTTTTCTAGATACTCGAGAATATCTGTAGGATGACTCACAAGAGTTGCCCCCTGCTTAATCAACCAATGCGGGCCTTCACTCCCCGGGCTACCCACGGCCCCAGGTAATGCAAATAGTTCACGGCCTTGTTCGAGGGCATAACGCGCTGTAACCAACGAACCGCTGCGCTCACTCGCCTCCACAACAAATACTGCCCGGCTTAGCCCGCTAATGATGCGATTTCTGCGAGGGAAGTTACCAGGATACGGCGAGGTCGTAAGTGGAAACTCAGATACTACCGTCCCTCCTTCAGCAATGATCTGCTGACCCAACTGCTTATGCCGTTTGGGGTAGATTTCTGCCAGACCGTTTCCCAATACCGCGAGGGTTTTTCCATGAACATTGAGTGCTGCGCGGTGCGCTACCGCATCAATACCCAAAGCCAGGCCACTGGTTATTGTTAACCCAGCGGTAGCGAGTGGCTCACAAAACATCCGGCACCAACGTTCGCCGTAAAGAGTAAGGCCGCGATTACCCACTACTGCAAGCTGATTACTGGAAAGAAGCGCCACATCACCCGCGACAAATAGCGCTGCGGGGTAACAGTCTATTGCCCGTAGTTGCTCGGGATATGCTGGGTCATCTGCAGTCAGGAGATGATGATTAGGTTGTTCAAGCCAGTTGAATGATGCTTCCAGTTCTTTATTACTGAGTGCCAGAAACTGAGATATCTGTGGAGCAGACATCCCTGCTTTAGCCAGCGAGAATGACGAATACTCCGACTCACTCAATAAGAAATGGGCAATTTTTAATAGCTTATCGCCACTCAAGCTTTGAACAGCCATAAGGCGTAACCAAATCTCTTTTGTTGGCATAACTTCCCCCTGCCATAAGCTATAAAAGCAATCCTTGCGATTGGTCACTGATGCTGTCAATCAGGCGGGGAAATGTCTAGAATAGAGGTAATAATCTTTCTATCAATTGAACACAGCTCTGGATATTTATGTCAGTTTTGCAGGTATTACATTTTCCGGACGAGCGCCTTCGCACTGTTGCGACGCCGGTTAAAGAGGTGAATGCGGAGATTCAGCGGATTGTCGATGACATGTTCGAGACAATGTACGCAGAGGAAGGTATTGGCCTGGCAGCAACGCAGGTGGATATCCATCAACGTATTATCGTGATTGATGTTTCCGAGAATCGCGATGAACGGCTGGTGTTGATTAACCCTGAACTGCTGGAAAAAAGCGGTGAAACAGGTATCGAAGAAGGTTGCCTTTCTATTCCTGAACAACGTGCACTGGTTCCACGTGCGGAAAAAGTCAAAATCCGCGCGCTCGATCGTGAAGGTAAATCGTACGAACTAGAAGCTGATGGCCTGCTGGCTATTTGTATTCAGCACGAGATGGATCACTTGGTTGGCAAACTTTTCGTCGATTATCTTTCGCCGTTGAAACGTCAGCGTATTCGTCAGAAACTGGAAAAAATGGCTCGCCTGAATAAGAGCGCCTAATACATCACAAAAGGGAATAATGTGTCTGATTCACTACGTATTATTTTCGCTGGCACACCTGACTTCGCAGCGCGTCATCTAGACGCGCTGTTGTCTTCTCAGCACCAGGTCGTTGGCGTATTCACACAACCCGACCGGCCCGCTGGACGTGGTAAAAAGCTGATGCCGAGTCCTGTCAAAGTGTTGGCTACGGAAAAGAATATCCCCGTTTTTCAACCTGCGTCATTGCGCCCTGCTGAAAATCAGGAATTGGTTTCCAACCTGGATGCCGATGTGATGGTCGTCGTGGCTTACGGTTTGATTCTGCCAAAAGCAGTTCTTGATATGCCTCGCCTGGGTTGCATCAATGTGCACGGGTCACTGCTGCCACGCTGGCGCGGTGCGGCGCCTATCCAGCGCTCATTATGGGCAGGTGATGCTGAAACTGGCGTAACCATCATGCAGATGGATGTTGGTCTGGATACTGGCGATATGCTGGTTAAACTCGCATGCCCGATTGAAGCGACAGATACCAGCGCAACGTTGTACGATAAACTGGCAGAGCTTGGCCCTCAGGGGTTACTGGAAACATTGAGTCAGTTGGCAGCAGGCACTGCAAAACCTGAAACTCAGAATGAAGAATTAGTGACTTACGCTGAAAAGCTCAGCAAGGAAGAGGCCCGCGTCGATTGGTCACTTTCCGCGGCACAGCTCGAGCGCAATATCCGTGCATTTAACCCGTGGCCAATGAGTTGGCTGGAAATTGACGGGCAGCCTGTCAAAATCTGGCAAGCATCCGTGATCAACCAGCCGGCTAAAGCAATCCCTGGAACAATCATCGAAGCCAGTAAGCAGGGTATTCAGGTGGCAACAGGTGAAGGGATTTTAAATCTGGAATCGCTTCAACCCGCAGGTAAAAAAGCAATGAGCGCTCAGGATATTCTGAACTCTCGCAGCGAATGGTTTAAGCCAGGTGCACTCCTCGCCTGATAAAAGAAATTCTTTGCGCCCAGGTCAAACACCTGGGCATTTTTGTTTTTAAGCGCCGAAAAACCAGAGCGTTGTTATGAAAAAAACACAAAATCTTCGCAGTATGGCCGCACAGACGATTGAACAAGTTGTGGAACAGGGCCAATCGCTCAGCAATGTCCTACCAGCCATGCAACAAAAAGTCTCTGATAAAGATAGAGCTTTACTACAAGAGCTTTGCTTTGGTGTATTACGCACCTTACCGCAGCTAGAATGGCTGATTGGTAAATTGATGTCCCGTCCAATGACCGGCAAGCAACGCACCATCCACTATCTGATTATGGTGGGTTTTTATCAGCTGCTTTATACCCGAATTCCAGCCCATGCCGCTCTGGCAGAAACGGTTGAAGGCGCGGTAGCAATTAAACGCCAGTCGCTGAAAGGGCTGATTAATGGCGTTCTTCGTCAGTTCCAACGGCAGCAAGAAGAATTAATGGCGGAAGCGGCGAAACACGAAAGTCGTTTTTTACATCCTTCCTGGTTGCTGCAACGTTTGAAAAAAGCCTACCCTAATCAGTGGCAATCCATCATTGAGGCTAACAATCAGCGCCCACCAATGTGGCTACGCGTGAACCGTCAGCATCAAACGCGTGAAGAGTGGATGGCACTACTGGCTGAAAAAGGCTTTGAAGGACATGCTCACCCGCAATATCGCGACGCTGTGCGTCTCGAGACTCCAGCTCCTGTGCATGCGCTGCCTGGATTTGAAGAGGGCTGGGTGACTGTTCAGGACGCCTCAGCTCAGGGTTGTGTTGATCTGCTTGATCCGCAAAACGGCGATACGATCCTGGATTTGTGTGCGGCACCGGGCGGAAAAACGACACATATTCTGGAAGCTGCTCCAAAAGCGCGTGTCATGGCAGTAGACATTGATGAACAGCGCCTGAAAAGAGTCCACGAAAACCTACAACGTTTGGGAATGACCGCTGATGTGAAAAAAGGTGATGGTCGTTACCCTGAGCAGTGGTGTGGCAACCAGCAATTTGATCGTATTCTTCTTGACGCTCCATGTTCAGCAACAGGGGTTATTCGACGTCATCCGGATATCAAATGGCTGCGCCGTGACCGTGATATCGCTGAATTAGCCGCGCTGCAAAAAGAGATTCTTGAAGCTATCTGGCCAAAACTGAAAACGGGTGGAACATTGGTCTACGCGACCTGTTCTATCCTGCCGGAAGAGAATTGCCAGCAAGTCGCCGCATTCCTGGCCCTGCATCCAGAAGCAAAACTGGTTGAAACGGGTACAACTGAAAAGCCGGGGATCCAGAATCTACCTTCCCAGGAAGACGGTGACGGCTTCTTTTACGCTAAGCTAATTAAGAGCTGATTCAGTTTGCTGAGTCTTAGGTTTCATCACCCATGAAGCTATAAACAATGAAAATAATAATTCTCGGTGCTGGCCAGGTTGGCGGCACGCTGGCAGAAAACCTGGTTGGTGAGAACAACGATATTACCGTTGTTGATACTAATCAGGATCGCCTACGCAGCTTGCAAGATAAGTTCGATTTACGTGTTGTGCAGGGGCACGGCTCGCATCCACGTGTTTTACGCGAAGCAGGTGCAGACGACGCCGATATGCTGGTTGCTGTTACCAGTTCTGATGAAACGAATATGATCGCCTGCCAGGTGGCGTATTCGTTGTTTAACACGCCAAACCGAATTGCGCGTATCCGTGCGCCAGATTACGTGCGTGACGCCGAGCGTTTGTTTAACGCTGAAGCTGTGCCAATTGACCATCTTATTGCGCCAGAACAATTAGTTATCGACAATATTTATCGTCTGATTGAGTATCCTGGGGCGCTTCAGGTCGTGAATTTCGCAGAAGGGAAAGTCAGTCTTGCGGTAGTGAAAGCCTATTACGGTGGCCCATTGGTAGGGAATGCCCTTTCGACGATGCGTGAACATATGCCGCATATCGAAACTCGTGTCGCCGCTATTTTCCGCCATGACCGTCCAATTCGCCCGCAAGGTTCAACCATCGTTGAAGCTGGGGACGAAGTCTTCTTCATTGCCGCATCTCAGCATATTCGGGCGGTAATGAGTGAGCTACAACGTCTGGAAAAACCGTATAAGCGCATCATGCTCGTTGGCGGCGGTAATATTGGCGCTGGTCTGGCGCAACGCCTTGAAAAGGATTACAGCGTTAAGCTTATTGAACGCGATCCACAACGCGCAGCCGAACTTGCGGAAATGCTGCAAAACACCATTGTATTCTATGGCGATGCTTCCGATCAGGAGCTGCTGGCTGAAGAGCATATCGAACAGGTAGATTTGTTTATCGCCGTCACCAACGATGATGAAGCAAATATTATGTCTGCGATGCTGGCTAAACGTATGGGAGCCAAAAAAGTGATGGTTCTTATTCAGCGTAAAGCTTACGTGGACCTGGTACAGGGCAGCGTAATTGATATTGCAATTTCACCGCAGCAAGCCACCATTTCGGCGCTTCTGGGGCACGTGCGGAAAGCTGATATCGTCAGCGTTTCATCTTTGCGTCGTGGAGTAGCCGAAGCGATTGAGGCCGTTGCGCACGGTGACGAAAGTACTTCACGTGTAGTAGGACGATCTATTGATGAGATAAAACTTCCGCCAGGAACAATTATCGGCGCAGTCGTTCGTGGCAATGATGTCATGATCGCTAATGACAATTTACGCATCGAACAAGGTGACCATGTCATTATGTTCCTGACAGATAAGAAATTTGTTAGCGATGTAGAACGCCTGTTCCAGCCGAGTCCATTCTTCCTGTAATCACTTTTGGGCAGATTACTTTTCTGCCCACTCACTTTCAAATTCGATAAACCTTACTAAACCTATTGAATTAGCAATAAATTCTTATTTCCTGATGTAATGGCAATCGAGTCATCATTTGTTAGACTTATTAACGTCAGCCGGAACAAGGAGAGAAAAATGAGCATGTTAAAAGAATTTCGCGAATTCGCGATGCGCGGAAATGTTGTTGATTTGGCAGTGGGTGTCATCATTGGTGCGGCATTCGGGAAAATCGTTTCATCACTGGTTGCAGATATTATTATGCCGCCACTGGGGTTATTGATTGGTGGTGTTGATTTTAAACAATTCGCTATAACGCTAAGACCTGCAGTCGGAGATATTCCGGCAGTGGTAATGCATTACGGCGTTTTTATTCAAAATATCTTTGATTTCGTGATCGTTGCGTTCGCAATCTTCATGGCAATCAAAGCGCTAAACCAACTGAATCGTAAGAAAAAAGAAGAACCTGCAGCACCACCGGTGCCAACAAAAGAAGAAATATTACTCAGCGAAATCCGCGACCTGCTTAAACAGCAGAATGAGCGAATCTGATTGCGCTAGTTAAAACAGGAAGGCCAGTGGTAAAAAAACAATTTGCTTGTTTGCCACTGGCCTCCCAGTTACTACGTTTTCCATGTTTTGCTGTTCGTTGATAACTACCTTTCCCTTTCTTATTCTGCTCAACTCTTTGGCGAAATAACGGGTCATGCAGTAAAGCCTCGATGGCATTATCCCTGATGACACCTTTTTTATGCTGATACTTGCTCATACAAACTCCAGATAGATTAAAATAACGGCATTATTCTATGCCTGCACATATCGGACTGCAATTTATTCTTTTCGCTGGCTCGCACCTTGCTCAAGAGCCTCGAGAATTGAACAATACTCACTGCTATGAGCGCTTCCACAGCAGGCATCATTCAGTCTTTGTAATGATCTTTTCATATGCTGTAATTCTTTAATTTTCGACTCAACTTCGAGCAGCCTCGACTGCACAATGCTCTTTGATTCCTGGCATGTATGATGTTCGGGATCAACTCGGATAGACAAAAGTTCACTGATCGTTTCAAGAGTGAAGCCTAACTGCTTGGCATAACGGATGAATTTCAAACGCTGTAAATCACTTTCGCTGTAAAGTCTGAATCCGCCTTCAGTCCTGACTTCATGAGCCATCATTTGCTGCTTTTCGTAATAACGAATGGTATCAGGTGTAACGTCCGCCAGTTTGGCCAACTCTCCAATACGAAACATGATTATTCCTCAACAATTTTATGAAGCAACGTATGTCGTTCTTGCTGGTAAGAGATACAACAAAGATACGATGAATTAATGCCGGAGGGGAATTTCAGATATAAAAAAACCGGGCAAGCCCGGTTTTTTCACGTTACTACAGATTACTCTGCAGCAGCTTCTGTTTGAGATTCGGCGCGGTCAACCAGCTCGATGTAAGCCATCGGAGCGTTATCACCAGCACGGAAGCCACACTTAAGAATACGAGTGTAACCACCAGTACGCGCTGCAAAGCGCGGACCCAATTCATTAAACAGTTTTGCCACGATCTCGTTATCACGAGTGCGGGCGAATGCCAGACGACGATTAGCAACGCTATCAGTCTTGGCAAGAGTAATCAGCGGCTCAACTACGCGACGCAGCTCTTTCGCTTTAGGCAGAGTCGTCTTGATGATCTCATGACGAACCAGTGAACCTGCCATGTTGCGGAACATAGCCTGGCGATGGCTGCTGTTGCGGTTCAGTTGACGACCACTCTTACGATGGCGCATGACCTTATCCTTCTCAGTAAAACCTTAACCTGTGATCCGGTTACTCGTCAGCGATGCTTGCCGGTGGCCAGTTTTCCAGGCGCATGCCCAGAGACAAACCACGGGAAGCCAGCACGTCTTTAATCTCAGTAAGAGATTTTTTACCCAAGTTAGGCGTTTTGAGCAGCTCAACTTCGGTACGCTGTACCAGATCACCGATATAGTGGATAGCTTCTGCCTTAAGGCAGTTAGCAGAGCGGACAGTCAATTCCAGATCGTCAACAGGGCGCAGCAGGATCGGATCGAATTCTGGTTTCTCTTCTTTAACTTCTGGTTGACGTACATCACGTAAGTCAACGAAAGCTTCAAGTTGTTCAGCCAGAATGGTTGCCGCACGACGAATCGCCTCTTCAGGATCGATTGTGCCGTTGGTTTCCATTTCGATGACCAGCTTATCCAGGTCGGTGCGCTGTTCTACACGCGCAGCTTCAACATTGTAGGCAATTCGCTCTACAGGGCTGTAGCAAGCGTCGACCAGCAAACGTCCGATTGGGCGCTCATCTTCTTCCGAATGAATTCGGGCAGAGGCCGGCACATAACCGCGACCGCGCTGAACTTTGATACGCATGCTAATAGATGCGTTCTCATCGGTCAGGTGGCAGATCACATGCTGCGGCTTGACGATTTCGACATCACCATCATGGGTGATATCGGCTGCAGTCACAGGGCCAATGCCAGACTTATTCAGAGTAAGAATAACATCATCTTTACCTTGAACTCTCACCGCCAGCCCTTTCAGGTTGAGCAGGATTTCCAGGATATCCTCCTGAACGCCTTCTTTGGTGCTGTACTCATGTAGTACACCATCAATCTCAACCTCTGTCACCGCGCAACCCGGCATCGATGAGAGCAGAATACGGCGCAGTGCATTACCAAGAGTATGGCCAAAGCCACGCTCTAAAGGCTCAAGGGTCACCTTGGCGTGCGTCGAACTCACTTGCTCGATATCTACCAGGCGCGGTTTTAGAAACTCTGTCACAGAACCCTGCATTGTGTCCTCTCTTTGGTACTAAGCCTTACTTGGAGTAAAGCTCGACGATCAGGTGTTCGTTAATGTCCGCAGACAGATCTGTACGCTCAGGCTTACGCTTGAACACACCTTCCATCTTAGCAGCATCAACTTCCAGCCAGGTTGGCTTTTCACGCTGTTCAGCCAGCTCCAGAGCGGCCTTCACGCGAGATTGCTTTTTGGCTTTCTCACGGATGCTAACTACGTCATTCGGAGTTACCTGATAAGAAGCGATGTTAACAACGCGACCATTTACCATTACTGCTTTGTGGCTAACGAGCTGACGTGATTCTGCACGAGTAGCACCGAAGCCCATACGGTAAACAACGTTGTCAAGACGACCTTCCAGCAGAGCCAACAGGTTTTCACCGGTGTTGCCTTTCAGACGAGCTGCTTCTTTATAGTAGTTACGGAACTGACGCTCCAGAACACCGAACATACGGCGAACTTTTTGCTTTTCACGCAACTGCACACCATAGTCAGACAGACGCGGTTTACGCGCACCGTGCTGGCCAGGAGCTTGTTCAATTTTACACTTGGTATCGATCGCGCGAACACCAGACTTCAGGAACAGGTCTGTGCCCTCGCGACGGCTCAGCTTGAGCTTAGGACCCAAATATCTTGCCATTTTCTTTCTCCAACATTCCTAAAAACGAGCGTTATACGCGACGTTTTTTCGGCGGACGACAACCGTTGTGAGGGATCGGAGTCACATCAGTAATATTAGTGATGCGGAAACCAGCGGCGTTCAGAGCACGAATAGTAGATTCGCGGCCTGGACCCGGTCCCTTAACCATAACTTCAAGGTTCTTGATACCGTATTCTTTCACAGCTTCTGCGCAACGCTCTGCTGCAACCTGAGCTGCGAACGGAGTGGACTTGCGAGAGCCACGGAAACCGGAACCACCGGCAGTTGCCCAACCCAATGCATTACCCTGACGATCAGTAATAGTAACGATTGTGTTGTTGAAAGAAGCATGGACATGAGCCACGCCGTCAGAGACTTGTTTTCTTACACGCTTACGTGCACGAACTGGTGCCTTTGCCATTATTCAATCACCCCGATTATTTCTTGATCGGTTTGCGCGGACCCTTACGGGTACGTGCGTTGGTCTTCGTACGCTGACCGCGTACTGGCAGACCACGACGATGACGCAAACCGCGATAGCAACCAAGGTCCATCAGACGCTTGATGCTCATACTCACTTCACGGCGTAGATCACCTTCAACGACAAATTTGGCAACTTCGTCACGCAGCGTGTCGATTTGTTCTTCAGACAGCTCTCTGATCTTAACATCTTCAGCGATACCCGCCGCAGCACAAATGGCCTTTGAACGAGTCTTGCCTACACCGTAGATCGAAGTTAAAGCGATCACGGTATGTTTTTGATCAGGAATGTTAATGCCTGCTATACGGGCCACTATGCACTCCTACTATTTAGATTATGCGTCCCATACCGAAAAGCCCGTTTTCAGGATACTCAAATGGAAACGCATAGACATACAAAAGATTGGCTGGCTAATCTAGCCAGCTCAACCCAACTTTGCAAGAAAAATATGCGAGATAATCAGCCTTGACGCTGTTTATGCTTCGGTTCGGCGCTGCAAATCACGCGAATAACACCGTCACGCTTAACGATTTTGCAGTTACGACATAATTTCTTGACGGAAGCACGAACTTTCATTTTTACTCTCCGTAACTTCTCAAGCGACTATTAACGGCCGTAGCCTTTCAGATTCGCTTTCTTCAATGCAGACTCGTACTGACTTGACATCATCAGAGTTTGCACTTGAGCCATAAAGTCCATGATAACCACGACAACAATGAGCAGTGAGGTTCCACCGAAGTAGAAAGGCACTTTCATTGCGTCACGCATGAACTCCGGGATTAGGCAGATAAAGGTAATGTACAACGCACCAACCAAGGTCAGGCGGGTCATTACTTTATCAATATACTTCGCCGTTTGTTCTCCCGGACGAATTCCTGGTACAAATGCACCGGACTTCTTCAGGTTATCTGCTGTTTCACGAGGGTTGAAAACCAACGCCGTATAGAAGAAACAGAAGAAGATGATTGCAGACGCATAGAGTAACACATAAAGCGGTTGCCCAGGCTGCAAATACAGCGAAATTGTAGTCAGCCAGTTCCAACCGGTTCCGCCCCCAAACCACGATGCAATCGTTGCAGGGAACAGAATAATACTGGAAGCAAAGATTGCTGGAATAACACCAGCCATATTCACTTTCAGCGGTAAATGCGTGCTCTGCGCAGCATAGACACGACGACCTTGTTGACGTTTTGCGTAGTTTACCACAATGCGGCGTTGACCACGTTCAACAAAAACAACGAAGAAGGTCACTGCGAATACTAGTACTGCAACCAACAGCAACAGAAGGAAGTGCAGGTCGCCTTGCCTTGCTTGCTCGATAGTATGGCCAACGGCCGGCGGCAAACCCGCAACAATACCAGCGAAGATTATGATTGAGATACCGTTGCCGATACCACGCTCAGTAATCTGTTCGCCCAGCCACATAAGGAACATCGTTCCCGTGACAAGACTCACAACAGCGGTGAAGTAGAATGCAAAGCCTGGGTTTAACACCAGGCCCTGCATACCAGGCATATTCGGTAAACCGGTAGCAATACCGATTGACTGGAATATTGCCAACACCAGAGTTCCGTAACGGGTGTACTGACTAATCTTACGACGACCAGATTCCCCTTCTTTCTTCAACTCTGCTAACGCTGGGTGAACCACCGTTAACAGCTGGATAATAATCGATGCCGAAATATACGGCATGATACCCAATGCAAAGATAGAAGCACGGCTGAGAGCACCACCAGAGAACATGTTAAACATTTCAATGATAGTGCCTCGCTGTTGTTCAAGCAGTTTGGCAAGTACAGCGGCATCAATACCAGGGATCGGAATAAAAGAGCCAATGCGGAAAACAATCAGCGCACCGATAACAAACATCAGTCTGCGTTTCAGCTCACCTAGCCCGCCTTTAGCACTTTGAAAATCTAATCCCGGTTGCTTTGCCATCTGCTACTTATTCCTCGATTTTACCGCCAGCAGCTTCGATAGCAGCACGAGCGCCTTTAGTGACACGCAGGCCGCGAACAGTTACCGGACGAGAAACCTCGCCAGACAGAATCACTTTCGCGAATTCAATCTGAATACCGATAATGTTTGCTGCTTTCAGCGTGTTCAGGTCAACTACGTCGCCTTCAACTTTCGCCAGATCAGAGAGACGAATCTCACCGGTGATCATTGCTTTGCGAGAGGTGAAACCAAACTTCGGCAGACGACGGTACAACGGCATCTGACCACCTTCAAAACCGCGACGTACGCCACCGCCAGAACGAGAGTTCTGACCTTTGTGACCACGACCAGCGGTTTTACCGAGGCCAGAACCGATACCACGACCCAGACGCTTGGAAGCGTGCTTAGACCCTTCGGCCGGAGACAGAGTATTTAAACGCATCTCTTACTCCTCAACTTTAACCATGTAGGAAACCGCGTTGACCATACCACGTACAGCAGGAGTATCCTCGCGCTCTACGGTGTGGCCAATACGACGCAGACCCAGGCCAAGCAGCGTTGCCTTGTGTTTCGGCAAACGACCGATCGCACTGCGGGTTTGTGT
Organism: Buttiauxella agrestis; assembly: GCF_900446255.1. NCBI lineage: Bacteria > Pseudomonadati > Pseudomonadota > Gammaproteobacteria > Enterobacterales > Enterobacteriaceae > Buttiauxella > Buttiauxella agrestis. Next base: position 411,559 of record NZ_UIGI01000001.1, on the reverse strand, counting down.
AATTTTAATAGTCTTTGCCATGGTCAATTACCCCAGAATTTCTTCAACGGATTTACCACGCTTGGCAGCGACCATTTCCGGAGACTTCATATTCGCCAGGCCATCAATAGTTGCACGAACCACGTTAATCGGGTTGGTGGAACCATATGCTTTAGCCAAAACGTTATGAACTCCAGCGACTTCCAGAACGGCGCGCATTGCACCACCGGCAATAATACCGGTACCCTGGGAAGCCGGCTGCATGAACACACGAGATCCTGTATGCACACCTTTAACAGGGTGCTGCAGGGTGCCGTGGTTCAGCGCGACGTTAATCATGTTGCGACGGGCTTTTTCCATCGCTTTCTGGATAGCTGCTGGAACTTCACGCGCTTTTCCGTAACCAAAACCAATGCGACCGTTACCATCGCCAACCACTGTCAGAGCAGTGAAGGAGAAAATACGACCACCTTTAACGGTTTTAGATACGCGATTTACCGCGATCAGCTTTTCCTGCAGTTCGCCAGCTTGTTTTTCGATGTGAGCCATCTTACACCTCTACCTTAGAACTGAAGGCCAGCATCACGGGCAGCATCTGCCAGTGCCTGGACACGACCATGATATTGGAAACCAGCACGGTCAAAGGATACTTTCGTAATACCTTTTTCCAGTGCGCGCTCTGCAACAGCTTTACCCACAGCTGTAGCGGCGTCTTTATTTCCAGTGTACTTCAGTTGCTCAGCGATAGCTTTCTCTACAGTAGATGCAGCTACCAGGACTTCTGAACCGTTCGGTGCGATAACCTGTGCATAAATATGACGAGGCGTACGGTGAATCACCAGACGAGTCGCACCCAGTTCTTTGAGCTTGTGACGTGCGCGGGTCGCACGACGGATACGAGCAGATTTCTTATCCATAGTGTTACCTTACTTCTTCTTAGCCTCTTTGGTACGCACGACTTCGTCGGCGTAACGAACACCCTTGCCTTTATAAGGCTCAGGACGACGGTAGGCGCGCAGATCAGCAGCCACTTGTCCAATCATCTGCTTATCAGCGCCTTTCAGCACGATTTCAGTTTGAGTTGGACATTCAGCAGTGATTCCCGCTGGCAGAGCATGTTCAACAGGATGAGAGAAGCCCAGGGCCAAACTCACCGCATTGCCTTTAACTGCTGCACGATAACCTACACCAACCAGCTGCAGCTTCTTAGTGAAGCCTTCGGTAACACCGATAACCATTGCATTTAACAGCGCACGAGTGGTACCCGCTTGGGCCCACGCGTTAGCAAAACCTTCGCGTGGAGCGAAAGTCAGTGCATTATCAGCGTGTTTAACTTCAACAGCATCGTTGATTGTACGAGTCAGCTCGCCGTTCTTACCTTTGATCGAAATAACCTGACCGTTGAGTTTTACCTCTACGCCAGCAGGAATAACGACCGGTGCTTTAGCAACACGAGACATTTTATTCCTCCAATTAGGCTACGTAGCAGATAATTTCGCCACCAAGACCAGCTTGGCGCGCTGCACGATCAGTCATAACACCTTTAGAGGTAGAAACGACAGCAATACCCATACCGGCCATAACTTTAGGCAGCTCATCTTTTTTCTTATAGATGCGCAGACCTGGGCGGCTGACTCGCTGAATGCTCTCTACCACAGCCTTGCCCTGGAAATACTTAAGAGTCAGTTCCAGTTCAGGCTTGATGTCGCCTTCGATTTTAAAATCTTCAATATAGCCTTCTTCTTTCAGCACGTTGGCAATTGCCAATTTCAGCTTGGAGGAAGGCATGGTGACCGCAACTTTATTCGCGGCTTGACCGTTACGGATACGGGTCAGCATATCCGCGATCGGATCTTGCATGCTCATCTGTCTTTACTCCCGTGATTCAATTGGATATTACCAGCTAGCCTTCTTCAAGCCAGGTACTTCACCGCGCATAGCGGCTTCACGAAGCTTGATACGGCTCAACCCGAATTTGCCCACATAACCATGCGGACGACCAGTTTGGCGGCAGCGGTTACGCTGACGGGACGGGCTGGAATCACGCGGCAGAGACTGCAGCTTAAGAACAGCATCCCAACGATCTTCGTCGGATGAGTTCACACCAGAGATGATAGCTTTCAATTCCTCGCGTTTAGCGCGGTATTTGTCGGCCAGTTTCACGCGAACGACTTCGCGTGCTTTCATCGATTGCTTAGCCATTAGTAACCCTACCTTACTTACGGAATGGGAAGTTAAAGGCTGCCAGCAGAGCACGGCCTTCATCATCAGATTTCGCAGTAGTGGTAATGGTAATATCCAAACCACGAACGCGATCGACTTTGTCATAGTCGATTTCTGGGAAGATGATCTGCTCACGGACACCCATGCTGTAGTTACCACGACCATCGAATGACTTAGCGGACAAGCCACGGAAGTCACGGATACGCGGTACAGCAATGGTGATCAGGCGCTCAAGAAACTCCCACATGCGTTCGCCACGCAGAGTTACTTTACAGCCGATCGGATAGCCCTGACGGATTTTGAAGCCTGCAACTGATTTGCGTGCTTTGGTGATCAACGGCTTTTGACCGGAGATTGCTGTCAAGTCAGCTGCTGCGTTATCCAGCAGTTTCTTGTCAGCGATCGCTTCACCCACACCCATGTTCAGGGTGATCTTCTCGACCCGAGGGACTTGCATGACAGAATTGTAGTTAAACTCAGTCATGAGTTTTGTAACTACTTCGTCTTTGTAGTAATCATGCAGTTTCGCCATCGTACTACTCCAAATTACTTGATAGTTTCGCTGTTAGACTTGAAGAAACGGACTTTTTTGCCCTCTTCGAATCTAAAGCCTACACGGTCAGCCTTGCCGGTTGCCGCATTGAAGAGTGCAACGTTAGAAACTTGAATAGCAGCTTCTTTTTCAACGATGCCACCTGGTTGGTTCAGGGCCGGAACCGGCTTCTGATGTTTCTTAACCAGGTTAATACCTTCAACAATTAGCTTGCCGGAAGACAAGACATTCTTAACTTTACCGCGCTTACCTTTATCTTTACCGGTTAACACGATAACTTCGTCATCACGACGGATTTTAGCTGCCATGATTCGCTCCTTAGAGTACTTCTGGTGCCAGAGAGATAATTTTCATGAACTTTTCATTACGCAGTTCACGAGTTACCGGCCCAAAAATACGCGTGCCGATTGGTTGCTCGCTGTTATTATTTAAAATAACGCATGCATTACCATCGAAGCGAATGACAGAACCGTCCGGGCGACGAACACCCTTCCTGGTGCGCACCACTACCGCTTTCAGGACATCGCCTTTCTTCACCTTACCACGAGGAATTGCTTCCTTGATGGTAATTTTGATGATGTCGCCGACGCCTGCGTAGCGACGGTGCGAGCCACCCAGAACCTTGATACACATTACGCGACGCGCGCCGGAGTTGTCGGCTACGGTCAGCATAGTCTGTTCTTGGATCATTTCAGTGCTCCGCTAATGTCAACTACTACTTCGGGACCCATAATTAGGTCGTTAAAAAGCCCCATAAACGAGGGCGCGGCATTATAACACCGGTTCCTGAATATGGGTAGAAAAAATAAACGGCTCATTTACTGAGCCGTTTATTCGTTAGACAAAGCTCACTGTATTACAGAACAGCTTTATCTACAACGCGAACAAGCGTCCAGGACTTAGTCTTGGACAGTGGACGGCATTCGCGGATTTCAACCACGTCACCAATACCACATTCATTGCTCTCGTCATGTACGTGCAGTTTGGTCGTACGTTTGATGAATTTACCGTAAATCGGGTGTTTCACCACACGTTCGATAGCAACAACGATGGATTTCTCCATTTTGTTGCTAATCACGCGACCTTGCAGAGTACGGATTTTATCGGTCATTACGCACCCGCCTTCTGAGTCAATAAAGTCTTAACACGTGCAACATCACGACGCACTTGCTTCAGCAGGTGAGTCTGTTGCAGCTGGCCACTTGCTGCTTGCATACGCAGATTGAACTGCTCACGCAGCAAATTCAGCAGCTCGGTGTTCAGCTCTTCAACACTCTTTTCACGCAGCTCTTTTGCTTTCATTACATCACCGTCTTAGTTACAAAGGTGGTTTTAATCGGCAGTTTCGCTGCTGCCAGCTTGAATGCTTCACGGGCCAGCTCTTCTGGTACGCCGTCCATTTCATACAGGACTTTGCCAGGCTGAATCAAGGCAACCCAATACTCTACGTTGCCTTTACCTTTACCCATACGCACTTCAAGCGGCTTTTCGGTGATCGGTTTGTCCGGGAATACACGGATCCAGATCTTACCCTGACGCTTAACTGCACGGGTCATTGCACGACGTGCTGCTTCGATCTGACGTGCAGTCAGACGACCACGGCCAACAGCTTTCAGACCGAAAGTGCCGAAGCTAACATCCGTACCAGCAGCCAGACCACGGTTGCGGCCTTTGTGCACTTTACGGAATTTTGTACGCTTTGGTTGTAACACAGCGACTCTCCTTACTTACGGCCTTTACGCTGCTGCTTTTTAGGTTGAGCAGCCGGTTTTTCCGGTTGTTCAACAGCAGCCATCCCACCCAGGATCTCACCTTTGAAGATCCACACTTTAACGCCGATTACACCATAAGTGGTGTGCGCTTCAGAGGTGTTGTAGTCAATGTCAGCACGCAGTGTGTGCAATGGCACGCGACCTTCACGATACCATTCGGTACGTGCGATCTCAGCGCCACCCAGACGGCCGCTAACTTCAACTTTGATACCTTTAGCGCCCAGACGCATGGCGTTCTGTACAGCACGCTTCATAGCACGACGGAACATAACACGACGTTCCAGCTGTGAAGTGATGCTATCAGCAACCAATTTTGCGTCCAGTTCAGGCTTACGAACTTCGGCGATATTGATCTGTGCAGGAACGCCAGCGATATCCGCTACGACCTTGCGCAGTTTTTCTACGTCTTCGCCTTTCTTACCGATTACGATGCCAGGGCGAGCAGTGTGAATAGTCACACGGATGCTCTTAGCTGGACGCTCGATAACGATACGAGATACAGACGCCTTCGCCAGTTCCTTAGTCAGGTACTGACGAACTTTAAAATCGCTGTCCAGGTTGTCAGCGAATTCTTTGGTGTTCGCAAACCAAGTAGAGTTCCAAGGTTTTACAATACCCAGGCGAATACCATTAGGATGTACTTTCTGACCCATTGCTAGTCTCCAGAGTCTCAGCGATCGGACACAACCACAGTAATGTGGCTGGTGCGCTTCAGGATGCGATCTGCACGACCTTTTGCACGCGGCATAATGCGCTTCATGCTTGGGCCTGCGTCTACGAAGATTTTCGCGACTTTCAGATCGTCAATGTCAGCGCCATCGTTGTGTTCAGCGTTAGCAATGGCAGATTCCAGAACTTTCTTGACCAATACCGCAGCTTTCTTGTTGGTGAAGGTCAAAATTTCCAGTGCCTGCGACACTTTCTTACCGCGAATAAGGTCTGCAACAAGGCGAACCTTTTGAGCAGAAGAACGAGCGTGGCGATGTTGAGCTAAAGTTTCCATCTCTTCCTCCTACTTATTTCTTCTTGGCTTTTTTATCAGCAGCGTGGCCGCGATAAGTACGTGTCGGTGCAAATTCACCCAGTTTGTGACCGACCATTTCGTCGGAAACAAATACCGGAACATGCTGACGACCATTATGGACAGCGATGGTCAAACCGATCATGTTAGGAAAGATCGTTGAACGACGGGACCAAGTGCGCAGGGGCTTCTTGTCACCGCTTTCCACCGCTTTCTCTACCTTCTTCAGCAAGTGCAGGTCAATAAAAGGACCTTTCTTGAGAGAACGTGGCATGGCTTATCCTCTAAAATTATTTGCTACGGCGACGTACGATGAATTTATCAGTACGCTTGTTGCTGCGGGTCTTCTTACCTTTGGTCTGAACGCCCCACGGAGTTACCGGGTGCTTACCAAAGTTACGACCTTCACCACCACCGTGTGGGTGGTCGACTGGGTTCATCGCAGTACCGCGAACGGTAGGACGAACACCACGCCAGCGTGCAGCACCTGCTTTACCCAGAACGCGGAGCATATGCTCAGAGTTACCGACTTCGCCCATGGTTGCACGGCAGTCAGCTTCGACTTTACGCATTTCACCAGAACGCAGACGCAGGGTAACGTAAGCACCATCACGTGCAACGATCTGCACATAGGTACCAGCAGAACGTGCAAGCTGACCGCCTTTACCTGGTTTCATTTCTACGTTATGAACGGTAGAACCAACCGGGATATTGCGCATCGGCAGGGTGTTACCTGCTTTGATTGCAGCATCAACGCCAGATTGAATCTGGTCGCCAGCTTTCAGGCCTTTAGGGGCCAGGATGTAACGGCGTTCGCCATCTTTGTACAGAACCAGTGCGATGTTCGCAGAACGGTTCGGATCGTACTCAAGACGTTCAACAATTGCCGGGATACCGTCTTTGTTGCGTTTAAAGTCAACAATACGATAAGCCTGCTTGTGACCACCACCGATGTGACGAGTAGTGATACGACCATTGTTGTTACGGCCACCGGATTTGCTGTTTTTTTCAACCAGCGGAGCAAATGGTTTGCCCTTATGCAGCTCAGGGTTGACCACTTTAACTACGTGGCGACGACCCGGAGATGTCGGTTTACATTTAACAACTGCCATTGTTTTTCTCCTCCGACTTACTCAGCGCCGCCGACGAAGTCCAGATTCTGGCCTTCCTTCAGGGTGACGTAAGCTTTTTTCCAGTCGCTACGACGACCGATACGCTGTCCATGACGCTTAGTTTTACCTTTAACAACCAAGGTATTAACGCCTTTAACTTCAACTTCGAACAGTTTCTCAACAGCAGCAACGATCTCTGCTTTGGTCGCGTCTTTTGCAACTTTGAGAACGATGGTATTTGTTTTTTCCATCGCCATAGATGCTTTTTCAGATACGTGCGGCGCGCGCAGTACTTTCAGCAGACGTTCTTCACGGATCATGCCAGCATCTCCTCAACTTGCTTAACTGCATCAGCAGTCATAACGACTTTGTCGAAGGCGATCAGGCTAACTGGATCGATTGTTGCTGCATCGCGCACGTCAACCTTATGCAGGTTACGCGCAGCCAGGAACAGATTCTCATCCAGTTCGCCAGTTACGATCAGCACATCTTCCAGGGCCATGTCTTTCAGTTTCTGAGCAAGCAGCTTAGTTTTAGGCGCTTCTACAGAGAACGTCTCGACAACGATCAGACGATCCTGACGTACCAGTTCGGACAGAATGCTTTTCAGCGCTCCGCGGTACATCTTTTTGTTAACTTTTTGACTGTGGTCCTGCGGGCGAGCAGCGAAGGTTACGCCACCGGAACGCCAGATCGGGCTCTTGATAGAACCTGAACGCGCACGGCCGGTACCTTTCTGGCGCCACGGCTTTTTACCGGAACCAGTTACTTCAGCACGGGTCTTCTGAGCACGAGTACCTTGACGGGCACCAGCTGCATAAGCAACTACAACCTGGTGTACCAGCGCTTCGTTGAAATCACGACCGAAGGTAGTTTCGGAAACAGTCAGCGCGCTTTGCGCGTCTTTCAATACTAATTCCATTGCTATCTCCTCACGCCTTCACAGCTGGTTTAACAATAAGGTCGCTACCGGTTGCACCCGGAACTGCACCCTTAACCAGCAGCAGGTTGCGCTCAGCGTCAACGCGTACTACATCCAGGCTCTGAACAGTTACACGTTCGTTGCCCAGTTGGCCTGCCATTTTCTTGCCTTTGAACACTTTGCCCGGAGTCTGGTTCTGACCGATAGAACCCGGAACGCGGTGAGACAAGGAGTTACCGTGTGTAGCGTCCTGGGTACGGAAGTTCCAGCGCTTAACGGTACCTGCGAAACCTTTACCTTTAGAGGTGCCAGTTACGTCAACTTTTTTAACTTCAGCAAACAGCTCAACGCTAATGTCTTGACCTACAGTGAACTCTTCGCCTTCTGCAAGACGGAATTCCCAAAGGCCACGGCCAGCTTCTACGCCAGCTTTAGCGAAGTGACCAGCTTCCGGCTTAGTTACACGGCTAGCTTTTTTAGCGCCAGTGGTAACTTGAACAGCACGGTAGCCGTCGTTAGCCAGGTCTTTAACCTGAGTAACACGGTTTGCTTCTACTTCGATCACGGTTACTGGGATAGAAACGCCGTCTTCTGTGAAGATACGGGTCATACCCACTTTTTTACCGACTAAACCAATCATTGTTTCAACCTCTCAATCGTCAATGACCTGATTAACCCAGGCTGATCTGCACATCAACACCAGCAGCCAGATCCAGACGCATCAGAGCATCAACGGTTTTCTCAGTTGGCTCAACGATGTCAACCAGACGCTTGTGAGTGCGAATTTCGTACTGATCACGCGCGTCTTTGTTGACGTGCGGAGAGATCAGAACGGTAAAGCGCTCTTTGCGGGTCGGCAGCGGGATCGGACCACGTACTTGCGCACCAGTGCGCTTAGCAGTCTCGACGATTTCCGCAGTTGATTGATCGATCAGACGATGATCAAACGCTTTAAGGCGGATACGGATTCTTTGGCTCTGCATGAGACCATAGCTCCAATTATTTTATAGACGAAAAAAATCACTACTCGCACCCATTACGATTGATGGGGGAGTGTAATCGTTCATACATAGTTCCCCAATTGGGAACATTGTCGACAGCAGCTTCGCTGTCAGGCTCATATCGAGCCAGCCATCGATTAAGACAGGCCCGCGCATTATACGTAAATCTGCACCTTAAGCAAGCCATGGATACGAATTAAACAATCTTTTGTGCGGGAATACGATTCTCTTTGCAGGGTAAATGTCTTCCGTAAGTGGCGAGAGAACTTTTTGGGAAGACCCCTCGTAAATCAGCAATTGTCATTTTGCTTTGACCCATTCATTTCACTAGCTTGGGAAGACATCTTTTTGAAGAGTACTTTTACGTAATGTTTATCTCCTCTACCCCGGTCCTTTTACTTTTTATTGTCCTGCATGTTGGGCTTTTACTGCGCCTGGCCTGGATTGATTATCGAAGCTTGCTGCTACCGGATAGACTGAACTACCCTCTTTTGTGGTCTGGATTGATATTTCAAATCTGTTTTGCACCGGAACACTTATCTGACTGTGTACTTGGAGCCATTATCGGGTATTTGAGTTTGTGGGTACTCTATTGGGTTTACTATTACTGGCGAGGCTGGGAAGGAATTGGATACGGCGATATGAAATTGTTATCCGCCCTGGGGGCGTGGCATGGTTGGCAGAGTTTAGGATGGATAACATTAGCGGCGGCAACATCTGGATTGCTTTTTGCCTTGATAACAAAATTGTTACTGGGGAATCGTCTTTCACTTGCTACCACTCCGCTACCTTTCGGACCAAACCTCGCGATAGCGGGTGGTTCTGTAGGATGGATTTGCTCTTCCCTCCCACAGTTTAAAGAACTCAGTTTCCTTCTTTGATTTGCGATTGTAGATAATTTTGCAAACCAATTTTTGAAATGAGATCCAATTCAGTTTCTAACCAATCGATGTGATGCTCTTCTTCGGCAAGAATTTGTATCATCATATCCCGACTAACGTAGTCATGAATGGTATCTGCGTACGCAATGGCTTCGCGTAAATCTTTAGCGCCATCCATTTCTAAGTTGAGATCGGACTGAAGCATTTCTTCGACATCCTCTCCGATGTGAAGTTTGCCTAAGTCTTGTAGGTTAGGAATACCTTCGAGGAACAAAATCCGCTCGATATATTTATCGGCGTGTTTCATTTCATCGATGGATTCGTGGTATTCAACTTCGTTGAGGCGCATTAAGCCCCAGTTTTTGAACATTCTCGCATGGAGAAAATACTGATTGATCGCGACAAGCTCGTTTCCCAATAATTTATTGAGATAATTTATTATCTTAATATCACCTTTCATTTTTTACTCCCTCCGCTTCCACTACATGAAGCGTAGATGTAGCACGGAGTAAGTCAAAAAAAAGTGACTGGCTTAGGCGATCTCTTTAAATTCTGGGATCTGCAATAACTCTTCTTGCATGATTTCTCTTGCTGCGCGAATGCACTTGCCACATTGGTTTCCCACAGGCACAAACTTGCGAAGCTGCTGGAAAGATTGTGGATGAAACTGGCGTACAGCCTGCCGAATTTTTTTATCACTTACACCATTACACAAACAAACGTACATAAGCACTCCCGTTCAAATTACGCGCAAAGTGTAAATGAGAATAGTTATGATTACAATAGCACACGGATGTTTGATACAGGTGAGAAGCGGCAAAATAGGCAAAAAAAAAGAGCGCCTAAGCGCTCTTTTTTCATATAAAGGTATCAGCGATTAAGCGATAACTTTAGCAACAACACCAGCGCCTACAGTACGGCCGCCTTCACGGATTGCGAAACGCAGGCCGTCGTCCATTGCGATTGGGTGGATCAGGGTAACAACCATCTGAATGTTGTCGCCCGGCATGACCATCTCAACGCCTTCTGGCAGTTCGATGGTACCAGTCACGTCAGTTGTACGGAAGTAGAACTGTGGACGGTAGCCTTTGAAGAACGGAGTATGACGACCGCCTTCATCTTTGGACAGGATATAAACTTCTGACTCGAACTGAGTGTGCGGCTTGATAGAGCCTGGCTTAGCCAGAACCTGACCACGTTCGATATCTTCACGCTTAATACCACGCAGCAGAACACCAACGTTCTCACCAGCACGGCCTTCGTCCAGCAGTTTGCGGAACATTTCAACGCCAGTACAGGTAGATTTCACGGTATCTTTGATACCAACGATTTCTACTTCTTCGCCCACTTTAACGATACCACGCTCTACACGACCGGTAACAACAGTACCACGGCCGGAGATGGAGAATACGTCTTCGATTGGCAGCAGGAATGGCTTGTCGATAGCACGCTCTGGTTCTGGGATGTAGTTATCCAGGTGGCCAGCCAGCTCGATGATTTTAGCTTCCCACTCTGCTTCGCCTTCCAGCGCTTTCAGCGCTGAACCACGTACAACTGGGATATCGTCGCCCGGGAAGTCATAAGCAGACAGAAGTTCACGAACTTCCATTTCTACCAGTTCCAGCAGCTCTTCGTCATCAACCATGTCACATTTGTTCATGAACACGATCATGAATGGAACGCCAACCTGGCGACCCAGCAGGATGTGCTCGCGGGTCTGTGGCATTGGGCCATCAGTCGCAGCAACAACCAGGATAGCACCGTCCATCTGAGCAGCACCGGTGATCATGTTTTTGACGTAGTCGGCGTGCCCTGGGCAGTCAACGTGCGCGTAGTGGCGAGTCGGGGTGTCATATTCAACGTGGGAAGTGTTGATGGTGATACCACGAGCTTTTTCTTCTGGTGCGTTATCGATCTGGTCGAATGCACGAGCAGAACCGCCGTAGGTTTTAGCCAGAACGGTAGTGATTGCTGCAGTCAGAGTGGTTTTACCATGGTCAACGTGGCCGATAGTACCGACGTTGACGTGCGGTTTTGTACGTTCAAATTTTTCTTTAGACACGGCTATATTCCTTACTGTTGCGCTCTCCCCTCAAGGAGAGAGCACGGGATCAATGTTTTTTAAACTCGGGGCTTATTTACCGCGAGCTTCGATTACGGCCTGAGCAACGTTGTTTGGCGCGTCATCATACTTCAGGAATTCCATGGAGTAAGATGCACGACCTTTGGTCAGAGAACGCAATTGAGTTGCGTAACCGAACATTTCAGACAACGGAACTTCAGCGTGAATCTGAACGCCAGTAGCGTTAGATTCTTGACCTTTCAGCTGACCACGACGACGGCTAAGGTCACCGATAACGTCACCGGTGTTCTCTTCCGGAGTTTCAACTTCAACCTTCATGATAGGCTCAAGCAGAACTGGTTTTGCTTTCTTAAAGCCATCTTTGAAGGCGATAGAAGCGGCCAGTTTAAACGCCAGTTCGGAGGAGTCAACGTCGTGGTAAGAACCGAAGTGCAGACGCACGCCGAGATCTACTACTGGGTAACCCGCCAGAGGACCAGACTTCAGCTGCTCCTGGATGCCTTTATCAACAGCAGGGATGTATTCCGTTGGGATCACACCACCTTTGATGTCGTTGACGAACTCGTAACCTTTCGGATTCGAACCCGGCTCCAGTGGGTACATGTCGATAACAACATGACCGTACTGACCACGACCACCAGACTGCTTAGCGTGTTTACCTTCAACATCGGTAACTTTCGCGCGAATCGCTTCACGGTAAGCAACCTGAGGTTTACCAACGTTAGCTTCAACGTTGAATTCACGTTTCATACGGTCAACGATGATGTCGAGGTGAAGCTCACCCATACCAGCGATGATAGTCTGGTTGGTTTCTTCATCAGTCCATACGCGGAATGATGGATCTTCTTTAGCCAGACGACCCAGAGCCAGACCCATTTTTTCCTGGTCAGCTTTGGTTTTTGGTTCAACAGCGATCGAAATTACTGGCTCAGGGAATTCCATGCGCTCCAGAATGATCACGTTGTCCTGGTCACACAGGGTATCACCAGTAGTCACTTCTTTCAGACCAATAGCTGCAGCGATGTCGCCAGCGCGAACTTCTTTGATCTCTTCACGTTTGTTGGCGTGCATCTGTACGATACGGCCCAGACGCTCACGTGCTGATTTCACCGGGTTGAACACGGTATCACCAGAGTTAACCACGCCAGAGTAAACGCGGAAGAAGGTCAGGTTACCAACAAACGGGTCAGTTGCGATTTTGAACGCCAGAGCAGCAAACGGCTCGTTGTCGTCAGAGTGACGAACAGCCGGAGTGTCTTTACCGTCGTCCAGCATACCGTTAATCGCAGTAACGTCAGTTGGAGCTGGCAGGTATTCAACAACCGCATCCAGCATCGCCTGAACACCTTTGTTCTTAAATGCAGAACCACAGGTAACCAAGATAATTTCGTTGTTCAGTACGCGCTTACGCAGAGAAGTTTTGATCTCTTCTTCAGTCAGCTCTTCGCCACCAAAGAATTTCTCCATCAGTTCGTCAGAACCTTCAGCAGCGGCTTCAACCAGTTTCTGGCGCCATTCTTCGGCCAGTTCCTGCATATCAGCTGGGATCTCTTCGTATTCGAAGGTCACGCCCTGATCGGCTTCGTTCCAGTTGATGGCTTTCATTTTCACCAGGTCAACAACACCGGTGAATTTCTCTTCCGCGCCGATTGCCAATTGCAGAGGCACCGGAGTTGCGCCCAGACGTTTTTCAATCTGATCAACAACTTTCAGGAAGTTAGCACCCATACGGTCCATTTTGTTAACGAACGCGATACGTGGAACTTTATATTTGTTTGCCTGACGCCATACGGTCTCAGACTGTGGCTGAACACCACCAACAGCACAGTAAACCATTACCGCCCCATCAAGAACACGCATGGAACGTTCAACTTCGATGGTGAAGTCAACGTGCCCTGGGGTGTCGATGATGTTGATGTGGTGTGGTTCGAACTGTTTGGCCATACCAGACCAGAAACAGGTGGTCGCAGCAGACGTGATGGTAATACCACGTTCCTGCTCCTGCTCCATCCAGTCCATGGTGGCTGCGCCATCATGAACTTCACCGATTTTGTGGTTTACACCGGTGTAGAACAGAACACGTTCGGTAGTAGTAGTCTTACCGGCGTCGATGTGAGCACTGATACCGATGTTACGATAGCGCTCAATGGGTGTTTTACGAGCCATTTGATTCCTCTATATCCTAGGACGTTCATTTAAGTAACCCAAAGCGGGCAGCTCACATGAAGCGCCCGCTTGGTGACTAACACTCCGAAGGGATTACCAACGGTAGTGAGCGAACGCCTTGTTGGCTTCAGCCATACGGTGAACGTCTTCACGTTTCTTAACTGCAGTGCCTTTATTTTCTGCAGCATCAGAAAGTTCGTTCGCCAGGCGAAGAGCCATGGATTTATCACCGCGTTTACGAGCAGCTTCTACGATCCAACGCATTGCCAGAGCATTGCGACGAACCGGACGTACTTCTACTGGAACCTGATAAGTAGAACCACCAACACGGCGGGACTTAACTTCGACAGTCGGACGAACGTTGTCCAGAGCGACTTCGAAAGCTTCCAGAGCTTGTTTACCAGAACGCTGAGCCAGGGTCTCCAGCGCGGTATACACGATAGATTCAGCAGTAGATTTCTTACCATCTACCATCAGAATGTTTACAAATTTGGCCAGCAACTCTGATCCGAACTTAGGATCTGGAAGAATTTTACGTTGACCAATGACGCGACGACGTGGCATGGGAATACTCCGTTGTTAATTCAGGGTTGTCCAAAACTCTATTGAGTTTGACATTTATTTAAAACGTTTGGCCTTACTTAACGGAAACCATTAAGCCTTAGGACGTTTCACGCCATACTTGGAACGAGATTGCTTACGGTCTTTAACGCCGGAGCAGTCAAGTGCACCACGAACGGTGTGGTAACGAACACCTGGCAAGTCTTTTACACGACCACCACGGATCAGGATCACGGAGTGTTCCTGCAGGTTGTGACCTTCACCGCCGATGTAGGAGGTAACTTCAAAACCGTTAGTCAAACGCACACGGCATACTTTACGCAGTGCGGAGTTTGGTTTCTTAGGAGTGGTAGTATATACACGAGTACATACGCCACGTTTCTGCGGGCAGGCTTCCAGCGCAGGCACGTTGCTTTTTGCAACTTTGCGAGCGCGTGGTTTGCGAACCAGCTGATTAACTGTTGCCATTAAATAGCTCCTGGTTTTAGCTTTTGCTTCGTAAACACGTAATAAAACGGCCTCATATAATATGAGGACGCAGAATTTTAGGGCTGAGCCGAAAAGGTGTCAAGAAATATACAACAATCCTGGATTTTACCAGGTAATCTGCTGTTCGTGTTTAACTGTCAATCCGACGAAATCAGTATAGCTGACCTTGCCTATGCCGTTCGAAATTTGAGCAGTTAAGCCACGAGCCTCGATATCTTCGTGCAGCGCGTAAATAGAAATGGGGGCGCAGAGCAGTAAATCAAGGGCTTTGGTCCCTGATAACGCCGCGATGACCGCATTTTGTATCAATAAAAGATCGTCGCCAGGCTTCACACAGCGCAGCAACGATTCAAGATCTGTTTGAAAAGGTGAGTGTTGTAAAATATGCAGCATGTCGCCTCAGAAAGTCAGTACTACATCAAACTGATGCAGCATTTCACTCAGCGCATCTGGTTCAAGAGGTTTTACATCAAGCACCCAGGCACTTTCTGGAGACAATCCTCTCTCGCGAATAGACGCTGCACAGATATAACACTGTTCAATGTCGTACAGCGGCAGCACGCGAAAAGTTGCGATGTAATCTCTTGCGAGGACAAGTCCCGGCTGTTGGCCCGGAATCAATTGCAATACGCCATCACCAATGAAAAACACACCGATGTCTTCGCTTAGCGCTGATGTTGCCAGCAAAGCATCCAACCCTTCCCGGCCAGCAGCGCTTCCATGAGGCGGTGTTTTAAATATAAATGCCACGCGCTTCATCAGAATTGCACCGTTCTATCACAGGTCAGAGAGGCTTGTGCCAAAGCACCCAGTCCACTTAGCGTGAAACCAGGCTGCAAGTTATGGCACGGTAAACCAAGTTGAATCGCTTGTTCTTCGTCTGTCACGCCGCGGCGTAACGCGGCAGCCACGCAAATATGCAGCTCGACTCCATGCAGTTGATGCAGATGTTGCCAGGCGCGCACTAAATCAAATTCATCGCTTGCAGGAGAGGTCAGCTGATTCGCGTTATAAACACCTTCACGGTAGAAGAAGACGCTTTCCAACGTATGTCCCTGGGCGATAACAGCCTGTGAAAACTGCAACGCACTACTCGCCTGCTGCGTGCCATAAGCCGGCCCTGTCACCAGGATGGCAAAACGCATTACTTATCCTGCCCCTGGAAATCACCGTTTTTGAATTGACGGATGTAGAGATACACCGTGTGTTTAGAAATATTCAAACGGTCGGCAACCTGGTTAATAGCATCTTTGATATCAAAGATGCCTTTCTCGTAAAGATTGAGGACAATCTGTCGATTCTTGGCGTTGTTGGACACATTACGATCGGCATTCACTTCTTCAATCGTGAATTCCAGCGCCTGCATAACCAAATCTTCTACTGAGGAAGCAAAGTTTACGGAAGAAGCCACTTCTGGCGTTTCCGGCGGAATAAACGTCGACATAATTTGCGAGAACGGCACATCAAGGTTGATGTTGATGCACAGCAGTCCGATGACGCGCTCATCACGATTCCGAATGGCGATAGTTTCTGACTTCATCAGTACGCCACTTTTAGCACGTGTGAAATAGCATTTAGAAACGCTACTGTCCGCACCGGTCATATCATGCAGCATTCGTAATGCGAGATCGGTAATTGGCGAGCCAATTTTGCGCCCGGTATGTTCACCATTCGCGATACGGATGGCGGAACATTTTAAATCTTGCAGCGAGTGCAACACAATTTCACAATGAGAACCAATCAGCATCGCTAACCCGTCCACTACCGCTTCGTAGGATTTTAATATTTCAAAGTCGGTTTGTTCAAAAGGACGCTGGTCCAGTAAGTCAAGCTCACTGGTTTCATTGGTTAAAAGCGAATTGGACATTTAAAGATACCACCCTCTACAGAGAGCCTGTCGCGCTTAAATGGTGTCAGGGCAGACTCATACTCGTTGTTGCGCAGTCTGCTAAGGTAATACAGCGTAAGATGCGCTTTCCAGCTTTTATTATACCCTGCCTCAAATAAAAAACCGCCGCCCCTGTGGGCGGCGGTTAATCATACCTTACTTGCTCTTAGCTGCTTCAGCTTCTGGAGCAGGAGCGGCATCTGGTTTAGCGTCTGCTTTAGGCGCTGGTTTGATATCCAGCAGCTCAACGTCAAACACCAGCGTGGAGTTAGCAGGGATCCCTGGAACGCCAGTTTTTCCGTATGCTAATTCTGGTGGAATAACCAGTTTGATTTTCCCGCCTTTCTTCAGGTTTTTCAGACCTTCAGTCCAGCCTGGGATAACACCGTCAAGACGGAAAGACAGTGGCTCGCCACGGGTGTAAGAGTTATCAAACTCTTTACCGTCAATCAGCGTACCTTTGTAATTCACAACAACAGTGTCGCTATCCGTTGGTGCTTCACCCGTACCGGCTTTGTCGATTTTATACATCAGGCCAGTAGAAGAGGTTTTAACACCTTTCTCTTTTGCGAAAGTATCACGGAAGGCTTTGCCCTTATCCGCGTTTTCTTTAGCGTCTTTTTCCATTTTCGCTTGAGCAGAAGACTTCACGCGAGCTTCAAAAGCTTGCAGAGTCTGCTCGATTTCTTGGTCGGATAATTTGCTCTTGTCAGCAAATGCATCCTGAACACCAGCGATAAGCTGAGTTTTATCAAGAGTGATACCCAGCTTTTCTTGTTCTTTCAGAGAGTTTTCCATATAACGGCCCAGCGAAGCACCTAATGCGTACGCAGATTTCTGGTCGTCATTTTTGAATGCCGCGTTGCTGGCAGCAGCAGGAGCTGCAGCATCTTTAGCGGCAGCAGCCGGGGCAGCGAACGCCGGAGCGCTCAGGGCAACGGCCATCGTGGTCGCCAGTAGCGTTACTTTAAACAGTGATTTCATCCATTTCTCCAGGGCCGGGGCCTCTAACCCCAAGGTTATTATCAACTAAGAGACGTACTATAACGTCGTGGAAGAAATCTACACAATCTCTCCGCGTCTTATCGAGACAAATTCAGACTCTTTTTGTTTAAAGAAGTTTCGTCCAGCGCAAAACGACACTGTATCGAGAGAGATTTTTCAGTAGAATCGCCAGGAATTGTCCATCCGCAGGCCAGGAGTCATTAGCCATGCAACAAAAATCGACCGAACAACGGCTGGAAGAACTTGAGAGTCGTCTCGCTTTCCAGGAGATTACAATAGAAGAGTTAAATCAGACGGTAACGGCTCACGAATTGGAGATGGTCAAATTGCGCGAGCATTTCCGTTTGTTGGTTGAAAAACTAAAAGCGAGCCAACCTTCGATGGTAGCTTCAGAAGCCGAAGAAACTCCGCCCCCGCATTACTAATTTCACAAAAAGAAAAGGCGTGTCACAGACACGCCTTTTTTATTCCTAACGGCATCCTTAACGGATTAATGGCAACCGCAGCCACCATTACCGCCGCAACCACCTTTACCATGTTCATGGTCGCCGTGATCGTGGCCATGACCACCGCAGCAGCCATCTTCACCATGGTCGTGGTGATGATCGTGTTCGCCGTGAACGTGACCATGAGCCAGTTCTTCAGCAGTCGCTTCACGAATAGCGATAACTTCTACGTTGAAGCTCAGGTTCTGACCTGCCAGCATGTGGTTGCCATCGACAACAACGTGCTCATCTTCAACTGCGGTAATTTCAACAGGTACTGGACCCTGGTCGGTATCAGCCATGAAGCGCATACCCACTTCCAGCTCATCAACGCCCATGAAGACGTCTTTCGGTACACGCTGAACGAGGTTTTCGTCGTATTGGCCATAAGCGTCATTTGCGCCAACGTTCACGTCGAAACGATCACCAACAACGTGACCTTCCAGAGCGGTTTCCAGACCAGAAATCAGGGAGCCGTGACCATGCAGATAGTCCAGCGGCGCACTCACCGGAGACTCATCAACCAACACACCGTCTTCTGTACGTACCTGATAAGCCAGGCTGACCACCAGGTCTTTTGCTACTTTCATGATATCTCCTGAGCGAGCGTGAGAAAAAAACTGGCGCCGATTGTAGCGGAATTTAGCGCCGGTGTACCCCTAAGCTTAAAAAAAGCTGGCGCATCTCGCTAGTCCGGATGAAAAATCCCGATCACTTGCTCTTGTTCGCGAGCACGGTCCCGAGGTTGCTTATCCTCTTCACGCATTTGATGACCGCACTTAACACACTCAACAATATCGACATTATTCTCACGCCACATCGCGAGGGAATCCCGCGTCTGGCATTCAGGGCAAACAGCCCCGGCAATAAAACGTTTACGCACCGGCATTGGCTTCACCTTAATTATTCAAAATCGTCCCAACCGTCAAACTGCCGACGCTCTTGCTGCATCTCGCGTTCGAAGATCTCTTCCAACTCACGACGTGCTTCCCGAACCCTGGAAATTTGTGCGTTATCGGTATGAATCGGCATTAATTCACGCAGCATACTCATATCCAGGCGTCGGAAATGAAGCTGCGCACGATGTGCCTGATGGGGATGCATTCCCAACGTCATCAGCGCCTTACGCCCCAGTTCCAGCGCGCTGGAAAACGTCTCGCGGGAGAATTGCGTGACGCCAGCCTGCAATAATTCATGCGCCTCCACACGCCCCCTGGCACGCGCCAGTATCGCCAGATGTGGAAAGTGTTGTTGACACAAATGAACGACTTTCATTGTGTCTTCCGGTTCATTACAGGTAATCACAATCGACTTTGCCGTCTCGGCACCTGCCGAACGTAACAACTCAAGTTCGGTGGCATCACCATAATAAACTTTGTAGCCATATTTACGCATCAGGCTCACGGAACTGATATCACGCTCCAGCACCGTAATGCGCATTTTGTTCGCCATCAGTAAGCGCCCAATCACCTGCCCGAAACGTCCGAAGCCGACAATAATCACCTGCGGCTGATCGTCCTCCACGTAGGGCTTTTCATCGTTTTCGTCATCAACAATATTAAACCGCCGCGCAAGAATGGCATCGACACCTTTCATCAGTAGCGGCGTGGTCATCATCGATAACGTAACGGTCACAAGCAGCAGCGGCATCTGATCACCGCTGAACAGCTTTTGTGATGAAGCGGTTGAGAACAGTACGAAAGCAAACTCTCCGCCCTGGCTGAGTACGCCGGAGAACTGCAAACGCTCGGAGCTGCGCAAACCGAAAAACCACGACAGGCCATACAGCACACCGGCTTTCACCGCCACCAGCACCACGACGCCCAGGACAACCCAGAAAATATGGGTGTAAAGCACGCCAAGGTTTAGTGCCATGCCGACGGAGATAAAGAACAGTCCGAGCAACAATCCCTTAAAAGGATCGATAGCGATTTCCAGTTCGTGGCGATATTCGCTTTCAGCCAGCAATACACCTGCGATGAACGTACCGAGCGCCATTGAAAAGCCCAACGCATCCATAAATAACGCTGAACCCAACACCAATAACAGTGCCGCAGCGGTGAAGACTTCCCGCACGCCGGAGCCTGCAATAAAGCGGAACAGAGGCTTTAAAAGGTAACGCCCGCCAATCAACATGCCCGCAAACGCCAACACCTTGAAGCCAATTTTTATCCAGTCAGGGCTGTCGTCACCATTTCCGGCGAGCAACGGAACCAAAGCAATCGCCGGAATGACAGCTAAATCCTGGAACAGCAACACAGAGAATCCGAGCTGGCCGGATTCATTGCGGTTCATGCCTTTATCGCGCATTAATTGCAATGCCATCGCGGTCGAGGACATCGCCAGCCCTATTCCGCCAATGACTGCCGCTTGCCAGGAAAACTGCGTCAGCATCAACAACCCGGCCAGTATCACCGCACTGAGCAATACCTGCGCGGCACCGACACCAAAAATAGAACGCCGGAGCTGCCATAACTTTGAAGGGTTCAGTTCCAACCCAATGATAAACATCAGGAACACAACACCCAGCTCCGAAAAGTGCAGGATTTCATCTACGTCACTGATAAACCCTAAACCCCACGGCCCAATGGCGATTCCCGCCAGCAAATAGCCGAGCACCGCGCCAATCCCCAACCGGGCAGCAATAGGGACGGCAACCACTGCTGCAAACAAAAACAGCACTCCCGCCAGCAATACGTCCGAACCTTCCATCAGCGGCCTCCTGGCAGGGTTGGTGAAGCCAACCACTCGCCATACGCCTTCGCGTGGCTGGCAAGCTCTTGGGGAGACTGACGACGCGCCCAATAAACAATCATTGGATTCATCCAGTGCATACGGCACATCGCGGCAGTCAGTTCAAAGGGCCGTAAAATATCGGTCAGTGGAAAGCGATTAAAACCATCGTGGCGATAGGCACCTTCTGGTTCCCCGGTGGTTATCACACTACGCCAGTACTTTCCCGCGAGAGCTGTACCTCCGACACCACTGGCAAAGCCACGGCTGAGCACACGATCCAGCCACTCTTTGAGTAACGCCGGGCAGCTATAAGTATAAAGAGGGTGCTGAAAGACGATGACATCGTGCTCTTGCAGCAATGCCTGCTCGCGATAGATATCAATAAAAAAGTCAGGATAGTGCGCATAAAGGTCATGCACAGTGACATTAGCAAGCTTCTGCGCAGGCTGGAGTAAGACGCGGTTTGCGACCGAATCTTGTGACTCCGGATGGGCATATAGCAGCAAAACTTTCGGCGGCTGCGACATCATTACCCTCCAGGGCGTCGTCATAGTCTTTAAATTGGGCTACCATGCAGCCCGACGCGGTGCCGTAAGCATCACGTTACCTTAATATAATGACAATTTAACATACTCTGAACATACGGCGCTTTATGATTGTTTTCTCCTCGTTACAAATTCGTCGCGGCACACGCGTTCTGCTGGATAACGCCACCGCTACCATCAATCCAGGCCAAAAAGTGGGTCTGGTGGGTAAAAACGGCTGCGGTAAATCCACGCTGCTGGCGCTTCTGAAGAACGAGATCAGCGCCGATGGTGGCAGCATGACCTATCCGGGAAACTGGGCGCTGGCTTGGGTAAACCAGGAAACGCCAGCTCTGGCAATGCCTGCCATTGAATATGTTATTGATGGCGACCGCGAATTCCGCCAGCTTGAAGCAGAACTGGCAAAAGCCAATGAGCGCAACGATGGCCACGCTATTGCGCTGATTCACGGTAAGCTTGATGCAGTAGATGCCTGGACGATTCGCTCCCGCGCTTCAAGTTTACTGCACGGTTTAGGCTTCAGTAATGAGCAACTCGAGCGCCCGGTGAGTGATTTCTCCGGTGGCTGGCGTATGCGTCTGAACCTCGCACAAGCTCTGATTTGCCGTTCCGATTTACTGCTGCTCGATGAACCGACTAACCACCTGGACTTAGATGCGGTTATCTGGCTCGAACGCTGGTTGAAAAGTTATCAGGGCACGTTAATTCTGATTTCCCACGACCGAGACTTCCTCGACCCGGTGGTCAGTAAAATTATTCACATTGAACAAGAGCAGATGTTTGAGTACACCGGCAACTACTCGTCGTTTGAAGGCCAACGTGCCACTCGCCTGGCGCAACAGCAGTCGATGTATGAAAGCCAGCAGGAGCGTGTCGCGCATCTGCAAGGTTTTATCGACCGTTTTAAAGCAAAAGCCAGCAAAGCAAAACAAGCACAAAGCCGCGTGAAGATGCTCGAACGCATGGAGCTGATTGCCCCAGCGCACGTTGATAACCCATTCCATTTCAGCTTCCGTGCTCCGGAAAGCCTGCCAAACCCGCTGCTGCGTATGGAAAAAGTCAGCGCCGGTTATGGCGAACGCGTGATTCTGGATTCCATCAAACTGAATCTGGTTCCTGGCTCACGCATCGGCCTGCTTGGCCGCAACGGTGCCGGTAAATCAACGCTGATTAAATTGCTGGCGGAAGAAATCGAACCGTTGAAGGGCGATATCGGGCTGGCGAAAGGTATTAAGCTCGGTTACTTCGCACAGCATCAGCTCGAGTACTTACGCGCTGACGAATCGCCATTGCAGCATCTGGCGCGTATCGCACCGAAAGAGCTGGAACAGCAATTGCGTGATTATCTGGGCGGATTTGGTTTCCGTGGCGACAAAGTCACCGAACAAACCGCGCGTTTCTCCGGTGGTGAAAAAGCACGTCTGGTCCTGGCGTTAGTGGTCTGGCAGCGCCCTAACCTGCTGCTGCTTGATGAACCCACCAACCACCTTGATCTCGACATGCGTCAGGCACTGACCGAAGCGTTGATTGATTTTGAAGGCGCGCTGGTAGTGGTTTCGCACGACCGTCACTTATTGCGTTCAACTACTGATGATTTGTATCTGGTCCACGACGGCAAAGTCGAAGCCTTTGATGGCGATCTGGAAGATTATCAGCAGTGGCTTGTCGATCTGCAAAAGCAGGAAAACCAGCCGCTCGATTCTGCAAAAGATAACGCCAACAGCGCACAGTCCCGTAAAGATCAAAAACGCCGTGAAGCAGAATTGCGCACGCAAACTCAGCCGCTGCGCAAGCAAATCACCACGCTTGAAAAGCAGATGGAAAAGCTGAATGCCCAGCTTGCGCAAGTGGAAGAAAAACTGGCTGACAGCGCTATTTACGACCAAAGTCGTAAAGCAGAAATGACTGAATGTCTGCAAACTCAGGTGAAAGTGAAGTCAGCACTGGAAGAGTGCGAGATGGAATGGCTGGACGCGCACGACCAGTTAGAGCAGATGATGCAGGCCGAGTAACCGTTTGGCCTCACCCTTCTCGAAAAGTAAGGATGAGGCCCGCGAACTTAATGCCAAATCAACAGGGCACATGCTGCGGTCAGCAATCCCATAAAGACATTGAAAATTGTCCAGGAGCGGCGACTGCGCAACAGTTTGCCGATCATGCTGCCAAACGCAATCCAGATAATACCTGCAACAATGTTAACCAGCGCAATTCCGATACTGATTAACGCCACGGAATGCAGGTACTGAGCACCGGCAAGGCTAAAACTTGCCACTGCACCCAGTGCCATCAACCAGGCTTTAGGGTTGATAACCTGTAGTAAACCGCCCTGCCAGAATGGAATAGGAGCCGGAGGCGCCGCATCCGTTTCCAGTTTTTCATAGGTCGCGGTGCCGATTTTCCATGCCAGCCATAATAGGTAAGCACTCCCGGCAATCTTCAGGATAAGGTGCAAAGCAGGATACAAAAGGATTAAGCTACCGACGCCAAAGGCCACCAGCAACAGGATGCATTGCATCCCAAGCATGATGCCAATCATCAACGGAATGGTGCGCATAAAGCCGTAATTGGCGCCGGAAGAAGTCAGTAACATATTGTTCGGGCCGGGTGTAATAGCCGCGACCCAAAGAAAACCAAGCATTGAGAAGAAAAGCGTTTCCATGAAATGGGTGCTCCACACCCGGTAAAGTTAATTAGCAAACTAAATGAAACTAACAGTGTGATATGGCTACGACAAGTCCCGCAGTATTGAATTTTAATCACGAAGAAGATGATCAATTTCGTCCGTTGAAGGGTGTCAGTAATCCGCACCTGCAAACCATGCTTCCGCGTTTGATTCGCCGTCGCCTCAATTTCAAACCTCATTGGCAACGTCTGGACATGCCGGATGGGGATTTTGTCGATCTTGCCTGGAGCGAAGACCCACGCCAGGCATTGCATAAACCACGGTTAGTTGTTTTTCATGGTCTCGAAGGCAGCCTGCACAGCCCATACGCTCACGGCTTAATTGAGGCCGCCAGCAAGCAAGGCTGGCTGGGCGTAGTCATGCATTTCCGTGGATGTAGCGGTGTGCCAAATCGCATGAAGCGCATTTACCACTCGGGCGAAACTGAAGACGGTAGCTACTTCCTGGACTGGCTCAGTACCCGTTATGGCAAAGTGCCGACGGCGGCAGTGGGGTTTTCCCTCGGCGGGAATATGCTCGCTTGTTTAATGGCTAAACAAGGTGCTGACTGCACGCTACAGGCCGGTGTCATAGTGTCAGCACCTCTGATGCTGGAACATTGCAGCGCGCATATCGAAAAAGGCTTCTCCCGCGTTTATCAGCACTATCTTTTGAATCTGCTGAAGAAAAATGCCGCACGTAAGCTCAGAAGCTATCCGGGGACTCTCCCTGTTGATATGCGTCAGCTTAAAGGAATGCGCCGTCTGCGCGAGTTTGATGATTTGATTACGTCAAAGATTCACGGCTTTGCTGATGCTATCGACTACTACCGTCAATGCAGCGCGATGCCATTACTGCCACAAATCAAAACCCGGACGCTCATCATCCACGCCAAAGATGACCCGTTTATGGATCATCATGTGATCCCGGATAAAGCCATATTGCCTGCTAATATCGAATACCAACTTACGCGCTACGGTGGGCATGTTGGGTTTGTGGGGGGCACGTTACGCCGCCCTGAAATGTGGCTTGAGCAACGCATCCCGCAATGGCTGTCTCAATTTTTGGACCAGTA
The DNA here is from genome assembly GCF_900446255.1 of Buttiauxella agrestis. Lineage (NCBI taxonomy): Bacteria > Pseudomonadati > Pseudomonadota > Gammaproteobacteria > Enterobacterales > Enterobacteriaceae > Buttiauxella > Buttiauxella agrestis. Next base: position 386,400 of record NZ_UIGI01000001.1, on the reverse strand, counting down.
ATATGATGATTCCCTGGCAAGACCTGCCTCCCGAAACGCTTGATAATCTGATTGAATCCTTTGTATTACGCGAAGGCACAGATTATGGTGAACAAGAGCGCTCACTTGAGCAAAAGGTGGCTGATGTTAAGCGCCAACTGCAAAGTGGTGAAGCGGTACTGGTATGGTCAGAACTTCATGAAACGGTGAATATCATGGCTCGCGGGCAATTTCGCGGCTAAGCCTGCCTATACTGCATAATACAACTGCCTTCACCCAACCAAACTTGCTACTACCCATGGAGTTGTTGCCTTATGTCAGCCAAACATCCGGTTATTGCCGTAACAGGTTCCAGCGGCGCGGGAACGACCACCACCAGCATCGCCTTTCGTAAAATCTTCCAGCAATTAAACCTACGTGCAGCTGAAGTTGAAGGCGACAGTTTCCATCGTTTCACCCGTCCTGAAATGGATATGGCGATTCGTAAAGCGCGTGACCTTGGCCGCCATATCAGCTACTTCGGGCCGGAAGCCAACGACTTCGGCTTACTTGAACAAACGTTTATTGAATACGGCAAAACCGGGCAAGGTAAATCACGTAAATATCTTCATACCTATGACGAAGCCGTACCCTGGAATCAGATTCCCGGCACGTTTACTCCATGGCAACCGTTACCAGAACCGACTGATGTTTTGTTTTATGAAGGCTTGCATGGCGGTGTCGTTACCCCGCAGCACGACGTCGCCAATGCCGTCGATTTACTGGTTGGCGTAGTACCGATTGTCAACCTGGAGTGGATTCAAAAACTGGTGCGCGACACCAGCGAGCGCGGTCATTCCCGTGAAGCGGTAATGGATTCCGTCGTGCGTTCGATGGACGATTACATCAATTACATCACACCGCAATTTTCCCGCACGCATATCAACTTCCAGCGTGTACCGACGGTAGATACCTCTAACCCGTTTGCCGCACGCGGTATTCCATCTTTAGATGAAAGCTTTGTCGTGATTCATTTTCGCGGTCTGGATGATATCGATTTCCCGTATTTGCTCGCCATGCTGCAAGGCTCATTTATTTCCCACATCAATACATTGGTGGTGCCGGGCGGCAAGATGGGACTGGCAATGGAGTTGATCATGACGCCGTTAGTTAAGCGCCTGGCGGAAGGTCGGAATATCAATAATTAGGGCGGCTAAACACCGCCCTTTTACTTCACTCTAGCCTTCAATCACTTCGTAGCTATGGGTGATGTTTACGGCTTTTTCCAGCATCAACGCAACAGAGCAGTACTTCTCAGCAGACAAGTCTACAGCGCGTGAAACCGCATTATCTTTCAACTCTTTGCCTGTCACGATGAAATGCAGATTGATATGTGTGAACAGACGCGGGGCTTCTTCGCGGCGCTCAGAGGTCAGTTTCACTTCACAATCCGTCACGTTGTAGCGGCCTTTTTGCAAAATAGAAACCACGTCGATTGCGCTACAACCACCAGCGGACATCAGAACCATTTCCATCGGACTGGGTGCTTTATCGCCAGAATTACCGTCCATCAGAATCTGGTGTCCAGAAGCGGACTCCCCAAGGAAGGTTAACCCTTCAACCCACTTCACTCGTGCTTGCATGTTACTTCTCCCGTTGAAAAAATTGTCTTTCAGAGTACGCAGATTCAGCAAATCTGGCAATGGAAGGCGACCTGCGTCAAGCTGAAACGAGACAATAGGAGACACTTGTCAAAAGCTATGCTAAAACAATCCAGATGCTACATCGATACATTGACGTTATGCATGTATGCAGAGGACATCACTAATTACAGGCAGCAAGAATGACTTGCATGCCATCTCCCCAAGGTGGGGAATATTCTAATACTTGCAACGCCAGACAGGATGTTTAGCGTCCTGTCGTTGGTAGCCAGTTATAAAACAGAGGATAACCGCGCATGGTGCTTGGCAAACCGCAAACAGACCCGACTCTCGAATGGTTCTTGTCCCATTGCCACATTCATAAGTATCCATCGAAGAGCACACTGATTCACCAGGGTGAAAAGGCTGAGACGCTGTATTACATCGTCAAGGGTTCTGTGGCTGTTCTGATCAAAGATGAAGAGGGCAAGGAAATGATCCTCTCCTATCTGAATCAGGGCGATTTCATTGGCGAGTTAGGGCTGTTCGAAGAAGGTCAGGAACGTAGTGCCTGGGTTCGTGCTAAAAGTGCCTGCGAAGTGGCTGAAATTTCATATAAAAAATTCCGCCAGCTCATTCAGGTCAATCCAGACATTTTGATGCGCCTGTCTTCCCAGATGGCTCGCCGTCTGCAAGTGACATCTGAGAAAGTCGGTAACCTGGCATTCCTTGATGTGACTGGTCGTATCGCGCAGACACTGCTGAACCTGGCTAAACAGCCTGATGCAATGACCCACCCGGACGGTATGCAGATTAAAATTACCCGTCAGGAAATCGGTCAGATCGTGGGTTGCTCTCGCGAAACCGTTGGTCGTATCTTGAAAATGCTGGAAGATCAAAATCTGATCTCTGCTCACGGTAAAACGATCGTCGTTTACGGCACTCGTTAATCTCCGTCTCAAAAATGGCGTGTTGCTTCATAACACGCCTTTTTTGTCTCTAAAATCTAACCCCTGCGGTAAAAAGGGATTAAATAAGACTTATGTGGCGTCGGCTTATCTACCATCCTGAAGTTAACTACGCACTGCGGCAAACGCTGGTGCTGTGCCTTCCGGTGGCAGTAGGTTTGCTCTTTGGCAATCTCCAGTCCGGCCTGCTTTTCTCTTTAGTCCCTGCCTGCTGCAACATTGCAGGGCTTGATACCCCCCATAAACGCTTCTTCAAACGCCTGATCGTCGGCGGTAGTCTGTTTGCCGTCAGCAGTTTGATCATGCAGCTTTTGTTGCTTTATACCTCCGTGCCGTTGCCGGTGATATTGGCCGTGATGGCGCTATTGCTGGGCGTCACAGCCGAAATCAGCTCCCTGCACGCTCGTCTGCTTCCCGCCTCACTCATTGCCGCCATCTTTACACTCAGCATGGCCGGGAATATGCCCATCTGGAAGCCCATGCTGCTGTATGTCAGCGGTACAATTTGGTACGGCGTGTTTAACTGGTTTTGGTTCTGGATGTGGCGCGAGCAGCCACTGCGTGAATCATTAAGCCTGCTCTATCGCCAACTGGCAGAGTACTGCGAAGCCAAATACGGGATGCTCACGCAGCATACCGATCCTGAAAAAGCGCTGCCTCCGCTCCTGGAGCGGCAGCAAAAAGCCGTTGACCTGATCACGGTCTGCTACCAGCAATTGCACATGCTGGCGGCGAACCAGCAAAATGGCTACAAACGCTTGTTACGTGCGTTTCAGGTCGCTCTGGATTTACAAGAACACATTTCCGTCAGCCTTCACCAACCTGCCGAAGTGCAAAAACTGGTTGAGAAAAGCCACGCTGAAGCCGTGATTCGCTGGAACGCGCAGACCATTGCGGCGCGTTTACGTGTGCTGGCTGATGACATTCTTTATCATCGGTTCCCACAGCGTTTCACGATGGATAAACAGATTGATGCCCTCGAGAAAATCGCACGTCAAAATCCGGATAACCCGGTTGGGCAATTTTGTCATTACCACTTCAGTCGGATTGGCCGTGTTTTACGCACCCAGCGCCCGTTATATATCCGTGATTTGATGGAAGACCGGCAGCGTCGTTTGCCACTTTGGGCAGCACTGAAAAGCTATTTGTCTTTGAAATCCGCCGCGCTGCGTAACGCCGCCAGATTAGGTGTAATGCTGACCATCGCCAGTATTTTGGGGGGGTTTTTACATCTGCCCAAACCTTACTGGATTTTGATGACGGTAATGTTTGTGACGCAAAACGGCTATGGCGCGACCCGGGTGAGAATTCTTCACCGGTCGGCAGGCACGATTGCAGGTTTGGCGATAGCGGGCATCGCACTGCACTTCCACTTTCCGCAAGATATCGCGCTGGCCGCGATGTTGGTCATTACGCTGGTCAGCTATTTGTTCATTCGTAAGAGTTACGGCTGGGCGACAATTGGCTTTACCGTCACGGCGGTTTACACCCTGCAACTGATCACCCTCAGCGCCGAGCAGTACATCGTCCCGCGCTTAATAGATACGTTGCTCGGCTGCCTGATTGCCTTTGGTGGCATGGTATGGCTGTGGCCACAGTGGCAAAGTGGTTTGCTGCGCCAGAACGCCCACGATGCTCTGGAGCGCGATCAAGATGCGATTCGCCTGATTCTGAGCAGTGACCCGGAACCCACGCCGCTGGCGTATTCGCGAATGAGGGTCAACCAGGCGCACAATGCCTTATTCAACTCGCTCAACCAGGCGATGCAGGAACCTGGATTTAACTCGCACTATCTTGCCGATATGAAACTGTGGGTGACGCACAGCCAGTTTATCGTCGAACACATCAATGCGATGACCACGCTCGCCCGCGAGCACAACATGCTTACGCCGGATCTCGCCCAGCGTTATTTGCAATCGTGTGAAATTGCGCTGCAACGATGCCAGCAGCGGCTTCAATATGATGGGCCAGGGGAAACCAATGATGCGAATATTCTCGACCCGCTTGAAGGGCTTCCGAGCGGGCCGCTAAGTACCATGGAGCAACATTTACAGCGGGTGTTGGGCCACCTCAGCACCATGCATACCATTTCATCGGTTGCATGGCGCCAGCGGCCACATCACGGTATCTGGCTGAACCGCTTACGGCGCTCAAATTGACGGGCGATTAAGCGTTAACGACTTTTGCGACCGCTTTGGCAAAGCGCGACATACCGTCTTCGATATCAGCATCTTCAACAATTAACGCCGGGGCAAAACGCATGACGTCTGGCCCCGCGTTCAAGACCATCACGCCCGCTTCTGCCGCCGCATACAGGAACTCCCGAGCACGGCCTTTGTAGCGAGGTTTCAACTCAGCGCCAATCAATAGGCCCATGCCGCGAATGTCGCTGAACACGTCGTATTGCTCGTCGATTTGCTGCAAATGCTTAACGAATTGCTGGCGCTTCGTCGCAACACCTTTCAAAACCTCAGGCGTATTGATGATGTCAAACGCCGCACCCGCAACGGCACATGCCAGCGGGTTTCCGCCGTAGGTTGAACCATGAGTGCCAACATGGAACGCAGAAGCAATTTCCTGAGTAGTCAGCATGACGCTGACCGGGAAGCCACCGCCGAGTGCCTTCGCGCTGGTCAGAATGTCTGGCGTCACGCCGTAATGCATGTACGCAAACAACTCGCCGATACGCCCCATCCCGCACTGCACTTCATCGAATACCAGCAACGCTTTATGCTCATCGCACAACTCGCGCAAGCCTTGCAGGAATTCTGGGGTTGCCGCCGTTACACCGCCCTCGCCCTGAATCGGCTCGACCACGACCGCACAAGTATGGTCATCCATCACCGCTTTCACTGCATGCAAGTCGTTAAACGGCACATGAATAATATCGGCAGGCTTCGGGCCAAAGCCGTCAGAATACTTCGGCTGGCCGCCAACGGAAACGGTAAAAAGCGAACGGCCGTGGAAGGCATTATGGAAGGCAATAATTTTGGTTTTATACGGACTATGGTGCGTAGAAGCGTAGTAACGTGCCAGTTTAAAGGCGGTTTCGTTAGCTTCGGTACCAGAATTCATAAACAGTACGCGTTCAGCAAAAGTAGCATCAATCAGCTTACGGCCCAGGCGCAACGCGGGTTCATTGGTGAAAACGTTGCTGGTATGCCATAGCGTTTCGCCCTGACTTTTTAACGCTTCCACTAACGCTGGGTGGCAGTGGCCTAACGCCGTGACGGCAATCCCGCCGGCGAAATCAACGTACTCTTTACCTTGTTGATCCCAAACACGACTGCCTTTGCCTTTAACCGGGATAAACTCCGCCGGTGCATAAATCGGCAAAATCACTTCATCAAAAGTAGCGCGGGTAATTGCTGATTGTTCGGTTGCCATTAATTGCCATCCCATTTTTACGCAAGAACAGACATGAAAATATAATCATGAAATATGCATAAAAAATCATTATCTGGCAATAAAAAATCAACGATTAAGGAAATTGGCTAACAGCTGGTGCCCCTGCTCACTGAGAATACTTTCCGGGTGGAATTGCACCCCTTCCAGCTCAAGCTCGCGGTGACGGATCCCCATAATCTCTTGCTTATCCGTCCAGGCGGTCACGTCAAAGCAGTCGGGTAATGTTGCAGGATCGATAACCAAAGAGTGATAGCGCGTGACGGTAAGGGGATTGTTCAGGCCGTGGAACACGCCAGAATTGTTATGCGTAATAGCGGAGGTTTTGCCATGCATCACTTTTTCAGCACGCACAATCGTCGCACCAAACGCCTGGGCAATCGCCTGATGACCAAGACAAACCCCAAGAATCGGCAACTGTCCGGCAAAATGCGTAATCGCCGCCAGAGAAATCCCTGCTTCGGTGGGGGTGCAGGGACCTGGCGAGATAACCAACTTTTCTGGGGCTAACGCGCTGATATCAGAAAGGGTCAGCTCATCGTTACGTTTCACCACCACTTCTGCACCTAATTCGCAAAAGTACTGATAAAGGTTCCAGGTGAATGAGTCGTAGTTGTCGATAAGCAGTAGCATCGCGGCTCCAGGGTAAAAAAGAACCGCGCTATTCTATTCGCTTTCGCGCGCTTCACTCACCACTTTAGTGAAAATCTCGTTGAGCAGCGTCAAATCACCCAGCGCCCCGGTCTGATTGGCCGTTGCCCAAGCTTCAGGCGAGACGTCTTTCCAATCGAGGATGTAACCGGCATGAATCGCTAACTGCTCGAAGAACACGCGCTGCGCCCGACCACTGCCAACAAAAAACGGATGAAGTACGTTAATTTCACAATAGTAATGCGACAGTCGCTGAACAAACTCAGTTCTGGAAAGTCCGACCAGATAATGCTCGTCCTCCATTTCTTGCATCAGATCGTTGCCTTCATTTTCGATGTACTCGAAATGGCAGAACTGTATCTCCCCTTTGGAAATATCAACATCTCGTAGCTCGCCTGCCCAGTCGAAAACATCCTGAAAAAGCTGCTGATGGATGGCACACAGCCAGGGTAATCCGCGATGCAACGGGCCAAGTTCAATCGTTTCTACACGCTGCGCGATAATCTCATCTTGCGCATGAGGCTCAAGGATATCCAGCCGGGAACTGGCCTGAAACGAACGGCTGCGCAATTGCTGCCAAAGGCGGGACTTTTGTTTATCGGTCAGTTTCTTTGCCATGATGCCTCCCTAACGTGACGACCCATACTTGCCACAAGTATAAGCAGCAATCGGGGGAAGTGCAGGAAGGAAGTCAATGCGCGGGTGGAGGAAACCCGCGCAGGAATTTTTTACGGCAGGACTTTCGCGGAGAGGATAACTACAGGTTTTGACGGCACATTTTGGTATGGGCCAACGTCATGAGTTTGTACCTGAGAGATTTTATCGGCAACGTCCATCCCTTTCACAACTTTACCAAATACCGCGTAACCAAAGTCGCGCTGGCCATGATCGAGGAAAGCGTTATCTGCCACATTGAGGAAGAACTGGCTGGTCGCGCTGTCTTTATCGGCAGTACGTGCCATGGAAATGGTACCGCGAGTATTACGCAAGCCGTTATCGGCTTCGTTTTTAATTGGTGGGTTTGGCTGCTTCTGATTCATATCTGCCGTGAAGCCGCCGCCCTGGAGCATAAAGCCCGGGATCACGCGATGGAAAATGGTGTTGTTGTAGAAGCCGCTGTTAACGTAATCCACAAAGTTTTTCACAGAAACTGGGGCTTTCTGGCTATTTAACTCAAGCTCAATTTCACCTGCTGAAGTCGTCAACAGGACGTGTGGGTCACCTTTAGCAGCAAGTGCCGCAGGAGAGAGAGCGGAAAGAGCAAACACAGTTGCTACAGCCGCCAAAGTCGATTTGAGCATGAATAATTCCTTACGAATGCAGTGAATGAAGCAAGTTGCTAGATTGTAAAGACGTGCTCAACTCTGCGCCAGCCATTTACGGTTTTTTACTTTCACACAAATCAATAAGTTAAATGAATGAATTAATGGATGGCGATCTTTATTGTGATCAAAATCACTCTATAACCAGTCTGTTGCTGCAAATGAATTATAAATTGTATGAATGAATCACGTTTTTGACTAAAATCCATTCTTCTCGAGTGCTGTCAAAGCACTTTACATTTCTATTCACAGGCTCGTCATGACTAACAGCAACCGCATTAAGCTCACATGGATCAGCTTCTTCTCCTACGCCCTCACTGGCGCGTTGGTAATTGTCACCGGGATGGTGATGGGCAATATTGCCGAATACTTCCACGTTCCCGTTTCCAGCATGAGTAATACCTTTACCTTCCTGAACGCAGGCATTCTGATTTCTATCTTCCTGAACGCCTGGTTGATGGAAATCGTGCCGCTCAAAACCCAGCTGCGCTTCGGATTTATATTGATGATTCTGGCGGTGGCCGGGCTTGTCTTCGGCGATAACCTGACCATCTTCTCCGTCGCGATGTTTGTGCTCGGGCTGGTCAGCGGTATCACCATGTCGATTGGTACCTTCCTGATCACCCACATGTACGAAGGCCGCCAGCGTGGTTCACGTCTGCTGTTTACCGACTCCTTCTTCAGTATGGCGGGGATGATTTTCCCAATGGTGGCGGCAATTTTGCTGGCGCGTAGCATCAACTGGTATTGGGTTTACGTCTGCATCGGCCTGGTCTATGTCGCGATTTTCATTCTGACTATCGGTTGTGATTTCCCGGCACTGGGCAAACACGCACCGAAAACTGAACACGTTGCTGAAAAAGAAAAATGGGGCGTGGGTGTTCTGTTCCTTTCAATTGCAGCTCTGTGCTACATCTTAGGCCAGCTTGGCTTTATCTCTTGGGTGCCTGAATACGCAAAAAGCCTGGGTATGAACCTGAATGATGCAGGCCAGTTAGTCAGCGATTTCTGGATGTCTTATATGTTTGGCATGTGGGCATTTAGCTTCATTTTGCGTTTCTTCGATCTACAACGCATTCTGACTGTCCTGGCAGGTGCCGCGACCGTTCTGATGTACTTCTTCAACAAAAGTGAACCTGCCCATCTGGCGTGGTTTATTTTGGCGCTCGGTTTCTTCTCCAGCGCAATCTACACCTCGGTTATCACGCTCGGTTCATTGCAGACCAAAGTGGCTTCGCCAAAACTGGTTAACTTCGTTCTGACCTGCGGCACTATCGGCACCATGCTGACCTTCGTGGTCACCGGCCCGATTGTGGCACACAGCGGCCCGCATGCGGCGTTACAAACCGCAAATGCGCTGTATGCTGTCGTGTTCATCATGTGCCTGATTCTGGGTCTGGTGACTAAGCACCGCCAGCATAACGCGGTGGCAGCGGTAAACTAACCGCAGCCGCAAAGCTAACGGCGGGTCTATTTACCCGCCGAATTTTATCTCTTCTGCTTCATCCAACATCACCCAGGTTTGTGACAATTGCGTGGTGGCAATCACCTTCCCTGCGCGTATTGACCAGCGCACTGGCACCTGCCGACGCACCGCATCAAAACCACTTTGCGCCGGAAGAATAATCAGGTTCGCCGCATTTCCCTCAGCAATCCCGTACTCTTTCACCCCGAATGTGCGCGCACTATTTTCCGTAATCAGCTTTAAACCTTCGTCAATCTGCTGATACCCCATCATCTGGCAGACGTGCAGCCCCATATGCAGCACTTGCAACATATTGGCCGTCCCCAGCGGGTACCACGGGTCGAACACATCGTCATGACCAAAACAAACGTTAATGCCCGCTTCAAGTAACTCTTTGACGCGCGTGACGCCCCGACGTTTCGGGTAATTATCAAACCGACCTTGCAGATGAATATTCACCAGCGGATTCGCGACAAAGTTAATTCCGGAAAGCTTTAACAGGCGGAACAAGCGCGAGGTGTAAGCGCCGTTGTACGAATGCATCGCCGTGGTATGGCTGGCGGTAACACGTTCGCCAATGCCATCGCGCAGCGCAAGAGCGGCAACGGTTTCGACAAAACGCGACTGCTCATCGTCAATTTCATCACAATGAATATCCAGCGGGCGGTCGTATTTTTTCGCCAGTGCGAAAGCTATATGCAGCGATTCAACACCGTACTCGCGGGTGAACTCAAAATGTGGGATCGCCCCCACCACGTCGGCTCCGAGGCGCAACGCCTCTTCAAGCAAGGCTTCACCGTTGGGGTAAGAGAGAATACCTTCTTGCGGAAACGCCACGATTTGCACCTCAATCCATGGCGCGGCTTCTTGTTTCACCTCAAGCATCGCTTTTAGCGCGGTCAGCGTCGGGTCTGAAACATCTACGTGCGTGCGAACATATTGAATGCCGTTCGCAATCTGCCATTTCAGCGTCTGCCAGGCGCGTTGTTTCACATCCTCGTGCGTCAGTAGCGCTTTGCGTTCAGCCCAGCGCTCAATGCCTTCAAACAAAGTGCCCGACTGGTTCCAGTTCGGTTGGCCCGCGGTCTGCGTTGTATCAAGGTGGATATGAGGCTCAATAAATGGCGGGATCGCCAGACCGCCTCGCCCGTTTAGAATCTGCTCGCTTTCCAGTTGGGTATCATCCATGGGTTTTATGGCGTTAATGCGCCCATTTTCGATGGCTATTTGCCACAAGCCTTCACGCCCGACCAGACGCACATTCTGAATTAACTCCAATGCCAACTTGCTCATACCCACCCCTTGTTGATTAGCTGCCCCTATTTCATAGCACGACCAGGCAAAATCAGAGCATTTATTGTCTTCCAGCGAATAGCTAAACATTTCCGTCACTTATAAAAACCCACTAAAATCAGCAATATACCCATTAAGAGGTATATAAAGGTGTATTTGATTTGTATCAATAATCGCCATTGCTGAATCGTTAAGGTAGGCAGTAATAGAAAAGAAATTGAGGCAATTATGAGCAAAGTCAAAATCGCAATCATCGGTAATGGCATGGTCGGCCATCGCTTTATCGAAGACTTACTTGATAAAGCCCAGCCAGGCCAATTCGATATCACCGTTTTTTGTGAAGAGCCACGCAAAGCCTACGACCGCGTGCATTTATCTTCCTATTTCTCCCATCATACCGCTGAAGAATTATCCCTTGTTCGTGACGGTTTCTATGAGAAACACGGTGTAAAAGTGCTGGTTGGCGAACGCGCCATCACCATTAACCGCCAGGAAAAAGTCATTCACTCGAATACTGGCCGTACCGTGTATTACGACAAACTGGTCATGGCGACCGGTTCATACCCGTGGATCCCGCCGATTAAAGGCTCCGAAACACAAGACTGTTTCGTCTACCGCACCATTGAAGATTTGAATGCCATCGAAGCTTGTGCCCGCCGCAGTAAACGCGGTGCCGTGGTCGGTGGTGGTTTGTTAGGTCTTGAAGCTGCAGGTGCATTGAAAAACCTCGGCGTCGAAACTCACGTTATTGAATTCGCGCCAATGCTGATGGCCGAACAGCTTGACCGCATGGGCGGCGAGCAGCTGCGCAATAAAATCGAAAGCATGGGCGTGCGCGTACATACCAGCAAAAATACGCTGGAAATCGTGCAGGAAGGTACGCAAGCGCGTAAGACCATGCGTTTCGCTGACGGCACAGACCTGGAAGTAGATTTCATCGTTTTCTCCACCGGTATCCGTCCGCGCGATAAGCTGGCGACACAATGCGGCCTGGCAACAGGGCAACGCGGCGGTATCGCGGTGAATGATAGCTGCCAGACTTCTGATCCGGACATCTACGCTATCGGCGAATGCGCGAGCTGGAACAATCGCACATTCGGCCTGGTCGCCCCTGGCTACAAAATGGCCCAGGTCACGGCTGACCACCTGCTCGGTACAGAAAACGCCTTCGAAGGTGCTGATATGAGCGCCAAGCTGAAACTGCTCGGCGTGGATGTGGGCGGGATTGGTGACGCGCATGGCCGCACACCAGAATGCCGCAGCTATGTTTATCTCGACGAAAGCAAAGAAGTTTATAAGCGACTGATTGTTAGCGCAGACAACAAAACCCTGCTCGGCGCAGTTCTGGTGGGCGATACCAGCGATTACGGCAACCTTCTGCAACTGGTTCTGAATAATATCGAACTGCCAGAAAACCCGGACGCGCTGATTCTGCCTGCGCACGCCAGCTCCAGTAAGCCAGCGATTGGTGTTGATAAGCTGCCGGACAGCGCGCAAATCTGCTCCTGCTTTGATGTCACTAAAGGCCATCTGGTTAAAGCCATCAACAACGGCTGCCATACTGTCGCTGCATTGAAAGCAGAAACCAAAGCCGGCACCGGCTGTGGCGGCTGTATTCCTTTGATTACTCAAGTTTTGAATGCCGAACTGAGCAAGCAAGGTATCGAAGTTAACCATAATCTGTGCGAGCACTTTGCGTTCTCTCGCCAGGAGCTGTATCACCTGATTCGTGTGGAAGGCATTAAATCCTTCGACGAGCTGCTGCAAAAATACGGCAAAGGCTATGGCTGTGAAGTGTGTAAACCGACCGTCGGTTCTTTGCTGGCCTCTTGCTGGAACGACTATGTGCTGGCGCCACAGCACACGCCGCTTCAGGACACTAACGACAACTTCCTCGGCAACATTCAGAAAGACGGGACTTACTCTGTCATTCCACGTTCCGCAGGCGGAGAAATCACACCGGAAGGTTTGATGGAAGTCGGCCGTATCGCTCGCGAATACAATCTCTACACCAAAATCACCGGTTCCCAGCGTATCGGCCTGTTTGGTGCGCAGAAAGACGATTTACCCGAAATCTGGCGCCAGCTGATTGAAGCCGGTTTTGAAACGGGCCACGCCTATGCGAAAGCACTGCGCATGGCGAAAACCTGCGTGGGCAGCACCTGGTGTCGTTACGGTGTTGGCGACAGCGTTGGCTTCGGTGTTGAGCTGGAAAACCGCTACAAAGGCATTCGCACCCCGCACAAAATGAAGTTTGGTGTGTCGGGCTGTACCCGTGAATGTGCGGAAGCACAGGGTAAAGACGTCGGCATCATCGCGACTGAAAAAGGCTGGAACCTGTATGTGTGCGGAAACGGCGGCATGAAACCTCGCCACGCCGATTTACTGGCCGCAGATTTAGACCGCGAAACGCTTCTCAAATATCTCGACCGTTTCATGATGTTCTACATCCGTACTGCCGACAAACTGACGCGTACCGCTCCATGGTTAGATAGCCTGGAAGGCGGCATCGAGTATCTGAAAAAAGTCATCATCGAAGACAAACTGGGTCTGAACGATCAACTCGAAGCCGAGCTGGAACGTCTGCGCGAGAAAGTGATTTGCGAGTGGACTGAAACGGTAAATACCCCGGAAGCTCAGGTTCGCTTCAAGCACTTCATCAACAGCCCGGTGCGCGATCCGAATGTACAAATCGTCCCTGAGCGTGAGCAGCATCGCCCGGCAACGCCATACGAGCGTATCCCGGTCACCCTGGTAGAAGAAGTGGAGGAAAATGTATGAGCCAGTGGACTACCGTTTGCCAGTTAAACGACATCCTGCCCGCTACCGGAGTTTGTGCGCTAGTGGGCAATAAGCAAATTGCGATTTTCCGTCCGTGCAACGACGACCAGGTGTTTGCCATCAGCAACATTGACCCGTTCTTTGAAGCGAGCGTGCTGTCGCGTGGCCTGATTGCCGAGCACCAGAATGAACTTTGGGTTGCCAGCCCGTTGAAAAAGCAGCGTTTCAGACTGCGAGACGGACTGTGCATGGAAGACGAGAGCCGCTCAATCGCGCACTACCCAGCGCGCGTACAAGACGGCCAGGTTCAGATTAAAGCTTAAGTCTTAAAACAACCCTCACCCTAACCCTCTCCCTGAGGGAGAGGGAATTAACTCGGTTTTCCCCCTCTCCCTCAGGGAGAGGGTCGGGGTGAGGGAGAAATTTCAGTTATTTATTTTTTCTTTTAATTTGTTGGGATAACAAAAATGTTCACCGATACCATTAATAAATGTGCGGCGAATGCCGCTCGCATTGCCCGATTGTCAAAAAATAACCCGCTTGGTTTCTGGATTAGCTCCGCAATGGCGGGTGCTTATGTAGGGCTTGGCATCATCCTGATTTTCACACTGGGGAACCTGGTTGACCCTGCATATCGCCCACTTGTGATGGGTGCGACTTTCGGTATTGCCCTGACGCTGGTCATCATCGCAGGCTCCGAACTATTCACCGGACACACTATGTTCCTGACGTTCGGTGTGAAAGCGGGCACGATTTCTCACGGTCAGATGTGGGGTATTTTGCCGCAAACCTGGTTAGGTAACCTGGTCGGTTCGGTGTTTGTGGCCCTGCTGTACAAATGGGGTGGCGGTAGCCTGCTGCCGTTAGATACCAGCCTGGTTCACACCGCGGCGCTGGCAAAAACTACCGCTCCGGCAATGGTGTTGTTCTTCAAAGGCGCACTGTGTAACTGGTTGGTTTGTCTTGCAATCTGGATGGCTGTTCGTACTGAAGGCGCGGCGAAATTCATCGCAATCTGGTGGTGTCTGCTGGCGTTTATCGCTTCAGGTTACGAGCACTCCATCGCGAACATGACGCTGTTTGCCCTGTCCTGGTTTGGTCATCACAGCGATGCATACACGATGGCTGGTATCGGTCACAACCTTCTGTGGGTAACGCTTGGGAATACCCTTTCTGGCGTAGTATTCATGGGTCTGGGTTATTGGTATGCTACTCCGAAATCCGAGCGTCCACAGCCTGAGCGAATCGCCACGCCGGAGACTGCACGTCATTAATTTTTGAGGATTACCCGTGGATCACCTGCCTATATTTTGTCAATTGCAAGGTCGTGCCTGTTTGCTTGTTGGTGGTGGCGACGTTGCAGAACGTAAAGCGCGTTTGTTGATGGAGGCAGGTGCACTGGTCACTGTGAATGCCCTGGACTTCTCCCCGCAATTCCATGTGTGGGCGGAACAGGGCATGATAACTTTGGCTCAGGGTGAATTTAATCCCGCACTGCTCGATGTTTGTTGGCTGGCCATCGCCGCAACCGACAACGATGCAGTAAACCAGCAAGTCAGCGACGCTGCTGAATCCCGCCGTATTTTCTGTAACGTGGTTGATGCGCCTAAACAGGCAAGCTTCATCATGCCATCGATTATCGACCGCTCACCGTTGATGGTTGCCGTTTCTTCCGGCGGCACCTCCCCTGTTCTTGCTCGTCTGCTGCGCGAAAAACTCGAAGCTATTCTGCCGCTGCATCTGGGGAAAATTGCCTCTTATGCCGGTACGCTACGTGGCCGGGTAAAAGCCAATTTCAAAACCATGGGCGAGCGCCGTCGCTTCTGGGAAAAGTTCTTCACTAACGATCGCCTTGCACAGTATTTAGCGAACGAAGACAAACAAGCTATCGACCAAGAAACCGAATCCATGTTCGCCACACCACTCGATCATCGTGGCGAAGTGGTGCTGGTCGGTGCAGGTCCTGGGGATGCCGGGTTGTTGACGCTCAAAGGATTACAGCAAATCCAGCAGGCTGACGTAGTGGTCTATGACCGTCTGGTATCAGATGACATTATGAACCTGGTACGCCGTGATGCTGACCGCGTGTTCGTGGGTAAGCGCGCGGGTTTTCACTGCGTCCCGCAAGAAGAGATTAACCAGATCCTGCTGCGTGAAGCGCAAAGCGGTAAACGCGTGGTGCGTTTGAAAGGTGGCGATCCGTTTATCTTTGGTCGTGGCGGCGAAGAGTTAGAAACCTTGTGCGAAGGCGGCATTCCGTTTTCCGTCGTACCTGGAATTACTGCGGCATCAGGCTGTTCCGCTTATTCAGGCATTCCGCTAACGCACCGCGATTATGCGCAAAGCGTGCGTCTGGTGACGGGCCACCTTAAAACAGGCGGCGAACTGGATTGGCAAAATCTGGCTGCTGAAAAACAAACGCTGGTATTTTATATGGGCTTGAACCAGGCGCCTGCCATTCAGGAAAAACTTATTGAGCATGGAATGTCGGCTCAAATGCCCGTCGCGCTGGTCGAAAATGGCACTGCGGTTAAACAGCGGGTTGTGAGTGGTGTTTTAAGTGACCTGGGTGAATTATCAACCCAGGTTGAAAGCCCTGCACTTATTATTGTCGGCAGAGTCGTTGCGTTACGTGAGAAATTAAACTGGTTTTCAAACCACTAATAAGCAACATAAATCTCGCCTGATCCCTGTCAGGATTCGGACTTAGCATTAATTAAGGCTTCTCATATACTGAGCAGCCTTTTTTATAACTCAAAATCCACTAATGATAGGGAATATCAATGATTAAGCTCGTAAAGATTACGTCTGTGTTTGTTATTTTAGCTTCTCTGACTGCATGTACCGGTCACGTTGAAAATAAAGACAAAAGCTGTGGTTATGACTATTTCTTACACCCAGCAATTTCTATCTCTAAAATCATTGGCGGCTGCGGTCCTGCGACTGCTCAACCCGTTAAATAAGATTGATTAAATAACCTCACCCTTTTAATTGGGGTAAGGTTATTTTTATAACCCCTCGCAACTCTCACGCAATATTCTCAGCACCGTCTGCGCCCCACTGCGGTTTGGATTAATTCGAATCATACGCCGCTCAAGCGTGGGATCTGACTGCCGAAACGTGCCAGATACCCGGTAAAATAGCGGCGGAATTTCATATTTCGATTCAGCGCCCACCGGATAAGGCAATGCACCAAGCTGCTGTGCCTTCGCCAGAACCTGTTCAGCGATGGGCTGATGAAACTCAACCAGCAGAACTTTAGATTGCGCGTTAGCGATAAACGCATCTTTAACTTGCGGCACCGCTCCAGCATTTAACTCTGCAACCAGGCTGTCGTTTACCTGAGCCTGAACCGCATGCATCACTGGTGCGAACACTAATCCGCGTAACGCTTCCATGGCCTGAAAACCCTGAATCTGGCTACCGCCTGAATACATACTCTGGCGCACTGCATTCACTGCATTTTCCGCCCCAACCACAACGCCAACGCCCGTCGGGCCGAAAAGTTTGAAACACGAGAAAGTCGAAAGAGTGGCGCCGCATTCACAACCAATCCTCTCCACTTTCATCACGGCATAATTATCATCCGTGAGCGATGGCAAATTGTATTGATTAAAACAGGCGATAACCTCCCGCAAATGATACGAATCATTGATGCTCTGGCGTGTGTGTTGAATCAGTGCCGCTTGCGGACGGTGCTCTTCTATCGCCCTTTTCACCTCTTCAAGCTGATTAAAATCGGCACGAATAAGCTGCAAGCCCATTTGTTCCGCAATGACAGCGGTGGTCGGATAAAGAGGCGCATCATGAATCAGTAAACTCCCACCGGATTTCAACAAAGCGGCTAAACCGCTGCGAATGGCGCCCGTGCCTGCACCTTGCACCATAGCCGCGGCGGGTGCGCCAAAGAAATCTGCCAGTACCGACTCCACACGCTGGGTCATTTGCGGCTGATTGAGACCAGGCACTAAACCCAGGTCTCCGGCGCTAAGAAAATCACTGCCGGGAAAATGGCGGCAAATAATATCCACCAGTTGGAACTGCTTACGCTGCGCCTGTTCCATCGTCAGGCTCTGCAAAGGCCAGGTTTTCACTTTATGCACTCCGTGAAACCCACCGCCCGTTAGGGCCGTGGGCAAAGAGAGAAATCAGACCGGAACAAACAGGCCGCAATAATAGAGAATATTCAGCACGATACCGGTGATCAGCACCGCGACGACTGGAGAGGCCATTTTCTGAATCGGACGACCCAAAGCTTCGTTCAGGAAATAGAGCGCCGCCGCGATGGTAAAGCCGGTGTAACCCGCCATTTTGATAGCCGCAAAAATAGAGCCAACCAACAGCGCCATTTCCATCAGCATATTCATCGCGTTACGAATGTTGTCCGATGCGTTCCGCACAGACGGGTAACGTCCCAGCCATTTGCCGATGGAACGCAACAGCAACACTTCGGCTGAAATCACTACCGCCCCCACAACAAAAGCTAATAGCGGGTTGGAGATGAGATATCCTGCGGCATAGACAAACGTAAAACCTGCCACCGCGTAAACACCCGTCGCCAGAGCCGTAGTGGCAATCAGCGGAACAAACCCAAGCCCGCGCATAAATTCGGCGAGTGCCGCCTGATGGATCAGCGTTTGCGATTGTTCCGGTGTAATACCGGCTGAATAGGCCTTCTCAAGCGTAAAGATCGACACTTCAGAACCGGCGAAGATCTTCATGCTGGCTACCACCGCAATCAACCCGCCGACAATCGCGATAAACGGCAGGTTTTTGATGATGCGCGAGGTGCGCTCTTCAAAGACAGAAAGCCCTCCGTCATCGTGCTCGCGTTCATCACGGGTACGATGATCCTGAGCAATCGCAATCCCCAGCAGCATCACCATGCCGACAAAAATTTCGATAGATTCAGGGTTGAGATGTGGGAAGAAACGCACAATCAGCACACGGGTCATCAACACCACAAACGCCGCAAACAGACTGTTCTTCCAGCCAAACTGGTAAAAAATGGCTACCAGCGGGAACAGAGCGAACGCGGAAACGACCGGAGAGCTTAACTCGCCAAGCGACCCGAGCACATCCACCGGCAGGGCTGTCAGCAGATGGTTAACCGGGATCAGGCAAGTCAGGATCAACACACCCCAGACCGCTCCCATACCAAACGCCAACAGGCTGTTTGCCGCTAATACCCCGAGAATATCGGTCGGCAGGAATAACAGCCAGGCGTTCAGCAAACCGGTTTTGAGCGTGAATGAAATCCCAACCGAGGCCACAAAACCAATACTCAGGCCGAAAGCGATACTGCCTGCTTCGCGGCGATTCATATTGCCTTCGATAAGCTGAGGCAGGATGGGGCGAATACCATCGTGGAACACTGCCGCTGACTTATGCGCCAGCAGCGCCGTCATCCCGGTCAGGCAAGCCACCACAACTATCTGAATATAGAAATCCATAGCGTTGCCTTTATTTTAAATGAGCAATAAGCATCGGGATGGCATGTTCGATATGCTCCACCGACAGGCCAAAGGCGACTTTCCCATCCGCAACCATTTTGGCAACCTGCTCTTCCTTCGCCTTAATACCTGGTTTCGCAATCGTGCAGCTTTTGTTGTAGCCAATCACGGCGATGGCAATCGACAGTGCCGCGCCAGCGCCGGTATTACAGGCACCAATGTAGTAATCGAGCTGGCCTGATTTCACTTTCATAGCCGCTTCCATATCGTTGTAAATAAACACTTCAAAGCAGTCAGGTGCGGACGTCTCGATAGTTTTTTTAATAAGTTCGCGCTGTAAGCCAGCAACACCGATCTTTTTCATGGGAAATCCTTATTTAAAGAAGACAGAGGGGTTGTCACGTAACATCAAATCAACGTCGGCCTGAGAGAAACCCGCCTCCAGCAACAAAGGCACAAACGTTGTCAGCAAATAATCAAAACCGAGGCCGCCGTTGGCTTTTAAATGCGAGCGGCGGGTAATATCCATAGAGAGCATGACGTGGTCGAGTAAGCCGCGGCTGGCGATTTCTTGCAGCATCGCTACGCGCTTCGCATCCGGGTAATAGTTGTTTTTGCCAATGGTATCGAACTGGACATACGCGCCCTGCCCAATCATGCGCAGAATGTTGTCGAGGTTATCTTTCAGGTCACAATGGCCGACAACCACGCGGGAGAGATCCACGCCGTAGCTTTTGAGTAACGCCAGTTGTTCCAGGCCCATGGTGCTAAAGGAGGTATGCGTCGAAATTGGACGCCCTGTTTCACGGTGTGCCATCGCCGCAGCAGAAAACACTTTTGCTTCATTCGGCGTGATGACGTCCACGCTCGAGCCGATTTCAGCAATGATTCCCGCTTTAAGCTCAGAGCCTTCAATGCCGATTTCGATTTCGTCGATCATCTCCTGCGCCAGTTTTTCTGCGCTGGTACTGGCAACGTGATCGGGGAAGAAGTCATGCTGGTAATAACCGGTGCAGGCGACTACGTTCATGCCGGTGTCACGCATAATATCGAGCATAAACTGCGGGTTACGCCCCATGTAGCGGTTAGTCATCTCAATGATGTTGCGCACGCCTAATCTGTAAAGCGTTTTCATTTCCGCGCAAATCAGGTCGTATTGATCCAGGCGGCAATCAATATTGTTTTTGAATGACGACAAGTCGATATGCAGATGCTCGTGAGCATAGGTATAACCCGACGCGTCAATTCGCAGCGGTTCAGCCATGATTGCCTCCGGTATTGGAAGTATTGAGAAGTGACAGGAATGAAGTGCCGTTTTGTGGTGCGCTTGCCGCGAAGAATTCACAGACCGTCGCACCAACATCAGACAGCGTTTTTCTGGCACCAAGACAGGAATGGGTTATTCCAGGTTGCCAGACCAGAAGCGGGACATTTTCACGGGTGTGCTTGCTATGGCCGATAGTCGGGTCGTTGCCGTGATCGGCCATAACCACCAGACAATCGCCGGGTTGTAGTGCATTCATCAGGCGCGCGAGATTTTTATCGACCACTTCGAGGCGCTCAGCATAACGCGCAACGTCCTGGGCATGACCGGCCAAATCAGTTTCCTGAATATTGGTGCAGATAAAAACATCACCCGGCTTTTGTACTTCCTCAAGCGTGATATCCATGATCTGTTGGGTATCAACGAGGTTCTGATAACTGATGCCGTGCGGGTTAAGAGCAATATCTGCGACTTTACCGACTAACACCGTTTTGACGCCTGCGTCATGTAATTTTTGCGGCACCTGCACGCGACCATTCACGCCAAAACCCATATGCACAACCTGGAAGCCCTGCTGATAAACTCCCGATCGCGGCGCGTTAATTCCGATATAAGTGCCTTGTTTTTCTTCGGCTGCATCAAGAAGTTGCTGGCTGCTTTCCAGTAGTCCGCCAAAAGCAATCACCCGCCCGACTTGCACACAGTGACGCACGATTTCACCGATGGCGCGTACTTCGTCGAAAGAGATGGCGTTTAAATTAGCGCTGATGTTAAACACTTGACCAAGGTCGGCCTCGAGATTATCGCCAATCGCAACTGCCTGATTCACCCACAAAAATTGCAGCTCATCGCCCATCCGTTCGACCTGCCAACAATCGGCTTTTAATGCTTGCTCAACTTCATCAATAACCTCTGAGAAAGGCATACGCAGCGGGGCTTGAGGCCGGGTTCCAAGTATTTCCTGGTGTCCCATGAAAGTATCGCCACCTTCATGTTGCAATGCTGCCGTCCCGTAAACTGCGTTTAACGAAGGACGCATGACGCCTTCGGTAAAACCCAACGCATTAATCAGGCCGAGTTTTTCAAGCACAGGCAAACGCAATTGCGGGAAATGCCGCAAAATATGCCCACAGGTATTTGCACCGATATCTTCTGGCCTGACTTGCGGAACGTCATCCATAGCGCCCACGCCAAAACTGTCTATCACCACCACCACAAACTTACTCACGTAGACCTCCGCAAATGGGGTTACCGAGACTGTCATACAACGCTTCGAGCACTGGGTTTCCGTGACTGATTCCAGAAACCAGAGCCACATCGCTGCGCGTTACAAATACCTGCGTGCGAAAACACATCACGACCGGTGCACCGACCGGGAATTTACCTTCCAGCCCGATGTGATAATCAATACTGCTGTCATCCATCGGCAATACGTTTGCGCGGAAAGGAACGCCGCCCGATACCGGGTAAACCAGCGCATTTTGAGCATGACCCCGACGATAGTAGCCACCGCCAAAGCAGTAACTATCCCCCTGAAATTGATGTGATACTTCAGTGAGATACAACATAGCGATGCGTTCTGGCTGGTCGCCACGCTGGTTGGCGGGGATCGTCCCGGTTAGCGCGTGGCCGGGTTCAGCATGTGTTACGCCATACTCGGCGAGCAGCGGCAACGTGCTGCAACTTGACGCTGATGGCGCATTCAGTTGAGCAACTTCAATACCCAGGCTACGAAGTTGGTCGCGAGCCTGCAAAAGCGTATGCAGATTCTGCGTAGGCAAAGTTTTCTGTAATTCGTCATCCCACAGCAAGCACGGGAAATGGGTCAGCCCTGAGATTTTCACACCAGGCATTTTGCCGATGGCGACGACGATATTCTCAAGATCGGATAGCGGGAATCCTGCTTCCTGCCCCGGATAAAGTTTGTCTTTCTCATCGAAGACTTTCAGCATAATGGGTTGGATAAGCCCGAAGCGCTGCGCTGCATTTGAGATTTCACGCGCCTTCTCCAGCGAAAAAACGGTGATCATTTCCGTCGAAGCGGCGACATTTTCTGTGACCAGGCTGGTCGGTGTCTGCACCAAATGGCCCACGTGCGAGACGGGCACTTCAGCATTGCGCAGCGTCCGGGCTTCTTTAAAATCCACTGCGACGGTGCCGTGAAAACCAAGTTCGATCAGTCGTTTTGCCATCCTCGGATTACGCCCGATTTGTTTGGTCATCAGATACAGCGTGATGCCGTGGCTTTGGGCGATTTCCAGCAGACGACGACCGTTCTCCATAACCTGGTCAACGTCGATAACGCAGGTATCCGGCAGAATATCGCCCTGACGCCATAACCTTATTGCGGCCTCAATCAGCGCCGGATTTTGTGCCTTGAGTGCTTCAATAAACATGCCCTTGCCTCTTGACTCCATGATGCAAAAAACTTTAAATAATCATTTTTTTGAATATTTAAAGCAAAGCAGTGAACGAATAAAAAAAGATTTAGCTTTTACTGACCATCCACAGGCTAAACAGGTTGGCCAGCAGATAGCCCTCTTCATTGGGATGAAGCGTGACATCAAACGGTGCCAGCATTGCCCGATGAATCGGCAGAAGTTCTGGATAAGCCTGCGACATGACAATTTCCTCAAGCAATTCGTCATCAGGCGGGCCGATTTCCTCACCACGGCGGCTGCGCATCAAAGCGTTCGCCATGTGCGTGATAGCCATTTCTCCTTGCTCATTTCGCACCGGGATCGCCCATACGTTCTCTAGCTGCTCAACCACTCCGAGCATACCGTTGCAAATATCCCGGTCGATAATCCCCGCATCACACAATAGATTTAGCCGCTCTTCCACTGCCCTTACCTCTTAATAAAACTTAGTAACTTGGCTCCTGCTCGCCCTGTAACACTCTTTGTTGATGGGCAAGCAGCTCACTTTTGTTCACCACCGTACGCAGCAATTGCTGGATGGGGACATCCTCTGCACGCGTCAATACCACGGCTTCGGAGGCCTGCACGTAACGCGAGTCGCCGTTTAACGGCTGTGCCACCAGACCGAGCAATTCCAAATCGGGCTCGCCGCCCACGTTCCAGATAACGGCATCAATTTCACCTTTCGCGATGCGGTTAATACACTCGTGATAAGGCACATCAAGTATCTCAACCGGCTGACCAGAAAAATAAATCTCGGTCATGATGCGCTGGTCAGCAGAACGTGAGTCCAACCCAACACGCTTAATCTCTTGGTCGCCTGCACGGCGAATCAGCTTGTGCTCTCCGACGTAGGTGTGTGGGCCAAGCTCCAGCGCCATACAAACATCAGTGTTATCAAGATAACTTTGCGCGGCCAGCCGGGAAACGACCGCCAGGTCATAAACGCCATTGAGCAAGCATTCGACACGGACATCTGAGCCACGCATATGCGCGTAATAAAACGGAATACCATCAAACTGCGCTTTCAAACCGCTGGCTAAACCTTCGTAAAGCCGGGTGTAGGGCAACGGCATGGCACACACTACATTGCCAATATCAGCAAAAGCCAATAAGGCTTTGTTATCCATGCTCACCAGATAGCTGCCATTTCGCCCACGGCGTTCAACGGATACCGCCCCCGCTTTCTCAAGAGTTTTTAATGCGGCTTGAATCAGCCCGACTGAGAATCGACATTCTGTTGCAAGTTCGTCGATAGTTTTCAGTCGATTACCGTTTTTCTCACCCAGTAAATAACGTGCCAGGCTCGCCTGGGCGACACCTTCTTTCTTGATAAAGCTACGGCTCATAATTAATCTTCATTTTATTGAATGGTTATATCTTCATTAAAATGAATATAAATGGCAAACGTGAAATATGCAAAAAGAGAATGGGGTCACAAAAGATATTTAGCGGGGGAATTAATGAGGAGCGGGAGAAACTGGACAATCCCTCTTCCGGAGAAGAGGGATTAGAAGATCTTAACGATTATGGATGTGCAACAAACCCAATAACTTCATAGACCTTTTTCAGCGTGGCACTGGCGTGCGCACGAGCTTTCGCGGAGCCATCTTTCATCACTTGCTGCAAATAGGCTTCGTCATTACGGAAACGGTGGAAACGCTCCTGCAATTCAGTGAGCATGCCAGAAACCGCCTCAGCAACTTCACCTTTCAGGTGACCATACATTTTGCCTTCGAAGTGCTGCTCAAGCTCAGTAATGGATTTACCCGTCACACCGGAAAGAATATCCAACATGTTGGAGACGCCCGCTTTGCTGGCAGTATCGTAGCGCACAACAGGCGGCTCGTCGGAGTCGGTTACTGCGCGTTTGATTTTCTTCACGACGGCTTTCGGGTCTTCCAGCAGGCCAATAACGTTATTACGGTTATCGTCTGATTTAGACATTTTCTTGGTCGGCTCAAGCAGAGACATCACACGAGCACCGGATTTCGGAATAAACGGTTCAGGCACTTTGAACACATCACCGTACAGCGCGTTGAAACGTGCAGCGATATCGCGACTCAGTTCCAGGTGCTGTTTCTGATCTTCGCCGACCGGCACCAGGTTGGTCTGGTACAGCAAAATATCTGCGGCCATCAGCACCGGGTAATCGAAAAGACCGGCGTTAATGTTTTCCGCATAACGGGAAGACTTGTCTTTAAACTGAGTCATACGGCTCAGTTCACCGAAATAGGTGTAGCAGTTAAGCACCCAACCCAATTGCGCATGTTCTGGCACGTGGGACTGTACAAAGATAGTGCTTTTAGCCGGGTCGATACCGCAAGCCAGATACAACGCCAGCGTATCGAGAGTACGGCTGCGTAATTGTGTCGCATCCTGACGCGCGGTAATCGCATGCTGATCGACGATGCAGTAAATGCAGTCGTAATCATCTTGCATATGGACCCACTGACGCAGCGCACCCATGTAGTTACCAATGGTCAATTCACCTGATGGCTGTGCGCCACTAAAGACAATGGGTTTACTCATGTTCTGATTCCTGATGTTCTTTGCTAGATAGCCCTAATGCGGGCAGTAAATCGTTGAAGTGGTCAAACACGTAATCCGGTTTGCTCAGCTCGATAGACTCACCGTAGTTGTAACCGTAAGTCAGGCCAATTGAGCAGCACCCGGCAGCTTGAGCCGCCAGAATATCGTTGCGAGAATCACCGACAAACAGCAGCTCATCTGCGCCGAGGTTCAGCTGCTCCATCACTTTATGCAGTGCTTCTGGATGTGGCTTTTTGTTTTCCACATCGTCGCCGCCAATAATGACGCTGAAGTAATGCGCAATGCCTAACTTTTCCAGCATCGGTAAGACAAATGGCGTCGGCTTATTCGTCACCAGCCCCATCGGCAGGCCATTTTCCTTCAGTGCCGCCAATGTGTTTAGCACTTCTGGGAACAGGAAACTGCCCTCTTGCGCCGTTTGAGCATAGAAGGTATCAAACAGTTTACGCGCGATACGGCATTTGTCGGCTTCAGGCTCTTCGCCTTTTAATGCCCAGGTCAGCGCACGCTGAACCAGAACATCAGCCCCATTACCAATCCACTTCTCAACTTTATCTTCACCGGCGGTCGGCAATTCCAGCGCATACAGCGCCTGGTCCATTGCTTGCGTCAGACCCAGTGCTGTGTCTACCAGCGTACCGTCTAAGTCGAAGGCGATACCGCGAATTTTATTTAACTTATTCATGACTTACCTTTGCCAACTCGCTGCGCATACTGTCAATAACGGCTTTGTAATTTGGCTGGTTAAAGATTGCGGAACCCGCAACAAACATGTCTGCACCTGCTGCGGCAATTTCAGCAATGTTGTCGACCTTCACGCCACCGTCAACTTCCAGGCGAATGTCATAGCCGGAAGCATCGATGCGTTCACGCACCTGACGCAGTTTTTCCAGCGTATGAGGAATAAATGACTGGCCGCCAAAACCTGGGTTCACAGACATCAGCAAAATGACATCCAGTTTATCCATGACATGATCAAGCCAACTCAGAGAGGTTGCCGGGTTGAATACCAGACCGGCTTTACAGCCGTGTTCTTTGATGAGTTGCAGGGAACGGTCAACGTGTTCTGACGCTTCCGGGTGGAAGGTGATGATATTGGCACCTGCGGCGGCGAAATCCGGAATGATACGGTCAACGGGTTTCACCATCAGATGCACATCAACAGGAGCAGTAATACCGTAATCACGCAGCGACTTTAACACCATCGGCCCGATGGTGAGATTCGGTACATAATGGTTATCCATAACATCGAAATGGACGACATCCGCACCAGCAGCCAGCACCGCAGCCGTATCTTCACCCAGGCGGGCAAAATCGGCTGAGAGGATTGAGGGGGCAATCAAAAACTGTTTCATCCGCTTCTCCAATTGCAAATCAAAAACGACTGCGGACGAAACGTCTCAGGCACCGACTTTATACAGCGCCAGCAGTTCGTCCACCTTGTTTCGTGCTCCACCATTTCGGCTAATACTGCGACGCACTTGTACAACATGCAGTTTTGCCTGGTGATACCACAACCGAGTGAGTTCAGTATCGTGATTGGAAATCAATACGGGAATGCGATTTCCCCGCAGGTTTTCCGCAAGCTGCGCCAGATGTTGCTGTTGCACCATGTTAAAGCTATCGGTGTGGTATGCAGTAAAATTAGCCGTTGCAGACAAAGGCGCATACGGCGGGTCGCAATAGACAACTGACCCGGCACTCACATCCGACATGCTGACATCGTACGACTGGCACAGGAATGTCGCGTTTTGTGCTCGTTCGGCAAAATGATACAACTCTTCTTCAGGGAAGTAGGGTTTGATATAGCGGCCAAACGGGACATTGAATTCACCACGTAGGTTATAACGACACAGGCCGTTGTAACAATGGCGGTTCAGATATAAAAACAGCAGCGCACGACGAAATTCATCTTTGCACTGGTTAAACTCGGCACGATTGAGATAAAACGACTGCTCGTCGTTTTGTTCAGCAGTAAAAAGTTTTCGGGACTCCTGAACGTACTCATCTGTGCGGGTTTTGACGATGTTATAGAGGTTAATCAGATCGCTATTGATATCTGCGAGGATATAGCGGGAGTAATCAGTATTCAGAAAGACTGAGCCGGCACCGACGAACGGCTCAATCAGACAATCACCTTTCGGCAGATACTTTTTAATGTCTTCGAGCAGGGGGTATTTCCCCCCCGCCCATTTCAGAAAAGCGCGATTTTTTTTCATGCTGCCTAACTATTTACACCTTTTCCTGCTGTGGAAAGGTTCCAACAGCGGCTGCGCTTGTTCATCACTTCAGATCAGACTGCACCTGATGGATAGGTTTTGCCCATGGGTTCTTGGCCTGAACATCAGCTGGCAATGTTGCAACGGCACGTTTTGCCTCATCTTTGTTGGCATAGATACCGCTAACCAAAACATACCACGGCTGGCCATTTCGCACCGTCTGGTAAACCATATAGTGTTGCAGATTCTCTTTCTTCGCCCAGGCATTCAAATTTGCTGAGTTTGAAGAAGAGCTAAGCTGCAAAGTGTAATGACTACCCGGCGCGCCTTTGATTGCGCCAGCATCACCGGCTACGGCACCTGTTGCTGCTGTTACTGGTGCAGCGGCAGCGGCTTTCGGTGCAGGTGCGGCTGCGGTTTCGGTTGCTTTCGGCGCAGTTGCAGTTGCAGTAACCGGAGCTTTCGCTGGTGCGGTCGCTGTTGGTGCTGGAGCAGCAACAGGCTCGCTACGTTTAGCTGTCGCAACCGGTTTTGGTTCTGCTTTCACGGCAGGCTGTTTAGCAGGCTGAGCTTTGTGTTGTGGCTCAATGACTGCAGTTTTACGTTCCTGACGAGGTGCGGCTTGCTTCACCGGCTCTGATTTCGCAACAGGACGCGGCGCTGGAGTCGCACCATTGCTGCCAGCTACTGCTGCAACGGTCGCTGGGGCCGTTGGTAATGTCGAGCTGTTCACTGCGTTATCAATCTGACCAGATTGTTGCGTCAGTGCATTATTCAAGTCGCCCGGGACTTCCACACGCTGCTGGCCCTGAGGTGCAGGCTGAGTCTGTGCTTCAGTGGGTGTTGAAGAAATGGCTGGAAGCGTCACTTCTTGTGGGTTACTTGCATTTTCTGTCTGATTAGTCGCAGCGGTATTACCTGGTTGTGGCTGTGCACCGTTAGCTTGATCGGCTGGGCTGCCACTGGAGCCAGATAAATCGATGTTTTTCTCCGCACCCGGCTGCTGATTTACAGTTTCGGTGTCGGTAGATGGGGCTTTAAGCGCCGAACCAATTCCAATGATCAACAGCAATAGCACAAGAATGCCAATGCCCATCATCAGATGCTGGCGGGATACTGGAACTTTAGGCTTAGCGGATTTCTTACGGGCGCGCGCCGGGCGACGTTCTTCTGCGTCAACTTGCAGGTTATCATCGCTCTCATACTCTTCTTCATCACGAGTACGGCGGGAACGCGCTGGACGAGGTTCGTCGGCATCTAACTCAACATCATCGACATTGATTTGCGGTTCACTTTCACGCTCATCAGCTCTACGGGTACGACCTGAACGGCGATCGCTTGGATCGGGTTTCAGTTCGTCTTCCGGTTTAAACTCATCCATTTAACACCCCACTCAAAGGCTTATGCCAGCGATTCAAACTCAGCACATCACCCGAAGTTAAAAATCGCCTGACAGCAGCGACCGAAATTTCTAATAATTAAGCCTGCTGACAATCAGCAATGGCGGACAAAACGACATCGTGTGGCACTCCGCCACGCATTTCACTCTTCCCGATTGCCAGTGGCAGCACTAAGCGCAGCTCACCAGCCAAAACTTTCTTGTCACGCATCATGTGGGGCATATACGCGTCGGCTGACATTTCTTTCGGCCCGGTGACTGGCAGCCCAGCACGTTGCAACAACTTAATGATTCGCTGTACATCGGCTTCGCTGAAGTTTCCAAGACGCTGAGCTGTTCGTGCTGCCATTACCATACCTGCGGCAACAGCTTCACCATGCAGCCAATTGCCATAGCCCATTTCAGCTTCTATAGCGTGACCAAAGGTGTGGCCCAAATTCAGTAAAGCACGTAAGCCGCTTTCGCGCTCGTCGGCGGCAACAACTTCCGCTTTAAGCTCACAACAACGGCGGATACACCAGGCCATAGCTTCACCATCAAGCGCCAGCAAGGCATCCAGGTTTTCCTCAAGCCAGTTGAAGAATTCACCGTCGAGAATAATTCCGTACTTAATCACCTCTGCCAGGCCAGATGCTAACTCCCGCGCCGGTAACGTATTCAGACAGTCGAGATCCACCACCACCGAAGCCGGTTGATAGAACGCGCCAATCATATTTTTACCAAGAGGGTGGTTAACGGCTGTTTTTCCGCCGACAGAAGAATCCACTTGCGAAAGCAATGTGGTTGGAACTTGAATAAAACGCACGCCGCGTTGATAGCTCGCCGCAGCAAAGCCAGTCAGGTCTCCAACGACACCGCCACCAAGGGCGATAAGTGTCGTATCACGACCATGTGGCTTTTCAAGCAACGCAGTAAAGACCGTGTCTAATACGGCGAGGCTTTTAAATTGTTCGCCATCCGGAAGGATGACGGAATCGACTTTAACGCCCGCCTGCTCAAGCACGCCACGCACCTTATCCAGGTAGAGCGGCGCCAGGGTTTCATTGGTCACCAGCATCGTTTGGTCGCCAGCTTTCAGCGGCCCAAAAGATGCCGAGTCACTAAATAACCCAGCAGCAATGGTGATAGGGTAACTACGTTCCCCGAGAGTGACTGTTAACCTCTCCATAACGCGAAGTCCACCTTGATGTTGCTTAGCCCGCAGGCGTTTTTATCGATTAAGCCAGAATCAGTTGCTTTCCAACATATTAATAATCTGGTTAGCAACCACTTTGGCACTTTGGTCGTCAGTGCGAATCGTCACATCAGCAATCTCTTCATAAAGAGGATTGCGTTCTTGAGCTAAGGCTTCAAGAACTTCACGCGGTGGAGTCTCAACTTGCAGTAATGGGCGCTTTTTATCACGCTGAGTACGGGCAAGCTGTTTTTCAATTGTGGTTTCAAGATACACCACAACTCCACGGGCGGAGAGACGGTTACGGGTCTCACGAGACTTCACAGAGCCGCCGCCAGTTGCCAGCACAATGCCCTGTTTTTCAGTGAGTTCGTTGATGATTTTTTCTTCGCGATCGCGGAAGCCGTCTTCGCCTTCAACGTCGAATACCCAGCCCACATCAGCTCCGGTACGTTTCTCAATCTCTTGATCAGAATCGAAAAATTCCATATTGAGTTGCTGAGCTAACTGACGCCCAATAGTGCTTTTGCCGGCACCCATAGGCCCAACCAGAAAGATATTGCGTTTCTCTGCCATTTTTTCGGTACTACTAAGACAATTCGTTGATGATAAACCCGCCCTGTTAAAACCAGGTGCAGCGGGACATGAACTGAAACCTCATAAGCGATAGTGCGAGAGTCAGACTGAAAATTATCTCAATACTCAAGGTGGTTTGGCAACCGATTATATTCCCCAGCGTTCTCGTGAAGGAGAAAATGCATAAATCAGGATTATCTGTCACAAACTTGAGCGTCTAGCCTCTCGAAACGGTACACCTTGTAAGCTAATTCCTCTCTGCCGTCAAACACCTGGGCATCGTTTCAAAGAAAAACTCAGCGCTGATGAACGAAAACGCTACGGAATAGGGATAAGTCTGGGCGTAATAAAGACAACTAATTCGCGACGCTGGTGATTTTTTGCGTCGTGGCGAAACAGGCTACCCACCAACGGTATTGAGCCGAGAATGGGAACACTATCACTACTGTCTTTGTTATGTTGCTGGAAAATCCCACCCAGTGCGAGGGTTTCACCATTTTTCACCGCGACCACCGTTTCTATCTCCTGTTTATCTATCGCCAGCACTTCGCCATCCGCTTGCTGAATACTTCTCCCCGGCATGTTTTGGCTGATGCGCAATTTTAAGCGAATGTTTCCATGGGGCTGAATCGTGGGGGTCACTTCCATCCCCAGAACAGCTTCTTTAAACTCGATGGACGTCGCCCCGCTTTCTCCGCTGGAAACCTGATAGGGAATTTCAGTGCCTTGTTTGATGCTTGCGGGTTGTTGATGAGCCGCCATCAAACGCGGACTGGCGATGATTTCTAATTGCTGTTGCTGCTCCAGAGCCGATAACTCAAGTTCCAGCAAACGCCCGTCAATGCGGGCAATATTAAACCCAACTTTTGTAGATGCATTGCTCACAGAAAGATCCGCCGAAATTCCCGTCGGCTGGTAGAGCTTGCTGTCACCCGCTTGCTCTGCTGCAGACCACTTCACGCCCAGTTCACGAAGCTTGTCCTGATTAATAGTGACGATATGGGCTTCGATTTCGACTTGCCCTATCGGTAAGTCCATTTCGCTCATCCAGTCTGCGACCTGCTTCAGTACCGTCTTATTGTCTCTGACAATAAGACGGTTCGTTCGCTTATCAACCGTCATGTTACCCTGCGGACTCAGGATCTTATTCCCCGATGATTTTAATGCCGCCGAGAGCTCCTCAGCATCTGCATGATGGGGAGCAAAGACCTGATAGAGCATAGGCTGCTCAAGCACTTGTTGCTTGCGTAATTCTAAAGCCTGCGCTTGCTGCTCGCGTTGCCGGGCCTTTGGCATCACCTGAATGACATTCCCGTCTCTCTGCTGGCTCAATTCCGCAGTATTCAACACAAGTTGAAATGCCTGCTTCCAGGGCACGTTGATCAAGTTAAGCGACAACATCCCTTCAACACCCGGCGCAATGAGGAGATTGATATTTTGGTTCTCAGCCAACGCCTGTAAAACTTGCGCGACCGGCGCGTTGTCCAGTATCAGAGAAACACCTTTATCGGCCCGGCTTGTGAAGGGCAGTAGCAGCGCCAGCAGCAGTACTCGTATCCATGGCATGATTTTTTCCTTTTATTTCCCAACGATAAGTTGCGGGCTGGCAGGTCAGGTCAATTTTTGCCGACACCCCCGCTTCATTCACACTTTCAATTCGCACACCAGGCGCGAGCTCGTTATCGACCTTGATTCGACGCCAGACTCCTTGAGGGCTCAGCATCAGCGCCGTGTTTGCTGCTGATGAACCAATCACGCCTTGCAAAACCCAGCCTGCAAGCTGTGCGCTTAATTTTTCACAAGGAGAAACCCGTGGCAGAAAAGGGTTTGCAGGCATCCCATGTGCGCAAGACATCACCATGAATAACCCCAACCACACGCTACGGTTCATCAGCAAACTCCATGGCCAGAACAAGTTTGAGTAATTCCCCTTGTGCCGTGATGGTGAATGAGTGACCGGCCACGACGCGATACTCAGCGAGGCGGGAAAATGACTCTGGCAATTTTTCCCATGGCAACAGCATCTCAAGAGTTCCCTGCTTCTCGTCTGGCTGCCATTTCAATAGTTTCCCCTGAGCTTGCCCAACAAACTCCGCCACAGAAAAAAAGGGAGCATTTGACGGCTCAAGCGGTGTACTGAGCGGTGTCAGTTTGCCTATTTTGTGGCGCACATCTGCCAGTTGCTGGCTCGTTAGCTCATTGCCCTTTTGCAATTGCTCCAACAAAGAATATTGCGGACGGATGAGGCATAACCACGCCACGAGTGCGGCTAGCGCGCCTATCGCAAGAAGTGAAGCGATGCGCAGCCATACGCCCCCGCGAAACCAGCGTTCAATTAGCCAGAGCATTCGCCACCTCGGACAACGTTAAAGTGAAAACAAAATTCATCCCGCCCTGCGCTTCATACTGAACTGCTCCGGTACGGACTGTGGCTACACCCCCAAGCTGAGCCAGCTCCTTTTCCAGTGCCTGCACGTCGTCCAGAAAACCTGCATGCCCTTTGATAACGAACTGATTTTTTTGCAGCGTTAAAGCAGACAACCACACGCCGGGAGGTAAAAGGCCAGCCAACTGTATTAATCGTCCATCCCAGACCTGAATGGCCCGCTGTTGCTGCGCGCGGGTTTGCTGTAATTGCAGCAGTTTTTGATTTTTTGCCTGCGCTAACAACCGCTTCTGGTAGATGTTTTTTAATGCGGGCAACATGTTGCCCAGATACTCTTTATTCACCTGCTGTTGGCTAATTTCCCAGGTTGAAAATTGCCTCACGCAAGCGACGAGTAGCGGGACAATGATTAAAATCAGCGCCAGCCATGCGCCCCAGCGTTGAGCGCGTTGTTGACGCTGCTTCTGACGCCAGGGGAGTAAGTTAATGAGCGGCGTCATCTGCACAACCCGCCGATGGCAAGCCCAATGGCTACCGTAAATGCCCCTCCATGGCGCGGTAATGGAGGCTGTAAACGTGACAACGCTTGCCACGCATCCATAATCATTGCTCCAGGCGGGAGTGGCTCAGGCTGAGAATGACTCAAAGCGACAAACTGTGGCTCGGTGTTGAGTTGCTGACACAAATCTAAAATCGTCGGGACGGCATCCGTATCGGCCCACCCCCAACGCGGCATCACCTCTGTCGAGGCCCACAGCCAGTGGTTGTGCTCACGATGGACAAGATATTGGCATTTCTCCAGATGGCACGGCGTAATGAGCGCCGGCAATGCACTGGCTCCTGGGGTTAATGTTGCGGGGAAGAGCCGTAACTGCGCTAAGCTCTTTAGCAATAACGCGGCATCTGTCTGCCGAGCAGCAACAATCACATGCGCGTCTGCAACATCTTGTGACGCTAAATAATCCCAACACAATTGGGCTGGCGACATTTGTAACTGGCGGGCAGTTGCTGAGGCGATATACGCTTCGCTTGCCGGTTCGCTAAGGCGTTTATCGGGGATTGGAACCGGGCGTTGCAACGTTCGCTGGGTAGGAAAAGAGACGCGTAATTGATGACGCAACGGTAATTCTTTTCGCCACGCTGACAAGACGTTAGTCAGCGCTTCAGTATTAATTAACAAACCATCACGAAAGGTGCCTTCGGGCAGTGAAAATTGCCACCAGTGCCGAAGCTGCCATCCTTGCCGTTGACGCTGTACCGCCACAGCACGAATACTTTCATGTTGAATATCCAGGCCAATTTGCCAGGTTGTGAACACCATGTTTACGATCTCCTTATCGCCGGTTACGGAAAATGCCATACCAATGCCACTGGCTTGCCTTTATACTACCGCGCGGTTGTTTATAAACTGCCCAATGGAAACGTAATGGGAAATTTAAGGTGAAGTTCGTAAAGTATTTATTAATCCTTGCAGTATGTTGCATTCTGCTGGGAGCAGGCTCGATCTTCGGGCTCTACAAATTTATTGAGCCGCAATTGCCTGATGTCGCCACGCTTAAAGATGTGCGACTCCAGATTCCAATGCAGGTTTATAGCGCTGATGGCGAGCTAATCGCTCAATACGGTGAGAAACGTCGTATTCCGGTAACGCTCGAACAAATTCCACCTGTGATGGTGAAAGCGTTCATTGCGACCGAAGACAGCCGTTTCTACGAACACCATGGCGTTGATCCGGTCGGGATTTTCCGCGCCGCCAGTGTGGCTCTGTTTTCAGGCCATGCCTCGCAGGGTGCAAGTACCATCACGCAACAGCTGGCTCGTAACTTCTTCTTAAGCCCTGAACGCACGCTGATGCGTAAGATTAAGGAAGTGTTCCTTGCGATTCGTATTGAACAGCTACTGACCAAAGACGAAATCCTCGAGTTGTACCTCAACAAGATTTATCTCGGTTATCGCGCTTATGGCGTGGGTGCCGCAGCACAAGTCTATTTTGGTAAGTCCGTTGATCAACTGACACTCAGTGAAATGGCGGTGATTGCCGGCTTGCCAAAAGCGCCGTCAACATTTAACCCGCTTTACTCGATGGATAGAGCGACTTCCCGCCGTAATGTGGTGCTCTCGCGCATGTTGAGCGAAAACTACATTACCCAGGCGCAATATGACGAAGCGCGTAATCAGCCAATCGATGCGAATTATCACGCCCCGGAAATCGCGTTTTCTGCGCCGTATCTTTCTGAATTAGTGCGCCAGGATATGGTCGCCAAATACGGAGAGAAGGCTTACGAAGATGGCTACAAGGTTTACACCACCATCACCCGTAGGACGCAGCAAGCCGCACAACAAGCTGTTCGTAACAACGTTATGGCTTATGACATGCGCCACGGTTATCGCGGCCCGTCAAATGTGTTGTGGAAGGTGGGCGAAACGGCGTGGGATAAAACCAAAATTGTCGATTCATTAAAGAACCTGCCGGTTTATGGTCCTTTATTCCCGGCCGTGATTACCCAGACTTCGCCAACTGAAGCCACGGCATTGCTGGCCGATGGCAGCGCTGTTGCCCTGAATATGGAAGGTATGCGCTGGGCACGACCGTACCGCTCTGATACCGCGCAAGGCCCAACGCCACGCAAAGTGACCGACGTGGTGCAAGCCGGTCAGCAAGTGTGGGTGCGCAAAGTTGACGAAAGCTGGTGGCTTGGACAAGTCCCGGACGTGAACTCCGCCCTGGTTTCTATTAACCCGCATGACGGTGCCGTTGTGGCGCTGGTGGGCGGTTTTGATTTCAACCAGAGCAAGTTTAACCGCGCTACACAAGCATTGCGCCAGGTTGGCTCCAACATTAAACCGTTCCTGTATACCGCAGCCATGGACAAAGGTTTGACGCTGGCGAGCGTGCTCAATGATGTGCCGATTTCCCGCTGGGATGCCGGTGCCGGTTCCGACTGGCGTCCGAAAAACTCGCCACCGGAGTATGCAGGCCCAATCAGATTACGCCAGGGTCTTGGTCAGTCGAAAAACGTTGTGATGGTGCGCGCGATGCGTGCTATGGGCGTTGATTACGCGGCGGAATACCTGCAACGCTTTGGTTTCCCTGCGCAAAACATCGTGCATACCGAGTCCCTTGCCTTAGGTTCAGCATCATTCACACCGATGCAGGTCGCGCGCGGATACTCGGTCATGGCTAACGGCGGTTTCCTGGTTGACCCTTATTACATCTCAAAAATTGAGAATGAAATTGGTGGCACCATCTTCGAAGCGAAACCGAAAGTCGCCTGCGCAGATTGTGATATTCCAGTGATTTACGGCGAAACGCAGAAGTCTAACGTTTTGGAAAATAAGGATGTTGAAGACGTCGCGCAGTCTCAGGAAACACAGAATGCCAGCGTTCCAATGCCGAAGCTTGAACAAGCTAACAGCGAGCTGGTTGCCCAAAGCAGCCCGCCGGAGTATGCACCACATGTCATCAACACGCCGCTGGCGTTCCTGATTAAAAGCGCGCTTAACTCGAATATCTACGGCGAGCCAGGTTGGCAAGGTACCGGCTGGCGTGCTGGCCGTGACCTGAAGCGTAATGATATCGGTGGTAAAACCGGTACCACCAACAGCTCGAAAGATGCCTGGTTCTCAGGCTATGGGCCTGGTGTTGTGACGTCGGTATGGATTGGCTTTGACGATCATCGCCGTGACCTTGGACGAACCTCCGCATCAGGTGCAATCAAAGATCAGATCTCAGGTTACGAAGGTGGCGCGAAGAGTGCTCAACCGGCGTGGGATGATTTCATGAAAGCGGCTCTGGAAGGCGTACCAGAAGAACCCTTAACCCCACCGCCAGGTATCGTCACGGTAAATATTGACCGTTATACCGGCCAGTTGGCGAATGGTGGAAGTAGCCGTCCTGAGTTCTTTATTGAGGGCACCCAACCGACGCAGCAGGCGGTGCATGAAGTGGGAACCACGATAATTGATAACGGCGAAAGCCACGAGTTGTTCTAGAACGAGACGTCACCCGCCTCATTTTGAGGCGGGTGAGTTAAAAAGGTTTTACAAACGCCCCTGCTCTTTCAGCCATTCCCGCACCAGGAAGAGCGCACTGACATTTCGCGCCTCGCTAAAATCTTCTTCATTCAGCAAATCGAGCAGTGACTCCAGCGGCCAACGCACTTGCGGCAACTCTTCTGGCTCATCGCCTTCCAGAGATTCCGGATAGAGATCTTCCGCAATCACGATATTCATTTTGCTTGAGAAATAAGACGGCGCCATGGTCAGCTTTTTCAGGAACGTTAACTGATTAGCTCCAAAGCCCACCTCTTCTTTCAGCTCTCGATTTGCCGCTTCAAAAACAGTCTCGCCCGGATCGATTAATCCTTTAGAAAAACCGAGTTCATAAGATTCCGTTCCAACCGCGTATTCGCGAATCAAAATCAAATGATTATCAACGATAGGGACTATCATTACAGCTTCGCGCGCGGACGGGCGCATGCGCTCGTAGACACGGCGCACACCGTTGCTGAATTCCAGGTCCACCGTTTCGACATTAAACAGCCGAGAACGGGCCACGGTTTCAACATGTAAAATGGTCGGTTTTTGTAATGGTTTGCTCATCGTGAAAGGGGCTAACAGTAAATGCAGGTGCACCATTGTGCGTTATGCCACATATCTCACGCAACGGACATTGGTTATTATTTACATTCCTGCAACTTTAAGTGATTTTTCAAGACCTCTGTTACATGTCAATAGCCAGCAAATGAAATAGGAATTTGCTGATATTTCTCGCAAAGTCGCTTTGCTAACATTATGTTACAGCAGCCTATATACATAAAAATGCCTCAAGTTTGAGGTCAGGTCTGCCGATAATGATTTTTACGCCCGTATGCTGTAAGGGGTGCAACTTGCTGCGTTTTAATAAGAAAACGAGTGTTTGATGGGGAAGGCATGAGCACCTTATTACTTCTTTTAGCTGCTATGCTGGCCTGCATCTTAATTGCGGGGTGGCTCGTATGGCGCAGCCTGCGCTTACGCGCTCGTTTATCACAAGCCCAATCGTTTAGTGGTGCAACTTCTCGTAAGTTGACCGCGGATGAACGCGCCGCAGTTGAAAACTATATTGAATCCTTAGCTCGCACGCAAAACATCGTGGGGCCTTCTGGCGCCAGTGCGGCACCCGCAAAGCTGGTTCTTAACTCCCTCAGTAACACGGCACTTTCTCTTACTCGCTCTATTACCCGTTATGGTTTATCCACAGATGACCCCAACAAGTGGCGCTATTACCTTGATTCTATAGAGGTTCACCTTCCGCCATTCTGGGAGCAGTACATTACCAACGATAACTACGTTGAGTTAATTCGTACTGAAACCATGCCCCTGGTTATCTCCCTGAACGGGCACACGCTTATTGAATACAGCAGTGAAAACCGTGGCTTCGCCCTGGAACAAGACCCACATAGTCAGGCTTCGATTCGCGGTGAAGAAAGCGAACAAATAGAGCTACTGAATATCCGCCAGGAGACACCAGAAGAGTATGCATTAAGCCGCCCCGATGGCTTACGTGAAGCGATTCTGATTTGTGTGGCTTTCATCATGCTGTTTTTGTGTCTGGTGACGCCTCCTGTCGTTTTGCCCTGGTTGGTGGGCGGCGCATTTATGCTGCTGGCAGCAAGTCTTTGGGGGCTGTTTGCTCCACCTGCCAAAAATACGTTGCGTGAAGTCCACTGCTTACGCGGCACGCCTAAGCGCTGGGGGCTGTTTGGCGAGTCGAATCAGGATCAAATCAACAATATTTCATTAGGGATAATTGACCTGATTTACCCTGCTCACTGGCAGCCGTATGTGGCTCAGGATCTCGGGCAGAAAACGGATATCGACATTTATCTTGATCGGCATGTACTCCGCCAGGGGCGCTTCTTATCGCTGCATGACGAAGTGCGCAACTTCCCTATCCAACATTGGGTACGCAACCTGGTGATTGCAGGCGGAAGCTTAATCGTTCTGCTGATGCTGACTATTTGGGTGCCGCTGGAAATGCCGTTAAAACTGAGCATCTCCTGGTTGAAAGGCGCACAAACCATTGAAGCCACCACTGTCGCAGACCTCAACAAAACGGCGCTGCGGGTTGGCGACACGCTGAAAGTTAACGGCACTGGCATGTGCAACATTCATACTCCAGGCAACTACATCACGCGGCAAACTTACCCATTTACGCCGTTCGATTGCTCGCAAATTATCTGGAACACCGCGCAGTCTTTGCCGGTGCCTGAATCGGATATCATGGATAAAGCCACCGCGCTGACTCAGGCCGTCAGTGGGCAAATTCACCCGCAGACCAGTGAAGATTCAAAGGTGAACCCACAATTACGCGATGCCATTCAGAAATCAGGCATGGTGTTACTGGATGATTTTGCCGGGATTGTATTGAAAACACAGGCGCTGTGTACCGCAGCAGACGAATGTGTACGTCTGAAAAATGCGCTGGTAAACCTTGGGAATACTAAAGATTGGGATGCACTCACCAAAAAGGCTGATTCAGGAAAACTCACTGGCGTGAATGTCTTGCTGCGCCCGGTCAGTGCTGAGTCGCTTGATAACCTGGTCACCACGTCTACGGCTCCCTTCTTTATCCGTGAAACGGCTCGCGCGGCACAAGCGTTGAACAGCCCCGCCCCTGCCGGGTACGTAATTATCAACGATGAAGGCAGCGACATGGTAGACCAGCCGCTCCCGCCGGTTCCGTTATATGACATTCCGGCACAAGAACAATGGGGGGAGTTCCAGCGTCTGGCCGAAATGCTACTTAAAACGCCATTTAGCGCCGAAGGAATTATTACCGGTATTAAACAAGATGCGAACGGCACACAACATATCACGCTGCACAAAATCCCGGACAGCAGCAGTCTGTGGCGCTACATCAGCACTACATTGCTGCTCATCTGTATGATTGCTTGCCTGTTGATCAATGGAGTGCTGGCGATTCGCCGCTTCCGCCGCAGCCGCAGCCGCCTGGCGCAAATCCAGCAGTACTACGACAACTGCATGAATCCCTCGTTAACGACGATCTCCGCCGTCCGCCCGCTGTTCTAAACTTCACGCGGCAGGTTGTGCTAACCTGTCGCGCAGTTTCCTCTAATCAGGCCCGAACCTATGCATATTGATATTGCCTGGCAAGATGTCGATACCGTATTGCTCGATATGGACGGCACGTTGTTGGATCTCGCGTTCGATAATCACTTCTGGCAAAAACTGGTGCCGCAAACAGTCAGTGAGCGAAGAAATATTCCACTGGATGAGGCGCACCAGCTGATCGCCCACGAATATCACGCCGTGCAACATACGCTAAACTGGTACTGTCTGGATTACTGGAGTGAGCGTCTGGGTTTGGATATTTGTGCGATGACCACAGCGGTTGGGGCAAACGCGGTGCTACGTGAAGACACCGTCCCGTTCCTGGATGC
This sequence comes from Buttiauxella agrestis, assembly GCF_900446255.1. NCBI lineage: Bacteria > Pseudomonadati > Pseudomonadota > Gammaproteobacteria > Enterobacterales > Enterobacteriaceae > Buttiauxella > Buttiauxella agrestis. Next base: position 346,028 of record NZ_UIGI01000001.1, on the reverse strand, counting down.
CCTGAAAGCCTGCGGTAAGCGGCGGATATTACTCACGAACGCGCATCCACATAATCTGGCGGTCAAACTGGAGCACACCGGTTTAGCCCAGCACCTTGATTTATTACTTTCCACCCACACATTTGGTTATCCGAAAGAAGATCAGCGGTTGTGGCAAGGTGTTGCCGAGCATACTGGGCTGGAACCTGCCAGAACGCTATTTATAGATGATAGCGAACCGATTCTTGATTCTGCTGCGAAGTTTGGCATTCGTTATTGCCTGGGCGTCACCAATCCAGATTCCGGCCAGGAAGACAAAATCTATCACCGCCATCCGGCATTGAATGACTACCGCCATCTACTCCCGAAGTTGATGTTTAAGAAGTCGTGATGAAAGAGAAAGCGTCTGAAGGTGTGCGTCTCGACAAATGGCTGTGGGCAGCGCGTTTTTATAAAACACGAGCCATCGCCCGGGAAATGGTTGAAGGCGGCAAGGTGCATTACAACGGGCAACGCAGCAAACCGAGTAAGCTCGTTGAGCTAAACGCGATGCTGACATTACGCCAGGGGAATGACGAGAAAACCGTCAAAGTTCTGGCCATAACCGAGCAACGTCGCCCCGCTACCGATGCCTCGCAGCTGTATGAAGAGACCGCGGAAAGTATCGCTAAACGGGAGAAAGTGGCGCTGGCGCGCAAAATGAATGCGCTGACAATGCCCCACCCCGACCGTCGCCCTGATAAAAAAGAGCGGCGCGATTTGATGAAATTTAAACACGGTGGCAACGAGTAGACCCCATCGACAACTTGAAAGATGAAGGGTATAGCTGCCATCTGAATGAGAGAAAATTATGACCCAACACGACCAATTGCACCGTTATTTGTTTGAAAACTTCGCCGTACGCGGTGAGCTGGTAACGGTTTCCGAGACCTGGAAACAGATCATGGAAAACCATGATTACCCGGCACCGGTGAAAACTATTCTCGGTGAATTGCTGGTCGCAACCAGCCTGCTGACCGCAACCCTCAAGTTTGATGGCGATATTACCGTGCAATTACAAGGTGATGGCCCGATGACTCTCGCGGTGATTAACGGTAACAATAACCAGCAAATGCGTGGTGTCGCGCGCTTTAAAGGTGAAATCCCTGCCGATGCGGATCTGAAAACTCTGGTGGGCAATGGCTACCTAGTTATCACCATCACACCAGCACAAGGTGAACGCTACCAGGGCGTGGTTGGGCTGGAAGGCGATACGCTCGCGGCATGTCTGGAAGATTACTTCTTACGTTCCGAGCAGTTACCAACGCGCCTGTTTATCCGTACTGGCGACGTAGATGGCCAACCCGCTGCTGGCGGCATGTTGCTGCAAGTCCTGCCAGCACAAGATGCGCAGGCCGATGACTTCAATCATCTCGCGGCGTTAACTGAAACCATCAAGGCTGAAGAACTGCTGACTTTACCGGCAAACGATGTGCTGTGGCGTTTGTATCACGAAGAAGAAGTGACACTTTACGATCCGCAAAACGTCGAGTTTAAGTGCACTTGTTCCCGCGAACGTTGTGCCGATGCACTGAGAACGCTGCCTGATGAAGAAGTGGATAGCATCATTGCCGAAGAAGGTGAAATCGACATGAACTGCGATTACTGTGGCAATCACTACGTGTTCAACTCTATGGACATCGCTGAAATCCGCAGCAACGCCTCCCCGGCTGACCCGCAGGTGCATTAATTCTCTTTTGCCCTTCCTGCTAAAGGAAGGGCAATTCATCGTTTCATATAAATGCGCTCTCGCTCACACCTCGTCCGTTAATCGCACTATTTTTTAACATATTCAGAATATTTTCCCTGCCTCATTAGCATTTCCTGCCATACTCTCACCCCGTTGTGACTCGCTTCACAGCGTTTTCCGCTATATGGATTTGGGTGGATGCTCAATTCTATGATAGGTGTCGCGGTTAACAACCAATAAACAACCCTACAATCTCAAGCAGTACAAATTGGCTAAGGAGCAGTGAAATGCGAGTTAAAGGCATAACAGCGCAAGATCTCAAGGCTTATGGTATTCATGATGTAAGCGAAGTCATTTACAACCCCGATTACGACACCTTGTACCATGAAGAGCTAAATCCCAATCTGGAAGGTTTTGAGCGCGGCGTAGAAACAAACCTCGGTGCAATTGCTGTTGATACCGGTATTTTTACCGGCCGTTCCCCAAAAGATAAATACATCGTCCGCGACGACACTACCCGCGATACGCTGTGGTGGGCGGATAATGGCAAAGGCAAAAACGACAATAAACCGCTGAGTGAAGAAACCTGGCAGCATCTGAAAGGACTCGTCACCAATCAACTCTCTGGCAAACGCCTCTTTATTATTGATGCTTTCTGCGGTGCGAATGCTGATACCCGTCTCTCGGTGCGTTTTATTACCGAAGTGGCCTGGCAGGCTCATTTCGTTAAGAACATGTTTATCCGTCCAACTGACGAAGAGCTGGAAGCATTCGAAGCTGATTTTGTGGTGATGAACGGCGCGAAATGCACCAACCCACAATGGAAAGAGCAGGGTCTGAATTCTGAAAACTTCATCGCCTTTAACCTGACCGAGCGCGTGCAATTAATTGGCGGCACCTGGTACGGCGGTGAAATGAAGAAAGGGATGTTCTCTATCATGAACTACCTGTTACCGCTCAGAGGCATTGCTTCCATGCACTGTTCGGCAAACGTCGGCGAAAAAGACGATGTCGCCGTGTTCTTTGGTTTGTCTGGCACGGGCAAAACCACGCTTTCTACCGATCCAAAGCGCCGCCTGATTGGCGATGACGAACACGGCTGGGACGACGACGGTGTGTTCAATTTCGAAGGCGGCTGCTACGCGAAAACCATTCGTTTATCCAAAGAAGCCGAGCCGGAAATCTTTAATGCGATTCGCCGCGATGCGCTGCTGGAAAACGTCACGGTTCGCGCCGACGGTTCCATCGACTTTGATGACGGATCTAAAACTGAAAACACGCGTGTCTCCTACCCGATTTACCATATTGAAAACATCGTTAAACCGGTTTCTAAAGCAGGCCACGCCACCAAAGTCATCTTCCTTACCGCTGATGCTTTCGGTGTTTTACCCCCGGTTTCACGCCTGACGGCAAACCAAACGCAGTACCACTTCCTGTCTGGCTTTACCGCCAAACTTGCAGGTACTGAGCGTGGCATTACCGAACCGACGCCAACTTTCTCTTCTTGTTTTGGTGCGGCATTCTTGTCTCTGCACCCGACGCAATACGCAGAAGTGCTGGTGAAACGCATGCAGGCTGCGGGCGCTCAGGCGTATCTGGTTAACACTGGCTGGAACGGCACCGGCAAACGTATCTCCATCAAAGACACGCGTGCGATTATTGATGCGATTCTTGATGGTTCTCTGGACGATACAGAAACGTTCACACTACCAATCTTTGGCCTTGCAGTGCCGACAGCACTGGCAGGTGTTGACGAAAACATTCTGGATCCGCGTAAGACTTACGCAACGCCTGAACAGTGGCAGGAAAAGTCAGAGCAACTGGCTAAGTTGTTTATCGAAAACTTCGAGAAATACACCGACACCCCAGCGGGTGCAGCGCTTGTGAGTGCAGGGCCGAAGATCTAATATTTGAATAGCGAATGAGTTTATAAGGTGGATTAGCGCAAGTGACATCCACCCTCTACGCTAAACCAACCGACAAAAAAGCGAACCCCAAGAGGTTCGCTTTTTCTTTATCACTCAGCTTTCTTTAATCTGGCTGAAGGTTTTGTTCATCGGCACTGGCAAATAAGCCCGAATCCGTAAACCGCCCCGCTCACTCACACCGATATCCAACAGACCGTTATGGTTGTCGATAATACGTTGTACGATTGCCAACCCCAGACCGGTGCCGCTGGTAGTACGCGCACTGTCGCCGCGCACAAACGGCTGGAACAGGTGTTTAAGCTGCTCAGGCTTAATGCCCGGGCCGTCATCTTCGACCTGGAACCAGGCGCGGTTAAGCTCGCCGCCACTGCTGACTTTAATCCAGCCATTTCCATAACGCGCGGCATTCACCACCATATTGGCGACGGCTCGTTTAATGGACAGCGGATGGATATTCACCAGTAATTCGCCTGCTTGAAGATCGGTTTCAATCTCCCGCTCGTAACCGCTTTCTGCAGCCACCACTTCACCCAACACACTGTTGAGATCGGCAGTTTCCAGTGGCATCTCTTGCCCGGTACGCAGGTAATCGATGAACTGTTCGATGATCGCATTACACTCTTCGATATCTTTATTTATCGATTCAGAGAGATAACCATCTTCTTCACTCATCATTTCTGTTGCCAGACGAATACGAGTGAGCGGCGTACGCAAATCGTGGCTGACCCCCGCCATTAACAGCGTGCGGTCATCGGCCAGTTGCTTCACACCAGCGGCCATATGGTTGAACGCCCGGGTAACTGAACGCACCTCCGACGCACCATATTCACGAAGCGGCGGCGGAATAATCCCTTTACCGACCTGCAAAGCGGCATGCTCGAGATCAACCAAGGGTCGGTTCTGTATTCGAATAAACAGCCACGCACCGCCTATCGCCAGCAGCATTATGGCAAGCGTATAGCGGAACAGCGGTGAGAAGTCGCCCTGGTGAATTTCAGTCAGCGGAACGCGAACCCAGATATTTGGCGACAGCCACGTCTTCAGCCAGACAACCGGCGAGCTTTTGTTAACCTCAACGCGAACTTCGGTTGGGCCACCCAATTGCTGCGCCATTTGATGACTTAAGAATTCGTAATGCTGCGCCCAGCGCAACCCCGCGTCTTCCGCCGCTTCATTGGAATACAAAGAGATTCCCAACTCACGGTAGATTTCACGCCGAAATGCAGGCGGAACCACCAGTTGCGTCCCATCTTCAAGTTGCAGTTTATCGGTCATCAGCATACGGACTTCGTAAGCCAGTACCTTATTAAACTGTTGCAAACTCGGCAGAATGGCGAAGTTCAACACCACAAGGTAGGTCGTCACCAGGCTGACAAACAGCAAGGTGACGATCAATAACAGCGTGCGGGCAAACGAGCTTCTGGGGGAGAAGCGGACTCGCCTCATGCCTTGGAACCGTCCGGCACGAATACGTAGCCCAGGCCCCATACGGTCTGGATATAGCGTGGATGTGCAGGATCTTCTTCGACCATACGGCGCAGGCGAGAAATCTGTACGTCGATAGAGCGTTCCATCGCACTGTATTCACGACCACGGGCCAGGTTCATCAGTTTGTCGCGTGATAACGGCTCGCGCGGATGGCTCACCAGCGCTTTTAGCACTGCGAACTCGCCGCTGGTTAATGGCATAGGCTCATCTTCACGGAACATCTCTCGGGTGCCGAGGTTCAGCTTAAACTTACCAAACGCGATAACCGCTTCTTCCTGGGAAGGTGCACCTGGCAGTTCGTTGGCCTGACGGCGCAGAACAGCACGGATACGGGCGAGCAGTTCACGCGGGTTAAACGGTTTTGGAATGTAGTCATCCGCGCCAATTTCCAGCCCTACGATGCGGTCAACTTCTTCGCCTTTCGCGGTAACCATAATGATTGGCATCGGGTTGCTTTGGCTACGCAGGCGACGGCAGATAGACAAACCATCTTCGCCTGGCAACATCAAATCAAGGACCATCAAGTGGAAGGATTCACGGGTTAGCAGGCGATCCATCTGTTCTGCGTTAGCAACGCTACGGACCTGGAAGCCTTGTTCGGTGAGGTAACGTTCCAGCAGCGCACGCAGGCGCATGTCGTCATCCACGACCAGAATCTTATAATTCTCTTGCATTCTTATACTCCCAAAGGCTCGAACAGTGAGTGCGTATTCTTAAAAAACTGCGGCGTTACGACCAGTCAAATCTGGTATATATTCTAGTCGAAATTGTTACAAAGCATATTAAACAGATGGTTATAGGTACTTTTTAACACAGAATAATGACTTACTTCGCAAATCGACAGGATTGCCATCACCCTGATATTTCGGTTTAAATCATCTTTATTGTTCTACCCATTCAAGGCTTGACGATGAAAACGCCATTAATTACCCGCGAAGGCTATGAAAAGCTCAAACAAGAAAAGGACACCTTGTGGCGTGAAGAACGTCCGGAGGTGACTAAAAAGGTCACCTGGGCCGCAAGTCTTGGCGATCGCAGTGAAAATGCCGACTACCAGTACAACAAAAAACGGCTGCGAGAAATAGATCGAAGAGTGCGATATCTCACGAAATGCCTCGAACAGCTGAAAATTGTCGATTATTCGCCACAACAAGAAGGCAAAGTGTTCTTTGGGGCGTGGGTAGAAATTGAAAATGATGACGGAAACCAACTGCGTTTTCGCATCGTCGGCTATGACGAAATTTTTGGCCGCAAAGATTACATTTCTATCGATTCACCTATGGCACGTGCACTGCTGAAAAAAGAAGTGGGTGATCTCGCTATCGTGCAAACGCCCGCCGGTGAAGCGCAGTGGTACATCAATGAAATCGAGTATGTGAAATAGCACACAGGCCGGCAACAGAACAGTCCGATTCATCACCTCTCGGGCGCTGTGGCTGGCATTTTCACCCTCCAATCCGTATAACTACACTCTGAAATTTCGACTCAAACAGATGAAAAAACCATGATGAATGATTCACTCTGCCGCATTATTGCCAGCGAGCTTAAGGCCAAAGATGAACAGGTTGAAGCCGCCGTTCGCCTGCTCGATGAAGGGAATACCGTGCCGTTTATTGCACGCTATCGTAAGGAAGTCACTGGCGGTCTGGATGACACCCAACTGCGTCAGCTGGAAACTCGTCTGGGCTATCTGCGCGAATTAGAAGACCGCCGTCAGACAATCCTCAAGTCTATTACCGAACAAGGTAAAATGAGTGACGAGCTTGCCGCCGCCATCAATGGCACGCTGAGTAAAACCGAGCTTGAAGACCTCTATTTGCCGTATAAGCAAAAGCGCCGTACTCGCGGGCAAATTGCTATCGAAGCAGGTCTGGAACCGCTGGCCGAGCTGCTATGGAACGACCCGTCCCACACGCCTGAAGAAGAAGCCGCCCGTTACGTTGATGCCGACAAAGGCGTTGCTGATACCAAAGCCGCACTGGATGGCGCTCGCTATATTCTGATGGAGCGTTTCGCCGAAGACGCGGCGTTGCTCGCAAAAGTGCGTAACTATTTATGGAAGAACGCGCACCTGGTTGCCAATGTTGTTGCGGGTAAAGAGGAAGAAGGCGCGAAATTCCGCGACTACTTCGACCATCACGAACCGATTGCTACCGTCCCGTCACACCGCGCCCTCGCCATGTTCCGTGGTCGTAACGAAGGCATTTTACAGCTCGCGCTAAATGCCGACCCGCAGCACGATGAACCACCGCGTGAAAGCTATTGCGAACAAATCATTATCGACCATCTCGGTTTGCGCCTGAACAATGCTCCGGCAGATGCCTGGCGTCGTGCCGTGGTGAGCTGGACCTGGCGTATCAAAGTGCTGATGCACCTCGAAACTGAGCTGATGGGTACCGTGCGTGAACGCGCCGAAGACGAAGCGATTAACGTGTTCGCCCGTAACATGCATGATTTGCTGATGGCCGCTCCTGCTGGCCTGCGCGCGACAATGGGTCTCGATCCGGGTCTGCGTACCGGCGTAAAAGTCGCCGTGGTAGATTCCACCGGTAAACTGGTCGCCACCGATACTATTTACCCGCACACCGGGCAAGCTGCGAAAGCGGCGGTCGCTGTTGCGGCACTTTGCGAGAAGCACAACGTAGAATTAGTGGCTATCGGCAACGGCACGGCATCGCGTGAAACCGAACGTTTCTTCCTTGATGTGCAGGCGCAGTTCCCGAAAGTCACCGCGCAGAAAGTGATTGTCAGTGAAGCGGGTGCATCGGTGTATTCCGCATCTGAGCTGGCAGCACTGGAATTCCCGGATCTCGATGTTTCAATTCGTGGCGCCGTGTCGATTGCTCGTCGCCTGCAAGATCCACTCGCAGAGTTGGTGAAAATCGACCCGAAATCTATCGGTGTCGGCCAGTATCAGCACGATGTTAGCCAGTCTCAGTTAGCGAAAAAACTCGATGCCGTAGTCGAAGACTGCGTAAACGCCGTGGGCGTGGATCTGAACACCGCCTCTGTGCCGTTACTGACTCGCGTCGCAGGTTTAACGCGCATGATGGCGCAGAACATCGTGAACTGGCGTGACGAAAATGGCCGCTTCCAGAATCGCCAGCAACTGCTGAAAGTCAGTCGTTTAGGGCCGAAAGCGTTCGAGCAATGCGCGGGCTTCCTGCGTATTAACCACGGCGATAACCCGCTGGATGCCTCCACCGTTCACCCGGAAGCGTACCCGATTGTTGAGCGCATTCTGGCGGCAACCGAGCAAGCATTGCAGGATTTGATGGGCAATGGTGAAGCACTGCGCGGCCTAAGCCCACGCGATTTCACCGATGAACGTTTTGGTGTGCCAACGGTGACTGACATCATCAAAGAGCTGGAAAAACCAGGCCGTGACCCGCGCCCGGAATTCAAAACCGCGAAGTTTGCTGATGGCGTAGAAACCATGAACGACCTTCAGCCTGGCATGGTGCTGGAAGGCGCTGTCACCAACGTGACTAACTTTGGCGCGTTTGTGGACATCGGTGTGCATCAGGATGGCTTAGTCCATATCTCCTCGCTTTCAGACAAATTCATCGACGACCCGCATAAAGTGGTGAAAGCCGGTGATATCGTCAAAGTGAAAGTGATGGAAGTGGATATGTCGCGTAAGCGTATTGCACTGACTATGCGTCTGGATGAGCAACCTGGCGAATCCAACCGCCGTGGTTCCGCACCGCGTGAGCAAACTGAACGTCGCCCGGCGCCGCAACAAAAACCGCGCGGACGTGATAACGCCAGCAGCAGTAGTGCAGGCAACAGTGCGATGAGTGATGCACTGGCAGCGGCTTTTAAAAAGCGCTAATCATTGATGAACAATTCCACCCTCTCCCACTCAATGGCGGGAGGGTGGATTTCCCTGACCCCAGATTCAGCACAATTTGTTTGTTTTAAGCTGGCATGGTCTAAATAACATTTCGTTATCACCCTAACCAATTCATCCCAATTAGAATAAGTTTGCGGCAGATCAATTTCTGCAACAATTTAAAAACAGCCCCGATATTTATCAAATCTGTAACAGATGAAATAACCAGACAACATTAACGAAGATTAATTAATAAAACTACGCATTTACAAAAAACACAACCCACTGTTAATTATTGATTTTTTATAAAAACCCCACCAAACACCTCGAGAAAATAATAAACAACTTCACTGTGGAAAATAAGCTAAACGACTTATTCATCACAAAAATAATTATTGAAGACAGAAACCATTCTCATTATCATTGATTTGTTCGTTATTTCTCCTTTATCCAACGAAAACTCTCGTTAGCATAAATACCAGAGCGCAGCTCTAAGTAGGTCCTATGCAATTCTTGCCAAGTAGTGCGTGGAAAATTACCGGCTTTGCCAGCGAAATTAGCCCGTCATATCGCCAGAAATTATTATCGCTCGGTATGTTGCCCGGCTCTTCATTCAACGTTGTACGTGTCGCGCCATTAGGCGACCCGATTCATATTCAAACACGTCGCGTCAGTCTGGTATTACGCAAAAAAGATCTCGAACTACTGCACGTTGAAGCCATTGCCTGATTGGCGGGGTGAGCGCTCGCGCTCGTTGCTATTTTCTTTAAGTTCACGAAAAAAATGAAAAAATTAACTATCGGCTTAATCGGTAACCCTAACTCCGGGAAAACCACGTTATTCAACCAACTCACCGGCTCACGCCAACGAGTGGGTAACTGGGCGGGCGTTACCGTAGAACGTAAAGAAGGTCAGTTTTCAACGCTGGCGCATCAGGTCACATTGGTCGACTTGCCGGGTACTTACTCGCTGACCACCATTTCATCGCAAACTTCTTTGGATGAACAAATTGCCTGTCACTACATTTTGAGTGGTGAAGCAGACTTACTGATAAACGTCGTCGACGCCTCCAACCTTGAGCGCAATCTGTACCTGACACTGCAATTGCTGGAACTCGGCATTCCGTGTGTCGTCGCGCTCAACATGCTCGACATCGCCGAAAAGCAAGACATTCGCATTGATATCGATGCGCTGGCTGCACGCCTGGGCTGCCCGGTTGTGCCACTGGTTTCGACCCGCGCGCGTGGTATGGAGGGGCTGAAGCTGGCCATCGACCGCCGCCTGCCAAACACGCACACCGATTTAGTGCTTTACCCACCAAGACTGCTTGAAGAGGCCGACAATCTGGCCGCGCAAATGCCTGCCGATATGTCTGCCCAACAGCGTCGTTGGCTGGCTCTGCAAATGCTGGAAGGCGATATTTACAGCCGCGAATATGCAGGCCACGCCGCCGATAAACTGGACGCAGTGCGTGCACAACTGGCCGAAGAAAACGAAGATCCGGCGCTGCTGATTGCCGACGCGCGTTACCAAACCATTGCCGCGATTTGTGACTCCATCAGCAACAGTCTGACCGCCGAACCACATCGTTTAACGGCAATGATGGATAAAATCATCCTGAACCGATTCCTCGGTTTGCCTGTTTTCCTGCTGGTGATGTACGTGATGTTCTTGCTGGCAATTAACATCGGCGGCGCATTACAGCCAATTTTTGACGGCGGTTCAGCGGCCATCTTTATCCACGGTATTCAGTGGATTGGCGCCACCCTGCACTTCCCGAGCTGGCTGACGATTTTCTTAGCCCAGGGGATCGGCGGCGGTATCAACACCGTGCTGCCACTGGTGCCGCAAATCGGCATGATGTACCTGTTCCTTTCGTTCCTTGAAGACTCCGGTTACATGGCGCGCGCGGCATTCGTTATGGACCGCCTGATGCAATCCCTCGGCTTGCCGGGTAAATCATTCGTACCGTTGATTGTCGGCTTCGGTTGTAACGTGCCGTCGGTAATGGGTGCGCGTACGCTGGATGCCCCGCGTGAACGCCTGATGACCATCATGATGGCGCCGTTTATGTCATGCGGTGCACGTCTGGCGATTTTTGCGGTGTTTGCCGCCGCGTTCTTCGGCCAGGAAGGCGCGTTAGTCGTCTTCTCGCTCTATATTCTCGGCATCGTGATGGCGATCCTTACCGGCCTGATGCTCAAACACACCATCATGCGCGGTGAAGCAACGCCATTTGTGATGGAACTGCCGGTCTATCACGTCCCGCATCTGAAAAGTCTGTTACTGCAAACCTGGCAGCGCCTGAAAGGGTTCGTGCTGCGTGCCGGTAAAGTGATCGTGATTGTGAGTATTTTCATTGGCGCACTGAACAGCTTCTCGTTTAGCGGCAAAGAAGTCGACAACATCAACGACTCGGCACTGGCCTCCGTGAGTCGCGTGCTGACGCCGTTGTTGCAGCCGATTGGTGTCCACGAAGATAACTGGCAAGCGACCGTTGGCCTGTTCACTGGGGCAATGGCAAAAGAAGTCGTTGTCGGTACGTTGAACACGCTATACACCGCTGAAGATATGCACGAAGAACCGTTTGATGCGGCAAGTTTCAGCCTGACCGATGAATTAGGTGCCGCCGCAGGCGAAACCTGGCAGAGCCTGAAAGACACCTTCAGCCTGAGCGTGTTGGCCAACCCAATCGAAGCCAGTAAAGGCGACGGCGAAATGGCAAGCGGTGCGATGGGCGTTATGAGCAGCAAATTTGGCAGCCCGGCTGCGGCCTACAGCTACCTGATTTTTGTTCTGCTCTATATCCCATGTATTTCGGTGATGGGCGCCGTTGCCCGTGAATCCAGCCGTGGCTGGATGATGTTCTCGGTGCTGTGGGGGCTGAACATCGCTTACTCACTGTCCACGCTTTACTACCAGACGGTAACGTTTAGCGCTCATCCGAAGTACAGCCTGGTCTGTATTCTCGCGGTGGTGTTGTTCAACGTGTTGTTGATTGGTGGTTTGCGTAAGGCACGTAGCCGTGTGGATGTCAGCCTGATGACGACCCGCAAAACAGTCGAAGCGGCCTGCTGTAAAAGCACCGCTGGCGATTGCCACTAAGGAGATGGTATGGCGAGTTTAATTGAGATTCGTGATGCACTGGCGCTGCAAGGGCGACTGGATGCGGCGCAAATTAGCCAACAGCTCGCCACGCCGTTGCCGCTGGTGAACGCCATGCTGAGTCGCCTTGAAGCAATGGGCAAAGCGATGCGTATCACCGAAGACCAGAGTGATTGCCTGACCGGCAGCTGTAAAAGCTGCCCGGAAGGGAAAAAATGTGTTCGGGAAGTGTGGGCGCTGCGGGCATAAGATTTTTAAAGGGTGGATGACGCCTGGGACTTATCCATCCTGCAAAATTCCTCAACCACCCGGCAAAATTCCTGCGGGTGCGAAATAAACGGTGCATGAGCCGCTTTCGGGAAAATCACCGCCTCGCTTTGCGGCCAACGTTCATCCAGCAAACCGGCAATTTTGCGCGGCACTAGCCCATCTAAATGCCCATATAAACGCAAGAATGGCACTTCAAGATGGCTCAACGGCTCACGTAAATCTGCCGTTTTCAGGATTTCCAGCCCCCCGTTTAGCACCTCTACACTCGGCATTGGCTGCTCGAGAACAACCGCCTTCAGACGGCGAGCGTCCTGGCGCGCGGTTTCAGTCCCCAGAGTTTGCAGCGCAAGAAAACGCTCAACCGTCCGCTGAAAATCTTCACTGAGCTGGTGCTGGAAATTCGCCAGCACTTCAGGTTTGATCCCCGGCCATTCGTCGTTTGCGGCAAAACAGGGCGAGGAGGCAACCGTGACCAACCCTTTTACGCGCTGCGGATGGCTGAGTGCAATCCGGCTGGCCACCAGCCCGCCTAAACTCCAGCCCAGCCAAATCGCCTGCTCTGGAGCTTGCGCCAGCACGATATCGGCCATCTCCTCAAGCGTCAGCGCGCCGAAATCCTGGCTGCGACCATAGCCCGGCAAATCGACAAGATGAAGACGAAAATGCGAGCCGAGTTCCTCGCAAATGCAATGCCACACTTCCGCGTTCAGTCCCCATCCGTGCAGCAGCACAAGATCGTCTTTTCCTTCACCTTTTGTCTGCCACCAAAGCGTGCTCATCAGTTACTGTTCTCATTTTTCTACGCAAGGAAGCGAACATGCTAACAATCCCAGGGCTGTGTTGGCTATGCCAGATGCCTCTCGCATGCGCACATTGGGGCGTTTGTTCATGCTGCGCCAAAGCGTTACCCGCGCCGCCGTGCTGCCCGCGCTGTGGATTACCCTGCGCTAACATACATTCACCCTGCGGACGCTGCCTGCAACAGCCACCCTTCTGGGATTCTATCGTGTTCGTCACCGATTATTGCCTGCCGCTCAATCGGCTCATCCAGCGATTTAAATTTAATGCCACCGTCGCGTTGGCTCAGGCTTTGGCACGTTTGTTATTACTTAAGGTTCTTTCCACAAGACACCAGAAACCCGACTGTATTGTGTCCGTTCCGCTGCATTCACGCCGCGCCTGGCGTCGTGGATTTAACCAAAGTGATCTGCTGGCAAATCACCTTTCACGCTGGCTGCAATGTGACTATTTTCCCAAGGGAATCAGCCGAATCCGCGCGACGCAAACCCAGCGTCAGCTCAACGCACGAAGGCGGCGAAATAACCTTAAAGGTGCTTTCAGGGTTGATTTTCCGGTAGCAGGCCGCCATATAATTATTGTGGATGATGTCGTCACGACGGGCAGTACGGTGGCGGAAATTGCGCGGCTGCTGAAAAAGCAGGGCGCGGCGACTATCCAGGTGTGGTGCCTTTGTCGAACCTTGTAGACCCTCGATGATGGGCGTATTATAACCGACTAAAATAGTCAACTATTGAGCAATCGTTATGATCCGTATTTCCGATACAGCACAATCCCACTTTGCCAAACTGCTGGCAGGTCAGGAAGAAGGGACGCAAATTCGCGTATTCGTCATCAATCCTGGTACTCCAAATGCGGAGTGCGGGGTGTCTTACTGCCCGCCGGATGCGGTAGAAGCGTCAGATACTGCCCTGAAATTCGAGCAGTTGACCGCGTATGTTGATGAACTGAGCGCACCTTATCTTGAAGACGCCGAAATTGATTTTGTTACCGACCAACTCGGCTCACAGCTCACGCTGAAAGCACCGAACGCTAAAATGCGTAAAGTGTCCGACGACGCACCGCTGATGGAACGCGTTGAATACATGCTGCAAGCGACGGTTAACCCGCAGCTGGCAGGCCACGGCGGCCGTGTGACGCTGATGGAAATCACTGACGAAGGCTTTGCGATTCTGCAATTCGGCGGCGGTTGTAACGGCTGTTCAATGGTCGACGTGACCCTGAAAGAAGGCATCGAAAAACAATTGCTGGCAGAGTTCCCGGAATTGAAAGGCGTTCGTGATTTGACCGAACACCAGCGCGGCGAGCATTCGTATTATTGATTGAAATGTCGGATGTCGCTACGCGACATCCGACATTTCTCTTATCTCTTCTTACGTCGCTTATCCAAATCCTTCAGCAACTTATTCACTTCTTCATCAGCGAACATCGCCTCAAGAGAAGTCGATAACTTGCGTCGCCAGTTTTTATACTGGTAGCTGGTACCCGGAATGTTCACCGGCTCCGCCATCCCCAACCAATCTTCCGGTTGCAGACCCAACAACGCACTGTTGCTGTCGGCAATGTAACGCTGCATTCCGCGATTAAGCGTTGGCGTCATCGCCATCAGCGAGGCTTTGTGCCCGGCGCGTTTTGGCAGACAGCCATATTCATGCAGTCCATCCAGCAAACCTTGTTTGGCGCGTTCGCGATCCTGATACAGCTCGGTCAACATCTCTTCATCAGGATAAAGCCCCAGCGTTTTACCCAGCGCTAAATCACCGCTTTCCCAGTACCCTCGCAGCGTCGGTAAATCGTGGGTCGTCGCCACCGCCATAGATTGTTTCGGCCACGATTTCGGGGCGCGGAACTGTTTTTCCTGATCGTGCTCGAAATACAGCACTTTGTACGAGTAAACGCCGCTGTCGCGCAGCTTGCCGACGATCTCAACCGGCACGGTTCCCAGATCCTCACCGATCACCATGCAGTTATGACGCTTACTTTCCAGCGCCAGGATCGACAGCAGATCGTCCACCGGATAATGCACGTAAGCACCTTTATCGGCAGTTTCGCCGTAAGGTATCCACCATAAGCGCAGCATCGACATCACGTGGTCAATGCGCAGCGCGCCGCAACTGGTCATGTTAGAACGCAACAGTTCGATAAACGGTTGATAGGCGCGCGCGGTAATCACATGCGGGTCCATCGGCGGCAAACCCCAGTTCTGGCCGAGCGGGCCAAGAATATCCGGCGGCGCACCGACCGAGGCTTTCAGGCAGTAAAGCTCACGGTCACACCAGGTTTCCGAGCCGCCTTCCGCCACGCCAACTGCTAAGTCGCGATACAAACCAATCGGCATTTTGAAGCCCTGGCTGGTTTGCCAGCACGCATCAAACTGCGCATAGGCCAGATATTGCAGCCACAGATAGAAATTCACTTCATCACTGTGTTCGGTACAAAACTCTTTCACTTCCGGGTTGTGCGCGTCGCGGAAGCCTTCCGGCCACACCGGCCAGCCCCAACGCATTTCATCTTCTTTAACCTGATAAGCATGCAGCGCATCAAACGCCGCCTGGTAATACAGGCTGTCGCCACCTTCCTGGACAAACTTATGGAAGGCAACAACTTGCTCATCACGCGCACCACGCCGCGAGAATTGCTTCCACGCCATGCGAAGTGCGGCCATTTTCAGCACGGTAACGGTGGCATAATCCACCCACTGTGCATCGCGGACTTCGCTCAGCATTTGTTGCGTGACCGGCATTTTCCACCAGTCTTGCGCTTCATCACTAAGCAAGAAATCATCTACCGCGTTCACGTCGATATAAATCACGTTCAACCAACGGCGTGACGACGGGCTATACGGACTGGCGCTTTCGGGATTCGCCGGATACAGCGCGTGGATTGGGTTCAGGCCGATAAACGAACCGCCCCGCTTTGCCACATCCACCAGCATGCGCTGCAAATCACCGAAATCACCGATTCCCCAGTTATGTGCCGAACGAAGTGTGTAAAGCTGTACACACGCGCCCCATAGCTTTTCATCACGCAGAAGTGCCGCGGATTCGTAACAACGTTTCGGCGCCACAATCACACGGCATTGCCAGTGGTGTTCATTCTGGCTAACCGTGAGGTCGTGATAGCCTTCCGGCAGCGCGGCGGGCAGCGTCAGTTTTTTACCCGCCAGCGCATGCCCTTTATGTTGCTTACCGTCTTCGGTCGTTAACTGCCAGTTGTAATCGCCGTTGCCTTCCAGCATCGTCGCCATACGGGTGCCAGAAGTAAACACCAGAACATTTGCCACTGGTGTCACCGCCACCTTTTTCACGGCGGTGGGACGGCTCATGGCTTCCAGCAAACGCTGCTTGGTATCCGCAGGAATGGCCTGCGGTTTGCCGTGGGCGTTAATATAGTTGGGGCTAATTCCCGCCTCGAGGGCGGCGTTATCAAGACGTTTGCTGTCCATGCGTTCCCTTAGCGTTTTGCCTGCCAGATGCGTTGCTGATAATCACCGATAGAGCGATCGGAGCTAAACATGCCGCAGCGAGCCGTGTTAAGAATGGCGGCACGCGTCCACGCCTCCTGGTCGAGATACAGTGCATCCGCCAATTTTTGCGCTTGCGCATAAGCGGTGAAATCTGCCATCACCAAATACGGGTCGCCGCCTTGTTTGCCGATGCTGTGCAGCATCTGGTCGAACGCGTGTTTATCGCCGTCGGCATAAATACCTTTCTCAAGCTCTTTGAGCACGGCATCCAGCGCTTTGTCTTTCTTGCGCCATTTCACCGGGTCGTAGCCTTTGGCTTTCAGGGCTTTCACTTCTTCCACGGTATGACCGAAGATAAAGATGTTTTCCTCGCCCACTTTCTCGGCGATTTCGACGTTCGCGCCATCCAGCGTGCCGACCGTCAACGCGCCGTTAAGCGCCAGTTTCATGTTGCCAGTGCCGGACGCTTCTTTACCCGCAGTCGAGATTTGCTCGGAAATATCCGCCGCCGGGATCATTACCTCTGCCGCAGAAACGCAGTAGTCCGGCAGGAACACCACTTTCAACTTGTCGCCAACCACCGGATCGTTATTGATGGCGTGCGCCACTTTGTTGATCGCAAAGATAATGTTTTTCGCAAGGTAGTAGCCCGGTGCGGCTTTAGCACCGAACAGATACACGCGCGGCACGCGGTCAGCCGTCGGGTTTTCGCGGATTTCTTTATACTGCGCGAGAATATGCAGCAAGTTCAGGTGCTGGCGTTTGTATTCGTGCAGGCGTTTGATTTGCACGTCGAACAGCGCATCCGGGTTGATGATAATGCCGGTGCGTGCTTTGACGAACGCCGCCAGTTTCACTTTGTTCTGATATTTGATGTCGCGGTATTCTTTGCGGAATTTCGCGTCGTCGGCATATTTTTCCAGCCCTTCGAGCACATCCAGATCGTTAGCCCACTCTTTCTTCAATTTCTTATCAAGCAGAGCAGCCAATGCCGGATTGCATTGTTTAATCCAGCGGCGTGGCGTAATGCCGTTGGTAACGTTATGGAATTTGTTCGGCCACAGTTGGTGATATTCCGGGAACAGATCTTTCACCACTAAATCGGAGTGCAACGCCGCCACACCGTTTACCGCGAAGCCACTTACCACGCACATGTTCGCCATGCGAACTTGTTTGTCATGAACCACCGCCAGTTTTGCCCAAACGGCTTCGTCGCCTGGCCAGGTTTTATCCACCAGCTTCTTAAAGCGGGCATTGATCTCATTGATAATTTGCATGTGTCGAGGCAACAGCGCCTTTACCAGCTTCTCGTCCCAGCACTCCAGCGCTTCAGGCATCAACGTGTGGTTGGTGTAGGCGAAGGTTTTGCTGGTGATGGCCCAGGCATCGTCCCAGCTCATCTGGTGCTCGTCGATCAGCACGCGCAACAGTTCTGGAATGGCAATAGTCGGGTGCGTGTCGTTAAGCTGAATAACTTCGTAATCGGCCAGCTCAGAAACCTTACGACCCGAAAGATGGTGACGGCGTAAAATATCGCCCACCGAGCATGCACACTGGAAGTACTGCTGCATCAAACGCAACTTCTTACCGTTCAGATGGTTATCGTTCGGGTAGAGCACTTTCGTCAGTTTTTCGGCGTCGATACCCTGTTGTTCTGCTTTCAGGAAATCGCCGTCGTTGAATTTCGTTAAATCAAACGGATGCGCGTGTTTCGCCTGCCACAAACGCAGTGGTTGCGCCACGCCGTTACGGTAGCCAAGCACGGGTAAATCCCAGGCTTCGCCGTGGAAAATAAACGCCGGTTCCCAGCGCACGGTTTTGCCGTCTTTAATCACTTTACCACCGACGCCAACCTGCACGTCGAGTGCCGAGTTATGCTGGAACCACGGATAGCTTCCGCGCTTCCAGTCATCAGGCGCTTCCATTTGATGACCATCCTGGAAGGACTGGCGGAACAGGCCGTACTGGTAATTCAGGCCGTAACCGATCGCCGATTGCCCAACCGTAGCCATGGAATCCAGGAAGCACGCCGCAAGACGCCCTAACCCGCCGTTACCCAATGCCGGGTCAGTTTCTTCTTCCAGCAGGTCAGTGAGATTGATATCAAACGCTTTGAGTTCGTCAGCCACGTCCTGATACCAGCCGAGGTTCAGCAAGTTATTGCCCGTCAGGCGGCCAATCAGGAACTCCATTGAGATGTAGTTTACGTGGCGCTGTTTCTTCTCTGGTTTCGCAACAGGCTGTGCCGCCAGCAGTTCTGCCAGCGCGCCGCTGACGGCATGCCACCATTGTTGCTGAGTCATTTCGGAGGCGGAATGCAGCCCATAACGCTGCCACTGACGTGTCAGTGCAGCCTGAAATTGTGCTTTATTGAAGGTCGTCTGTGACATAGTGACTCGGGTCCTGTGAGGTTCTAATTTCATTACCCGCTAGTGTGCCGGGTGCCCTGGGCTAATTCCTCCTCCTGAGGGGGATTACGGAGGGAGGAGTAGCGGGGAGTAGCTGAAAATGTGATCGCCGCCACTTAAAGTTAGGTGCTCTTGCCAGAAATGCCCACCAGTCCTGACTTCTCCATGTCCGACAGTAACTATTCCAGATGGATTCAACTAATGAATAGATTTGTGAGCAGGAGCAACTTACAACGTCTGAAACCCTGAACAATCTTGCAATAACCCTCAATCTGAACGACTTTGTAGTAAGTATTAATTACGAAGCGTAAAAAAAATCATATTCGTACATATACCCGAGCAACTTCAAGATGCAGGTAGGCGGCAATCGAATGAATCCCGATGAGCTTACTCAAGTAAGTGATTCGGGTGAATGAGAGCGGCCAACAACCCTGCATCTTGAAGGGTGACGGGTATATTTCATACACAGTGAAGTGACAGACCATGCTGATTCCCTCCAAATTAAGTCGTCCAGTACGCCTGGAAAATACAGTGGTCCGCGACCGGCTGTTGATGAAATTATCAACAGCCAATAACTATCGACTGGCATTGATAACCAGCCCGGCGGGCTATGGAAAAACAACGCTAGTTTCGCAGTGGGCGGCAGGGAAAAATGAACTCGGTTGGTACTCCCTTGATGAAGGCGATAACCAACAAGAACGTTTCGCCAGCTATTTGATAGCAGCAATTCAGCAAGCAACGTCTGGTCACTGTGTTACCAGCGAAGTGATGGTGCAAAAGCGCCAGTATTCGAGCCTGACTGCGTTATTCGCCCAGCTATTTATTGAAATGGTGGAATGGCATCGTCCGCTATTTTTAGTCATCGATGATTACCATCTGATTACCAACCCGGTCATTCACGAAGCGATGCGCTTTTTCATCCGCCACCAGCCAGAAAACCTGACTCTGGTGGTGCTGTCGCGCAATTTGCCGCAGTTGGGTATCGCTAACTTACGCGTGCGCGATCAGCTGCTGGAAATCGGTAGCCAACAGCTTGCTTTCACCCACCACGAAGCGAAGCTGTTTTTCGACCATCGCCTGAATTCCCCCCTCGAACACGTCGACAGCAACAGTCTGTGTGACGACGTCGCAGGTTGGGCAACCGCGCTGCAACTTATCGCGCTCTCCGCCAGGCAAAACAGTAACTCTTCGGCACATCATTCCGCGCGCCGCCTTTCTGGGATTAACGCCAGCCATTTGTCTGACTATCTGGCCGATGAAGTGCTGGATAAAGTCGATGCGCAAACCCGTAACTTCCTGTTGCGCAGCTCGATTCTGCGTTCCATGAACGATGCGCTGATTGTGCGCGTCACCGGCGAAGAAAATGGCCAGATGCGCCTGGAAGAGACAGAGCGTCAGGGTTTGTTTATTCAGCGTATGGACGACAGTGGTGAGTGGTTCCGTTTCCACCCGCTGTTTGGCAATTTCTTGCGTCAGCGTTGCCAGTGGGAGCTGGCAACTGAATTGCCGGATATCCATCGCGCCGCCGCAGAAAGCTGGATGGCGCAAGGCTTCCCAAGTGAAGCCATTCACCACGCTTTAGCCGCAGGCGACGCGACCTTGCTGCGCGATATTTTGCTGCATCATGCCTGGGCGCTGTTTAATCACAGCGAGCTCACGCTGCTGGAAGAGTCGTTAAAAGCGCTGCCGTGGGAAAGTTTGCTGGAAAATCCAAAACTTGTCCTCCTGCAAGCATGGTTGATGCAAAGCCAGCACCGCTACAGCGAAGTGAACACGCTGCTGGCCCGCGCCGAGCAAGAAATGAATGTCGTGATGGACGACACCATGCACGGTGAGTTCAATGCGCTACGCGCTCAGGTTGCCATTAATGACGGTAATCCTGATGAAGCCGAACGCCTGGCGATGATTGCCCTCGACACGCTGCCGCTCGCCAGTTTTTATAGCCGCATTGTCGCCACTTCCGTCCACGGCGAAGTGCTGCATTGCAAAGGCGAGCTGACCAAATCGTTGTCCGTGATGCAGCAAACTGAACAAATGGCGCGCCGCCATGACATGTGGCACTACGCGTTATGGGGCTTATGCCAGCAGAGTGAAATTTTGCTGGCGCAGGGTTTCCTGCAATCGGCCTGGGAGTCCCAGGAGAAAGCCTTTGCGCTTATCGAAGAGCAACACCTTGAGCAACTTCCTCTGCATGAGTTTTTACTGCGTATTCGTGCGCAACTGCTGTGGGCGTGGTCGCGTCTGGATGAGGCGGAAGCCACCACGCGAATGGGTCTGGAAGTGCTTTCCGGCTACCAGCCACAACAACAGTTACAGTGCCTGGCGCTGTTAGTGCAATGTTCGCTGGCGAGAGGCGATTTAGATAACGCGCGTAATCACCTGAACAGACTTGAAAACTTGCTCGGCAACGGTGCATTCCATAGCGACTGGGTTTCTAACGCGGACAAAGTCCGGGTGATTTACTGGCAAATGACGGGAGATAAAAAATCTGCTGCCAACTGGCTGCGTCTGACGCCCAAGCCAGAATTTGCCAACAACCATTTCCTCCAAAGCCAGTGGCGTAATATCGCCCGCGCACAAATTTTGCTGAGTGATTTCGAACCGGCTGAAATGGTGCTCGAAGAGTTAAACGAAAATGCCCGCAGCCTGCGTTTAATGAGTGATCTCAACCGCAACTTGCTGCTGCTGAACCAGCTTTACTGGCAAGCCGGGCGTAAGAGCGATGCCCAGCGCGTGTTGCTGGAAGCGTTGGCGCTGGCGAATCGCACCGGGTTTATCAGTCACTTTGTGATTGAAGGGGAAGCGATGGCGCAGCAATTACGCCAGTTGATTCAGCTCAACACGCTACCCGAATTAGATCAGCATCGTGCGCAGCGTATTTTGCGTGAGATTAACCAGCACCATCGCCATAAGTTCGCCCACTTCGACGAAAACTTCGTTAACCGTTTATTGAATCACCCTGAAGTGCCGGAGTTAATCCGCACCAGCCCTTTGACTCAGCGCGAATGGCAAGTTTTAGGGCTGATTTATTCGGGTTACAGCAATGAGCAAATCGCGGGTGAACTGGATGTCGCGGCCACCACGATTAAAACGCATATTCGTAATTTGTATCAGAAGTTGGGCGTCGCGCACCGCCAGGATGCGGTGCAGCATGCGCAGAAATTACTGAAGATGATGGGCTACGGGGTTTAACCTTCGGAGTCATTCCTTTTTCCGGTAGGGATGTTTTTTGTCCCTGCTAAAAATAACAATGTGAAGATAGCCATCGCCCATAAGCCTGAGCGCGTTACTTTTGCGCGTGAACGTTGATAAACGTGATTTAACGCGGGTAAATCCTGAGATTTAACCCCGGTCTGAACCATAAAGGCATTAAACGTGGTGTCGCCAAGATAGGGGATGACCGCCAAATGCTGCATTATCTGCCGTGTTTGTGAACTCAGCGGCACATCCTGGGTCTGGTTTTTCATGCTTAACGTTAAGGTGGTTAGCATCACCATACTCACCAATGCGACCCCTAAAGCCTGCCCAATATCCCGAGCTGCCGCCTGAATCCCTCCCGACTGGCGCGATTCTTTTTCCGGCAATCCGCTGGTAACTAAAAACGGCGCATTTGCAGCAATAATGCCCATGCTGGCACCAATAAAACATAAGCCAAGGGTTATCAGCGCCAGGCTGAAAATGTGCTCATTAATTCCGGCAGCTGTCACTAGCGCCCCCAGAATCCCGGCACACAGGCCGATACGGCACTCTTTGCGCGGATTACGCTTATGTAAAATAATGGGTAAACCTAAAGAACAACTGGCAAGACATAACGCAAACGGAACAATCAGCCAGCCGGTTTCTATCGCATTGAGTCCAATAACCAGCTGTGAAAAGCTCACCACACAGAAAATACCTGAGCTGTAGGCGAAGAAAATATAGGCCGTTAAGTAGAGTCCTGCTCGAACTTGCGGCGTGTGAAGAAAAGCGCGTGGCACCATTGCACTCCCGGTGCGTCGCTCACGAATACGCTCCCAGCGCAGCATGAGAAACAACACCAATCCTCCCACCGCAACCAGAAATAACGCAGGGCTTAGTGAGAACAAGGTAAAAGGAGGGTTAAACGGGGTCAGGAGTCCCCAACTCGAAATTTGCAGGATGCCGAAAATCACTAAAAAAAGGCCAAGAGTGGCCAGAATAAAACCCGGAAAATCAAAACGAATAGCCTGACCACTTTGCTCTGGTTCTTTAATCAGCAACGAGCAACTTAAAACCCCGATGAGCAGCAGACTCATCGCACCGAAGGCCCAGCGCCAGCCCAGCGTATCCAGCAAAGCCCCACAGACAATCGGCCCAAGCGCGAAAGAAACACCGCTTGCCGCGCCCAATGCGCCAAAGGCCATAGCCTGCTGGCGGCCACGATAAAGCCCGGTAATTAACCCAAACACCGAGGGGATCATAAAACTACCGCCAATCCCCGCAAGAATGCGCGCAACCCAAATAAAGACATCTATGGATGGCGAGAGGATGGCGCAAAGTTCTGCAAGTAAATAGATTGCACATCCTAAACGGAAATTGCGACGCCAGCCGATTACTCCACCGAGCATGCCGCCCGCAATCATAAATGTCCCTGCCACCAGCGGATACATGGTGTTGGCGGTACTGACCTGGCTCATTGATGCACCGAGATCGTTCATCAGCGCATGAGTGGCAATACTTAATGTGACGTTATCGGCAGAAGCGATAAATTGGGCTAAACAAAGTACCGCTAGCGGCAACCAAAAAGCGACTTGAGGAGAGGAGGAATGTGTTGTCATATTTTTCTCGTTGCTCTGGAAGCGCCAAAGCGCACATTCAATAAAGAATGCGCGCTGGCAATGATCAGCTTGAGCGACAGCAAAAACTCATTAATTCATTTGAGTTACAGCGCTTTATTCTTACGTTTATCTTCAACTTCATCAGACTGATTGGTTTTAGTACGTGTAGGCAGATTACGAGTCCCAAACAGGAACAATAAGGTCATAACCGCAGTCGCCACCATCCCCGCTCGAGTCGCATTTAAACGCGCATGCTGGTAGTCATTGGTTAATGCTGGAACATCATGCTGAGAAATTCCATTTTTTAACATGAGTTTAGAGAAATTGGCGTCACTCAGATAAGGTATAACGGCCATTTGAGAGACCTTAGCCTGAGAGTCCGGGCTTAGCTGGCTGTCATTGCGGGTGGCACTTTGTACACTCATCGTCACAGCAGTCAGCATCACCATACCGCAAACGGCCACACCAATGGCCTGACCAACGTTACGGGAAGTCGCCTGCACACCTCCTGATTGCTGCGCATCGCGGGCCGGTAATGCACTGGTGACAATGTAGCTGGAATAAGCAGAAACCACACCCATGCTAATCCCAATAAAACACATGCCCAGCGGGACAATCGCGGTAAAACTTGCGGGCTGGAAACCAAAAATACACAGTACGGAACCGATGGTTCCAATCACCAGCGCGCCCTGACACATACGTTTTGGATTAGCGTTTTTGTAGACGACTGGCAAGCCAAGCGAAAAGATCACCACACCCAGCGCGAACGGTAAAATCATCAAGCCGGTCTGGATGCTATTGAGGCCGACAACAACCTGAACAAAGCTGACTGTAACGAAAATACCGGAGCCGTAAGCGAGGAAAATAAACGCCGTCAGGCACAGACCGTTACGGACTTGCGGTGTGGACAAGAAAGAGAGAGGAATAAGTGCGCTGCCAACTTTCGCTTCGCGATAACGCTCCCATTTCAGCATGATAGCCAGCACAACCAAACCAAACAGCACGAGGAACGGCGCTGGGCTGCAACCGAAAATCGTGAACGGTGCATCGAACGGGGTGAAAAGACCCCAACTTGAAACTTTCAGGAAACCTAAGATCACACTAAACAGGCCGATGACCGTTAACACGACGCCCGGCAGATCAAAAGTCACTTTGCGTTCTGGTTTGGCAGGCGTGGGAACCAAAAAAGAACCCGCAAAAATAACCACGCACAAACAGGCGATCGCGGCAAAAGCATAACGCCAGCCAAGATGATCCACCAACAAACCACACACGATTGGTCCGGCAACAAACGAGACTCCGCTTGCAGCACCAATGGCTCCAAACGCGACCGCCTGCTGTGAGCCTTTGTAGTTACTGGCGATAAGACCCAAAACTGAAGGGATCATAAAGCTCCCCCCGATACCTGAAAGCAAACGCGCCCCGTAGGTGAACACTTCCATATTAGGGGAGAAAAATGCCGTCAGTTCAGCGAGGAATAACAAAGAGCAGCCGATACGAAATGTTTTCTTCCAGCCAACAATCAAACCCACCATACCCGCAGCAACCATCAGCGAGCCAGCAGCCAGCGAATACATGGCATTGGCGATACTCACCAGCGCCATAGAAGCGTGAAGATCGCTGACCAGCGCCCCCGTTGCAATACTCAGGGTCGCGTTATCACCTGAGGTTGAGAGCTGAGCAAGGCACAAAACCAGCAGAGGTAGCCATTGCATTCCGGTCGACGTTTTTACACCGGATGAACCACCCAGTGAAGGGGCATATGAACTCATAGCAAATTACCTTTTCATCTATTTAGGGCAATAGAAAATCCACTGACAATCAATCAGTTAATAAATTTTCAAGAAAACTGGCAGCGATAAGCTGCCATAAAGAGAGGGCGTTAAGCGTCGATCGGCTGAACCCGACCACCCAGAACCGTTCCCCACACGCCAATGTCTTTGAGTTTCACTGGGTTAATAGCGAGAGGATCTTCTTCCAGAATGGTGAAATCTGCATATTTACCACATTCGATGCTGCCAATCAGATGGTCGGCTTTCATGGTATAGGCCGCACCAAGCGTCATGCCGTACAGCGCTTGCTCCACGGAAATTTTCTCGTATTCACCCAGTGTGCGCCCTGACGCTGTCAGACGATTAACCGCGCACCAGCCGGTAAACAGCGGGTTAACCGGTGTAATACCGCAGTCACTATGGAAAGCAAAAGGAATACCGTGACGCACCGCGCTACCACAGGCGTTCATGCGTTTTGCACGCTCAGGTCCCATCGTTTTAGCGTAATGCTGATCGCCCCAGTAATAGATATGGTTACTAAAGAAGTTCACACACATGCCCAAGGTCTTGATACGTCTGAACTGATCTTCACGCAGCATCTGCGCATGCTGCATAGTGGCGCGATGATTCGCCGCCGGGATGCGGTTTAGCGTTTTCTCAACGGCCTGAATAAACGCTTCAGATGCCTCATCACCATTGCAATGACAATGCACCTGATAACCCCGAGACATAATTTCATATACCTGGCTGTCAACCTGCTCAGGCGTGGCATTCCAGGCGCCGTTTTTACCCGTCTGGTAATACCCTGGCGACAACATACGCCCTGACCCACCCTGAATCGAACCATCCAGGAAGATTTTCATTGGGCCGAAAATCATTTTCTCATGGCCATGTTTCATGACATCAGTGGCAAAGTCGATCGCTTCAATAAACGGTTTTTTCACAAATGGAGGACCGTAAGCGACTAAAAGGCGGATCGGAAAACTGCTTTCACGCGTCATACGGATGTAGTTCGCGGTAAGCTCCGGATTGCTAAAGTCTGTCAGCCCCATGTCCGCGGCACTGGTACAACCCGCGCGAAATGCTTCCTGGCCGAAATTACGGATGGCCTTTTCGGTTGTTAGCTCATCCCAGAATCCATATTTATCCAGAATAGGCCCCATAGCCGCGAATTCGACCAGCTCACCGTGCAGTGTGCCGTCGTCATTTTTCACTACACCTTCAATGGCGCAGTCGTCGTAAATTCCGCAATCGTGCAGAGCGCAGGTGTTAGCCCCCATCAAGTGGATGCTCATATGAATAACCGCCACCGGACGAGTCGTCGATACCTGGTCGAGGTGTTTGCGCCCTAATTTTTCGCTGCCAAAATAGATGGGATCAACGCCCCAGGCGATCAGCGGAGCATCGGGGTCAGTCATCTCAGACTCGATGATTTTCAGCGCAGCGACCACTTCATCAAATGAACGGCAGCCCTTCCAGACTTTGCCGGTGTAATCCGGGCGATCGTAATATCCAACATACGGGAACTGCCACATGCCCCCACCCGTTGCGTGGGAATGCGCTTCGACCAGGCCTGGGACAATGATTTTATCGGCAAAGGTTTGATCCAGGATGTATTCGCCCCAACCCTGAAGTTCCTCGAGCGATCCCACAGCCAGGATTTTACCGTCACGAACCGCTACGTGCGTCGCTTCTGGCTGCGAAGGACACATAGTAATAATTTTTTTTGCGGCATAGATAACGAATGCATTATTAGTCATGAGGAAGCCTTTATCAGTTAGCAAAAAGAGTCGCTCTGACACCGGTGAAAATATGACCAGGCCAGCGCACTATGCCGCTATCTTATTGGCCACATTGGTTGTATAAAAGAGCCAAAAACCACCAATATTAAGGTGCCAATTTTTGCAGACTAAACCCTCTTTTGAACTCACAGGGATTACCCTACAGCCTGGCAGGAAACGCACGGAACAACTCTATATTGCCCTAAGAGAACGTATTTTAACGATGCCCGGTTCGGGCGGTGCGAAGCTACCGGCGACACGCGAACTGGCAAAATTACTGGGCATATCGCGTAATACCGTCGTGAATGTTTACGAAAGGCTATATGCAGAGGGATTTTTGGAAGTGCGGCTTGGTGATGGGACATTCATTAAAGACCTTTCCCCCGTAGCGCCAGAGGCCCCAGAAGTACGGATAAACTTTCCGCGCTCCGTCCGGCCACGCTTGTTACATGCAGAAGCCTTTAATCGTCATTTAATACATGGTGGATTACCGAAAGCTTTCCGAATCGGTTTACCCGCGCTGGATCAGTTTCCCTTTGAAGTCTGGTCGCGGCTGCAAAATCGTTTCTGGAGGCGGCATCCTATACAGCATATGGGTTATGGCGATCCTGCGGGAGACCTTCAACTACGCGAACTACTTGCCCACTACCTGCGCAACACCCGTGGGATAAAGTGCGAACCGTCGCAAATCCTCATTACTCTTGGCGCGCAGCAAGCCATCATGACGGCAACAGGGATCCTGACGTATCCAGGCGACAATGTCGTTCTGGAAAACCCCTGCTACTGGGCAGCAGCAGGCGTATTTTCTTGTCTGGGGCTCAACATCAACCCGATAAATGTTGATGAAGAAGGCTTAATGACCGACCAGCTGAACGATTACCCGGACGCGCGCCTCGCCTATGTCAGCCCTTCATGTCAGTACCCGACAGGTGCAACCATGTCACTGCCAAGGCGAATTGAGTTACTGAATTGGGCGCAGCAAAATCAGGCGTGGATCATTGAGGATGATTACGATGGCGAATACCGTTACAGCGGCACTCCGATCATGCCACTGGCAGCACTTGATAAAGCGCAGCGTGTACTTTATATCGGCTCTTTTTCGAAAGTGATGTACCCCAGCTTGCGCCTGGGTTACCTGGTCGCACCTGCGCATCTTGTTGAAAATCTTGTTTTACTCCGCACGCTTTCCAGCCGCCAGCCACCGATTAACGATCAGCGTGTGATGGCAGACTTTATTGCTGAAGGCTATTTTCATCCGCACATTCGCCGCATGAGACGTGTATCACTTGCCCGACGCAACACATTGCTGGCAGCCTGGCGCGAACATTTAAGCCATATCGGTGAAATGCCGGAAGTTAACTCTGGGCTGCATGTTACGGTTCGGCTTGTTTCTCAGGAACGTGAACAAGAGTTACACACTAAAGCGGCAGCAGCGGGAGTGGAAATCACACCCTTAAGCTCGCTCTGGCTTGCAGGAGCACCAGAAAATGCCAACCATTACGGGCTGATTCTGGGTTTTGCGGGGATTAGTGAGCCGGATATTCTTAGCGCCGTTTTAACTTTAAAACAGGCGTGGCTGTAAAATCAGAAACTCCCTTGCGGGAGTTTCTGCAACATCACGAAGCCAGTGACAAATGCGCCTTACCGTTACGCTTTCCCAGCCATTGCGCGACTCGCTCCTGCTGCTCTTTCGTAAGCCACATCCCTAATTTGGTACGACGCCAGATCGCATCATCAACGCTACGCACCCACTCATGTTCGACCAGGTAACGCAATTCGGCTTCAAAAAACTCGTGCCCGAAATCTTCGCCTAAATCGCCAATGCTGGTCTTTCCTGCCAGAATCAAATCGCTATTACTACCGTAAGTGCGTGAGAAACGGCGAGCCAGGCTTTCGGTCAGGAAGGTATAACGGCGGCGCAGCTGTGCCGCGTAATCATCGCGATCGCCCTGAATATCACCGCCTGGCAACGTGCTGCCTTTTGTCCAGCTCGGTCCCATTTTCGGGTAATAGCCTTTCAGCTTATCCAGCGCGTGTTCTGCCAGTTTGCGGTAGGTCGTCAGTTTGCCGCCAAATACCGACAACAGCGGCGCTTTGCCCTGCTCGTCATGGATATCGAGCGTGTAATCACGCGTAATTGCCTGCGGCGAATCAGATTCATCATCGCAAAGTGGGCGCACGCCGGAGTATGTCCAGACGATATCTTCGCGGCTCAGCGTCTTTTTAAAGTGCGCGTTATAGGCATTCAGCAGGTAATTGATTTCGTTATCATCAATGTGAACATCTTTCGGATCGCCCTTATATTCCACATCGGTAGTGCCAATAATAGAGAACTCATCCATCCACGGAATCACGAACACAATGCGCTTATCTTCGTTTTGCAGAATATAAGCCTGCTTCTGGTTGTGCACGCGCGGCACCACAATGTGGCTGCCTTTAATCAGGCGGATGCCGTATGGCGAAGGCAGTTGTAGGCCGTCGTCAAAGAAGTTTTTCACCCACGGGCCAGTCGCGTTGACCAGGCCGCGAGCACGCCAGGTAAAGGTTTCGCCGGTATCAATATCCTGCGCTTCCACAACCCACAGGCCGTTTTCACGACGCGCACGGGTGGCGCGGGTACGGGTTTTCACCTCGCCGCCTTCGCGCGTCACCATCTGCGCGTTCGCCAGAACCAGGCGAGCATCATCTACCCAGCAGTCAGAATATTCGAAACCGCGCACAATATTGGGTTTCAGGACGGAATCTGCGCCAAAACGCAAACTGGTGGATGCCGGCAAACTGGTGCGTTTACCCAGGTGGTCGTACATAAACAGGCCAATACGAATCATCCACGCCGGGCGTAAATGCGGGCGGTGTGGCAAACGAAAGCGCATCGGGAAAG
The DNA here is from genome assembly GCF_900446255.1 of Buttiauxella agrestis. Taxonomy (NCBI): domain Bacteria; kingdom Pseudomonadati; phylum Pseudomonadota; class Gammaproteobacteria; order Enterobacterales; family Enterobacteriaceae; genus Buttiauxella; species Buttiauxella agrestis. The sequence goes on along the minus strand of NZ_UIGI01000001.1, from coordinate 315,792 downwards.
CAATATGAGGAGCCATATTCAACAGCACTTCGCGCTCGGCAAGTGCTTCACTCACCAGGCGGAATTCGTAATGTTCCAGGTAGCGCAGGCCGCCGTGGATAAGCTTCGAGCTTTGCGACGAGGTGGCGCTGGCTAAGTCCTGAGCTTCAAGCATCAACACGAATAAACCACGGCCTGCAGCGTCAGCGGCGATACCTGCCCCGTTAATTCCTCCGCCAATCACAATCAGATCTTTAGTTTCCATGTTGCCCTCACACGCTTTCGTTAAAGTTCAAATATGTTCGTTATCGCTCATACTAGCAAGACTACGCGCGGTTTGTAACGAAAAAAAAACATTACTGCGTGATATGGATAACATAATGGCGTTAATATCAGCGGCCAGAGGGCAGATTCCCTTAATATGGCGTAAGCCAATTTAATAAAAATACGAGCAAATCCATGGAAACGTTTGAGTGTATTGGTGTGGAAGAAGCGCACCAGAAGTTGCAACAAAACCAGGCAGTATTAGTTGATATCCGCGATCCGCAGAGCTTTGCGATGGGCCACACGCCGGGCGCGTTTCATCTGACTAACGATCGTTTGGTTGCCTTTATGCAGCAAACCGATTTTGAAACCCCGGTGATGGTGATGTGCTATCACGGCAATAGCAGCAAAGGTGCGGCGCAATATCTGCTGCAACAAGGTTACGATCAGGTGTATAGCGTCGACGGTGGTTTTGACGCATGGCATCGCCATTTCCCGGCAGAAGTCGAACACGGCGCGTCTTAAGTCGTCAGGAAATGGTGGCGTTGCAGGTATAATCATTTTTTTATACGGATTTAGTTGAAACCTTATGATCATGATTACCTCGTTTGCCAACCCGCGAGTCGCGCAGGCATTTGTCGACTATATGGCGACGCAGGGGATTATCCTCACGATTCAACGGCATGAGCAAAGTGATATCTGGCTAGCGAACGACAGCCAGGAATCCCGTGTCCGTGCCGAGCTTGAACAATTCCTCGTGAATCCCGGTGATGCACGTTATCTGGCGGCAAGCTGGAACACGGGCCACACCGGCAGCGGCTTGCAGTACCAGCGCTACCCTTTCCTCGCCACCATTACGCAGAAAGCTGGGCCCTTCACCATGGTCATCATGGCCGCCTGCGTGCTGGTCTACCTGCTGATGCAGGTGATGGGCGATCGTACCGTCATGGTTTGGCTCGCCTGGCCGTATAAAGAGAGTTTGCACTACGAGCTGTGGCGCTACTTCAGCCACGCGTTGATGCACTTTTCTATTATGCATATCGCGTTTAACTTGCTGTGGTGGTGGTATCTCGGCGGCCCGGTGGAAAAGCGCCTCGGCAGCGGTAAACTCATTACGTTGACGCTCGTTTCAGCGCTTCTGAGCGGTTTCGTGCAGGCGAAATTCGGCGGCCCGCTGTTTGGTGGCTTATCCGGTGTGGTATACGCATTAATGGGTTATGTCTGGCTGCGTGGCGAACGTGACCCCGACAGCGGCATCTACATGCAGCGCGGCCTGTTAGCCTTTGCGGTATTGTGGATTGTGATAGGATTTTTCGATGTTTTAGGAATGTCTATCGCCAACGCCGCACACATCACCGGCCTGGTTGTTGGCCTGGCGATGGCGCTGGTTGATACAATGCATGCGCGAAAACGAACATAGCATTTCAGGAGAATAAAACAGCGTGAAGCAAACACAACGTCATGATGCGATTGTCGAACTGGTTAAAAAACAGGGATATGTCAGCACAGAAGAGCTGGTTGAGCAGTTTGCGGTTAGCCCGCAAACCATTCGCCGCGATCTCAACGATCTGGCTGACCAGAACTTGATCATGCGCCACCACGGAGGCGCGGCACTGCCTTCAAGTTCTGTGAATACACCGTGGCATGACCGCAAAGCGACTCAAACAGCGGAAAAAGAGCGCATCGCGCAAAAGGTGGCCAGCCAAATCCCAAATGGTGCCACGCTGTTTATTGATATCGGCACCACGCCAGAAGCGGTCGCTCATGCGTTGCTAAACCACAGCAATTTGCGCGTCGTGACCAACAACCTGAACGTGGCGAATACGCTCAAAGTTAAAGAAGATTTCCGCATTATTCTGGCAGGCGGCGAGTTACGCAGCCGCGACGGCGGAATTATCGGCGAAGCGACGCTCGATTTTATCTCTCAGTTCCGCCTGGATTTCGGCATTCTGGGGATCAGCGGCATCGATGGCGACGGCTCGCTGCTGGAATTTGATTACCACGAAGTTCGCACCAAACGCGCGATTATTGAAAACTCGCGCTGCGTAATGCTGGTGGTGGATCACTCTAAATTTGGCCGGAATGCGATGGTGAATCTTGGCAGTATTAGCCTTGTCGACCAGGTTTATACCGATATGATGCCGCCCGCAGGCGTGATGCAGGTGATTGCCGAGAATAACGTGCAACTGGAGTTGTGCTGATATTTGCGTGAGAACAACCCTCACCCCGGCCCTCTCCCTGAGGGAGAGGGTTAGGGTGAGGGGAATAGTTACAATCTCACCGGCTTAATATGCCAAATCTCATCGGCGTATTCCTGAATCGTCCTGTCTGACGAGAAATAACCCATATTGGCGATATTGTGCATAGTGCGAATCGTCCACTCTTCCGGCTGGCGATACAGCTCATCTACCCTGTCCTGGCAATCCACATAGCTGCGGTAATCTGCCAGCACCTGATAGTGGTCACCAAAGTTAATCAGTGAATCCAGCAGATCACGGTAACGCGTTGGCTCATCCGGGCTGAACGTCCCCGTGCCGATTTGCGTCAGCACCTGATGCAGCTCTTCATCTTGCTCGTAATATTCACGCGGCTTATAGCCTTTACGCCGCAGCGTTTCGACCTCTTCCGCCGTATTGCCGAAGATAAAGATATTATCCGCGCCAACGTGCTCCAGCATTTCAACGTTTGCACCGTCGAGCGTGCCGATAGTCAGCGCACCGTTCAGGCCAAACTTCATGTTACTTGTGCCGGAAGCCTCCGTTCCCGCCAGCGAAATCTGCTCGGAGAGATCCGCCGCCGGAATAATGATCTGCGCCAGGCTAACGCTGTAGTTCGGGATGAACACGACTTTTAAACGATCTTTTACCACCGGATCGTTGTTGATCACCGTCGCCACATCATTGATGAGATGAATGATGTGCTTCGCCATGTAATACGCTGACGCCGCTTTACCGGCGAAGATATTCACGCGCGGCACCCAATCTGCTGTCGGATCGGCCTTGATGCGGTTGTAGCGCGTAATCACGTGCAGCACGTTCATCAGCTGGCGTTTGTACTCGTGAATACGTTTGATTTGCACATCAAATAACGCGTTCGGGTTCACCACTACATTGAGCTGCTGGCCGATGTAACTTGCCAGGCGCTTCTTGTTGGCGAGCTTCGCCTTGCGAACATCCTGATGCACCGTCGGGTAATCAATATGCTGCTTCAGATCGTTCAGTTGGCTGAGATCGGTGCGCCAGGTGCGCCCGATATTTTCATCCAGCACTTCTGAAAGCGGCGGGTTCGCCAGTGCCAGCCAGCGGCGCGGCGTCACACCGTTGGTTTTGTTGCAAAAACGCATCGGGAAGATCGCGGCGAAATCGGCAAACAGCGACTGCACCATCAGGTTGGAGTGCAGCTCAGAAACGCCGTTCACTTTATGGCTGGCGACCACCGCAAGCCACGCCATACGGACTTTACGCCCGTTCGATTCATCAATAATCGAGGTGCGCCCCAGCAGACCGGTATCGTTCGGATACTGCTCCTGCAAGGTTTTCAGGAAGTAGTCGTTAATCTCAAAGATGATCTGCAAATGGCGCGGCAGAATTTTACCTAACATGTCTACCGGCCAGGTTTCCAGCGCCTCGCTCATCAGCGTGTGGTTGGTGTACGAGAACACCTGGCAGGTGACTTCAAACGCATCTTCCCAGGTGAATTTATGCTCGTCGATGAGCAAACGCATCAGCTCAGGGATCGCCAACACCGGGTGCGTATCGTTAAGGTGAATGGCGATTTTATCCGCCAGATTGTCGTAGGTTTTATGCAACTGGTAATGGCGGCTGAGAATGTCCTGCACAGTGGAGGAGACGAGGAAATATTCCTGGCGCAAACGCAGTTCCCGGCCGGAATAGGTCGAGTCATCCGGGTAAAGTACGCGGGAGACGTTTTCCGAATGGTTTTTATCTTCTACCGCAGCGAAATAATCGCCCTGGTTAAATTTACCCAGATTAATCTCGCTACTCGCCTGGGCATTCCACAGGCGCAGCGTGTTAGTCGCATCGGTGTCGTAGCCAGGGATTATCTGGTCATACGCCACCGCCAAAATCTCTTCGGTTTCTACCCAGCGGAATTTCTTCGCTTCCATTTGCACACGCCCGCCAAAGCGCACTTTGTAGCGCGTATTGTGGCGTTTAAATTCCCACGGATTACCGTATTCAAGCCAATAATCCGGGGACTCTTTCTGGCGGCCATCAACGATATTTTGTTTAAACATGCCGTAGTCGTAGCGAATACCGTAACCACGGCCAGGCAAACCAAGCGTTGCCATTGAATCGAGGAAACAGGCGGCGAGACGACCTAACCCGCCATTGCCGAGGCCGGGGTCGTTCTCTTCGTCAATCAACTCTTCGAGATCAAGCCCCATCTCTTCCAGCGCATTTTTGACATCTTCATAAATGCCTAATGAAAGCAGTGCGTTAGAAAGAGTGCGGCCAATCAAAAACTCCATCGACAGATAGTAAACCTGGCGAACTTCCTGGGAAAGCTGAGCACGGTTTGAACGCAGCCAGCGTTCTACCAACCGGTCACGAACGGCAAATAATGTGGCGTTGAGCCACTCATGCTTGTTCGCAATGGCAGGGTCTTTCCCAACCGTAAACATCAGTTTATAAGCTATTGAGTGCTTTAACGCCTCAATACTGAGCGTCGGTGAAGCATAGGAAAAGGGTGCGTTCATATCAGTGATTCCTGGTGGATGTCTACAGCAAACGTTGGTACAAGTCGCGGTAGGAATGCGCCGCTACCTGCCAGCTAAAATCCATGCCCATTGCCTGACGCTGAACAAACCGCCACAGCGAAGGGCGAGACCACAACACGAAGGCACGCCGAATCGCTCTTAGTAGCGACCAGGCATTACTGTCTTCAAACACGAATCCACTGGCGATACCGTCAGCCAGGTTTTCCAGCGAGCTGTCAGATACGGTGTCTGCAAGCCCACCCGTACGCCGTACCAGCGGCAAAGTGCCGTACTTCAAACCATACAATTGCGTTAAACCACAAGGCTCAAAACGGCTCGGCACCAGAATCACATCGGCGCCCCCCATAATGCGGTGCGAGAAAGCTTCGTGATAACCGATTTGAACCCCAACTTGCCCAGGGTGTTCGGCCGCCGCCGCCAGGAAACCTTCCTGCATGACGGTATCACCCGCGCCCAGCAACGCCAGTTGCCCGCCTTGCTCGAGCAATCCCGGCAACGCTTCCAGCACCAAATCCAAACCTTTCTGGCTGGTCAAACGGCTCACTACCGCAAACAGCGGCGCTTTGTCGTTAACCTTCAGCCCCATCGCCACCTGCAACTGACGCTTGTTCTCGGCTTTTTCTTCCAGCGTGTCGCGGGTGTAACGCGAAGCCAGAAGCAAGTCATGAGCCGGGTCCCAAATTTTTTCGTCTACGCCGTTAAGAATGCCGGACAGCCGTCCCTCGCGGTGGCGCTGGCGCAGCAGCCCTTCCATCCCGTAAGCAAATTGCGGCTCGGTGATCTCACGGGCATACGTCGGGCTGACCGCCGTAATATGATCAGCATAGTAAAGGCCAGCTTTCAAGTACGAAATTTGACCGTTAAACTCCAGGCCGTTCATGTTGTAGAACGACCATGGCAGGTCAATTTCATTCATATGATGGGCGTAAAACAGCCCCTGGTAAGCCAGGTTGTGAACGGTAAATACCGACTTTGCCGGGCGACCACGGGCCTCGAGATACGCTGGCACCAGGCCCGCATGCCAGTCATGCGCATGCACAATATCCGGGTGCCAGAAGGGATCCAGACCACATGCCATCTCAGCGCCGACCCATCCGAGCAATGCAAAACGGTGCACGTTATCGGTGTAAGCGAACTGGTTAGTATCGTGATACGGGCTGCCTGGGCGTTCGTATAAATGTGGAGCGTCAATCAGGTAAATCCCCACGCCGTTGAAGTGGCCATATAACAAAGTCATATGACCCGCGAAGGTGTCACGATGTGCGACGACCTGCGCATCAACAATGCCACGACGGATATCCGGGAATGCAGGCAGCAGGACTCTCGTCTCAACACCTCCTGCAATTTGTGCCGCCGGTAGAGCACCAAGCACATCTGCCAGACCACCCGTTTTTAGCAGTGGAAACATTTCAGAACATACATGTAAGACCTGCATTATCGCTCCCGTATGGAAAGTCGTGGCGTAAAAAATCAAACGCCAAACGATAAAATTACAACGCGCAGCCCCTGCTGCGCGTAGGTCAATCCTAACCTGGCAGTTTGGCCAGCATTTCCCGTGTCACCAGCACAATACCTTCTTCGGAACGGTAGAAACGGCGTGCATCTTCTTCAGCGTTTTCCCCCACTACCATGCCTTCAGGAATGATGCAGGCGCGGTCGATAATACAACGGCGTAAACGGCAGGAGCGCCCGACAATGACATCTGGCAGCAATACTGAAGAGTCAATGTTGCAAAACGAATTGACGCGCACTCGCGGGAACAACACCGACTGAACCACCACCGAACCGGAAATAATGCAGCCGCCAGAAACCAACGAGTTCAGCGTCATGCCGTGGCTGCCCGAGCGGTCTTGTACAAATTTCGCCGGAGGCAACGGTTCCATATGAGTACGGATCGGCCAATCCCGATCGTACATATCCAGCTCTGGTGTTACCGAAGCGAGGTCGAGGTTGGCTTTCCAGTAGGCTTCCAGCGTCCCGACATCGCGCCAGTATGGTTCGGCATCAGGGTCAGACTGCACGCAAGAAAGCGGGAATGGATGGGCGAAGGCCGAGCCGGATTTCATGACGTACGGAATGATATCTTTCCCGAAGTCGTGGCTTGAGTTTTCGTCTTTGTCGTCGGCTTCCAGCAATTCGTAGAGATAATCTGCATCGAAAACGTAGATCCCCATGCTGGCGAGCGCTTTGCTATCGTCGCCTGGCATCGACGGCGGGTTAGCCGGTTTTTCCACGAATTCGATAATTTTCTCTTCGCTATCCACCGCCATCACACCAAATGCCGAAGCTTCGTGCAACGGCACTGGCATACATGCCACCGTACAACGCGCCCCTTTCTCCACGTGGTCAATCAACATACGGGAGTAATCTTGCTTGTAGATATGATCGCCCGCGAGGATAACGACATACTCCGCTTTGTAGCGGCGAATAATGTCGAGGTTTTGCGTCACCGCATCCGCCGTGCCGCGATACCAGTTTTCACCGTGTACCCGCTGCTGCGCCGGGAGCAAATCGACAAATTCGTTCATCTCTTCACTGAAAAACGACCAGCCGCGCTGAATATGCTGCACCAGCGTATGTGACTGATATTGGGTGATCACGCCGATGCGGCGAATACCTGAGTTAATGCAATTCGACAGCGCGAAATCAATGATTCGGAACTTGCCACCAAAGTGAACGGCAGGCTTGGCGCGTGTAGAGGTTAAATCTTTCAATCGGGTACCGCGCCCACCAGCCAGAATCAGGGCGACAGATTTATTTGGCAGTTGTCTTGCCAACATCAGAGGATCGTTCTTATCAAGCCTAACCATGACTGACTCCTTTTTTATGACTTCTGGAATACGCAGACTCCGTGCGCCGGACCATGCCATACAGCCATCACCACCGGGTTGTCTTCGCCGGCAAACGGAGGAATGGCGCGCCATTCCCCTTCGGGTAATACGATGTCGGCCACTTCTTCGGTAGCGTTAATCGTAATAAGCCAACGTTCTGAAAGCTGGATTTGCAGGCGATGAACGCCGTTTTCCCACTCGTCAGCACTCAGAGGCTGAGCCTCTTTATTCCACCAGCGAACATTGCCATCACCGTCCTCCCACCAGACATTCTGGGTTAGTGCCGGAATCGTCTTGCGTAGATGAATCAATGCCGCGGTAAATGTGGTTAAGCCATCGTTACAATGCTCCCAGTCAAGCCATGTCAGTTGGTTATCCTGGCAGTAAGCGTTGTTATTACCGTGCTGGCTGTGACCATGTTCGTCACCGGCCAAAAGCATCGGCGTCCCCTGGGAAAGCAGTAACAATGTCAGCAAGGCGTGAACACTGTCGCGCCGCCGTTCTTTGATATACAACGAGGCTTCCAGCCCTTCGAAACCGTAATTGTTACTGTAATTATTGTTGGTGCCATCACGGTTATCTTCGCCGTTCGCTTCATTGTGCTTTTGATTGAAGCTGACACAGTCACGCAGCGTGAAACCATCATGCGCCGTGATTAAATTGATGCTGGTTGAAGGCTTACGCTCGCCTCGACGATACACATCGCTCGAACCGGCAAAGCGGCACGCGAATCCTCCTAACGATAGATCTTGTCGCAGCCAGAAACGCCGCAGGCCATCACGAAAATGGTCATTCCATTCCGCAAATAACGGCGGATAGTTGCCGACCTGATAACCGCCAGGGCCAATATCCCAGGGTTCAGCAATCAGTTTTATTTGCGACAACACCGGATCGTTTTTGATGGCTTCAAAGAGCGGTGCATCCTGGCGAAACTCCGGCGTGCGCCCCATGATCGACGCCAAATCAAAACGGAAACCGTCAACATGCAGGCTATCAACCCAGTAGCGCAGGCAATCCACAACCTGGGCGACCACGCCTGGCGTACTCAAATTCAACGTATTACCGCAACCGGTCCAGTTCTGGTAATCGCCATTCTCCATTAACCAATAATAGCTACGGTTATCGATTCCGCTTAGTGAGAGGGTCGGGCCATCGCGATCCAGTTCCGCGCTGTGGTTGAGCACAATGTCGAGAATCACCTCGATACCCGCGCTGTGTAACGCTTTAATCGCGCCACGTAACTCATTGGCGGCACTGAGCGGATCGTGATTCACCGCGTAATAACCTTCGACGGCATAGATAGAGCGCGGGTTGTAGCCCCAGTAGTTGCTCAGCCCGAGGTGTGAAACGCGCGGCTCGCTAATAAAATGCGCCACCGGTAACAGCTCCAGCGCCGTAATCCCCAGACGTTTGAAGTAGTTAATCATCACCGGATGGCCAAGTGCAGCGTAGGTTCCGCGCAGTTCTTCGGGAATGCCTGGATGAAGCAGCGTCAGGCCACGAACATGAGCTTCGTAGATAATGGTATCGCCCCACGCAGTGCGCGGATGTTCATCGTCTTCCCAGTCAAACTTATCCTGCACCACCACGCATTTCGCCATATGCGGGGCGCTGTCTTCCAGATTCGGTTCGTCATAACCGCCATGCAAATGGGGATGATGCTCAACCCCACCCACCACCACGCGGGCGCAAGGGTCGAGCAGCAATTTGGCCGGGTTAAAAAGGTGGCCGTTGTGCGGTTCCCACGGCCCATGCACGCGGTAGCCGTATTTCAAACCCGGTTTGGCGTTAGGCAGATAACCGTGCCAGATGTCGCCGGTTCGCACCGGCAAATCGTAGCGTTGTTCGTGACCGTGCTCGTCGAACACGCACAGTTCGACTTTATGAGCATTGGCGGAAAACAGGGTGAAGTTCACCCCTTTTCCATCATAAAACGAGCCGTAAGGCGCGGAGTTTCCGGCAGTGAGTTGTGTCATTCAGCCTCCCTTACCAACCAAATCGTGGAAAGTGGCGGCAGGGTCAGACTCAGGGAATTCTCACGACCGTGGCTTGGGATCTCATCGCTGTGCACCGCGCCACTGTTCCCGGCGTTACTGCCGTGATAGTGCATCGAGTCCGTGTTCAGCTCTTCACGCCAGCGGCCTGGCTGGTTAATGCCAAAGCGATAGTTGTAACGCGGCACCGGGGTAAAGTTACTGGCGACAATAATTTCATTCCCTTTCGAATCCCGGCGCACAAAGATAAACACCGAATTCACGTTGTCTTCGACCACCAGCCATTCAAAACCGTAGCTGTCGAAATCCAGCTCATGCATTGCAGCATGATGCCGATAAGTGTGGTTTAAATCGCGGACCAGGCGTTTCACGCCGTGGTGCCAGTTATCGCCGCCTTCCAGCAAATGCCAGTCGAGGCTGCTGTCGTGGTTCCACTCGCGGCCCTGGGCGAATTCATTGCCCATGAACAACAATTTTTTGCCGGGGAATGCCCACATCCAACCGTAGTACGCACGCAAGTTGGCAAACTTCTGCCACGCATCACCCGGCATACGGTCGAGAATAGATTTTTTGCCGTGGACCACTTCATCATGCGACAACGGCAGCACGAAGTTTTCGGTGCTGTTGTACAGCATGCCGAAGGTCATTTTGTTGTGATGATACTGGCGATGCACCGGGTCGAGTTTCATATAGTCGAGAGTGTCGTGCATCCAGCCGAGGTTCCATTTAAACCAGAAACCTAAGCCGCCCATTGACGCCGGGCGCGACACGCCTGCAAAGTCGGTGGACTCTTCCGCCATCGTCACCGCACCCGGCGTTTGCTCGCCGATAATACGGTTGGTATTACGCAGGAATTCGATAGCTTCGAGGTTTTCTCGCCCGCCTTTATCGTTCGGTATCCACTCGCCAGGCTGGCGGCTGTAGTCGCGATAAATCATTGATGCCACCGCATCAACGCGCAGACCGTCAATGCCGAAGCGCTCAATCCAGTACAGACCATTGCCGACCAGATAGTTGCTGACTTCACGCCGCCCATAGTTATAAATCAGCGTGTTCCAGTCCTGGTGATAACCCTCACGCGGGTCGCCGTGCTCATAAAGCGAGGTGCCATCGAATTTCGCAAGGCCAGCGTCGTCCGTCGGGAAATGCCCTGGAACCCAGTCCAGCAGCACATTCAGGCCCGCAGCGTGTGCGGCATTAATGAAATAGCGAAAGTCGTCACGTGTGCCGAAGCGGCGTGTCGGCGCATACATCCCTTGTGGCTGGTAGCCCCAACTGCCATCGAACGGATGCTCGTTAATCGGCAACAGTTCGAGGTGCGTAAAGCCCATCTCTTTCACGTACGGCACCAGTTGGTCTGCCAGTTCGCGATAGCTGAGCCAGAAATTATTCTCGGTATGACGACGCCAGGAACCGAGATGCACTTCGTAAATTGAAATCGGCTGGTCAAAGCCGTTGGCGCGTTGCCGCGCAGGACTCAGCGTGGTTTTTTCAGGCAGGCCACAAATCAGCGACGCCGTTTCCGGGCGCATTTGCGACTCAAACGCATACGGGTCAGCCTTCAGGCGCAGATGCCCTTCGGTGTCGATAAGCTCGAATTTATATAACTGCCCGGGGTGAGCACCTGGAATAAAGAGTTCCCAGATCCCGCTTTCACGGCGCAAACGCATCGGGTGGCGACGACCATCCCAATAGTTGAATTGACCCACAACCGAGACGCGGCGGGCGTTGGGTGCCCATACGGAAAAGCGCGTGCCGGTGACGCCATCCATGGTGTCGGCGTGTGCACCGAGCGTTTCGTAAGGGCGTAAATGTGTCCCTTCGGACAACAGCCAGCTATCCATTTCCTGAATTAGCGGCCCAAAGCGATAGGGATCATCAATGAGATTTTCATGGCCATGCCAGACGACAGCCAATTGGTAACGAAAAGGATTTTTACGCCGGGGAATAACCCCGCAAAAGAAACCACGGGAATCAATACATTCTAATTTACCGACCTTCCCACCGGTTTTAGGGTCGATAATCCAGACTTCTGTGGCGTTGGGTAACAGGGCGCGTACTTCCAGCCCGGCTTCTGTTTTATGCATTCCCAGCAGAGAAAAAGGATCAGCAAAATGACCCGCAATTAGCGCATTTATCACGTCTTTTTCTGGATGAACAGACATGGCATTCGTCCTGTTTTTTGTCATTCATTGACCCTAACGGACGGCAATAACATTGTTTTCCTGCAAGCCGTTCCGCCCAACTAATTTTCATGGCGGTTTATCGCCCTGAATAAAGCATAGCCAACGCTCTGTTTTGCTCCCGAAAATTAATGCACGAAAGTCATACACTCTATGTATACCCAAATAATTCACGTTATGGGAAGGCGGTAAACTCAGGAATCCCCAGGAGCTTACTTAAGTAAGTGACTGGGGTGACGGAGTGCAACCAACACATCCATAACGTGAAGTATGAAGGGTATATGACGTGATAAAAAAAGGGGCTGCAATGCCCCTTTGGTGTGTAAGTGTAACTATGCGAGCAAGCGCAACATTCTGCGCAACGGCTCTGCAGCACCCCACAATAATTGGTCGCCAACTGTGAAGGCTGATAGATATTCCGGCCCCATGTTCAGCTTACGCAAACGACCGACAGGTGTGGTCAATGTGCCGGTGACTGCCGCAGGCGTCAGTTCACGCATAGTGATATCGCGGTCGTTTGGCACCACTTTCACCCAATCGTTATGGGCGGCCAGCATCGCTTCGATAGTTGGCAGAGAGACATCTTTCTTCATTTTGATAGTGAATGCCTGGCTATGGCAGCGCAGTGCACCAACGCGGACACACAGGCCATCAACAGGAATGACGGTGCCGGTATTCAGAATCTTGTTGGTTTCAGCCTGGCCTTTCCACTCTTCGCGGGTCTGGCCGTTATCAAGCTGCTTGTCGATCCATGGGATCAGGCTGCCAGCCAGTGGCACGCCAAAGTTATCCGTTGGCAGGCTGCCGCTACGGGCAAGATCCGTCACTTTACGTTCGATGTTCAGGATGGCAGAAGCAGGGTCCGCCAGCTCGCTGGCAACATGGCTATGCAGTTGGCCCATTTGAGTCAGTAGTTCACGCATATGACGCGCACCGCCGCCGGATGCCGCCTGGTAAGTGGCAACGGAAACCCAGTCAACCAGGTCGTTCGCGAACAGGCCACCGAGGGACATCAGCATCAGGCTGACGGTACAGTTACCGCCCACAAAGGTTTTCACGCCGTTGTTCAGACCTTCCTGAATAACGTGCTGGTTTACCGGGTCAAGGATGATAATCGCATCATCTTTCATACGCAGAGAAGAAGCCGCATCAATCCAGTAACCTTGCCAGCCGCTTTCACGAAGCTTTGGATAGATTTCGTTGGTATAATCGCCGCCCTGGCAGGTAATGATGATGTCCAGTGCCTTCAGCGCTTCCAGGTCATACGCGTCCTGCAACGTGCCGTTGTTCTGGCCGGCAAAAGACGGAGCCGCGAGGCCAAGCTGAGAAGTGGAGAAGAAAACCGGACGAATGGCGTCAAAATCGCGTTCTTCAACCATGCGTTGCATGAGAACGGAACCGACCATACCGCGCCAACCGATAAAACCAACATTTTTCATAGCGACTAATCCTGGAGAGGTGTTTGCGTTGTGCACATTAATTGAGATTACTGCCCACATTACAAAATGCTGCCAAAGTCGCAAGTGAAATTAATCAATGATATGCGAGCTATTAGAAATACAACTTATCAATGAACACGTTATTTATTAGAGAACACTATTCATGACCGAAATCATTTCTGCGGCAGTACTGTTAATCCTGATTATGGACCCGTTGGGAAACCTGCCCATTTTTATGTCAGTGCTCAAGCATACCGAGCCGAAGCGCCGCCGGGCCATCATGATCCGCGAGCTGCTTATTGCGCTGATCATCATGCTGATCTTCCTGTTTGCCGGGGAAAAAATTCTCGCGTTTCTTAACCTGCGCGCAGAAAGCGTGTCGATTTCCGGCGGGATAATTTTGTTCCTGATTGCGATTAAAATGATCTTCCCAAGCCACGAAGGGAACGCCTCTGGCCTGCCTGCGGGTGAAGAACCCTTTATTGTGCCGCTGGCTATTCCGCTGGTTGCCGGGCCAACGCTGCTGGCAACGTTAATGCTGTTATCGCACCAGTATCCGAATCAAATGGGCCATTTAGTGATAGCGCTATTGCTGGCCTGGGGCGGCACTGTGGCAATTTTGCTGCAATCGTCGCTGTTCTTGCGCCTGCTGGGCGAGAAAGGCGTGAACGCACTGGAACGCCTGATGGGGCTGGTGCTGGTCATGCTGGCGACGCAGATGTTCCTGGATGGGCTGCGTATCTGGATGAAAGGTTAAATTTTTAGTCCCCTCTCCCTTAGGGAGAGGGGAAAGATCAATTAAAGCTCGATAACCAATCCCGCCTCGTGCGAATCCGGTGTAATCACCACACCCTGCTCACCCGCGGCACTCTTACCTTGTTTCACGCCTTTCACGTTGCCGATATTGCGCAGACACAGCGTCCAGTCTTTTGCCTGACCATCGCACTGCACCGCCAGCGTATTGCCTTCACGACGCACTTTCAGCGTGAAGATAACCGAGCCGTCAGCGGCCGGGACTTCGCAAAGCACCTCGCGCCCATCGTCAAGATTAAACAGCTGGAAGGCGGTGCCTTCATGCCACGCGTAATCCGGTTTCTGGTCATTATTGCCCAGCGCTAACAGCGTGTTGTCACGCACATACACCGGCAGGCTCTGGAAATCATGCTTCTCTTTATGCCAGCGGCTACCTTGCGCTTGCTGGTTGTTGAGCAAATGCGTCCAGCGCCCTTCTGGCAGATAGAACTGCACGTCGCCCGCCTCCGAGAACACCGGCGCAACCATCACGGAATCGCCCAGCATGTACTGGCGGTCGAGATAATCGCAGCCTGGATCGTCCGGGAACTCCAGCATCATGGCGCGCATCATCGGTGTGCCGAACTCTGCGGCCTGCGCCGCCTGACGGTACAGATACGGCATCATGCGTGATTTCAGCTGTGTGAAGTGGCGCACCACGTCGCAGGCTTCGTCGTCATACGCCCATGGCACACGGTAGGATTTGCTACCGTGCAGGCGGCTGTGGCTGGAAAGCAGCCCGAACGCGCACCAGCGTTTATACACATGCGCCGGAGCGGTATTTTCGAAGCCGCCAATATCGTGGCTCCAGAAGCCAAAGCCGGACATGCCGAGTGACAGGCCGCCGCGCAGGCTTTCCGCCATTGATTCGTAGTTGGCGTAGCAGTCGCCACCCCAGTGAACTGGGAATTGTTGTGCGCCAACGGAGGCTGAACGGGCAAACAGCACCGCTTCTTCGTCGCCCAGTTCTTGTTTGAGCACGTTCCACACCAGCTCGTTATAGATGAACGCGTAATGGTTGTGCATTTTCTGCGGGTCGGAACCATCGTGCCACACCACATCCGTTGGAATGCGCTCGCCAAAGTCCGTTTTGAAGCAATCCACCCCCATGCGCACCAGGCGTTTCAGATGCCCTGCATACCATTCGCAGGCCGCCGGGTTGGTGAAATCGACAATCGCCTGACCTGGCTGCCATTTATCCCACTGCCACACCGCGCCGTTCGGGCGCTTGAGCAGATAGCCTTTTTCCATTCCCTCGCGGAACAGCGGGGATTTCTGGCCGATGTACGGGTTAATCCACACGCAGATTTTCAGGCCACGCGCTTTCAGGCGTTTCAACATGCCTTCCGGATCGGGGAACGTCACCGGGTCCCACTCAAAATCGCACCACTGGAAGGCTTTCATCCAGAAGCAGTCGAAGTGGAACACGTGCAGCGGCAGGTTACGTTCGGCCATGCCGTCGATAAAACTGTTCACCGTCGCTTCGTCGTAGTTAGTGGTAAAGGAAGTGGTGAGCCACAGGCCAAACGACCACGCTGGCGGCAACGCCGGGCGGCCTGTAAAGCGAGTGTAACGGTCGAGAACCGCTTTCGGCGTTGGGCCGTCAATCACGAAATATTCGAGATATTCGCCTGCGACACTGAACTGCACTTTGGAGACTTTCTCGGAACCAACTTCAAAGGAGACACATTCCGGGTGGTTCACCAGTACGCCATAACCGCGATTGGTGAGGTAGAACGGAATATTTTTGTAGGATTGCTCGGTGCTGGTGCCGCCATCGCGGTTCCAGGTTTCCACCGTCTGACCATTTTTCACCAGCGCGGTAAAACGCTCACCCAGGCCATAAACCGTTTCGCCAACGCCCAAATCCAGGCGCTCGAACATGTGCGTATTACCGCTGTTAGCATCCTGCACATAACCGTTGTTTTTCACCGCACTACCGGTGATGCGCACGCCATCGCGCAGGAAATCCAGCGCCCATTCAGTGCCTTTGGTCACGCGCACCGCCAGATTGCCGCTTTTCAGCTCGGCAAATTCAGCGGTGTTTTGCATGGTCACTTTCACATCGTGCAATACGTTGAGCGGATAATGCGGGCCGTTATTCACCGCGCCCTGGAAATGCTCGATGCGCACACCGACAATCCCTTCCTGCGGGGAGAAAAATCGCAGCGTAAACAGTGGAGTATCAAGCTGACTCCCCCGCTCGCGCACATCCTTCATGCCCGCGTACACCACCATCTCGTTGCCCTGATGCTCCACATCGAAAACCTGCACCGGGTGGATAAGCGATAAACCCGGCTGAATCAGCCAATTGCCGTCACTAATTTTCATTATGCCGTCCTTTTGAATACTGAATTTTTGGAAACGGTGTGCCAGTGGGTCTGGTGATCACCTTTAAAAGCGAGTGTAAAAAATTCGATAGTTCAGGTTTTAAAGCATCGGGAGGCGGGCCGGAATTCTAATTTCTGGTTATCAGATTACGTTTCTTGATAAGTGTGAGCAGAGTCGCTCAATAGCGGGTGTCAGAAGTGCTAAACGCGTGGATTTCGTACGGTTTAATTGATCCGGCTAATAGTTTTCAGGAAATCATTGTGGAAAGGGCAAAGCATTGTTTGGTAAGCGGGAGAAACCAGGTATACTGCGCACCGCCTCCATGTAGCAATCGAGGCTAGGAAGATCGTCGTCTCCGGTGAGGCGGCTGGACTTCAAATCCAGTTGGTGCCGCCAGCGGTGCCGGGCAGGTTCAACTCCTGTGATCTTCCGCCATCTATTGTCCGAGACCTTCCGAGAACATCTTTTAATTCCTATAAATTCATCAAGTTACGCCACAACATAGTCCACACAAGTCCGAGCACATCTGCCTGAATCCGTGAAAAATATGTATAATGATGTGTATAAATTTTTTATACACAAAATCACTTATACACATGCCCCTTACTGACATACAAATCCGACGTGCGAAGCCGCAAGACAAGCCCTATACCCTAAACGATGGACAAGGCTTATCCATGCTCATCAATCCCGACGGTAGCAAGGGCTGGAGATTCCGATACCGATTCGCGGGTAAGGCTCGTTTGATGTCCTTTGGCTCATATAGTCTCATCTCGCTTGCAGAAGCTCGCGAAAAGCGGGACACAGCCCGCAAACAAGTTGCTAACGGCATAGACCCCGTCGAAGAGCGTAAAGCTCAAAAGCTTGCGCAGCAGCTCTCCATTGAAAATTCTTTCGAAGCAATTAGCCGTGAGTGGCACACGAACAAAGCCGACCGCTGGACGGTGGCTTATCGTGAGGAGATCATTAAGACATTCGAGCAGGACGTTTACCCGTATATCGGGCACCGCCCAATCTCTGAAATTAAACCACTTGAGCTATTGGAAGTGCTTCGCCGTATTGAAAAGCGCGGTGCATTAGAGAAAACGAGAAAGGTGCGTCAACGCTGCGGTGAGGTTTTTAAATACGCAATCATTACAGGCCGCGCTGAGTACAACCCAGCGCCAGATTTAGCTATCGCGCTGGCCGTTCCTAAACAAAAACATCATCCGTTTTTGTCCGCAGAAGAACTACCTCATTTTATCCGCGACCTTGAAGCTTACACAGGCAGTATCATTACTAAAAATGCGACTAAGATACTCATGCTGACCGGTGTCAGGACGCAAGAGTTACGCTTCGCGACCTGGGAGGAAGTAGATCTTGAAAAAGGGATTTGGGAAATACCAGCAGAACGGATGAAAATGCGTAGGCCTCACGTCGTGCCTTTATCTACACAGGTGATTGACCTCTTTAAACAACTCAAACCTATCACGGGTCACTACCCATATATTTTTATTGGCAGAAACAACCGAAGCAAACCAATCTGTAAGGAAAGTGTCTCTCACGTGATTGAATTACTTGGTTATAGAGGACGTTCTACAGGTCACGGTTTTCGGCATACAATGTCGACAATCTTGCATGAACAGGGTTTTGAAAGTGCATGGATTGAGATGCAATTAGCACATGTAGATAAAAACAGCATTCGTGGCATTTACAATCATGCCAGTTACGAACAAAATAGAAGAAAAATGTTACAATGGTACGCTGACTACATTCTAAAAAGGGATTGATTTCATGCAAGATGTAATTAATTGGGTTTTATTAAATAAAGAATGGCTATTCTCTGGCGCAGGATTGCTAGCTATTACTGTTATCGCAAAAATCTTCTTTCGGTCTAAAAATGATGGGATTAAATCAAATAAACAAAAATCTTGCATGTTTTCAATTGGGTCGAATAATAAAACAAAAAATACTCAGAAAAATGAGCAATAGCAACGCTCAAAAATCAAATGTAAACATTATTGGTTCAAATAATGAAACCAAGGTCAACCAATTCAACATTTCAATTTACGCCAATGATGTTTTGTCAATTACAAATGAACTTAGAGAGAATATAATAGATACCCTAGAGGGCGAATTAGTTAATTCTGAACTTAATGTTTTTTTATGCTATCCGAACATTTTGAAAGATAAATTATTTGACTCTTGCATCAAAAATCTTAAAACCGAACTTAGTAAAATAGATGCTGTGATTTATGAAGGGGGAGGAAAGCAAACTCTGCCCGATACTGAAAGTGTGTATATACATATAGCAGAATTGGATTTTATTAACAAAAAGTGTGATAGTATCATCATATTTGTCTTAGATGAATTAACCCTATCGCAGATAACTTTAATAAGTTATTACAAAATAACTAAAGATATTAAAAATCCAGATTTGATAGTCATCTGCAATGACGAAATAAAAAATCTCGATCGTTTTTTTTCATTAGGTGTTCTTCAATATTGTGACGATAACAGTATTAAAATATTTGACATATCCGACATTGAAGATGAAAAAATTGAAAATATTATTAGACGAGTCAGGAATAAAAAGCTCGTTTCTAAAAATAAAGGCCTTTTGGGAGGGTAAATGTCTAACTCAATAAACTTTCGCTTACTTTTATGGGCCACCTCAATTATTCAACCTGCAGCCCCATCTGAGATATTATATTACTTGAGATTAATATTAACAGATGATGGAGCATTACCTAATATTGATTCATTAAAACAGCACCTTAAAGAATTACATAAAATTGGCTATGTGGAATTAGTTTCCATTAAAAACGAGCTGTATTCTATAACTCCCTCTGGCGATGAAAAACTTTCAGCAAATTTAAAAAAACTAAGAGACAAGTTGCGCATTTTCCTTCTTGACAAATGCCATAAATCCACTAAATTGGGTGTGCTAGCCTCTACTGATACAAAGAATATGGACGGCGCACCGCCGTCTTTGCAGTTAAGGCCTTACATAAAAGAGGTTCCGCACCCAAGCCTGTCTTGGGCGTCCGGGACCTTGCCCAGCCGCCCAAGACAGGCTTGGGTGCGGATCTTTGAGCAATTACGAATTGGTTCAATGTCCAGTAGTCAGGCTAGCATCCTTTCAAAAGATAGTGACAGCCTAATTCCCGAAAAAAAAATTATCGCAGCTCCAATTTTCTATTCTTACAAGTCACTAAACAGTCCCCTTTTCGAAAATAACGGTATTTTAACGGTCGCATCTTGTATCGGACTTACACCACGACTTATAAGCTCTATGATAAAAAATCCAGATAGATATTATCGGATTTTTGATATGCGTAAAAAGAGCGGTGGTGTTAGAAAAATATCAGCACCACGGAAATTCATGAAGGTAACACAGTACTGGATAAATGATTATTTTTTGAATAGACTAAATATTCACTCTTCATGTTTCTCATATAGAAAGGGGATCAGTATTCATGACAATGCTTATCCACATCAAAATAATAAGTTTATTGCCAATATAGACATTGAAAACTATTTTGGTTCCATTAATAAAACCATGATAAAGAACTGTCTTTTAAGAAATAATATATCTGAACATATAGTTAATACTATTGCTGGTTTAACAACTCTCTATGGTACTTTACCACAGGGTGCACCTACTAGCCCTAATATATCAAATGCCATATTGTATGAATTCGATGAATTAATGACAAACCAAGCTTTAGTTAGAGACTGTGTATACACTCGATATTCTGACGATATAACCATAAGTGGCGATAATAGACATTTAATAGAAGAACTTGTCAGCCTCGCAAAAAATAAAATAAACGCCATGGGCTTCACCTTAAATAATGAAAAGTATAGGCTGCTCTCATATAACAACAGACAAGCGGTTACTGGGATTTTAATTAACGGCCCACTAAGGCCACCTAGAGCATATCGCCGAAGAGTTAGAGCAATATTTGACCAAGCAATAAAGTCAAATGATCAAACCTCGTTAACAATTAATGCGTTAAAGGGGCATTTGAATTATTTACAGTCATTCAAAAAATATGGCTTCAGCTTTGAAGAAACTAAATATTCATTAATCATTGAAAAATTAACAAAAAAGTAAAACATCACTATTTATAACGCCATTTTAGGATGGCGTTATTGTATCCACTATGTAAGTTATCGAAGTACTTATTGATTATTTATCCAATGCAATAGCAATCGAACAAACTTGTGGAAGATAATTTCTGCAGCTTATGGCTGATTTTTATTTCCCCTCCTCAAAGTTTCGTCACGACCTCAAACCTTTTGACACTCCCATGGCCCGTACGGCGCGGTAATCCGTTCAGGCCATGAAGAATAATAACTTTAATGCTGGCGCGCAATGCTCTCCCCGCCACGCCTGCCCGCTTCATGGGTGGGTTTTAATGCAGGTGCATGAACACCCCGGAGCCGCGCTAGCTCTGGGGTGATGAGGTGTGAAAAATACGGGGTTTTACATGCAAAACCATGCACCGTAATGCATGGTTTAATTGAATTAAATGGCGGTGTTTTCAGGTCGATTTTATGCGGGTGGTTGCTGGCTCAGTTCTGTCTGCCGGTGCGCGTAAACATGGTTTTGTGCCGGTGTATATTTCTGCTGAGTATCAGCCCGCGAAGCCTTATCAGGCCTGAATCCGATGGCTGTCAAAATGTCGCTGTTTTCCGCTGTGTAATGAATTTCCGGGCCGGTCGCCAGATAATCCCGCAGGGCTTCCCCGACGTAATGCGTCGCTCGCCGTATGGCCAGCTCGCGGATTGCCGCCGGAAGCTGATTAATCCCCATTAATTCCGGTGCCAGCGTACTGACCAGTGCTGCCCCGTTTTGCTTCATAAATGCATTGAGTGAATGACAAATACTGGTGTGCTGTACCGCTTCATGCGAGCGAATATAACGCCCCGCCGCACAGGTGATTTCCCACTGTTTAACGTCGATATATTCACTCAGATAAGTAATCCGCTCTGCGTTCCGGGGATGTCCCGGTGCAAGCTGTTCATCCAGCGCAGTCTCTGCCGCTTTCAGTTCATCTTTTTTATTCTGCCAGGCGGTTTTATTCGCCTGACACACGGCAAAGGCCTGCTGTAATGGTGTGTCGCTCATGGATTCATCCCCGGCTGGTCATTGTGTTGCTGACTGTCGCTGTTTCGGTGCTTTATCCATTTCACCCTGGATAAATTCATCAGCCGGTTCATCACCGGCTACTGGCTGGCGGATAATCGACTCAACGGACTCCATTGAGCGGAACGTTGCCGAACAAAGCACATTCTGGCACTGGTAGTAGCGATGTTTGACGCTGTCAGACAGATAACGGCTTGTGCGTGAATGCGCCGAATTTCTACAAAACGGGCAGTGCATCATGATCAGCCCTCCTGTTTTTTGTCTGCTTTCTCTGCCAGCTCTCTGGCTATCATCGACCGTTTGATGGGGCTGTCGTAGAGATTCATATCGACGCCGGTCAGTGCAGGACGGTACAGGCCAAGCTGAGAAAGTACGGGTTCATTTTCCATGCTGAAACTGTGGAGCTGGCTCTGGCTGAGAATGCGGTCGCCCAGCTCCTGTACCAGCGTTCTTTTCGGTGCCTCATTCCCCTGAATTTCCAGCTCGCGCAGGCGCAGGCAGAATGCCCGGATCAGGGCCGGACTCAGGTCTTTAATTGCCGCATTCCATTCATTGTTGGCATAGGTGCTAAAAGCGGTACGGTGTGCCTCGACATAGGCCTTGCCTGATGCGCAGGCACTGAGCATGGCGCGGGTTTTATCTGTTTCCAGTTCGCCAATCAGCGCGGTGAACTCCTCCGCCAGCTCGCGATTAGCAATCCGCTGGCTGTGCTCGTTTTTCATTTCCGGTGTAATGGCACCTTTGAGGGCACGGAACCGGCTGCGCCAGCTGTGTTCTGCTTCCTCACTTTCTTCCAGTGCGACCTGTCGCTCCTTCTCGCTGCGGCTGATGGCGGTGCCAATCTCATTAAGCTCAAGCATGTTTGCGGTATGTCGGGATTTCGCCTCGCCGAATGATTTCAGGTCGCGGGTCAGTGCGGCAGTGAGAACCTGGCTTTCCTGTCCGTTCAGCGTATTCAGCGCATTTTTGACGCCGTTCTGCGTTTTTCCATCCTGCGCGCTACTGGTGGCTTTGGTTGCCGTGTTGAGTGAGTCAGTTTTCATCATTGAGTTCTCCGTTTTTTCAACCTGACGTCATTCTGCCTGTGATGGCACAACATCAGTGAGCCACTCCGGATGTACCAGATATGACACAAGAAGACCTGAAAACCGGCTTGCCAGAGGAAAGGTCTCAGGAACATACCCCCCTCTTTTATTATTTTTTAGCTATTAACTATTCACTCTGTTCACCTTTAAAAAAAAGATAAGTAATACAGTATATTAGAGGGTGAACAATCGAGGTCTGACTGTTCACCGTCTGTTCACCACTGTTCACCCGACCAAAATCACTTTGTGCTTTTATTGGATGTTTTAAACTATTAATTTTCTTTAATTAATTGCTGATAATAATTGCAAATCTAAGTTATTGCTCTTCCAGTTGCTTCCTGTTGCCTACAGTACCTAAAAAAGTAATTTCGCTTAAAAAACAGACTCCTTGTTCTGTGCCTCATACAAATTCACCTTGTTGCATTGAGGGAAAATATTCACAAAATAGAGAGCTACCCGAAGCCGGACGGACACGACCGGATCTCTATGGACTGTTATGAGGTAGCTTTATGCACACCGCTTTTTCCGCACCATCTTCCGCGCCAGCCGCGCATCTTCCGCCTGTTTCTGCCCCGACTCAGGAGCGTTTTTTACGCCTCCCGGAAGTTATTCACCAGTGCGGTCTGTCCCGCTCCACCCTCTACGATTTAATCGCCCGCAATGCGTTCCCGTCACAGGTCTCGCTCGGCGGTAAAAATGTCGCCTGGCTCCAGTCAGAAGTCACCGTTTGGATGGCCGAACGTATCGCAGAACGTAACCGGGGATGTGACGCATGAATCAGCCCGCTTTTCAAAAAGCCCTTTCCCCTGGCTTGCATCCCTTCCAGGTTTGCGGTTATAGTTTTTCCGCTGTCGCAAAATCGACAGCCAGGATTTGCAACCTGTTTAACTCAATGGCGACACCTGACGCGCCATGCGTCTTTTTTTACGTCGTAGCTCAGACACACCTTTATTTCGGGCTGTGGTGTTTACACCGTGGTTCCATTCAGATAATGGTGGTTCGGGCAGGGCAGCCTTCGGGCTGGCCGGTAGTCATTGAGGCCGGTATTGCAAACCCTGTTCGAGCCACCACCAGTGAGATTTGCAACTCCAGTGGTGGCGATAATCGCTACTCAATGGAGGTTGCCCTTATGGCTTCGACCCTCACCCCGACTCACCCACAATTCGTCTTTGTTTTTGCCGCCGTTCGTCGTACCGAGCGCAAGCCCCGCGTTTCCATGCTCCGCACTGTCGCCGGTGACGAGCAAGCCGCCCGCCTTTCCCTTGTCCGTGATTACATTCTTTCCTTTGCCGCCCGTCTGCCTGTTGCGGAGGTGGTGCATGCATAACGCAACTCCATCTAAAAATGTCTCTGCCCGTCGTGGTAACGAGAAATCTCTCGCCGCTCACCTGAGCGTCGAGGCGTATCACAAACTCAACCGCGCCAGTGCCGTATCGCAGTTTGTCGGCGGTGATTTACAGCGCCGGGAAATGAATGGCTTACACCAGCTCTATATTCCGCAGATATTCAGCTATCTGCATGAAGACATCAGTTTTGTGCTGGAGGAATTAAAAGCGAAAGGGCTGTGCCAGGAATTTCTGTCGCAGAGCGGTTTAACTGAATTAAACGGCGGGGAATAAACATGTTTGATTTTCCTCAGCCGGGTGAAAAATACCGCACGGATATTTATGCTGCGGTGACGGTGGTGGGCATTCTGGCCGATGGTATTCCGTGGGATTTGCCTTACCGCTGCCCGGATATGGTCTGGAACCCGTTCCGCAAGCCTTACAGCATCCTTATTCGTATTGAGTCTGACGGGCAGGTGATTGAAATACCGCTCGGACGCTTCCTGCGGGAATTTACCTGTATTCATCCTGACGTATTTAAGCGAAACCCTGAGAACCGTTATACCGTGCTGAAAATAATAACGAATGACCCGGTATTACAGATCTGGCGTAAACGGAATATTGATATTTATCCGGAAGAGAATAAACCGGTAATAAAAAATATCCCGGTGGTGTATTCGTGGCGTGATATTCCCCGCCCTGAGCCGGATACCAGCTACCGCCATTACCTGTAATTAAATCACTCATTCAATTTATGTGCGTATCTGCACAGGGCTTCGCACACCCTCAGGAGACCGAATCATGAATATCACGCAGCCGGTAACACCGTCAGGAATTAACGCCACCATTACGCTGGATGACCTGCGTTGCCTTGAGCATTTATTACGTGTCGGCCAGTTCGCCGGTGATTTGCTGGAGCATCAGGAATGCACCGTGCTGAAACAACCCCCGGCACAACAGACACAACTCGCTTCCCTGCTGTTTCTGATGACCACCCAGCTCGACGGTGTGGTCGAACGCTGCCATATGAGCTGGATGGCTCCGGAGAAAAACTAATGAAAAGAATGCCACTTTCACCCGTTCTGCGCACAGCGCTCTACCGTCGCACCGTGGCCTGTGCCTGGCTCAATATCTGCCAGCAACAGCAACGTTATCCGCAGCTCACCCTCACCACATTAGAAGATGCCATTGCCGGTGAACTGGAGGGGTTTTATCTGCGCCAGCACGGACTGGAGAAAGGCCGGGAAATTGCCTGTGCATTACTGGAGGACTTACTCGAAAGCGGCGCACTCAAGACAACACCGGCGCTCTCGTTTCTCGGGCTGGCCGTCATGGACGAACTTTGCACCCGCCACTTAACGCAACCGGCGCAGCCGTAAGGAAATTAGCAATGAACATGAAAGTTACCGAAGCCGTGAACGCCGCTAAAGGCCAGTGGCCGCACATCCTCCCGGCGCTGGGCGTGAATGTGGTGCTTAACCGTCATCAGCCCTGTCCGGTGTGCCAGGGTAAAGACCGTTTCCGTTTTGACGATAAAGACGGGCGCGGCACCTGGTTCTGTAATCAGTGCGGAGCCGGTGACGGCCTGAGCCTGGTTTCAAAAGCGCTGGCCGTGTCGGTCGCGGAAGCCGCAAGCCAGGTCAACAGCGTGACCGGCAACCTGCCGCCGGTGCCAGCGGATGAAATCGCCACCGCCCCGGGCAGTGATAAAGCGATGAGGGAGGCCGCAACCCTCGCCTCCCGTCTGCTGGAAAGCAGCCGCACCGCCACCGGCAATGCCTATCTCACCCGCAAAGGGTTAGCACAGCGAGCCTGTCAGGTGCTGACCACCACGCATAAGGTGGCAACCATCACTTACCGCGCCGGTGATGTGCTTGTGCCACTGCACACCCCTGAGGGGGAACTGGTTAACCTCCAGCTTATCAATGTCGACGGCACCAAACGCACGCTCAAAGGCGGTCAGGTGAAAGGCACCTGTCACACTATCGGGGGGAAAAACACTGCCTCAAAACGGCTCTGGTTAGTGGAAGGGTACGCCACCGGCCTGACGGTAAACCAGCTCACCGGCGATACCGTTCTGGTGGCGCTCTCGTCCGTGAACCTCCTTTCTCTGGCAAGCCTTGTCCGGGAACGGCACCCGGCACAGCAAATCATCATTGCCGCCGACCGTGACCTCAACGGCGACGGGCAGACCAAAGCCGCAGCCGCTGCAAATGCCTGTCAGGGGATTGTTGCGTTGCCGCCGGTATTTGGTGACTGGAATGATGCCTTTATGCAGCACGGCGAAGAGGCCACCCGCAGCGCATTACAGGAGGTATTAAAGACACCGGCGGCGAGTCCGTTCGACCAGATGAGCGAGGCCGAATTTACCGCCATGAGTACCAGTGAAAAGGCGATGCGTGTCAGCGAGCATTACGGCCATGCGCTGGCCGTTGACCCGAACGGGGAGATAATTTCCCGCTATGACGCCGGTGCCTGGAAAGTGCTGCCCTCCACGCAGTTTGCCCGCGATGTGGCCGCCCTGTTCCAGCGTATCGGTGCCGGTTTCTCATCGGGTAAAATCTCGGCGGTGGTCGATACGCTCAAGCTTATTCTGGCGCAGCACGAAGCCCCGGCACGGCGTTTAATCGGTTTTCGTAACGGGGTACTCGATACGATCAGCGGCATCTTTAATCCGCACAGCAAAACGCACTGGCTGCGCACTCTGTGTGATGTGGATTTCACCCCTCCGGTGGCCGGTGAAACGCTGGAGCGTGATGCGCCGCATTTCTGGCAGTGGCTCGACCGTGCCGCAGGACGGAACGCACAGAAACGCGACATTATTCTCGCCGCGCTGTTTATGGTGCTGGCGAACCGCTACGACTGGCAGCTCTTTCTCGAAGTGACCGGGCCAGGGGGCAGCGGGAAAAGTATCATGGCCGAAATTGCGACGATGCTCGCCGGGAAGGACAACACCACCTCAGCCACTATCGAAACACTGGAATCATCCCGCGAACGTGCGGCGGTGATTGGCTACTCGCTGATTATTCTGCCTGACCAGGAGAAATGGAGCGGTGACGGTGCGGGGATTAAAGCCATTACCGGCGGCGATGCGGTCTCAGTCGATCCGAAATACCGCGACGCCTACTCGACGCATATCCCGGCGGTGATTCTGGCGGTGAACAACAACCCGATGCGCTTTACCGACCGCAGCGGCGGTGTTTCCCGTCGTCGTGTCATTCTGCACTTCCCGGAGCAGATTGCCCCGGAAGAACGCGACCCGCAGCTCAGGGATAAAATCTCACGAGAGCTGGCTGTTATCGTGCGCCAGCTTATGCAGCAGTTCAGCCAACCGGCGACGGCGCGCAACCTGCTACAGGCACAGTAGAACTCTGACGAGGCGATTAACATCAAGCGCGATGCCGATCCGGTATTTGATTTTTGCGGCTACCTTGAAGCGCTGGCACAGCCAACCGGCATGTATATGGGTAACGCCAATATAGTGCCGCGACAGCCCCGTAACTATCTTTACCATGCTTACCTCACATACATGGAGGCGAACGGGTACAAGAACGTGCTGAGCCTGAAAATGTTCGGGCTGGGGCTGCCAATGATGCTCAAGGAGTACGGGCTGGATTATGAGAAGCGGCACACGAAACAGGGAACGCAAACCAACCTGATGCTGACAGAGGACAGCAACCCCGACTGGCTACCCAAGTGCGATGACACGCTCGCGATTTAACCTACATAACCGGCGCAAGCCGGTTTTTTAACACCCGAACATGGTCGGGGTGAACAATGGACTGTTCACCCTTCACCGTTTGTTCACCACCTAACATAATGATTTTAAATAATAAAAATGCAGGATGAACAGAGTGAACAGTTAAACCGAAAAAAAGTTTTTTTCCTGACAAATGATCCAGATGCATCGGAACCCGACAACCCTCGAGCCAGGTCATTCCATAGGAGGTGAACAATGGACTGTTCACCCTTCACTGTATGATCACCACCTAACTCAATGATTTTACATAACAAAAATGT
The DNA here is from genome assembly GCF_900446255.1 of Buttiauxella agrestis. Classification (NCBI taxonomy): domain Bacteria; kingdom Pseudomonadati; phylum Pseudomonadota; class Gammaproteobacteria; order Enterobacterales; family Enterobacteriaceae; genus Buttiauxella; species Buttiauxella agrestis. The sequence continues at coordinate 287,677 of NZ_UIGI01000001.1, read as the reverse complement.
AGGGTGAACAGAGTGAACAGTTAAATGGAAAAAAAGATTTTTTCTGATAATAGTACCGGCATACCAGACCCCGACAAAACCTAACGCTCTTTTCTGCTAAAAAAGATGAACAGCTCTCTATTCACTCATCACATTCTGATCACCACCTAACATTATGATTTTGAATCATAAAAATCAAAAGTGAACAGAGTGAGCATTTAAACGGAAAAAGAGATTTTTTCTCGAAGCACTTATTAGATTTGGTTAGATATCATCTAGAAGAATATTGAGAACAAATTTCATACAGCCAATCAAATGTGTATAGGCATGTGTATATCAAGACAAGTGGCATATGCAAATATTAATATTATTCATGCATTTACGTTAAGTTAAGCACTCCTGTGATCTTCCGCCATTTTTTACTTATTAAATAGAATATTTAATTTTAATACGTGGCAACTATTAAATACCTAATGAGCCAAAGTTAAATCTCGCTGGAGAAATTCTTTTATCATTCAAAATTCTTAATTGCTTCAATCTTATTTCTACAATAGTCGCGGAAACATTAAACTCCTTCTTTAGTTTGGATACTATATAGTTGTAGTTATGAAGATTACATTGCTGATTATCAACATATATTATTCCACAGTTAAAGTTTCTAATGTCAAGCTGTGTAATGAGAGAACCTATAGAAAAGAAAACATCCATTTTTGGCATTAATAAACTATTTGCAAACATATTAGCTTGCCACTCTAGTCTTCTAAATAAATTAGATGTCATATTGAATTCAACTATAGAATAATTATCATTTGTATCAAAATGCTCATCTATTTTATTTTTTAACATAAACTCATGATGAAAAATATAATGACCAATTTCATGCGCAAGTGTGAACCTCCAACTAGGTGAATTATAGTCTAATAGACTTGATATTTTTATTATATTATTTTTAGCATCCATAGATCCAAGGGCTGATGTATAAATCTCATCGGTACCTAACTCATGAGAGAGATCAAATTTTAAGCCTTCTCTTTCTTTCAAATGAGATACAATTTTCGATAAATCAACAGTTCCTCTTGTACTTGCCTCCGCAGCCAAAGCTAACTGCAACCCTCTGGAGTCAATTTCATCAAGACTCAAATATGAAAGGTTTTTTGCTCTAATTATTTTATATTTATTTTGAATGGTTTTGTGAAATGGCTTTTTATCACCACATACTAAGTGATTTAATATATCGATTATATATGACGTATAGTTATTACAATAACAGAAAATATTTTGTGACTGACCAATAAAATCTTCATTTTTGAGTGCGTATTCTGAAGTAACCCTATCTTCCTTAATTCTGTCAGCCGGTTTCGAAGACAAAGGATTTCTTTGAAGGACCCAATCTATCTTGTCTTCAGGAAGGATTCTAATCAAAGCCATACCAATATTCTTCGCAACGTTAAATGCACCTGATTGAAAGGGCGTTCTTGATGCAAAAATACCTTTAATATTTACACCAGAAATTTGATGTAGTTTTGATTCAAATTCTTCGATGTCGTCAACAGGAATTTTTGATTTATAATCTTTGCATTCAATAACTATCAATTGCGAATAATCTTCTTTCCCTTCCAAAAAGCACTCGATTGAAATATCAACGATAATATACCCATCTCTCTTTTTAGAATAATATTTTTTCTTCCTATGAAATTTGCAAAATTTGGGATTAAGCCAGAAATTACCACTGTTTATGTAATTCTTTAAAAGATTGTATACTTCCTCTTCGAAAGCATCTCCTTTTTTTACAGTGTTCATTTCAGTTTTCCTCAGTTTTGTACCCAAGCCCTAATAACAGTAATGGTTTAACATATCTTTCAGTATGCATTTAATCTATTTACTTCCACTCAAACGCAACCGACAAGCTTCTTTCACCCAAGCACTAAAATTCCCTTTTCCCGCAGCTTTCTCAATCTGTGCCAAAAGCTCATCTTCGAAGCGAATGTTCTTCATTGTACTTTTTGATCGGTCAAAGGCGAGTTTAGATTTTTTCTCTTGCATGGTAGGTACCAAAAGGTCTATGTTATTTCACGGATGGTAACTACCATCGAAAACAGAATCAACAAATAGCAACGCCCCGGAGTGCGTCAACACTACCGAGGCGTTTAACCACAAACGTTAAGGACCTAACGCAATGGCTAACACCAATACTACCACAACCGCTGGCCCTGAAATCCTGTGCAATCAACCAGTAATTGAATCTGCAATCACAACGCTATTAAAAACCCCGTTCGGTGCCACACATGATCTCTTCCAGGTGCTCGACGCCTGCCAGCATTATGTTGATGCGCTGATTGAAAACGACGACAACACTGAGCGCATGGCATTGTGTGGGCGCTTGCTTGCCGCGCTCGAAGTATTGAAAGTTGCGCTAAATGCGCCGTTACCCGCGTATTTAATCGAACGACTGACAGTGGATGTGGCAGAACCCGATAACTATCGCGGTGCGCTAACGACTGATTCCGAAACTCTGCGCGAGTATTGTTCCGCACTCACCATCTTATTGCTGCAACACCAGCAGTCGCCCGAGCAGAAAGAACACATCACTGGGCTGTTATTCGAGTTGGTTAACGTTCTGGTAGAGGATTTAAAAGCACCACGCTTTGTTAGCACAGATGGCGGGCTGGTGATGATTAGCGGCGAGGCAGTGCCTGGGATTCACTAGGTTTTCGTAGGTCGGGTAAGCGCAGCGTCACCCGACAAAATGGTGGATGACGCTATCGCTTATCCACCCTACATCCCCTGCCGCACAACCTGTACGGTCTTCTTTGTCGATGCGGCATGTGACATACTGTGCCGATATTGTTCCCGCCACAAAAAACAACCTGGCGTAAGCAAAAGAAAACAAGGGGTTACGTGACGCGTAGCCCTTTTTTAATGCCTGACGAAACGGGTAGCAGCAATTTAAGAGGTTTGTATGAACTGGGATGTGTTGAAGTGGTTGATTGGCATCTACTTTGGCTGTTTTTTGGGGCTTCTCAAAGTCGCCTATTCAGACCCAAAATTTTATCTGGAGTATATAAATAAAAAACTCACCTGGTTCAGTTACACCTGCATGATCGCCTTCAGTGCCTTCTGGTACGGGCTGTACGTTTGCAAGAACTACACCATTGATAACATTGACCTGATTTCAGAACAGCTTTCCCATTTGGATAAAGAATATAGCTACGTCACTTCCTATCTTTTTGTCCTGATTATTGGTTCCTGCTTATCCTTTGCCGCCAGCATTTTGTACATAGATGTCGCGCGTAGAAAACAGGCTCATCTGAGTTCTTAAACCTTGCTACGACGTTGGTAAAATCCGAAAAGTTAAAAGCCCACATGATGAATTCATGTGGGCTTTTTGGTTTTATGGCTGGGAGAAATAAACTCTCAAAAACCCTTCGTAATACACCTTAACAATCTGTCTTGCACCGAGCAGGTAAAATCCCCTTCAACTTTTAAAGGGAAATTCAGCATGAAAAAATTGATGGCGGTTTTGCTATTAAGCGGCGTTGCGCTCTCCGTTACCGCTTGCTCAAGCGACTATGTGATGTCCACCAAAACGGGCGATATGATCGTCACGCAAGGGAAGCCAGAAGTGGATAAAGACACAGGTATGACGCGCTACACCGATGAACAAGGCAATGAACGCCAGATTAACAACGACCAAATCGTTGAGATGATTAAGAAGGACTGATTTACGCTACAAATACCAGCCAGCTTAGTTTGGCTGGTATGCCCCTTCTCGTATTCCCCTGGAAAATATTTACTCTGGAAGACACCTCGCACATTCATAAAGCCGTAAGAAAAAGTAGATAACACCTCACTTTTTGAGGGGTATAGTGCATTTTTACAAGGCCAAAGACAGAAATACCAACCAGCCGATGCTGACAAATATCTTCCCCACACATGGGTTTGATTTGCGAACAGCAGCGCTTTAAATTCGTACTAAAATGATATATTAAGATGATATATGGCTACGATGTTTGGAGAGATGATGGGACGAATTCTTCTGGATCTGTCTGATGAGGCAATCAGCCGCCTTGAAAGCCTTAAACAGAAACGCAATTTACCGCGAGCAGAGCTTTTACGGGAAGCGGTAGAGGAGTATCTGGAAAGGCAGGCTCAAACCAGTATCAAAGAAGCATTTGGTCTTTGGGGCGAAGATGTACCTGATGGTTTGGAATATGAACGCAAACTTCGCGAGGAATGGTGAAGATTATGCAATCTGCTGTTTTTGATACCAATATTTTAATCGATTATCTGAAAGGGATTCCGCAAGCGCGTGAAACCATTGAAAGCTATGGTAATTCCCCGTCAATTAGCATTGTGACGTGGATGGAAATCATGGTGGGGGCAAAACACCACGATCAGGAGCAGCAGACCCGGCACTTTCTGAGTGGATTTGAAATTTTGCCGATTAATCAGGCGGTGGCAGAACACTCTGTAGCGCTACGTCGGCAACATGGAATGAAATTACCTGATGCAATCATTTTGGCCAGTACGCAAATCAATGCAAGGAAACTCATTACTCGAAATTCAAAAGACTTTAAGGATCTACCAGGCGTAATTTTGCCCTATTCCCTGGGATAAATGACTCCTTGCTTCGCAAAAGCGCACGCAGCCAATAACGCACATTCCTTCCAGCCTGCAAAAAAATTTCATTTTCCTGGCAATATTTCTGCTTCTCATTCGTCTACCTCATCAGAAGCAATAATTAACTAATCTGATGAGGAGTAAAAACGATGAGAGATTTTGATATGCGTGGACATGGTCGGGAGCACGGTCGCGGATTCGGCGGCCACCCGATGGCTAAACCATTGCTGATGGGTATTGTGTTTATTGCCGTGTTAAGCCTGCTGGTGATGTCGCTGTGGAATGCGCTGTTGCCTGCAATTATCGGCGTGAAAAGCATTGGTTTCTGGCAGGCGCTTGGGTTGCTGGTGCTGTGTCGGATTCTGTTCGGCGGTTTGGGTCTACGTCCTGGGATGTTCGGTATGGGCCGCGATCGCCGTCGTATGCATGAACGCTGGATGCAAATGACACCAGAGCAGCGCGAGCAATTCGTTCAGCAGCGCCGTGGGGGATTCTGGCGTCATGGTCGCGGGCATTGCCATCATCGCGATGAGCATCATGCCGATCGCCACGAGCGCCATGGTGAGCATGAGCATTGCCGTCAGAAGCCGGAAGATAACGCCCAGAAACCGACGCAAGCTGAGTGACGATAATGAAAGCCGGGACGGCAGGACATTCTCGAGTCATGTTGGCGCTCACTGCGTGTCGCTCGAAGCTGAAAGCGTTTATCGTTGGCCGCACGCCGATACGTGATGACGCAGACGATATCCTGCAAGAAGTAACATGGCAGTTGATGAAAGTGGAGCAACCGGTGGAGAACGTCGCCGCCTGGTTGTTTCGCGCTGCACGTAATGAAATGACCGACAGGGCGCGTAAAAAGCGCGAGCTTCCGCTTTCTGACTATTACTCTGACGACGATGATGGCTTCCTTCCTGAAGACGAACTGGCGGAAACGTTGTTTGGCGTACCACAGTCACCGGAAGACGAATATTTGAGTCAGCTGCTCTGGGATGAGCTGGAAGATGCGATGTCGGAGCTTCCTGTGGCGCAACGTGAGGCGTTCGAAAAAACCGAACTCCACGGCTACAGCTTTAAAGAGTTAGCGGAAGAAACAGGTATTAGCGTTCAGGCCCTGTTATCCCGCAAACACAAGGCCGTGCTTTATCTACGAACCCGTCTTCGCAATCTTTATGACGAGCTAACGGAAGGCTGAGTGCGGAGAATCGGGTTTCTCTGAACAAAAAGCCCCGGCCAGAACAACCTGGCCGGAGTGGTGCGAGGGGGTGATTGAGCTTATTGACCGACCCGCCACGCAACATCACGCATGGCATCGCGGGCTGCCTGGCTGATACCACCAAGCTGGAAAAAGCCGTGGATCACGCCGAGATAGCGTTGGCAGGTGGACTCAACGCCTTGATCCATCAGGCACTCATGCAGAACCTCGCCTTCATTACGAAGGGGGTCGTATTCAGCGGTGATAATATGTACCGGTGGCAAGCCTGCAAAATCTTCACGAAATAACGGGCTGGCCTCTTCATCCATTGAGTCAAGGTCGGGCATATAGGCTTCGTAACCTGAAAGCAGCGTATCGCGGGTAATGATGTAGTCGTAGCCATTTTCCTGATAACTGACAGATTCTGCCGTCGCGTCCAGCATCGGGTAAATCAGCATCAACCGTGCAGGCAGCCAGTTTCCCGCACTTTTCAGGCGCAGAGCCGTCACCAGGGCAATGTGTCCGCCGGCGCTGTCGCCCGCGAGCGTAATTCGTTCACGATTCACTTCCAGTTGTTCCGCCGCTTTCCAGATAGCGTCCGCTGCACGCTCAGCATCATCATGCGCAGCCGGATAAGTGTGCTCCGGTGCCAGACGATACTGAACGGCAATCACCCGGCAACCACTGTGATAGCAAAGCTGACGTAACTGATTGTCATGGGTTTCAAACCCACCGCTAACAAAGCAACCGCCGTGGTAGTAGATCACGGCGGGGAGTGACCCAGCCGCCTTGAGTGGGGAAAATATACGTAACGTGCAGCCATTAAGACTGATGTCTTTCACGTCGACTCGGGTTTCGGTTTCGCCCGCTAAAACAGCGCTGGCGATATACCCGGCGCGGCGTTCAGCAAAAGTTTGTTGGCGTGAAGAAGGACGGCCAGAGTCGATGAATTCATCAACCAGCCCGGCAATTGCGGGTTCGAGGGACATACTGTGATCCTGTGTGATGACCAGGGCGGATAAGCCAACGCTCTCCGCCCCGGGGACTTATTACTCGCCTTCCCCTGGGAAGAGGAAAGGATTGATACTGCTGCGGGCAAAACCTTCTTGCTCCATGCGTGCATCCAGCACCAGCGTGGCTAAATCGTCGGCCACGGCTTCTACTTTGGCATCTTTTTCCTGATAGAGAATCTTCAAGTAGGTGCCGCAGTCGCCACAGCTTTCCGCTTTAATCGCTGACTGTTCGCTTTCCAGCGACCAGTAGTTCAAATCGCGGGTTTGCTCGCAGTTGCTACATTTCACACGCACCACGTGCCACTCGGTTTCACACAAGTTGCAGTGCAAGTAACGCAAGCCACTGGTGCCGCCAATCTGAACGATGCTGGAAACCGGCATCGAACCGCAAACCGGGCAGAACTGGCGTTGCTCGCCGTATTCCGCTTTCGCACGCCCTGGAATCAGGCTCGCCATTTGCGCCCAGTAAAGCGATAACGCAGCCCAAATGAACGGGGCTTTGTCGCTGGAAACCAGCGCAAAATCAGCGTTAAACAGCGCAGTCGCCATCTCTTCCAGCTCTTGCGTTGAAGCCTTTTCCAGGTTTTCGATAACCGCCAGTGCCTGGCCGCTCATCTCTGGTTTCAGTTCAGCAATCAACGAATTCAGCAGGCGCTGCCAGTGCGGGTCACGCGGCAGAACATGGATATCCAGCGGCGGCTTGCCAGTTTCAGAAGATTTCTGAATCAGCGCCGTTAAATCCATTTCCAGCGGATGGTCGTACAGCACCACTTCCTGCGCGTGGGCAATAAGCGCCGCAAAGCGCAGGAAATCACCCAGCGGATTGTCGGTCGCCAGTTCGCGCAGGCGTTCTGCACGGCGGTTGTAGAGATTTTTCAGCCGGGGGAACAGTAACGGCGGGATAGTCTCCGCCGTACGTTTCTCGCTCTTATCCAGCTGGTCTTGCGGGATTATGCGAATGCTCATTCCTGTCGTTTTTCCTGTTTTTGGCGAACTTCACGATACCATTTTGGATGGTGTTTCTTCGCCCAGGATGTTGTGACCCAGCCTTCCACCATCGCGGTAATCGTGCCTTTCACCCAAAGGGCGGCGTAGATGTGGACCATAATAACCACAATCAGTGCCACTGCGGCAAATGAATGCACCATCAGGGCTACGCGAATCACCGGGATTGAGAAAGCAGGAGCGAAGTAAGGACGCCAGATAATCACGCCGCTCACCAGCAGTAGCACCAGGAAAATAATCGCCGCCCAGAACACGCATTTCTGGCCGAAGTTATAACGCCCGGTGTCACCCACTTCCTCGTTGACGACGATCTTACGAATATTCTTCGCCCAAAAGATATCATCCCGATTGATTAGATTGTGGTGCCAGTAACGGAAAAACATGATGATAAACGAGGCAAACATCACCACACCGACGAACGGATGGAGGATGCGCGCCAGCTGCGGCGTACCCAGAATGTGCATCAGCCAGTTAAAGGATGGGAAGAAGAACCCCAGCCCGCTCACCGCCGCCAGTATGAAGCAGAAGGCGGTGATCCAGTGGTTGATACGCTCTGGTGCGCTGTAACGTTGAATGGTCACTTGTTTTTTCATGGTTTGCGCACCTCGTCATCGTCATGGTGCAAGTTTTCGTCTTCATCATCGGCACGGTTCGGGCCGACTCCCACATAGTGGAACACGCTGGCGGCGAAGGTCGCAGCAAAGCCAATAGCGGCGAGCGGCTTCCAGACACCTTTCCAGAATTTCACGGTTGGGCTGATGGACGGATTCTCCGGCAGGCCGTGGTACAGCGTCGGCTTGTCCGCATGATGCAGCACGTACATAACGTGAGTGCCGCCAACGCCTTCCGGGTCGTACAATCCGGCGTTGTCATAACCGCGTGTTTTCAGCTCTGCCACGCGCTCGCCCGCCAGGGTTTTCATCGACTCTTTCGAGCCAAAATGAATCGCACCGGTCGGGCAAGTTTTCACGCAAGCAGGCTCCTGGCCGACGGTCACACGGTCTACGCACAGGGTGCATTTGTAGACGCGGTTGTCCTCCGGGTTCAGGCGCGGCACATCAAACGGGCAACCGGCGATGCAGTAACCGCAGCCGATGCACTGCTCGGACTGGAAATCGACAATACCATTGGCGTACTGAATGATGGCACCTTCAGCCGGGCAGGCTTTCAGGCAGCCAGGGTCCGCACAGTGCATACAGCCATCTTTGCGGATTAACCATTCCAGTTTGTCGTTTTGCTCCACTTCCGAGAAGCGCATGACCGTCCATGATTTGGCGGTCAAATCAGCCGGGTTGTCGTAAACTCCGACGTTGCTGCCGATTTCATCACGCAGATCGTTCCACTCCGAACACGCCACCTGGCAGGCTTTGCAGCCGATACAGGTGGTGACGTCGATAAGTTTCGCGACCTCTTGCTGACTTCCCCGCGCTTGTGGCGCGGGCGTGAGGCCGTTGGTGGCGGAACGACGGATGATGTCCTGAGATTGATAAGCCATAATTCGTCTCCGTTACACCTTTTCCACATTGACCAGGAACGCCTTAAATTCAGGCGTTTGCGTGTTGGCATCACCGACAAATGGCGTCAGGGTGTTAGCAATAAAGCCTTTCTTCGCCACACCTTCATAACCCCAGTGAATCGGAATACCGATGGTGTCCACTTTCTGACCGTTCACATCGAGCTGGCGAATACGCTTAGTAACCACCGCTTTGGCTTTGATAAAGCCACGGTTGGAGGAGACTTTCACCGTGTCGCCGTGAGCAATGCCGAGTGAATTTGCGAGCTTTTCGCCAATCTCGATAAACTGCTCTGGCTGTGCGATGGCGTTCAGTACCGCGTGTTTAGTCCAGTAGTGGAAATGCTCGGTCAAACGATACGTGGTGCCGACATACGGGAACTTGTCGTGCTTGCCCATCGCTTCCAGATCACCTTTGAACACGCGTGCCGCCGGGTTAGAAACCACATTCGGGTGCAGCGGGTTGGTGCCTAGCGGCGTTTCAAACGGCTCGTAGTGTTCCGGGAACGGCCCTTCTGCCATCTTGTCGATAGCAAACAAGCGCCCTAAACCTTCCGGCTGCATGATGAACGGCCCAACGTCAGTGCCCGGTGCGGCAGTGCTGTAGTCGGCAATATCCGCGCCGCTCCACTTCGCGCCATCCCAGGAGATCAGGCGGCGTTTTTCATCCCACGGTTTACCCGCGGGATCAGCAGAAGCACGGTTATACAGAATGCGGCGGTTGAGCGGCCACGCCCAGGCCCAGCCTAGCGTGTTACCCAAACCAGACGGATCAGCGTTATCGCGGCGTGCCATCTGGTTGCCGTCTGGCGTCCAGGAACCGGCGAAAATCCAGCAGCCACTGGACGTGGTGCCGTCATCGCGCAGTTGCGCGAACGAACTGAGCTGTTGACCTTTTTTCACCAGTACCGCGCCGGTTGCCGGATCGACCACGTCCTGCAACGCTTTGCCGTTGCTTTCCATCGCCACTTCTTCCGGAGCCGGGTTGTCTGGCGTCAGGTAATTCCAGGTCATGTTCAGCACTTGCTCAGGCAGCGCACCGCCTTCGCTCTGGTACATGTGGCGCATACGGCTAAAGATACCCGCAAGGATTTCGCCGTCGTTCAGCGCTTCCCCTGGGGCGTCCGCACCTTTCCAGTGCCACTGCAACCAGCGACCGGAGTTAACGATAGAACCGTTTTCTTCAGCAAAGCAGGTGGATGGCAGGCGGAACACTTCGGTCTGGATTTTCGACGGGTCGACATCGTTTATCTCGCCGTGGTTTTGCCAGAAGTTCGAGGTTTCAGTGTTCAGCGGGTCGATGGTCACGAGGAATTTCAGCTTCGACAGTGACGCAATGACTTTGTTTTTGTTCGGGAACGAGGCAACAGGGTTGAAGCCCTGGCACAGATAGCCGTTCACCTTGCCCTGGTTCATCATCTCGAAATATTGCAGGACGTCGTAGCCCTTGTCCCATTTCGGCAACCAGTCATAACCCCAGCTATTTTCCGCTGTGGCTTTGTCGCCAAAGAAGGCTTTCATCATCGAAACGAAGAATTTCGGGTAGTTGCCCCAGTAGTTGACCTGGCCTTCAAGCAGCGGTTTCGGCGTGTTGGCAGCAAGGTAAGTCTGGAGGTCAGGCTGTTTTTCATTCGGCAGCGTCATATAGCCTGGCAGGCTTTGTGACAGCAGGCCGAGATCCGTCAGACCCTGAATGTTGGAGTGGCCACGCAGGGCGTTCACGCCGCCGCCTGCCATTCCCATGTTGCCGAGCAGCAACTGAATCATCGCCATGGTGCGAATGTTCTGCGCGCCAACCGAGTGTTGCGTCCAGCCCAGCGCGTACAAGAACGACGCGGTTTTATCTTTTACGCTGGTCGCTGCGATGTATTCACAAACTTTCAGGAAGTCGTCTTTCGGGGTGCCACAAATATTGGAAACCACTTCTGGCGTATAACGGGAAACGTGCTCTTTGAGCAGGTTCCACACGCAACGTGGATGAGTCAGCGTCAGGTCGCGTTTCGCGAAGCCTTTTTCGTCCAGCTCATAGTTCCAGGTGGTTTTGTCGTATTTACGGTTCGCCGCGTCATAGCCCGAGAACAGGCCGTCATCGAAGCTGTAATCCTCACGCACAATCAGATTGGCGTTGGTGTAAGCCTCAACGTATTCACGGTTGTATTTATTGTTGTTGATCAGGTACAGCAACACGCCAGACAAGAAAGCGATGTCTGAACCGGAACGAATAGGGGTGTAGAAATCCGCCACCGAAGCGGTACGCGTAAAGCGCGGATCGATAACAATCAGCTTCGCACCGTTGTGGATTTTGGCTTCCATCGCCCAGCGGAACCCGACGGGATGCGCTTCTGCGGCGTTGCCACCCATAACTATAACGAGATCGGCGTTCTTGATATCAACCCAGTGGTTGGTCATCGCACCGCGACCAAATGTTGGAGCAAGACTTGCTACCGTTGGTCCGTGTCAGACACGCGCCTGGTTATCTACGGCTAACATGCCGAGGGCGCGGGAAAATTTCTGGGTTAAATAGCCGGTTTCATTACTGGAGGCTGATGCACACAACATACCGGTGGAGAGCCAACGGTTGACCGTGGTTCCCTGGTCGTTCTGCGCAATAAAGTTAGCATCGCGGTCTTCTTTCATCAGTTTGGCGATACGGTCAAACGCCGTTTCCCAGCTGATTTGTTCCCACTTATCCGAGCCTGGTGCGCGGTATGAAGGGAATTTAAGACGGCTTTCGCTGTGGATGAAATCCACCAGTCCTGCGCCTTTAGGGCAAAGTGCACCACGGTTTACCGGATGGTCCGGGTCACCTTCAATATGGAAGATAGATGCTTTGGCATTTTTCGCGCCGTCACCGAGGCTGTACATCAATAGCCCGCAACCGACGGAACAGTATGTGCAGGTATTACGCGTTTCACGGGTACGTAGTAATTTGTATTGCCGTGTTTCCGCCAGTGCAACGCCCGGGGCAAAACCCAGTGCCGCTGCTGTAGTCCCTGCCATACCGCCAGCACAGATCTTAAAGAACTGTCTTCTGCTGACCTGCATGGGTGCTCCTTGTTTCGACATTTTCACATGACTTATAGGTGTATTTTTTTTGCGGTCTGCGCCGCAAAAGTCCACAATCAAACCGAACTGGAAATATCCCCTACTCCAGAAGGGTTAGTGTTTCCAGAATACCACATTAGAATTAAGGCTGTTCCAATCAGGTTAAGACAAAGTGAACAATTCCAACCCAAATCAAAGCAAAATTGTGAACACCGTCACTGGTGCGCGGACTATAGAGCTGTGGCAACGCCAGGATTTGCTCACGGCCAAAGGCGACTGGCTGGCTGAAGAAGTGCCAGTAGCGCTGGTCTACAACGGGATTTCTCACGTGGTCATGATGGCCTCGCCCAAAGATTTGGAACTTTTTGCGCTCGGTTTCTCTTTATCTGAAGGGATTATTGAATCTCCGGCAGACATTTACGGAATTGATGTTTTAGCCGTTTGTAACGGTTTAGAGGTTCAGATTGAGCTTTCCAGCCGCCGCTTTATGGGGCTGAAAGAGCGCCGACGCTCCCTTGCCGGGCGCACCGGTTGTGGCGTCTGCGGTGTGGAGCAACTCAACGATATTGGCCGCCCGATAACCCCGCTGCCATTTACGCAAACCTTCGATTTAAACCATCTTGATGCCGCCGTAAACCAGATGCGCGAATACCAACCGGTCGGGCAACTCACGGGTTGTACTCACGCCGCACTTTGGCTTGATGCAAGCGGCACCATTCTGGATGGCAGAGAAGATATTGGCCGCCATGTGGCATTAGATAAACTGCTCGGTGCACGTTCTCGCGAGGCCTGGCACAACGGGGCGGTTTTAGTCTCAAGCCGTGCCAGCTATGAAATGGTGCAAAAATCGGCACAGTGCGGCGTCGAAATTCTGTTTGCCGTTTCTGCGGCGACGACGCTTGCCGTCGAAGTCGCACAGCGCTGCAATTTGACGCTGGTTGGCTTTAGCAAACCAGGTCGAGCCACGGTTTATACGCACCCACAGCGGCTGCGTTAAACAGTAGTACATTCCGTTACGTACCGACACCAATCACTCACTGAACGTATTTGTTTACTGGAATAAAGTTATTTCAACGGGCCAGCAGGCCACACGCAAACAAATACGAGACGATTAAAATGAAAAAAGTATTAACACTGATTGCTGTTGCTGTAATGGGTCTGTCTTCTGTTGCTTTCGCTGCTGATACTACCGCAGCCCCTGCTCCGGCAAAACACACCACTACTGTGCACCACAAGAAACACCATAAAGCAGCACCTGTCGCTCAGAAAGCGCAGGCAGCTAAAAAGCACCACAAAACAACCACACATAAAGCAGCCGCAGCCGCTCCACAGAAAGCTCAGGCTGCCAAAAAGCACCACAAAAAAGCGACTCACACAGTAGCGCCAGCAGCAAAACCAGCGGTTAAACCTGCTGCATAAGCCAGTAACAAAATCCCTCGACTCTAAAACACTCGGCTTGCCGGGTGTTTTTTTCGTTATTTCACGCCATTTTATTTCTCTACTTCGCGATAGACGTTGTTAACGACCAACAATAATTAGCCAGGATACTTTTGATACTGAAAAAGCATTAGCAATAACGGGCGAATTATAAACGGCTATCGATGAGTTAAAAAAACAAATTGAAGATTACGAACTGACTGCGAAACAGTTTATCCGCAAAGTAACGCCATAAACTGCTGGTAGCTCCTGATGCGTTCAATCTCATGCGCATCGTAGCGGTTTAACGCATTAGCTAAGTAGCTGAAAATCTTTAGCTCCTGGCGCAACGAAGTGCTGGTGCAGGCTAACAACAAATGGGCAACGGACTCGCCGTTAATCATCACCGGGTGTTTAAGGCAAATAAAATAGCTGCGAAATTGATTGCTCGATTCGCTCCAGCAATGGGGGATGGCGATACGATTGACGACCAGGTTTTCCCCTTCCGTTTCTCGTTGATAAACACTACGCGCATCATCCTTATTTAAAAGCCCCCGCTTCACTAACCTGGCACAGATATCTTTGATGATGGTTAGCCACTGATCACCCGGAGTATTGGCATAAACAAAACTGCACTCCTCTGGGATAAATTGCGGGAGCTTTTGTTTTATCAATGAATAATCCAGCCTCTCTTTCACCAGGTTAATACCTGCCGGATTAATAATATTCTTGATAACCAGCATTTCTGCCACGAGTTTATCCAGTGGAAAAGCGCTGTTATTGATAATCAGAGCGGGAGTCATTTCTTCACACAATGCATACAACTGCGCAGGCTGGAGAGCGATAACCACCCGGCAATTATGCAACTCACGTTCAATAGCCAGTTGATTGATAGTAGCGATGGCATTTTGCTCGGCGAGCAAAACAATGGTGTGCTTTTCACCCTGGTTGCGTTCCAGCGCACAGGCGAAATACAGGCCAATCAAATCGCTGTCATAAATTTCAATATTCAGCCGCTGCCTGATTTGGTTAATCAGCCCAATACTCAGATCAAACGCCACCGGCCACGCCGCTTTCAGGTTGTTCATAGACCCTTGTCGGCTTTCTTGTAACCATAAAGGCCGCGCCGCACACCGCGTAATATGAGCGGTCAGGTCATCAATCAGTTGCTCATCCAGTTCGCCCAAACCGTGGCTAATCAATAATTCCAGCGTCAACTCGCCTATCACTGTGGTGGTAACTTGCGAAGCACTATCTTGCAGCGCTTTCACCAGCGAATCGGCTTCCTTCAACGCGTCATGAGAAAGATACAGTCCAGCGGACTCGTAAGCGGCATGGAAAGTCTGGCTGTTGCCTGCCGGTACAGAAGGCGATTTTTGATTTCGCAGCGCGTAAACCGCCAACAATAACGTTGCGCAGTATTCGGGATTATCGCTGATGCCTTCAATATTCTGTTGCAGAACCTGAAATACCCGGCTTTCAAGGTTGAGACTGGCGCAGACTGTCGACGGCGATTTTTTGATTAAATTAGCCAGAATGATCAGTTTCTTTCGACGCGGCTCATCAATGTAGTGCCCGGAATTTGGCCTGCTGGCAATCCTGAACCAACGTGAGGTTCGCTGCTTAAGCCGTGCGAGTTGGTCGTTAACGATTTTCTCCGGCAAATTGAGAGCTTCTGCCAGTTGCAGCCGTGTGGTGTACAGGTTGGTGAGTAAGACAAAAAGCATTCTGTCGTCGTTATCATGGCGCTGTAACTGCATGAAATAACGGTTTCTGTCGAAAATATCTAACTGGTAGCCACTACCGTTGGTGCTAATGCGTGCCGCATCGCTGAGAGTAAAATTCAGGTAGTCGATATCGCGCAGCACAGTCCGGCTGGAGACATTTCCCCCGCTCGCCAGATCTTTCATGGTCAGGTTCTGGTTTTCCAGTCTTTCGAGCAGGGACAACTGACGTTCACTAAGCATTGATGGCGTACCGGGTTGAAGAAAACATAACCACTTTTGCGATTCGCCGGGAGAATGGCAAGCATCAAAAAACGGGTTTGCGAGATACATTCCAGAACTTACGCAATCCCGTAATTATCTTTAAATATAAGTATTTACCTCATCAATAAATGAAGCGTTAATTCTATTTAGAAGATGATGGATCACGCGAAAAGCCGCGGCATAATCGTTCCCGGAAATCATCGAACTATTCGCGTGCAGATAACGTGTTGGCAGGCAAATGGACACGACCGGGCGGCCTCCTCCCATCACATTAAAACGCCCGCCGTCTGTGGCTCCCGTTTTCATTGTGCAAAACTGCACAGGCGCGCCTGCGGCTTCACTACTTTGCTTCAGCGCTGCCACCAGCTTTTGGTTGGGGAAATAACGTTTATCAAACAGCATTACCGCCGGGCCGTGGCCAAGTTTGAGCGGGAATTTAATGGGGTCGATGCCGGGAATATCCCCTGCCACGGCGGTATCCAGCACAATCACAATATCCGGTTTAACGAATTCGGCAGACGTTTGAGCCCCGCGCAGACCGACTTCTTCTTCCACCGTCGCAATGCCGTAGAGCGTGATGTCAGGGTTATTAACACTCTCAAATAACTCCGCCATTAATGCGCAACCCGCACGATTATCCAGCGCTTTCGCGGTGATTTTATCTTCACCCCAGCGGGCAAAATTCGCCTCCGGACTAATAAAATCCCCGATAGCGACGCCGCGTGAGCAGACTTCTTCCCGGCTGCTGGCACCGATATCGATAAACATTTCTTCGTGCGCCATCGGCTGCTGTTTTTGCTTTTCACTCAAGGCATGAGGCGCTACAGAACCAATCAGACCGGGGATTTTCTCGCCGCTACGGGTTCTGATTGTTACGCGGTGATTCAGCATTGACTGGTTCCACCATGAACCAATGGTATCGAACCAAATAAAGCCTTGTTCGGTGATGTGTTTCACCATAAAACCGACTTCGTCCATATGGCCGACTATCGCCACTTTCGGGCCTTTATTGCCTTTGCAGGCGATAAAACTGCCCAGTCCATCGAAAGTAATTTCATCCGCGAAGGGGCGTAACTGGTGCGCCAGAATGTGGCGGACTTCATGTTCGTCGCCACTGACTGCGCTGGCGTCACAAAGCTGTTTTAAGAAGTTAAATTTCATGAGCAACGTCCTGTTTTGCGGCGAGTTTACGAGCGCTATGTTTAAGCCATGCACCTTTGAGCACAATAATCAGCGTGATATTCAACGCCAGTCCCGCGGCAAGCACCGCATAAAATGGAATGACCGGCGACATCAAACCAATCAGCGGGTCGAATACGCCAAGGCCCGGCGCCAGGCGTTGAATACCAAACGCAATAACCAACATTCCAGTGATCCCGCCGCTTAAGGTGTTCGCGGTAATCATCGGTAACGGCGCCGCCAGCGCATACGGTATTGCCGGTTCGGTTGCCACGGTAGCCCCCACCACAATCGCGCTGCCTGCGGCGTCTTTTTCCTGCTGGGTAAACAATTTCGGCGCAATAAAGGTGGCGATACCAGCAGCCATCGGCGGCATTAATGCCACCACGCCGACAATCGCGTACCAGTCATAAATGTGTTTTTCGAGTAGCGAAAAGCAAAAGAACCATGCGGTTTTGTTGATTGGCCCGCCCATATCAAACGCCAGCATTGCCCCCACGAGGAACGCCGCGCCAAGTTTCATCGACGGTGGAATGGTATTCAGGAAATGCAGCAGCCCGTCCATGATGCTCGCCATAAACGGCCCGACGACGTAATACGTCAAAACACCAAACACGAAAAGCGTAACGAATGGGATGAGCATAGAGCCAAGCAGTGGTTGCAGCGCCTTGCCCAGTTTGACCTTGCGGAAGTAACGAACGAAATAGCCAATCGCCAGACCGAGCACGACCGCGCCTAAGAAACCCGCGCCAGATTGCGTGCCGAGTAAACCTTTGTCATTTGCGAGGTAACAGACGATAAACGCCGGAGCAAACGCGGGTTTATCGCTAATTGACCAGGCGATATACGCGCCCATTATCGGGATCATAAATTTGAAGCCAAGATAGCCGATGGACTCGATAATCCAGCTAAACGACGGCGCGCCTTTGCTCATGTCCTGATACGGCAGGCCAAATTGCACCAGCATATTGGCGATTGCCACCAGAATACCGCCGCCAATCACGAACGGGAGAGCGGCCGAAACACCCGCCATCAGGTGACTCATCACACTGCCCTGCTTTACTTCCTGATTTCCCAGCTTCACGCCGCTATCAGCCGTGAAAAGTTTTGAGTGCGTCGGCAACTGTTCAAAAATCTGATTAATGTTTTTCAGCGCCTGCGAGATGGGCAATTCATACACTTTTTTCCCGGCGAAACGGGCGCGGTCATCTTCGTTTAGCCCGCGCCCAATGGAGAGAATGACGTAATCTGCCGCAGCGATTTCGCTGTCCAACAGGCGGTTTTCGACTCCGTTTGCACCTTGTGTTTCAACTTTAATGACATGCCCAAGCGAACGGGCTTTTTGCTCCAGCGCCTCAGCCACCATGTAGGTGTGGGCAATCCCCGCCGGGCAGTTTGTTATCGCGACAAGTTTGAGAGGGGCTTCCATGGCGTATTCCTCAGGCTCAGGAGAGGGTTTGGTTGAGCAGCGCGACAACATCCTGCGCATTGCCGGTTTTCAGCTGTTGGATAAAATCCTGGTGAATAATTTTGCGGCACAATGTGGAAATCGCATTCACCTGTTCTTCGCCGCCGATCTCGGGAATGCCGATGCAAATCCAGCAGTTAACCCCTTCGTCATCCATCGCTTTCCAGTCAATATCCAGGGGGCTTCTGGCGAACAAAACAAAGGGTTTTACTACCGCAGCGCTTTTGCCGTGGGGAACCGCTACGCCGGAACCAAAACCCGTGGAATGGTTTTGTTCACGCAGGAGTAGCGTTTGCATAAAGGCTTGTTTGTCATTGATGTAGCCAAGATCTGCCGCCATTGCAGCAAGGTTTTTCAGCACTGAATAAGCGCTGTTGCCGCCAATATTGAGGTTTACCGCATTGGCATTGAGGAAGGACATCTGTTCGCTCCATCGAAGATTCAGAGCGATAGTGTAGAAAGTTAAACAGCTTCTAATAACAGCGGATATGTCACAGACCCGGTGACATATTTGCGACTCTTAATTACGTTATTCTGTGGACGGGTACACATTGTTGCGGGAAACTAGCTTTCAGCTCCGCCACTTACTCACCAGACACGGATTTTTATGTCGCTTAAAGCCATCGCCAAACAACTCGGACTTTCTGTTACGACTGTCAGCCGCGCGCTGAACGGTTATGACGATGTATCGCAAGAGACAAAAGCACGTGTCGAAGCCGAAGCACAGCGCCGTGGTTACCGCCCAAATACCTTTGCCCGTCGCCTGAAGATGGGGAAAATTGATGCCGTTGGCCTGGTTTTCCCTGTTCATCCCGTGCCGCTCAATAACAGCGTCTTTATGGACATGGTCGGCGAAATTAGCCGCGAACTGGCGCAACATGAAGTGGATTTGCTGCTCATTGCCGATGACGATAATGCCGATCGGCACGGATTTATGCGAATGGTGCAAGGCCGCCGTGTCGATGCGCTGATTGTGGCTCACACTCTCGATAACGATCCACGTTTGCAACAGCTACAATCTGCCGGTTTCCCATTTTTAGCGCTGGGTCGCAGCCAACTGGCTCAACCCTACGCATGGTTTGATTTTGACAACCACGCTGGCACATTTAATGCGGCTAACCATCTGATTTCACTGGGACATGAGCGAATCGCTTTGCTAGGTGAAAATAACTATCAGGCATTTATCACACAACGCCGCAACGGTTATCTTGATGCGCTCGCAAACCACCATTTATCCATGGATTATCTACGCGAAGTGCCACCAACCCGCCGCGCGGGTTACAAAGCCGTGCAAGAGTTAATGGCGTTACCCTCGCCACCCACGGCGATAGTTACCGACTGCAACTCGCATGGCGACGGTGCCGCGATGGCATTGCAGCATATGGGCTTATTGACCGGTGAAAATCGCGTTTCTTTAGTGGTTTACGATGGTTTGCCAACGGACAGCATTGTCGAAACTGACGTCGCCGCCGTGGTTCAATCGACGCGTGAAGGCGTCGGAAAGCAAATTTCAAGCATGGTGCTAGGCCTGATTTCCGGCCAACCTATCGATTCCCTGCAAGTACTTTGGCAACCGGAATTTATTCCCGGCGTCACCACTAATCCTCCAGCCTGAATTTCACTGATTTTATAATCACGATCACATTACCGAAACGTTTTGATTGGCATCCGAAACGTTTCGGATCAACAGTAATGACATCACTTTCCCAGAGATGCCATTCATGGAACCGATTTATCATCGCTTAACCAGCGCCCAAAGCGACATCGTTATAAGAACCCAACCTTTCGCCGAAATAGTCTACTGGGGCCAGCATCTTGCGCACTTTTCACCGCAAGATAGCGCCAGCCTGGATCGCCCCATCGCCAATGGCCGCCTTGATATTGATACGCCGATAACCTTAGGTGCAGAACTCGGGCGCGGTTTGTTTGGCTCGCCGGGGATTGAAGGCCATCGCAACGGCCTGGATGCCTCTCCGGTTTTTACCACCACGCAGGTTGAACAAAACGGCCAGAATATAACGATCACCGCTGAGGATAAGCAGGCCGGTTTGCGCCTGATTAGCGAGCTTCGTCTTGACAGCAGCGGCGTGTTGCAAATTCGCCATGGGCTGGCCAACTTACGCGCGACTCCGTGGCAAGTGGATCGCCTGGCCATCACTCTGCCCATTGCCGAACGCGCACTCGAAGTCATGGCGTTTCATGGTCGCTGGACACGTGAATTCCAGCCACATCGCATTCGCCTTGAGCATGACAGCTTCGTGCTGGAAAATCGCCGTGGGCGCACCTCGCACGAACATTTCCCGGCCATGATTGCGGGAACGGCCGCATTTAGTGAACAGCAAGGCGATGTGTGGGGCGTGCATTTGGGCTGGAGCGGCAACCACCGCTTGCGCTGCGAAGTGAAAACGGATGGCCGTCGTTATCTGCAAGCCGAAGCGCTGTATCTGGCGGGCGAAATGGCGCTGGGTGAAGGCGAAACGCTGCATACGCCATGGCTTTATGCCAGCCACTCGGCCAGCGGTCTGAATGGCATGAGCCAGCAGTTCCACCAATTCCTGCGCGAACAGGTTATTCGCTTCCCGGAAAATAAGCCGCGCCCGGTGCATCTCAATACGTGGGAAGGGATCTATTTCGACCATAACCCGGAATACATCATGCAAATGGCGAGCCGCGCCGCCGAGCTGGGTGTGGAGCGTTTCATCATTGATGACGGCTGGTTTAAAGGCCGCAATCATGACCGGGCAGCGCTCGGCGACTGGTATCTTGATGAGCAAAAATATCCGAACGGTTTGATGCCGGTTATCAACCATGTGAAAGCGTGCGGCATGGAATTTGGTATTTGGGTCGAGCCGGAAATGATTAACCCGGATTCCGATTTATACCGTGCGCATCCCGATTGGGTACTGGCGCTGCCGGGCTACGAGCAGGCCACCGGGCGCTACCAGTGGGTGCTGGATCTTAGTAATCCACAGGTGTTCGATTATCTTTTAGAGCGCATGAACTGGCTGCTGGGCGAACATCCGATTGATTACGTGAAGTGGGATATGAACCGCGAGCTGGTTCAGGCGGGGCACAATGGCAAAGCGGCAGCGGATGCACAAACTCGTCAGTTTTACCGCCTGTTGGACGAACTTAACCGCAAATACCCACACGTTGAGTTTGAATCCTGCGCATCGGGTGGCGGGCGAATCGACTATGAAGTGTTAAAACGCACCCACCGCTTCTGGGCGTCAGACAATAATGATGCGCTGGAGCGTAATACCATCCAGCGCGGCATGAGCTATTTCTTCCCGCCGGAAGTGATGGGTGCGCACATCGGCAATCTGCGTTGCCATGCCACCTATCGCCAGCACAGCATTGATTTTCGTGGCCTGACAGCCCTGTTCGGGCATCTGGGTATGGAGCTTGACCCGATGACGGCCGACGCTGCCGAAAGCGCAGGTTACGAGCGCTACGTGCAACTCTACAAACAGTGGCGACCGCTGCTGCATACCGGCAAACAGTGGCGTGTGGATATGCCAGATGCCACAACGCAAGTGCAAGGTGTCGTTGCGGAAGATAAATCTCAGGCGCTGTATTTGGTCAGCCAACTGGCGATGCCGGATTATACGCTCGCCGGTAATTTGCGCGTGCCAGGGCTGGACCCGGCGGCTCGTTATCGCATTACCCTGCTCGACCATCCACAAATCAGCGTGGTGGGCAAAGGCGGTCATACCATGCGCAAGCTGCCGGGCTGGATGGAAACAACGCAAACCGTTAGCGGAGAATGGCTGGCACAGGCCGGATTAGCACTACCGATCCTCGACCCGGAAAGCGCCATTTTGATTGGCTTTGAACGCGTGTAATACCATGACATCGGGGTGGCACGCGCTGCCCCATCAAGTTTGTCCCTTTGAGGAAAACACAATGAGCATGCCTGCCTGTACCCATAAAAATAACCCTAACTTCTGGATTTTTGGCCTGTTTTTCTTTCTCTACTTTTTCATTATGGCGACCTGTTTCCCGTTCCTGCCCATCTGGCTTTCGGACGTGATCGGCCTGAATAAAACGCATACCGGGATCGTGTTTTCCTGTATTTCGCTGTTTGCCATTCTCTGCCAGCCCGTTCTGGGGATCATTTCCGACAAACTGGGGCTTAAAAAGCATTTGCTGTGGGTCATAACCCTGATGCTGTTCTTCTTCGCCCCCTTCTTCCTGTATGTTTTCGCTCCGCTGCTAAAAGCCAATATCGTGCTCGGTGCGCTTGCGGGCGGGATTTATATCGGTTTTGTATTCTCTGCCGGTTCCGGCGCGATTGAGGCGTATATCGAACGCGTGAGCCGCAATAGCTATTTTGAGTATGGAAAAGCGCGGATGTTTGGCTGCCTGGGTTGGGGGTTGTGCGCTTCGACCGCAGGGATGTTATTTAACGTTAATCCGGCGTTTGTGTTCTGGATGGGTTCAGGTGCGGCAGTGATTTTGATGGTGCTGTTGCTGGTCGCTCGCCCGCAGGCAAACCAGACCGCGCAGGTAATGGATTCTTTGGGTGCCAATCAGCGCCAGATTTCTGCAAAAATGGTCTTTTCGTTATTTAAAATGCCCAAAATGTGGATGTTCATTCTCTATGTGGTGGGTGTGGCATGCGTTTATGACGTCTTCGATCAACAGTTTGCGACCTTCTTTAAAACCTTCTTTGATACCCCACAGCAAGGCACCCAAGCCTTCGGTTTTGCGACCACTGCCGGAGAAATTTGCAACGCGATTATTATGTTCTGCTCGCCGTGGATCATTAACCGCATCGGCGCCAAAAACACGCTGCTGATTGCCGGGGCGATCATGACCACCCGTATCATCGGCTCGGCTTTTGCCACCACGGCGTTTGAAGTGATTGCACTCAAAATGTTGCATGCGCTGGAAGTGCCGTTCCTGCTGGTTGGGGCGTTTAAATATATTACCGGCGTGTTCGACACCCGCCTGTCGGCCACGATTTATTTGATTGGTTTCCAGTTTGCCAAACAGTCCGCGGCGATTTTCCTCTCGGCTTTTGCCGGAAATATGTACGATAAGATTGGCTTCCAGGATACCTATCTGATTCTGGGCGGTATCGTGCTGACCATCACCGTCGTGTCAGCGTTTACCCTGTCAAATCACAGAGTTCCGCTCCCACAAACTGCGGCGGCTCCGGTAAATTAAGGAAGAGAGAACATGTCAGTACGAAGAAAAATGGAAGTTGGCGAACTGTATACGGACCATTGTGAAGGGTTGCCGGAAGAGCGCCGGGCAGGCAAAGAGTGGGTCTATGACTACAACATGACGCGCCCTTCGCAAGAGGCTCGCCGCGCTGAACTGCTCCAGCAATTGTTTGGCAGCGTGGGTGAAAATTGCTGGGTCGAGCCGCCCATCCGCGTGGCTTATGGCAGCCACACGCATATCGGCAAAAACTTTTACGCTAACTTTAATTTCATCGTGGTGGACGATGCCACGGTGACGATTGGCGATAACGTGATGGTTGCGCCCAATGTGACCATTTCTACCGCCGGGCATCCGATAGACTCGGAAATCCGCATCACCGGGCAGCAGTTCTCTTTGCCCGTCACCATTGAAGATAACGTGTGGCTGGGAACGGGCGTCATCATCAACCCCGGCGTGGTGATTGGTCGCAACAGCGTGATTGGCGCGGGCAGCGTAGTGACAAAATCTATTCCGCCAAACGTGGTTGCCGCAGGCGTGCCTTGCCGGGTGCTGCGTGACATTAGCGCGGAAGATAAATTGGCTTTTGCTGATTAGAATGCTCTTTTAAATGATGAAGACGGATGGCTTATCCGTCTTCACGCTTATTTATTTTAGACATCCAAATTAACCCCATTCCTTTTCAGCCATATAAAAATGCGTTAGCAGTCACATTTTTGAAAGCTAATAATTCCCCATCAAAACCAAGTGCACGCTGATATTATTAGTTTTCACCCGCCAAGATTAATCCATTGAAATATAAAATATTTTCAACAAATACTTTGTTTCCCGCCATTAATTAGCAGTGATTCATATCACAAAAAACGCCCCTAAAAACCCTCTGTCAATGACCTCCAGGCTTAAATGAATCCTGCTTTTGTGACATCCATTGCAAATTCAAGTCTTGTTTAAAGGGAAAAATGTCTGCAAGCAAATAAACGAGGCGAGCATCATGAGAATCGGCATGGTAATTAGCGGCGGTGATGTCACGGGAATAAATAATTTTGTTTTTCAGATTTCCCGACTGGCACAGGCAGAAATCGTTTTGTTTAACGGTGGTATTCCAGGTTTATTGCAGAATAATCACCAGGCTATTTCCGTACGGGATCTAGTGGATTTTTCTGTTGCCGCCATTCCGATTATGTCTTCAGGCAGAACTCATCGTAAATTAATGGGTAGCGAATATGAAACTATCGCAAAACAGTTAAAAACCCTGCATATCGATGTGCTTATTATGGCAGGCGGAGACGGCTCCTTACAGTTTCTGAATAACCTTAGCGAATATGGTGTGAATTGTTTCGGTGTCGGTATGACCATCGACAACGATGTTTACGGCAGTGATTACACCATTGGTTTTTCAACTGCCTGTGAACAAGTCATTAAAGAAGTCGGCAAACTGCGTAATACAGGTCGCGCTTTGCCAGGGCGGGTTTTTATGGTTGAACTGCTCGGCGGATATTGTGGTGAGTTGACGCTGCAATCGGCGATTAAAAGCAACGCTGATTTTGCGCTAATCCCCGAGTGCCAACAGTCATTGAGCGAACTGGCACACAAGATTAGCGCACGCCTTGAGACACAAAACAGCGTCGTGATTTTGTGCTCCGAAGGTTACACCAAAGAATATTCCCCCGGCTTCCAGGGGGCGATTGACACCATGATTAAACAACTTGAGCCAAAAATTGGCGTACGAATTCGTAAGTCGATTATTGGTTATAGCTTGCGTAACGGTGACCCTACCTGCGAGGAAATTTATCAGGGCACAATTATGGCAGGTGAAGTCGTTCGTTGTATCCAGTCCGGCATGAGAAATAAAGCCATTATTATTAATTCGAGTAACAAACCGATCCCTATAGATTTAATCAGTATGCAAAAACGCCTCGTCGACACCGAAGGGCATCATTATAAATTAGCGAAGCAGCTCAATATTATTTGAGGAGACTTTCAATGCTTAAAATTCTTTGTGTATGCGGCTGTGGTTTAGGTTCCAGTTTCGCCATTGAAATGGCTGCAACTGCGGTACTTAAAAAACTTCAGATTCCGGCAGAAATTGATCACACCACCGTATCAGAAGCTGGGGCCTTTAAATCTGACATTATTTTAACGCAAAAAACGTTCGCCGATATTTTAACGGCCGATGCGAGCGAAGAGGAAATTAAACGCGTCATTGTGCTGCACCGCCTCACGGATAAAGACGAAATCGAACAAAAGATTGTCGCCTTTTTAAAAGAACGCAATGTGAAGGTATTCGACCATGAATAGCATCATTAACTTTATTGTTAAAGACCTGCTAGGACAGGCATCAATATTGATTGCCTTTATTGCCATGCTCGGTCTTTTGCTGCAAAAAAAATCGAAGGGTAAAGTCGCGGAAGGGACGTTTAAAACGCTGCTTGGTTTTTTAATCATGATGGCGGGTATCAACATTATTGTTGATACGCTGACTTTCCTGAACGACATCTTCACCCACGGTTTCGGTATGAAAGGCTACATCACCGATGTGGCCGCTATTGCCGGCCTTGCAAACCGTGAGCTGGGTTCCGAAGTGGCACTCACGCTGATGGTGATATTTATCATCAACATCATCATTGCGCGTATCACACCGTTTAAGTACATCTTTCTCACCGGGCAAGCACTGCTCTGGATGGCAACGATTGGTGCCGTTATCGGCTATAAAGCCGGGCTGACGGGGCTGCCGTTGATTCTCACGGGCGGGATATTCGGCGGAATTATGGCGGTGCTGATGCCTGCTCTCGCCCAACCTGTGGTACGCCGCATTACCGGTTCTGACGATGTCGCGCTGGGCCACTTCTGCACTATTGGTTATCTGGTGCAGGCCGCAGTGGCGAAGGTTGTCGGCAAGGGTTCTAAATCTACCGAAGATCTGGTGCTACCGGATAACTTCAAATTCTTGCAAGACACTTACCTTTCGATGGCCGTGGTGATGATCCCTATGTACCTCATCCCGGCGCTGGCGGCAGGCCCGGAATACATCGGCCAATACTCCAACGGCGTGAATTACCTGATGTTTGCTTTTATGCAGGCGATTCAGTTTGTTGCCGGGGTATTTGTGCTCTACAGCGGTGTGCGTTTGCTGCTTAACGAACTAGTGCCTGCATTCCGTGGTATTGCGATGCGCATCGTACCGGATGCCAAACCGGCGCTGGACTGCCCGGTGCTGTTCCCTTACGCCCCCAACGCCGTGATTGTTGGCTTCCTGGCTACTACCGTTGGCTCCATCATCGGCATGATTGTGTTCCCAATGTTTGGCCTGGCGATGATTCTGCCTGGCTTGTTGACCAACTTCTTTGCTGGCGGCACCGCTGGGATTTTCGGTAACGCAATGGGCGGCAGACGCGGCGCGATTATCGGCGGCGTAGTACACGGCCTGTTTATTACCTTCCTGCCAGCCATCCTGGTGCCAATGCTTGAAAGCTACGGCTTTACCGGTGTGACTTTCAGCGATTCAGATGTGATCAGTAGCGGCCTGATTTTGGGGCATGTATTCCAGAATAACTGGACGTTTGTCGGCCTATTCATCCTGTTCGTGGCGCTTATCGCCTGGTTCGTGAATGGTAAATCAACCAAACCTCAAGAGGAAAAAGCACATGAGTCTGTATAACTTCCCGGATTTATTACAGGTAGCCAAAGAGCGTAAATTTAAAGCGGTAGGCTCCTTTAATTTGCATTGCCTTGAAATGCTGCCCGCTTATTTTAAAGCTGCCAAAGCAACCAATAGCCCGTTAATGATTCAAATTTCTACCGGGACTGCGGAATATTTAGGTTATCGTTTATTGGTCGATTCCATTCGTTCTTTATCTGAAAGTCAGCAAATACCGACCTGTTTGCATCTGGATCACTGTTCGGATATTGAGTCCATTAAAACAGCCATCGACGCCGGATTTAGCTCGGTCATGTATGACGGTTCGCATCTGGATATGGCCGATAATATCGCCAATACGCGTAAGGTTATTGATATTGCCCGCCCGCGAAATATCTCTGTAGAAGCAGAATTAGGCGCAATTGGCGGCTCAGAAGATGGCAAAGCGGTTGCCATGGAAGATATCTGCTTTACCACCACCGAAGACGCCAAACGTTTCGTTGATGAAACCGGTGTGGATATGCTGGCGGTGTCCGTCGGTACGGTACACGGCCTGTATACCGGCAAAGCGA
The DNA here is from genome assembly GCF_900446255.1 of Buttiauxella agrestis. Taxonomy (NCBI): domain Bacteria; kingdom Pseudomonadati; phylum Pseudomonadota; class Gammaproteobacteria; order Enterobacterales; family Enterobacteriaceae; genus Buttiauxella; species Buttiauxella agrestis. Next base: position 259,881 of record NZ_UIGI01000001.1, on the reverse strand, counting down.
AAATTCAGCATCAGCGGCTGGCAGATATCAGTGAAGTGACCAAAACCCCGCTGGTGCTGCACGGTGGCACAGGTGTGAGCGATGAAGATATGCGGCGCGCCGTCGCCGGGGGGATTGATAAAGTTAACGTCGGCACTGAAATGAACGTGCAGTGGGTCGGGCACTGCAAAGAAACCTTCGAGAAGGGCAAAGTGAACGACAGCGTGCGTAAATTTTTAATTCCGGCCAATGACGCCGTCGCTGCTGTTTTAATCGAAAAGATCGCATTATTTAAATAACCGCCGCGTTATTCTTTACTCTTCAATGTAACCCTGGTTGCCCGGCAACCGTCGGGGCGGGAGATAGCTATGCTTGAATCTTTAAAACGTTTATTCCAGAAAAATAATTCAGACAGCACGCAATATGATATTCAGGCGCAACAGTATGAAGCTGAATTAACGACACTGGAAAATACACTGAAGAATAATCCTGACAATAGCGAAGCACAGAAAAACTTAATGCTGCGCTATAACCAGGCGTTACAAGTCTATGCGAAGAGTAAAACGCACCGTCAGCATATCGATGGTTTATTTGTCAAAATTGATGAGCTACGAAATATTATTCGCAAGACTATTTAGGGAGTTCGCATGGCTATTAAAGAGTTACTAATTGAAGCCCAGGCGATACAAGTTGGCATACGCGAAACAGACTGGAAAAAGGTGATTAGACTTGCGGCTCAGCCGTTGGTTGAAAAGGGCTATATCCTGCCTTCTTATCACGAGGCAGTCATTAAAAACACTCTGGAGCATGGCGCGTATTACGTTTTTGAAGAAGGCGTTGCCATGCCCCACGCTCGCCCTGAGTGCGGGGTGATAAAAAATGGCTTCAGTCTGGTGTTACTTGATGAACCCATCGCCTTTGCCGACAGCGGAAAGGCCGACATCGTGATTATGTTTGCCGCCTGCGACAGCAACGGGCACATCGAAGAAGGTATCCGCGCGATTGTGAATTTGTTAGGTGATGACGATGTGATGGCAAAACTGCGTCGGGCAAAAGTTAAGGAAGAGGTGATCGCAATATTATGAGCCAGTCCACGCGAACACAGGGCAAAACGGTGGTACTTGTGAACGGCGTACCCGCATCAGGAAAAAGCACTATCGCCCGTTTGTTGTCCGAAGCGTTTACGTTACCGCTGCTAACTATCGACGGTATCAAAGAACCTTTTATGGCCCAGTTCGAGGAGATAGACAGGCCGTTTAATCGCCGCCTGGGAAGCGCGGCCTACGAAGTGATTTGGTCGATAGTGTCTGATAGCCCAACGCAATGTATCTTTATTGTCGATGCATGGTTTGGCTTCCAGCCGAAAGAAGCGCTCGAGCGTTATCTTGAGCAGGCGGGAGTCACCCGGGTTCTGGAGGTGTGGAACCACATTCCTGGTCCCCTTGCTGCCGAACGTTATGCGCAGCGGCTTGGCGTAAGACGCCACGGGCACCCAGGGGAAGAATATCTGCCGGAGTTGGTAAAACTTGCGAATAACGCAGAGCCGATGTCGCTTGGGCCGGTTTATACCGTGGACCACCGCGAGCCGATAGACACAGCGGGTCTCGTGGCATGGCTGAGTAAAGAATTTGGAAACTAACTCGAATGTTATTGTCGTTGGTCGATTAAGCCCTCTGCTATCCAGAGGGCTTCGGAGAAATCAGGAAGCTGGAGAAGCCACCAGTTTTCGCGTTTTCCCATAAATAATGGTCAGCACCGCAGGCACCGTGAACGCCACGGCTATCGCAAACACTTCGTAGATCATTTTTGAGTCTGGGCCGCTAAATAATCCCAATTCAAAGACGTTTAAAACAGGCAGGAAGCTGTAAGTTTTCACGCCCAGCAAACCAGTAATCCCCCCGCCTAACGCCGCACCGATACAACCGAAGACAAACAGCATTCTGTATTTCAGGTTCACGCCATATAACGCCGGTTCGGTAATCCCAAAGAACGCTGAAATAGAGGCGGAAATCGCAATCTGCTTATCTTTGATATTGCGCGCAATAAAGATTGCGCCGAATGCGGCGCCAAACTGCCCCATTACCGCGGACATAAACATCGCCATGATGGTGTCATAGCCGTTGACCTGAATGTTGATAAGCGCCAGCGGAATAATGCCCCAGTGCACACCGAATACCACAAACAGTTGGCCGATGCCTGCCAACAATGCACCAGAAATAACCGGGCTGAGGTTGTAAAGCCACGCGTAACCGTTGGCAATGCCGACCCCAACGTAATCGGCAACTGGGCCGATAAAGGTAAACACCACAAACCCGCAGATAATTAGCGACAGGCAAGGCACGAACACCAGTGCAGCAATTTCCGGGATGACCTTTTTCAGCCAGCGCTCCACGTAGCTCAGAAACAGCACGGCAAATACCGCGGGGATCACCGCCCCACCGTATATTTTAACGTTCAGCGCCAGCCCCATAATATGGAATGCGCCAGGAACGCCTGGGTCCGTTAACGGGAAAATCATCGCAGCAGTCAGCGCCAACGCGGTGAATTTATTCGTTTTAAAACGCTCTGCGGCCGTAACGGCAATAAACAGCGGTAGCATCACAAATACGCCACTCGACAGCGCATTAAATACAGTAAAGATATACGAGTGGGTATCGACCAGGTTCATGGTTTGCAGCAATACCACAATCCCTTTTACGACACCGACCCCCGCCAGGACACCGATGTAAGGCGTAAAAATGGCGGAAAGCGTTGCCAGTAAACGACTGGCCCAGGAACCCTGCGGTGCCGCCTCTTCCGTTGTTAGCGTGTGTTCACCGAGAAGCTCTTTAATGGCGTTAAATACCTGCTCAACCTTCGGTCCAATAACAATCTGGAATTGGGCTGGGTTATCGACTAATTTCACGACCTCAGGAAGTTCATATAACGCTTCCTGATTAACTTTATTTTTATCTTTCAGAGTAAAACGTAAACGTGTTGCGCAATGAGTAATATGTTCTATGTTTTCGGATTCGCCAACATGATGAATAATCTGCTGGGCAAGATGACTGAATGTAGCCATAGTAATTCCTTAGCATCAAGGTTTGCGCTATATATTGCCTGATATTTTTATCAGGCAACGTTGTAGGGTAAAGCTGTAATCAGATTATAATCAGGCGTAATCGCCAGGTTTTGTTTTACTCTTAACAGAAATACCAAAATCAGTGAAAATACGTTGTGGCAAATTATTCCCTTTCGCTTCCGCAATATGATGCGCCAGAATCTGGAAAGGAATCACCATTAGCAACGGGGCAATAAAAATATCGACATCAACGTTAATAGCGAGCGTTCTTGCATCGTTGCTTTCACCTAATTTAACGGTGTAAATATAATCGGTATATTTCTGTTCATAAGCTTTTAGCAATAATAAGCGCTCACGTGCCTCGCCCGGTGTGTCGAGGAAAAACATACGGTGGTTGCCATTCACTTCAAAATAAGGGCCATGCATGAACGTTTCTAACTCAACGCCTTGCGACGGTACGCGAATAGTTTCCGCAAATTTCGTTTCCATCTCTTTAATCACGCCGACGCCTGGGCCGTAGCCAATGGCGGTGAATCGTGGAGAAGCCGTTAATTCATCTTTCCATTTTTCAAAGAAAACTTCTGTCGAATCAATAATCTCTGGAATAGATTTCACCGCTAAAGCCAATTTAGCCAACTCTTCAGCTTCCTGGGCTTCGCTAATCAAACCGTTACAGCGCGCGGTATAAACACCCAGCAGCATGAATTTGAAAATGGTCGCCACATATCCTTTGGTGACATATCCCACACGCTCTTCACCAATTTCGATGTCGATGGCGTGATCCACCGTCTGCGCCAGTTCGCTGGTCAGTTTACTGGTCAAGCCGTAGGTCGCAATCGGGTAACTTTTACGGATATGTTTTATCGCGTTGATGGTCGAGGTGCTTTCACCGCTTTGTGAAACACCGAGTACCAAATCAGTGGAGGCATCCATTTTTTCGTAATGTTGAAAGTGGAATGGCTCTTCCACGCTGACGCGCACGTTTGCCAGGTTTTCAACGTAGTATTTCGCACTTTTAATGGCGTTAATACTGGAGCCGGTAGCTAAAACCAACCATGTTGCCTTCCCTTTAATTTCTGGAAGATCATGTGGATAACGAGTAAGCATCGCTGAAAGTGTGGCTTGCTCTTCGTGTATGTAAGTCATCATTGTCGGCTTCATCGGCCCTCCTGAAATCAAAACCTGAAAACGTTTTCAGGTTTTAGGCTAGAGGAGCAGGAGCAGAGTTGTCAATGCACTTTTCAGCAATTGTGGTGGGGATCAAAAAATATCGTGAAGCGGCTTTTTGGGCTAGCAGGACTCACCGGGGAACAGACTTAGCGGAATTTTTTCTGGGAGCTTCGCTTGCTCATCATCTTTCAGTAAAGTCATTAAAACCTGCATGACTGTTTTACCGATAAGCTCATTGTGATGGTTTACAGTGGTAATTCGTGGAATAAAATATTCACTGCCAGGGAAATATTCGCAACTGACCAGGGCAATATCTTCCGGCACAGCGATCTGGTGGTCTTTTAATGCTCTGATGGCACCTTTTGCGACGTGATCATTAATGGCAACAATCGCTTCAGGTAATTCACTATTTTGAGCTAATAGTTTCTCTACGGCTTCATAGCCATGCTGCAAATAGAAATTATTTTGCACAATATGATTATCGACAATGGTTAAGTTCGCATTGTTTAGCGCATCGCGGAACGCCTCGACACGCAGTCTTGTAATATAAACGCTTTTAGAACCACCAATAAATCCGATACGCTTATAGCCTTTGTTTATCAGGTGATTAGTGGCAAGCGTGACACAACCAGATTGATCGCGTTCTACACAAGAATAATCAATATCTACCAGTTGCCTGCCCACGACAATAACCGGAATCGTTGCGCAGAGTTTTTTAAGCTCCTGCAAATAAGACTCTGGCACATTGTTATAGTCAATATTACCACCCAGAATAATGACACCATCTATCTGGCTATCGGTAATGGAGTTAAAAATATTCTCCTCAGGGATAATCTCACTCTGGGAAGACGATTTATTAGCCGATTGAGTATCGTAAAGGGTGACTTTATATCCCGCACGCAAACTTTCATTTTCGATTTGAGCAACCAGCATCACAAAATAAGGGTTACTAATATCGGAAACCACAATTGCCAGCGTCTGCGTCTTTTTGGAAATCATACCGCGTGCCAGTAAATTCGGGCTGAACTGCTGTTCCTGAATCACTTGTTCAACGCGGGCGCGGGTTTTATCCGACACCCAACTGTTGTTATTCAAGACCCTGGAAACGGTGGCGATGGATACATTCGCCAGTTCAGCAATATCCTTGATTGTTAGCGGCTTTTTCATTTTTTGTCCCTTTCCGACACGGCGTTAATAGTAGGGCAAGCGCTCGGGTGAAGCAAAGGGGGATTTTCATCCTAAAACAGGCTCCACTTTTTACTCAAACTGCCGATAACTTAGACATGAAATGGGCAATGATGACCCGCCGGGTTACCAATCGAGGTTTAAATGGATAGTTTTCAAAAAGATATTGATGAAAGGGCTAACCTGGCGTTATCCAACAAATTTGAGTTGTTATTGTTCCGCTTAGGTGAAGGCCAGCATGGCGGGAAGTCGGAGCTGTATGGCATTAACGTTTTTAAACTGCGTGAAATTGTGCCGATGCCGAAAATCAACCGCGCAGCGGGAATGAAATCCCCCCTGCTGGGCATGGCAAATATTCGCGACCAGTTTATTCCGGTCATCGACCTGCCCGCCGTTACGGGTTGCACGCCACAAACCGGCTTGAATTTATTGCTGATAACCGAGTACGCCCGCAGCACGCAGGCATTTGCGGTGGAGTCGGTAGAAAATATTATCCGCCTCGACTGGAGCCAGGTTCACGCCGCCGAATCCGGTGTGAGTAGTCGTAACATCACCAGTATTGCGTCTCTGAACAGCGACGAATATAAAGGCGAGCTGGCGCTGGTACTCGATGTAGAACAGATTCTTTACGACATTATTCCTTCCGGGCGCAAAGTCGATATGGCGGCCATCGAAGGGAACACAAACCCTCTGAAACCGGGTGCTGTCGCAATTGTTGCCGAAGATTCAAAAGTCGCCCGCCAGATGCTTGAGCAAGGGCTGAAAGGGATGGGGATCCCGGTATTGATGCACTCCACGGGTTTAGAGGCCTGGGATAAAATCAAAGTTATCGCCGCCGAAGCCAAAGCCGCAGGTCAGCCAATCACAGACCGCATTGGTATGGTTTTAACGGATATTGAAATGCCGGAAATGGACGGATTTACCCTGACGCGAAATATCAAAACGGATATCACGTTAAAACACATTCCGGTGGTGATTCACTCGTCATTATCAGGCAGCGCCAATGAAGACCACGTGCGTAAAGTCGGCGCGAATGGCTATGTGGCGAAGTTCGATGTGAAAGAGTTATCACAGGTGATTAATAAGGCGCTGGAAGGGGTGGTGGTTTAAACAGGCGAAAACGGTGGATAGGCGCTGAGGCTTATCCACCATACAAAGCCCGCCTGGTATTTACGACTCCTCTACCCAACTATTTTTTATTTTGAATCTTTTTGCACGTTTGCCTGCAAGAAAAATTAAACGCTTTGCCATCTTCAAGATGGGTCACACCAAATACTTTCTGCATTGCACAGCCTGTTTCAATGTCCCTCAACCTAAATTTACTGATGGGAAGTTCAGCGTGTCTTTTAATAAATCCATGTATCAGTTCCGGCGTAAAACCTGAAGAGCCGCCAAGAAAGATTATCTTTAATGGCTTCTTGATGCCCCTTTTAGATTTAGCTGGAGTATGCCAGCTAAAAAATAAAATATTATGATATCCAAAGTAAAAACAGGTCTTTGAAATAAAATTTTGGGCAAATTTTCCCCGTTCACAGTTGGATTCTGCTCATATGGAACAGGATAAGTTTGAACTGAATCAATATGTAATCCCTTGCTTTCTTCTTCATATCACCGTGAGAGAGGGGCCTTCGATACTCGTGAGAAGCATTGAATATCTCGTTTTATGAGCGAATACAACTGACCGTATGATGAAAAATTATCTTAGTTAAATAGCAGATCAAAATCATCCATATATTTAATCAATTATTTTATTTTCAAGATAATCACTGAGTCCCTTTGAATTATAAAACCTCATGCATAATATAAATACCATATTACTTTCAGTGTTTTTCACGAGTGATTTTGATAAATTAAGCCGACTATAATTGAGATCTAAACACTATTTTAAACTGATAACCTTTACATCACTCAGGAGCAGTTTATGTTGATTTGCACATGCCCGGCCATAAAAAAGACAAAGGGCACCAGAAAGATAATTAACTTTCTCATTTCAACCTCCATAGATAGCCACACCGCTACAAACAGCCCCCACAATCAATAGCATCACCAGTTCTCGCGGTAGACAATTCATCAATTAATATTGCTGGTGAATCCGCAGTAATGACAATTTCGTGGAAGTCATCATGTCAGGAGCCTTTGTCGTTGAGTTTTGCAGCCAGTGACATATTGATCTCCTTGAGCACATTAAAATTTTTACCAAACATAATCCTACCCAACTTTTATACGATCCCCATCAACATTCATTTTCATTTGATTAGTTCTAATTTTAAAATATTCACCCTCTCTCCCACCATTTAAGTAGAATGTTTCCAGGAAATATTTGATAGTATCTTCTGGCTGAGGATTAAACTTACAGAGCACGTCTTCGCTTGTTGAATCGCATGCTTCATATCTAATATTCATTATTCGAAAAAAATATTTATAAATCTTTTTCACGGTAAACCACTTTTCATCCGCTACATAATACTCTAAAGAACCAATATTATACGAGTTGTTTTTCGGAAGGAAATTATAATACCTGCCAAGTTCAAAGTTAAATACAACGTCCTTTCTTGGTTTAATTTCCACCCAGTCATATTCAAAACTCGATTCATCAAATTCACATTTATGTCCACTATAGTCTAGTACAATATTACCAGTAGTGATAAGAAATGACTCTCCACACATCTCAGACGTAGCATTAATATCCGCACCATTATTATCAAGAGCAAGCCTGTTTCTATGTACAAAATAGTTCCCTCTACTTTCATTATTAAATAAAACCGAGGCTAGTAAATGTGAACCCTCCTGCCTTATTAATAATGCGACTTGAATATTATATTTAACCTGTTGATTTTTACTCTCATTTTCACTAATTTTGTAATTAAGAATCGTCTCATCTTCTGATAAGAGATGAGTTTTCCCTATCTCAACTCCATTCGAGTTACCGTACCCATATTTTATTGGAGTTGCATTACCTTGCTGCAAGATAAGAAATGAAAAAAGCAAGGGCATAAAATATATAATATTATTCATTTCACCTTAATCTCAAAATACCTTTCTATATTATAAGAGTTCTTAAACACTTCGGGGTTACCTACGAGTTCAGCCGCAAATTTTTCATAGTTGAAATCTGGATCAAAGTCTACTGTAGGTAAATCCAGTGTTCCCATACCACCATAACTTTCATTATCTACACCGTACCTACAAAGATGAGATAATTCATGACATAGCGTGGATACTTTAGAGTCATGGCCCCAAAGAGGTTTATTTAAAAAATTATGCAATATTTCAATTCGAAGTTTATCTTTGTAACTTTTACGGCGAACCATTACTTTCGTGTTTCCATAATACTTTTCTATTTCTTCATCATCACCTTTAGGAGTACACCCCAAGGTTTGTGTTGATTCTATTCGTGCAGAGCCTGGAGTAATATGTGTATAGTTTAAGAAATTCCCATACAAATTCTCGCCATTCACACATGTGCGGTTCTCAACGGAAATGTTATTACATATTTCTATAAAACGATTAATGCCACTTAGCATAAACTCGCGTGCTTTTACCTTCTCTATTCGTTTTTCAGTTTCATTTCTTGCCGAGTATTTACTTTGTATCTCAACATCTTTATTTATACCAAATATGCGAATAAACTCTTCTTCATCTATGCTTGTCCAATCAGTAAGGTTTTGTTTTCTTTGCGCCAAAACCTTTTTAACGGATATAAATACTTCTTCAATCATAGGTTTAAACTTATCAGATACTAAAAACTCTTTAACACATTCCTTTTTCTGTTCGCTATTAGACTCTGATATTCCATTTTTATTTGCCGAATTTTCATTACTCATATACCCCTCCTTCAACCATATCAATACTCTGATGTAATAATCTAACCTTTACTACTTGCGAACCGTCGGTAGCAAAATTTTCTGTACATCCTTTATTATCAGTCACTCCCCGGAATTGTGTACCATCCTCTAAATACCCTACATAACGTGTATTTGAATAAGGTACTCCATCATCATCTTTAAAAGAAAACTGGATATTGTACTGTTCTGGTTCTGAACCCTCCTCATCGCTCAGACGGCTCAGTACCGCCGCCTGCAGGGTCTTCACAGGCGCTCCCGGACTTCCCCCACCGTTAAGATTGATTTTCAGCCCGGTGATGTCCACGCCGCCGGGGTGGATGACCACAAACGAACTCCCCACCCGCAGCGTGATTTTGATTTGACTCTGCAGCACGATATCACCCTGCGCATCCACACCCAGCGCCCCCGCCACTTTCTGCGCCAGGTCGCCTTTCACTTCCAGGCTGTGATGGCCCTTCACCAGGCTGATATGGTCTTGGGTCGTGTTGTGCTGCTGGCTACCTTTCACCGTTATTTTGCGGTCACGCTCCACATACAGATTGTCATCGCGGCCGCTGTTTCCCCTCCGGTCGCGGGTGACTTTCAGCGTCTGGTCATTGCGTACGGTGATGCTGCGGTCGTGCGCCACGGTGATTGTCTGGTCGTGTCCGACGGCGTTCTCCTTGCCGACTTTTACCGTCTGCCCCAGCCCGACCGTGACCTTCTGGTTATGGCCGATGGTTTCGCTGTGGTCGACTTTCACATTCGTATCGCGGTTATTGAGCACCACCGTCTTCATGTCCTTCTGGGCATGCACCGACAGCAGCTCCTGGCCGGTCTGGTCGTCAAACATTAATTCGTTGTATCCATTACCCTTATACGTCTGCGAGCGTATCGCCATCTGGGTTTTGGTGCCCGGCAGGTCGCCCGGTGCACGGTTGGCGGCGTGATAAGTCCGTCCGGTGATAATCGGCTGGTCCGGGTCGCCGTTGAGGAAATCGACAATCACCTCCTGGCCGACGCGCGGGATGGCGATGTTGCCGAATCCGGTGCCTGCCCACGCCTGAGAGACGCGCACCCAGCACGAGCTTTCTTCGTTGCTTTTGTTGTAGCGGTCCCAGGCAAATTTCACCGTCACGCGCCCGTGCTCGTCGCAGTAGATTTCTTCCCCGGCCGGACCGGTGACAATGCCGATTTGCGGGCCGTCCACCAGCGGTTTCAGTAACGGCGCAGGGCGCCAGGTCTGTGTGGCAGGGATAACATGAAAGCGGTTGGTGAGCGTGGTGCCCTGGCCGGAGCTGCCGATTTGCGCCTGCGGCTGGCTGCCGGTCATCTCGCTCGACACCACCTGCCACGGGCTGTTTAAATCTTCACGCGGATGGTCGGTAAGGGTGAACCAGCGCCCCGGCTGTAACTGCGGGCAGTTACTGGTACCGCTGGCAAAATCGACGTTATTGCGCCAGCCGTCCATCTGATATTTCGCAAAATCGGCCCCGTGCTGTTCATCCTTAAAACGCCCCGGATAGTCAAAAATCTCATAATCCGGGCGCTGATACGACAGGTCTGCCCCTTCTTCCTGATACTGCGCCTGCCAGTTCGGCGCGGTGAAGGTGCAATCCTGGGTGGTGACTTTTGCCGGGCGGATTTGCGCGCTGCGGCGAAAGGTGTTGATGCAGTAGGTGGAGGATTCCGAGGCGGCATTCGGGTTATACGGAAAAGCCCCTAGGCCGCGCAGGTTGCTGCGGTCATCGGTGAAGGTCAGCTTCTGGTCACGGTCATCCAGATATTCATCCTCGAAGAAAAAAATGCCTTCTTCGGCGGCGAGGCGGGCAATGAAATCGTAATCCGATTCCATAAACTGAACACAGAATTCGCGCGGCGGATGCGGACGCCGGAACAGCGCGTCATGCGTGCGGATACGCATTTCTTTGAGCAACTTTGCGAAGATGTACTGGATGTCGTAATTCTGAAAGCTGCGGCAGTTCTGCCGTTGCGAGCTGCGCCAGAACTCCGGGCGCACCGTCATCGAGTAAAGCGTCTGGTGCTTGCCGCTGTCACCCTGTTCGCAGAAGGTGACGATCCCGCGTACCCGGCGCTTAATCACCTCGCCCTGCCAGATGGTGAGCAGCGCGTATTCATCGAGAATGGCTTTAAAGCCAATCGCCGGGTCATTGCAGGCGACGGAGATATCCAGGCTGAACAGGGAAGAGAGGGACTGTTTAAGCTTAAAGTTCACCACCGCAAAGGTGTCCGCCGGAGTACGCCCGGCGGTGAAGGTAAAGCGGGTGCCGTCTGAAGCCATGATGGAAGCCCTTTCCTGTCCGTGGAATTATTGACCAGAGCTAATAGTTGAAACTGAACTATTAGCCTGATAAATGCAATAAAATCAAATTGATAGCTTGGTTATACGGTAAAGAGAAGGTAGGATGTTGATTGTGATAAACGTCACATAATGAAAAATCTGGATGTGGACAGAAGCAGGTTTGGTTTTCGATTAACAACATCAAGAAAATAGAGAACAAGAAGCCAGAAATAGTATTCAGGTCAAAAAAGCGGGCAAGAGTAAAATCCTGCCCGCTACCCATTACTCCAAATAAAACACCTCTTTCAGCTCCGCACTCACCGGGCTGTTGTCGGCATTACTCGGCATGATTTCGCTCATATGCTTCCACCAGCGCTGGCAAACTTCCGTTTGGGCAACCGCGTTCCAGCGGGCTTCGGACTCAATCTCTACCGTGGCAAAAAGTAGGTTACGTGCTGCATCAAGATAAATAGCGTAGTGATGAGCACCGTGCTGTTTAAGTACCGCTTCCAGCTCCGGCCAAATCGGCGTATGGCGGCGTTGATATTCTTCATGAGCATCGGAATTCACCTGCATTACAAAAGCTTTGCGGATCCCTCCCTTGTTGATCATAGTGCCTCCAGGTAAAGCTCGCGCACTTCCTCACGTGTTGCCGGGCGTGGATTACACCCTGCGCATGGGTCAGCCAGAGCGTTATCCAGCCAGCCTTCGATATCTGCAGTTTGAATTCCAAGCTGGCTAAAGCCAGATGGAATGCCAACGCGAGTAGAAAGCGCACGAATCGCCAGAATCGCCTCAAAACTGGCTTCTTCTTCGTTCATACCCTGAGTATTCACGCCCATCGCTGCGGCAACTTTCGCAAAACGTGCAACGGCTTTCGGGCGGTTAAAGGCTTCGATGACGGGCAACAAGATGGCATTACATACGCCGTGCGGCAGGTTGTGCGTCGCACCCGGCTGGTGTGCCAACGCGTGCACCAGGCCAAGGCCGGCGCTATTAAATGCCATTCCCGCCAGGTATTGGCCGTAAGCCATCATTTCACGCGCTTCGAGGTTGTGCCCTTCGTCGACGGCTGTTGGCAACCACTGGCTAATCAGGCGAATAGACTCCAGTGCGTTGGCGTCGGTCAGCGGGTGAGCGGCAACGGAAACATAGGCTTCGATAGCGTGAGTCAGCGCGTCCATGCCGGTTGCGGCGGTCACACTTGCCGGGATATCGAGCATCACGCTTGCATCATCCACAGCGATATCCGGGATCAGGTTGGTGTCGATAATCACTTCTTTCACATGGCGCACAGAATCGATGATCACCGCATTGCTGGTCATCTCCGCAGCCGTTCCTGCCGTGGTGTTGATTGCCACCAGCGGCACGCCTGGGTTGGTGACTTTGCCTACGCCAGAATATGCGGTGGATGGGCCAGGGTTTGCCGTCAGGATTTTCACCGCTTTGGCGGTATCAATCGGGCTGCCGCCACCGAAGGCAATCAGGTAATCGCAACTTGCCGCCTGGTACGCGGCAAAACCTTTTTGCACCAGTTCTTCGGTCGGGTTCGGGAACACTTCGTCGAACAGTTCGTAAGAAAGTTGATGTTCATCGAGCGCACTAAACAGGCTGTCGAGCAGACCCATTTTCACCAGTTGCCCGTCGGTAATCACTAATGCTTTTCCCCAGGGTTTAGCGGCAATTAATTTCACCATATCGCCGATGGCACCTGCGCCGTGAAGGCTGATTTTTGGTAAGGCCAACATAAAGCTCATTGCTATTCTCCTTAATATTATGACGATGGCCACCCGGCCATCGCCTCGGTATTCAGCGCCGTGTCCGTTGCATAATGCGGCGGGTAATAATGGGTAGAGAAATCACGGTAATCAGCATCGCGCCGACAATAATCGACATCACGATGCCCGGCACATTCAAAAGACTGAGTCCGAAGGTAACGAGACCCATCAGGAACGCGGCAATAATCACGCCCGCCATGCTGCCAGAGCCGCCCAGAATATTGACGCCGCCCAACACCGCCATGGTGACTACGCTTAACTCCCAACCCATAGCAATGGTTGGGCGTGTGCTGCCAAGACGTGAGGTCAGCAACACGGAGGCAAGCCCTGCCATCACGCCCACCAGCACAAACAACATCAGGTTGTGACGTTTCACGTTGATGCCGGAATACCACGCGCCGGTCGGGTTATTGCCGATGGCGTAAGTCCGGCGGCCAAAGTTAGTTTTATGCAGCAGGAAGGCGAAAACCGCCCCCAGCACAATGAAGAGCGCAAATTCAAACGACAGCGCCCCCCAGACATAGCCCTGCCCAAACCAGGCAAAACTTTCCGGGTAGTGGTTTAGCGCCTGGTCGCCCAGCAAAATGTAGGTAATGCCGCGATACAGACTCATGGTACCGATGGTGATAACAATCGAAGAAAGGTTAAAACGCGTAACCAGCAGGCCGTTGAACAAACCGCACAACAACCCGACGCCAAGCCCGATGCACACCAGCCCTGCGGTATCGACACCTGCCTGAGCGCAAAAGCCCATGGCCGTTGAACTGAGCGCAATGGTTGACGCTACAGACAAGTCGATTTCACGGGCGATAATCAACATCGCCATCGGCAAGACGATGATCGCTTTTTCCGTGAAGTTAAAGGTGGCATCTGACAGGTTCCAGATGTTGAGGAAATACGGTGAAGCGAGCGCATTTACCACAAACACCGCCAGCGTTACCGCCAGTAAAAAGGACTCCCAGCACAGCAAGCGACGCAACAGCGGAGCCGCTCCAGCCTGCGGAGGCACAGATTCAGAGATCAGCGTTTTATTCATGGCTCGCTCCCGAAGTTTGTCGTGCAAGCGCTGCGTCGCGCAGAATCAGCCGCCCTTTGCGTTTATTGCCGCGTTCGTTAAGCAGCACCGCAATCACAATCACCGCACCCGATATCGCCATTTGCCAGAATGGCGATACGCCAATCACCGGCAGCGCGTTGTTGATCACGCCGAGGAACAGAGCGCCCAGCAGGCATCCGAGCACGCGACCGATTCCACCCATGGTGCTAATTCCACCAATCACACAGGCTGCGACGATTTGCAGTTCAAAACCGTTAGCTACGTCGACATACGCAACGGCAAATCGAGAAATCCACAAATAGCCGCAAAAACCGGCCAGCGCCCCCGAGAGGCTAAAACTGATGAACTGCATTTTCCCGGCATTGATTCCGGTGTAATACGCCGCCGTCGCGTTGCCGCCCGCGGTGTACATCGCCCGCCCGGTGCGGCTGTAACGCAAGAAATACCCCACCAGCAAAAGGGCAGCGACCGCACACCAACTCAGCAACGGCATGCCCAGCACGACCGCACGCGGCAATCCGAGAAAATCGCTACTCATCTGATGCGCATTAATCCAGCCGCCGTTTGAGAGCAGGAAGATGATGCCGCGATAAATACTCATGGTGCCCAGCGTGACGACAATCGCCGGAATGCCGAGCTTCCAGACCAGCAAACCGTTAATCACCCCCATCACCAGACCAAGAACGGTCGCCAGGGATAGCAGCGCCCAGACCGGGATTTGCGGATAGTGGAAGTTAAGCAAGGCGACAATCATGCCGGTGAGCGCCAGGTTCGCCGCCATCGACAAATCAATGCCTTTGGTCAGCAGCACCATCATCTGGCCGAGGGCGAGAATGATCAGAATCGAGGTGTCATTGAACATTTCTACGAGGTTGCCGGGCGCCAGGAACGACGGCACGCGGCTGCCAATCCCCAGAATCATCAGCAAGATGACGCCCGCCAGCAGGAATTCGCGATGTTTGAGAAGAGATTGCCACATTATGCTGCCTCCTCATGGGAACCGCTGGCGGCGCTGACAATCATCTCAGCACTCGCTTCACCCGCCTCAAATTGCGCCACCATCAGCCCTTCGTGCATCACGATAATGCGATCCGCCATGCCCATCACTTCCGGCAATTCGGACGACACCATAATCACCGCCAGGCCGTGGCCGACCAACTCGGACATAAACTGGTGCACCGCCGCTTTCGAGCCGATGTCGATTCCTTTGGTCGGTTCGTCGAGAATGATGACTTCCGGCTGAGTCGCCAGCCATTTGCCGATCACCACCTTCTGCTGGTTGCCGCCGGAAAGCGTTTCAACCGGCTGTTTCCAGCTAAAGGCTTTTACCTGTAACCGTTTGGCGTATTCGTCCGCCAGCGCCCATTCGCGCGCATCGTTTAAGATACCGCGCGGGTTAAGGCGGCTCAGTTGCGGCAGGCTAATGTTTTGATAAATCGGCAGTTCGATAATCGCGCCCTGCTTCTGGCGCTCTTCCGGCACGCAAACAATCCCGGCTTTGATCGCGTCCGCTGGCTGGCGGAACTGCATCGCCTGGCCATTGAGCAAGATTTCGCCGTGGGACGGGCGCGAAACCCCCGATAGCGCCTGCATTAACTCGGTACGCCCGGCACCGACTAAGCCGTAGAAACCGAGGATTTCCCCTTTGCGTAACTGGAAGTCGATATGGGCAAATTCGGTTGGATGGCAGAGGTCTTTCACCTCCAGCACCACCTCGCCTGGCTCGCAATTCACTTTCGGGAAGGCGTGAGTAATTTCCCGACCGACCATCATCGTGACCATCCGCTCTTCGGTTATCTCGCTGATTTGTCCGGAACTGATATAGATACCGTCGCGCAAAATGGTGTAGTGATCGGCGATGGCAAAAATCTCGTCGAACTTGTGCGAGATAAACAGAATCGCTTTCCCCTCGGCTTTCAGGCGCTCGACGATTTGATAGAACTCGACAATTTCATGCTGCGAAAGTGCGGCGGTCGGTTCATCCAGAATCACCACTTGCGCTTCAAACGACAGCGCGCGGGCAATCGCCACCATGTGACGTTGGGCAATACTCAGCGTTTTGAGCGTGGCGCGAGGGTTAATTTGCACTTCCAGGCGAGTGAGGATGTCTTGCGCTTGTTGGTGCATGGCGGGCCAGTCGAGCTTCTTGAAGAAGCCGCGATAAATATAGTGGCCGACAAAAATATTTTCGGTGACGGTCAGTTCATCGAACAGCACCGTTTCCTGATGAATCGCCGTGATGCCGACTTTATGCGCCGCTTCCGGGTTTGGCAGCGTTATCGGTATCGCTTTATAAAGCAGTTCGCCCTCTTCCGGCTGATAAATCCCGGTCATGACTTTAACCAGTGTGGATTTACCTGCGCCGTTTTCACCGATAAGCGCCGTGACTTTTCCTGGCCACAAATCGAGGTGGACGTTTTCAAGCGCGCGCACACCGGGGAAGACTTTCGTTATCCCCTTCAGGGACAGCAATGGTGTAGTGAGTGTCATGGTAAATTCCCCATCCAAAATGGTGGATGGCGCGAACGCTTATCCACCCTACGTTTGGCCTTTGTAGGGCGGGTAAGCAAAGCGTCACCCGCCAATACCCAATCAGAATATTTTGGAGAATTTATCGATGTTGCTGGCATCGTAAACAAACGGCTCAGCCATCGCGCCGCTGCCGTCGGCATCCAGCTTCACTTTGCCCAGTTTGCCCATGCTGGCTTCGGTTTTGGTCGCCGTCCCTTTCACTAAATCGTCCGCCAGATACGTGGCGGCGTAACCCAAATCAATCGGGTTCCAGATAGCAAAACTTTTCGACGCGCCAGATTTCACCGCACCCGCCATTTCAGACGGTAAACCCAGGCCCGTCACATAAACTTTGCCGATTTTGCCCTGGTCTTTCACCGCTTGCGCCGCGGCAACAATCCCGACGGACGACGGCGAGACTATCACTTTTAAATCCGGGTAGGATTTCAACAGGCCGACGGTTTCACGGTAGCTTTTATCAGACAGATCATCGCCATAAGCGACCGTCACCAGGTTCACGGAAGGGTATTTCGGCAGCACCTTTTTCATCTCAGCAATCCAGATATTCTGGTTAGTTGAGGTGGGTGTTGCGCTCAGAATCGCGACATCACCCTTTTCCAGATTCATCGCTTTTAAAGCATCAGCCGCCAGCTTGACGTTGGTTTCGCCAATCAACGCGTTATTGGAAGGATTAAGGTGAATCTGGCGGCCCTCTTTTGCCACGCCGGAATCCCATGAAACCACTTTAATGCCGCGCTGCATGGCCTTTTTCAGCACCGGAACCAGCGCGTCAGGGTCATTGGCAGAAATAGCAATGGCATCAACACCCTGAGCGATCAAGCCGTTGAGAACTTCAATTTGTGCTTCGGCGGTTGTCGTCGTGGGGCCAGTATAAATAACTTTTACATCCCCCAACTCTTTGGCGGCTTCCTGCGCCCCGACGTTTGCTGCTTCAAAGAAACCATTCCCGAGGGATTTCGCCACCAGCGCGATTTTCACTTCAGCAAGGGCAGAGCTGGACAGAGCCAGTGCGACAACGGTGAGCGTACAACCTAATATTGCTTTAGTTTTCATTGCTTGTACTCCGATGTATGTAGGGTTTGCAGGTGTTTTTTATTTTTGTCATAGAGCGGGTTAACCCGCTCTATGTTTACGACTTAAAGCTCTAAAGCACTGGCTAATGGGGTGACACCAAAACGCTTGCCGAGCGCGATAAGCTCATCACGAGAAATGGTTTGTTTCATGCCACCCATCGAAATGACTTTTACCAATACTTCGGCAGACTTCTCGGCGGTATCAATAAGACCAAACGCTTCATCAAGCGTCGGGCCGCTACCGAATACCCCGTGGAACGGCCACAACACCAGCGAATGTTTTGTCATCTCGCCAGCGGTCGCCGTGCCAATTTCATCGGTGCCCGGTACCATCCACGGCAGAATGCCCACGCCGTCCGGGAACACCACCAGACACTCGGTGCTGCCTTCCCACAATTTGCGGGTAATCACGTCGGTCGTGTTTTCCAGCACGTACGTCAGGGCAATCAGGTTGGTGGCGTGGCAATGCATAATGACGCGATCTTTTCCGCCGGTGATTTTGATACGCACGCTGTGTGACTGGAAATGCGAAGCCAGTTCCGAAGTCGGCACCGCTTCGTTCTCCAGCCCCCACAAAATGTGGTAGCCCGTACCGCGATTGTCCACTTTCACCACGCCAATATTTGCTGCCGGGTCGAGCTGCACGTTACGGAAGAATTTGCCGGAACCGGTCACGATGAACGGCGTGTTCGCCAGTTCAGGCATCGGCTGGCTTAGGGCGATATAACGCGGAGCGGCGTGGAATTCAGCCTGGAATGGCGTGATATCCGCTTCATCCAGACGCATGGTGATGTTGCCGCCATTGCGCTCGTCCCAGCCTTTCAGCCAGGCGTCGCTCGTTGCTTTGATCATGCCTTCTACAAACCAGGCGTTAAGGATGTTCTGCATAGTCTTGTGGTTCCTGTTGTGTTCATTTTTCCCCTTCTCCCTCAGGGAGAAGGTTGGGATGAGGGTGGTTAAGCGCGTTGGCTCAACACGTCTTTTTCATAAGTCCGCACTGTTTTCAGCCACTGGGCATCAACCGGCGTGTCGTTGCGCTGGCAGTACATTTCCCAGACCGCCGCCCAGGGCAGCGATTTTTGCTCTTCAAGCAATGCCAGACGCGCGGTGTAATCGCCTTCCAGCTCGAGCTGGCGCAGGGTTTCAGTTGGCTCAAGCAGCGCACGCAGCAGCGCTTTCTTCATATTGCGCGTGCCGATAACCCACGCGGCGATGCGGTTAATGGAGGCGTCGAAGAAATCCAGGCCGATGTGCACACGATCGAACAGATCGTGGCGAATAATCTCGCTGGCGATCGCCTGAGTTTCATCATCCAGCAGCACCACGTGGTCGCTGTCCCAACGCACCGGACGGCTCACATGCAGCAGCAGGCGCGGCACATACAACATGGCGCTGGAGATTTTGTCGGAGATAACTTCGGTCGGATGGAAGTGGCCCGCATCCAGACACAGTGCGGTCTGGCGGCTGGTCGCGTAACCAAAATAGAATTCGTTGGAGCCGACGGTGTAGCTTTCCGCACCGATACCGAACAGTTTGCTTTCTACCGCGTCGATGTGGTGTTGCGGATTGAGTTTTTCGCTCATCGCTTCATCAAGGGCGGCGACTAAACGCTGGCGCGGGGCCAGTCGGTCAACGGTGATGTCTTTCATGCCATCCGGGATCCAGATGTTCATGACTGACGGCGTGCCCAATTGTTCGCCGAAGTACGCGGACACTTTGCGGCTGGCCTTAACGTGGTCAATCCAGAACTGGCGGATTTCATCATTAGCGTGCGAAAGCGTAAAACCGTCGGCGCTTAACGGGTGCGAGAAACAAGACGGGTTAAAATCCAGCCCTAGTTTGTTGGTTTTCGCCCACTCAACCCAGTTTTTAAAATGTTCTGGTTTGATTTTGTCGCGGGAAACCGGCTGTTCAGACTCCAGATAAATCGCGTGCAGATTCAGGCGTTTTGGCCCAGGAATCAGGCTTAATGCGCGTTCCAGATCCGAGCGTAATTCAGCGGCATTGCGCGCTTTACCCGGGTAATTGCCCGTCGCCTGAATCCCGCCGCTCAGCGCGCCTTCCGGGTTTTCAAATCCGGCAACGTCATCGCCCTGCCAGCAGTGCATAGAAACCGGTAAACGGTCGAGCTGTTGCAGTGCGGCTTCAACATCAACACCGACAGCAGCAAAGCGCTGTTTCGCCAGTTCCCAGGCTGTTTCAAGAGATGTGGTCATGCGCAAAACTCCTTTCGTGTTTGAATGTTCAGCGGAAACTGCGCGATATAGCGGGCAATTTCGCTTTCTGTTTCGGGGGAAAAAGATTTCAGTTCATAGTTGGCGGCGACAACTTTGCGGAAGTCATCGACATCAGTGATTTCGTCCAGCGCCATTAACTGGCAGCCGATATTGCCGAGCGTTGAGGCTTCAATCGGCCCGGCGAACACCGGAATACCGCAGGCATCGGCGCATAGCTGATTGAGTAAGGCGTTCTGGCTACCGCCACCGACAATGTGCAGGCAGCTAAACGGGCGGCCACGGACGGTGGCGAGTTCTGACAGCGTTTTGGCATACAGCAGCGCCAGGCTGTCGAAAATGCAGCGCGCCAGTTCGTTGTCGGTGAACGGCACCGGCTGGTTGCTTTCGCGACACGCTGCCTGAATTTCGCGGCTCATGCTTTCCGGATTAATAAAACGATCGTCGTTCGGGTTGATCACAAAACGGCAGGCCGGAGTTTGTCTGGTACGATCGATAAGATCTGACAGATCGGTGATGCCCAGTTCGCGGGTCACGCGCTGCAATAGCCACAGGCCCATAATGTTTTTCAGTACCCGATAGCGCCCTTCCGCACCACCTTCGTTGGTGATGTTGGCGGCCAGCGCCGCGCTATTGGCATAAGGCGTTTTGCTCTCAAAACCCATCAGCGACCAGGTGCCGGAAGAGAGATACGCGGCATCTTTGTCTTTCAGCGGAGCACCAATCACCGCGCTGGCGGTGTCATGCGTGGCAACCGAAACCACCGGGATTTTGTTGCCTTCACGGCAAATCCACTGGCCGATGACGTTGCCCGGATGCGTCGGTGTGCCGAACCATTTATGCGGCACGCCCGCCCAGTCGAGCAGCGTTTCATCCCAGTTGTCGCTGTTGATATTCACCAGTTGCGTGGTGGTCGCGTTGGTATATTCCCAGTTCAGTGCGCCAGTCAGGCGGAAGCAGAAATAGTCCGGGATCAACAGGGCGTGCTCGACGTTATCGATCAGTTCCGGCTGCTGTTCCACCAGTGCACGGAACTGATAGAGCGTGTTAAATGGCAGGAATTGAATGCCGGTGCGGCGGTAAATATCTTCACGCCCCAACTGCTTAAACGCGGTGTCCATGACGCCATCGGTACGGCTGTCGCGGTAGGAAATGGGCTGCCCGACGCGTTTGCCTTCGCGGTCAATCAGCACGTAATCCACACCCCAGGTGTCGATGCCGATGCTGTCGATAGAAATGCCTTCGTCACAGGCTTTTTGCAGGCCGGTACGGATTTCATCTTCCAGCGCGTCGACGTCCCAGACGGTGGAAGCTTCGGCCAGTTTTAAGCAGTTAGTGAAACGATGAATTTCGCGCAGGCAGATACTGCGAGTGTCGCTATCAAAACGCGCCAGCATGACACGGCCGCTTGATGCGCCCAGGTCTACCGCAACACTATGGCGTAGAGTCATTTTGGGGGTCCTTGCTAAATTAATTGCCCCCACTCTAAAAAGTAACGCCGTCGTCCACCTTCTCGACACTGACAGTGCCTACCAGCCGTTGGCAAAAAGGCAAAGGTGAACGTGAGTGATGTCACAGATTCATGTTTATCACCCATAAAGCCGCCCTGTGACGCTCTCCGCATTTCCTGATAATTCCCGCCCGTTCTTAAAAAACGAGCAAGTTTTAACTGATTTCGTGTCGAAACTTTAAGGTGCAGATGAGAATCGTTACCTACTATCAGGCAATGTTAAAAAAGCTTGGGGGTAATGATGACGGTATTACATGGTTTTGACTTTTTCCCATCTGGACATTCATCCGTGGCAATTGAGCCGCGCTTACCCCAGGCTGCATTCCCTGAACATCATCATGATTTTTATGAAATTGTTATTGTGGAACATGGCACTGGAACGCACGTTTTTAACGGCCAGCCATACACATTGAGCGGCGGTTCAGTCTGCTTTGTCCGTGACCACGACCGTCATTTGTACGAGCACACCGAAAATCTGTGCCTGACCAATATTCTGTATCGCGCCCCGGATGCGTTTTGCTTTTTATCCGGTCTCGATAAGTTGCTGCCGCAGGAACAAGACGGCAATTATCCGTCGCACTGGCGCGTGAACCAGCCGGTGCTGCAACAGGTACGTGGTCTGATTGATCAGTTTGAGCACATTGGCGAAGCGGCAGACACGCACGCCGTCGCCAACCGTGAAATTCTGTTTATGCAGCTTCTGGTCTTGCTGCGTAAAGGCAGCATGATGGAAGGCGCAAGCAATTCGGAAGGCCGCTTAAATCAACTGATGGCGTGGCTGGAAGACCATTTTGCCGAGGATATTTGTTGGGAACAGTTAGCCTCGCAATTCACTCTTTCCTTGCGCACGTTGCATCGGCAGCTTAAACAGCAAACCGGCATGACGCCGCAGCGTTATCTCAACCGTTTGCGCCTGATGAAAGCGCGTCATTTGCTGCGCCATGGCGAGGAGAGCGTGACGGAAATCGCCTTCCAGTGCGGTTTTGGCGACAGTAACCATTTTTCGACGCTTTTTAAGCGTGAGTTTTCCTGGTCCCCGCGTGAGATTCGCCAGGGGCGCGACACGCAACTTCAGTAATCGCGAAGGCAGTCACCGTTTTTTTAGCCAAAAAAGCCAATACTTTCTGATTCTTTCGGTTTTTGAGGCATCACGGTGGCGGGTCATTTAGTTCTCAAGAAAGCAGATTTTTTCGCCTCTGCCACGCAGCCCGTGGCGGTGGCTGACCGCTATCCGCAAAACGTCTTTGCCGAACATACCCATGATTTCTGCGAGCTGGTTCTGGTGTGGCGCGGCAACGGCCTGCATATTCTCAATGACCGCCCTTATCGCATAACCTGCGGCGACCTGTTTTACATTCGTGCCGAAGATCGCCACAGCTACGAATCAGTGAACGGCCTGGTGCTGCATAATATTATTTACTGCCCGGAACGGTTGAAACTGAACGTCGACTGGAAGGATTTGCTGCAAAACACCACGGTGGCAGGGAAGGATCCGCGCTGGCGACTGAGCAGCCACGGTATGGCGCAGGCAAGGCAGTTAATCGCGCAACTGGAACACGAAAGCGTGAAGCCCGATGCGCTGTCGTTATGTTTGACGGAAAGCCTGTTTCTGCAACTGTGTATTTTGCTGCGTCGCCACCGTTACCAATCTCAGGACTCCGCCGGGCCTGACAGCAACGAAACTCTCGATTTACTGATGGCTGCCCTGGGAAAAAGTCTCGATGTGCCTTTTGAACTGTCGCAGTTTTGCCAGCAGCATCAGGTGGCAGAGCGCCAATTGCGCCAGTTCTTCCGCCAACAAACCGGCATGACGATTAGCCAGTATTTACGCCAGTTAAAGATTTGCCAGGCCCAGGATTTGCTGCGTCATAGTGAACTGTTGATTGGAGATGTCGCCACGCGTTGCGGCTTTGAGGACAGTAATTACTTTTCGGTAGTGTTTACGAAAGAAACGGGGATGACGCCACGGATGTGGCGTCAACGGTACACGGTAGAAGCGTAATTACGCAGCCATGCCTAATCCGACGATATTCGCAGCGATGATAATCACCACGCAACCGATGCTCAATACACCAACCGGCCTTCTGCCTGCTGATTTCCACTCTTTCATGATCAAGCCAACCAACCCGCCACACAGCACGTAGAAGCTCATGTGCAACATCCAGCTCATGTAGTCGTATTGTGCCGGGATTTTGGCGTGGCCCCAGGCGTAGAAGAAGAATTGCAGATACCACATTAAACCGGCCAGCGCGGCGAATAACACATTGCTGATGATCAGCGGTTTTGCCAGCGAGAAGTCGGCTTTTATCGACAAACTCTTCATGTTTGCCAGTCGAATGAAGCAATAACCGAGGTTAATCACCGCACCACCGCCCATGATAATCACGTAACTTGGCAGCGCGACATACAACGGGTCCACACCTAACGCAGCGGCAGCTTCATGCATCGGTTTTGCGGCGTCCATCGCAAATGACATACCCGCCGAGAAGATGCCGCACGCTACACGCCTGACAATGGGCCAGCCATTCGCCGGTGCGTTCGCCACGATCGGCCATGTCGCGGATTTTCCCGTACGGCAAACCCAGCTCGGGTTGCAGGGCGAGGATAATCACCGGCTTGTTGATCTTTTGTACCAGCTGCAGAACCGTGGAACTCAGCGCGTAGGTGCTGATATAAAGCACGATGGCATCGACCGGTTGGCTTTGCAGGTGCGTGGCAAAAATATCGGCTTTGGCCACGCTATCAATCAGGCCGCCGTTGATCACCGTGGCATTAAGCTTCGTGAGGCGCTGGTCAATTTGCTGCAAGTAACCCGTCAGACGTTGTTCCAGACCAGAAAACTGCGGCCAGTAAGTATCAAGGCCAATACCAAAAAGGGCGACGTTAAGCGACATGATGATGCTCCAGGATTCAAAGAAACGCCGACTATCACCCTAATTTTGCTGCACTGCCTTTGCCGTAATGCCAGTTTCTGAACAGCGTGGCAAAAAACGATTTATCCGCCTGACAATGCTCACATTTTCGCCATCATGATGAAAAGTGATAACCTTATAAAAAGTACGGCATTGATAATCATTTTCAATATCATTTAATTAACTATAATGAACCAACTGATTACGCGGCGTTAACAGATATGCGCCAGTTGATACTTTACCCCTTCAAGGAGTTAAGAATATGAGCTATACCCTGCCATCCCTGCCTTACGCATACGACGCACTGGAACCGCATTTCGACAAGCAAACGATGGAAATCCATCACAGCAAACACCACCAGGCGTACGTAAACAACGCGAATGCAGCGCTGGAATCTCTGCCAGAGTTCGCAAGCCTGCCAGTTGAAGAGCTGATCGCTAAACTGGATCAACTGCCAGCTGACAAAAAAACCGTTCTGCGTAACAACGCGGGCGGCCACGCTAACCACAGCTTCTTCTGGAAAGGCCTGAAAACTGGCACCACTCTGCAAGGTGATCTGAAGGCTGCCATCGAGCGTGATTTCGGTAGCGTTGACAACTTCAAAGCAGAATTTGAGAAAGCAGCAGCAACTCGCTTCGGCTCCGGCTGGGCGTGGCTGGTTCTGAAAGGTGACAAACTGGCTGTCGTTTCTACTGCAAACCAGGACAGCCCGTTGATGGGCGAAGCAGTTTCTGGCGTTTCCGGCTTCCCAATCGTGGGTCTGGACGTGTGGGAACACGCTTACTACCTGAAATTCCAAAACCGTCGCCCTGACTACATCAAAGCATTCTGGGATGTTGTGAACTGGGACGAAGCAGCAACACGTTTTGCCGCTAAAAAATAAGTTGCATTGCAGCTGACGAGAGGCGAGCCTGATGGCTCGCTTTTTTTATGTCTGTTGCAGGGAGGTTCAGATGCACTATCCGCTAAACGTTTATCTTGGCAAAGTCCGCGAATACGAAGGCAGCAAACCCAGCGCTATCGCCAAATATCAGGTAGATGGTGAACTTAAACTCACTGAGCTTGGGCTGGAAGGCGATCAGCAGGCTGAAAAAGTTGTGCACGGTGGGCCAGATCGCGCGTTGTGCCACTATCCACGTGAGCATTACACGTACTGGGCGCGTGAATTCCCTGAGCAGGCAGAGCTATTTACGGCTCCGGCCTATGGTGAAAATTTATCGACCGAAGGCCTGACCGAAAAAGATGTTTATATCGGCGATATTTTCCGTTGGGGCGACGCCCTGATTCAGGTCACGCAACCGCGTTCGCCGTGCTACAAGCTGAATTACCATTTTGGCATTAACGATATGTCGTCCTTGATGCAGGAAACGGGTTATTGCGGCTGGCTGTATCGGGTAGTTTTGGCGGGAAATGTATCGACGGAATCACCGCTGGAGCTGGTTTCTCGTCTGAGTGATGTGACGGTGGCAGAAGCGATTGCTACAGCGTGGCATATGCCGTTTGATGATGAGCAGTATCACCGATTGCTGTCGGCGGCGGGGCTGTCCGTCAGCTGGACGCGCACTATGCAGAAAAGGCGCATTTCCGGGAAGATCGAGGATAATTCGCGGCGTTTATTTGGTAAGTAAGCTGGGTAAATAAATCCCAGATACGAAAAAACCCGCCGAGGCGGGTTTTTAAATTCTTAGCTTTGCTAACGCTAACCTTACAGGCTAGTTACGTTACCAGCAGCTGGGCCTTTAGCACCACTTTCGATGGTGAAAGACACTTTCTGGCCTTCGTCCAGAGACTTGTAGCCATCGTTCTGGATAGCAGAGAAGTGTACGAACACGTCTTTTGAGCCATCGTCAGGAGTGATGAAGCCGAAGCCTTTGTCAGAGTTGAACCATTTTACGAGACCAGTCATTTTGTTAGACATAGATATTACCTTTTAAATTAAATTTGCCTTCCGGCGCAATTGGAATGTTTTACAGATTTTTAAAGCGATAAAGGAAGGTAGATCACGTCGAAGGGTATCTATGATAACTCTTTGAGGACTGCGCTACTAAACTGCTTAAAGGTTCTGTGCTTCAAACCGATGGATGTATTAACTCATATAAGCAGGGTGAATAACAAGGTTTATTTTAGCCGTCCACAGGGCTGGAGCTCAAGCCACCTCTGGGATCCCCCGCAATTAAGCGGGGGAAATCGCCATTACTGCATGGAGTTTTTTGCCGTTGAATAAGCCTGCATAAACGCCTGATGCTGTGACGCCAGCGGAGCAATCAGCGAGTTGTACTGGCTGGCTTGCTGTGACGTTGGGAACTGAATACCACCCGCGGTGAAACCAACCTGAGTTCCCTGCTGCTGGATGAAATCACCCACTTGCACCAGTTGCGCAGTGAAGGTTTGTGCCGCTGGGATCAGCGGAGCCATGGCATCTGCCGGAGCAATAACCACTTTCTCATAAACCTTGTCGTACACCACTTTCAGATCGTCTGGTTGCTTCAACGTGGAACGTGCGCTGTCAGCCTGCATTTTTGCATTCTGGACTTGCTGGCCTAACACATTCAGAGAACCGTTCGCCTGACGCAGTGGACCGCTCTGGGTCATGTAATCCTGCGGTACACGAATGCTGTTTACGCTGTCGGCTACCGGGCGCATGCCATCGTCCATCGCCTGGTTCACCTGCTGGGAGAAACCATACAGAATCGCGTAATCAGAAACCAACGGGCCAAACTGCTTTTTCTGGTCGGTTGTCAGCGTCGGCAAACGTTCACCGCTGCGCATCGCCGTATTTTGCAGGAAATCGATAAATGCCTTGCGCTGATCGCCTTCTTTATCAAAGCAACCGCTCAAGCTCACTACCATTAAAATTGCCGCAAGCGGCGCAAACCAGCGTGACCAGGACTTACCTGTCGCCATCTTTTCTACTCCTTTCACCATTCAACAATATACCCAGGCAGCCTCAGGATGCAGCCAACAACCCTGCATATTGAAGGGCAACGGGTATACCCAATAATGCTGCTAAGGATAGTCCAACCTGACTTTGCAAGATACCCTTTCGCATTAATCTCTTAAGGCAAATTGATGTTGCATGATTGTTATCTTTCTCACAAATTCGGCGTCGCTTTGTCGCTGAGAAAACACTACCAACCTATTAATATTAAAAGGTTAATTTCAATCATCCCGTCAACACCCACGTAATCAGTACGATAATCGCACACTAACACCCGAGGGATGATTGCCCAATAGCCTGCTGAGTGGTTTGATTTAACGAACGATTAACGAATTATTGTTCGATAATCGAACATCTCTGTATCCTACAGGACATGCCTTATGACAAAGACAACAACGACTGATATTCAGGCATTTATAAACAATAATCGCTTTTCAAGATACCAATGGATGATCCTCGTTCTCTGTTTTATTACCGTAGCACTGGACGGCTTCGATACCGCAATCATCGGTTTTATAGCCTCTGATCTGGTGCAGGAATGGGGTGTGCAGAAATCCGATCTTGGCCCGGTAATGAGTGCGGCTCTGGTTG
Organism: Buttiauxella agrestis; assembly: GCF_900446255.1. Taxonomy (NCBI): domain Bacteria; kingdom Pseudomonadati; phylum Pseudomonadota; class Gammaproteobacteria; order Enterobacterales; family Enterobacteriaceae; genus Buttiauxella; species Buttiauxella agrestis. The sequence goes on along the minus strand of NZ_UIGI01000001.1, from coordinate 231,735 downwards.
GGCTGGCGGTGGGCGCATTAACCGCCGGGCCAATGGCTGACCGTATCGGGCGCAAAAAAGTGTTAGTGCTCTCGATTCTGGTTTTCGGCGGATTTAGCTTGCTGACCGCCTTTGCCACCAGCCTGACGTCCCTCGCCCTGCTGCGTTTTTTAACCGGTCTGGGTCTTGGTGCCGCCATGCCCAATGCCGCAACATTAATGTCCGAATACGCACCCGAGCGTAAACGTGCGCTGTTGGTGAACCTGATGTTCGTTGGCTTCCCGATTGGGTCATCGATGGGCGGTTTTGTCTCCGCGTGGATGATTCCCCATTACGGTTGGCAAAGCGTTTTAGTGCTCGGCGGTGTGATGCCACTGATTCTGTCCGTGGTGCTGATGATTTGGCTTCCTGAATCAGCCCGCTATCTGGTGGTAAAAAACAAACCACAAAAAGATATCGCCACGATTATGCGGCGTATCGCGCCGTTACCGTCGGGTGAAAACCTGCGCTTCGTGCTGAACGAAGTGGGCGGTCATATCAAAGATAAAACGGCGCTTGGCGTTATTTTCTCACCGCGTTATCTGGTGGGAACATTAATGCTGTGCATCACCTACTTCATGGGCTTGCTGATTTTCTATCTCCTGACCAGTTGGCTGCCTCTGTTGATTCGTGAAACCGGAGCAACACTGAGCCAGGCGTCGATTATCACCGCGCTGTTCCCACTGGGCGGTGGCATTGGTGTACTCATTATTGGTGCGCTGATGGACAAGCTAAACCCGAACAAAGTGGTCGCGGTGGGTTATTTGCTGACAGGCGCGTTCGTCTGCCTGGTCGGTTTCTCGACCTCAAGCCTGGTGTTAATGGGCGTGATGGTGTTTATCGCAGGCACCATTATGAATGGCGCACAATCGTCGATGCCTGCGCTGGCAGCGGGCTTTTATCCAACGCAAGGGCGTGCAACGGGCGTGGCGTGGATGTTAGGGCTTGGGCGTTTCGGCGGTATTCTGGGTGCATTTAGTGGTGCATTCCTGATGCAGGCCGAGCTGTCGTTCAAAACTATTTTCATGTTACTGGCGATTCCGGCAGTGCTTTCTGCCACTGCGCTGATGGTGAAATCCTGGGCAGGCCTGCGAGCGCATGGGGTAAATCGCGTAGAAAATCACGAGCTGGATAAAGCTACGCAAAAAGCATGATGGAATATTTTTTTACTTAAACAAGTACGCGGCGGGCTAGCCCCGCCGTTTTGCATAATTTGCATATCCATTTACAAATTTATACTCACGCCGCAACTACACCGACTTTTCAATTCGTTATGCCGCTTAGTTTTTTTGCTGAAACGCATAAGCCGCTTTCAGTAAAAAAATAGTTAGCCTGAAAATCATCGGCCCGCTTTTTTTCCAACTACTCTTAATGAGCTTCTTACGTGTTCACTGTCCATTGTGTGATTTATGAGGAGTACTCGATGGAATATAAAGATCCAATGATTGAGCTGCTGAGCAACCTTGAGCAGATTGTGTTTAAAGACAGGCCACAAACGATGGCTCTTAGTGATAAGCCCAATGCATTTTCTGAATTTGAACAACTAAGAAAAAGTACCGGACTTAAGATTGATGATTTTGCCCGCGCAATGGGTGTTAGCGTGACGATGGTACAGGAGTGGGAATCAAAACGACTCAGACCCTCCAATACCGAACTGAAGTTGATGCGCTTGATACAAGCGAATCCAACCATCAGTAAGCAGTTGATGGAATAATTTTATCATTTGTACCCTGATTGCCTTAACCAAAACCCCGCCTGACGCGGGGTTTGTTGTTTTTGCATCATCGCAGCGGCAATTTCCCAAATTTAGACTCAGGTCACTACAGAAATCGCAAATATTAACCATAAATTAAAGAGGGTTATCACAAGCAATCAACAGGAGGTTGTATGTCTAAGAAAATCCTCGTCCCTATCGATATCTCCGAAATGGAACTGACCAAACAGGTCATTCCACATGTAGAAAACTATGCAAAGCTCGACGATGCCACAATCCACTTCCTGGCCGTTATCCCCGACTATACCTATTTTGCCTCTTACGGCCTGGGTTATGCTTCGATTGCGCCGGATGCCAGAGAAAGGGAGGCGGCTGCCATGGAAACACTGAGCGATATCATCGCTAAGTTTAAGATTCCGGACGACCGTATCGAAAAGCATGTTCTGAGCGGTACACCAAAAGATCATATCCTCGGGCTTGCCGAAGATATTGATGCCGATGTGATTATTCTCGCCTCTCACCGACCGAGCATGTCGACTTATTTACTTGGTTCAAACGCCGCAGCCGTGGTTCGCCACGCGAGATGTTCTGTGCTGGTCGTTCGCTGAAATATTAAATAGTCATAACCCCCCGCTTGATATGCGGGGGCATTAATTCAATCTGGCATCATTAACGATAAATCTCAGCGGAACCACGCCAGTGGCTTGAATCCGCAGGTGTTCCTGCGCTTACAATCCGGAAATAACTCGCGCCTGCTTTTGTCGCTTTCGAATCCAGTGCTCTGACGACATCATCCAGAGAACCGCTCTGGTTTGAGACGGATACCACGCCGACACTTTGTCGTTGGGCTGCCTGCTCTTGATCAATCTGTTGAGCCGCCTGAACGGATAAAGAAAGCGTAGAGAAAAAGACTAAGGCCAGTAATGTTGTTGATTTCATGATGCTCTCCTGAGCGTTGATGAAGGGAAGAATTTCGCCACCAGTTGGCGGACCAGAATGAAAAATAGAGGAATGTAAAAAACGATAAGTACCGTTGCGGCCAGCATTCCGCCAAGTGTGGCAGTGCCGATAGCAATACGACTTTCAGCCCCTGCACCCGTTGAGATAGCTAGCGGCAACACGCCTAAAATAAAAGCGATGCTGGTCATCATGATGGGACGAATACGCAACCGGGTAGCTTCCAGGGCAGCCTCTGTCACTGACATACCGCGACGTTCCGCCTGCTCGGCAAACTCCACCACCAGAATGGCGTTTTTCGCCGCCAACCCCATCGTGGTCAGTAGGCCAATTTGCAAATAGACATCGTTGATTAGTCCGCGCAGGGTAACGGCAGTGACAGCCCCAAACAGGCCCAGTGGAATCACCATTAATACTGACAGCGGTATCGACCAGCTTTCATAGAGCGCAGCCAGGCACAGAAACACCACCAGAATCGACAACCCGTACAACAATGTTGCCTGGCCTGACGATAAACGTTCCTGATAAGAAAGCCCGGACCATGCGACGTTGACACCCGGTATCTCGCGAGCCAGAGCCTCCATCCTGTTCATCGCCTCACCTGAACTGAAACCCGCCCCGGCACTGCCCTGAATCTGATAAGACGGCACGCCATTAAAGCGCGACAGGCTGCTGGGGGATTGCGCCCATGATGTCGTTGTGAATGCACCGAGCGAAGTCATCTGCCCCTGCTCGCCTCGTACGTACCATTGGGATAAGTCAGCCGGATCGGCGCGCCACTGAGCGTCACCCTGCACGTAGACTCGTTTAACTCGCCCACGGTCAACGAAATCATTGACATACACACCGCCCCACGCGGTTGCCAGCGTGTCGTTAACGCTCTGCTGAGACAGACCAAGCACCGACAATTTCAGCGGGTCACTGTTCACTTGCAATGTAGCGACATCCGGCAGATCAACCGCTCTGACGCCACTTAACATCGGGTCTCGCTGTGCGGCAGTCAGAAGCGAATCGCGCGCAGCACGGAATTCCTCTGCGGACAGACTGCCGCTGTTTAATAGCTCAAGTGAAAATCCGCCTGTATCTCCCAGGCCACGAATCGGGGCCGGAAGCAGAGCAAAGATACGGGCCTTACTGTCATTGCCAAATTCCTGTGAAAGACGCGCAACAATGCTGTTCGCGCTGTCCTTACTGTCTAACCGTTGGCTCCAGTCCGCCAGGCTGATAAACGCTGAACCGGTGTTTTGGCCGCTTGTGGCACTCCCGCCACCACTGACCGTGAATACAACTTCTGAGTTTCCACCTTCTGCGGTGAGGAGGTAGTCTTCCAGTTGTTTTTGCACCTCGACGGTACGCCCCAGAGTAGCGCCTCCCGGCAAGCGGTATTGCACCATCACACGGCCCTGATCTTCTGCCGGTAAAAAACCCGATGGCAGGCGTAGAAATAACCATACAAATCCCACCGATATCAGCACATAGACTCCTAGCGCCAGCCAGCGTCGGGCGATGACTTTACGCACTGTGCTCAAAAGCAAGTTGAAAAGAGAGACTGAACAACGCGCCAGAAAATGCTGTACAGGTGCAAGGTATTGCCCAAAGTAGGCTGATATTTTGGAGGTACTTTCAGGTTTTAGCTGATGCGGTTGCAGTAACGTTGCAGTTAGCGCCGGGCTAAGAATTAAGGCCACGAAAACGGATAACACCATTGCCGTCACCACTGTCAGCGAGAACTGCCGATAGATAATCCCGGTGGACCCGCCAAAAAAGGCCATTGGCAAAAACACCGCCGATAGCACCAGCGCGATAGCCACTAACGCAACGCTGATTTCTGACATTGAACGGAAGGTGGCTTCACGTGGCGTCATACCTGGGTTTTCACTCATGATGCGTTCAACGTTTTCCACCACCACTATGGCGTCGTCAACCAGCAAACCAATCGATAAAACCAGGGCGAATAGCGTCATCGTATTGATGGAAAATCCACTGAACCACAACACAGCAAAAGTCCCCAGCAGCACAACGGGAACCGCAATCGCCGGGATCAGCGCTGATCGCCACTTTTTCAGGAACAGGAAGATAACCAGCACGACCAGCACGATGGCTTCGAGCAGCGTTTTGACGACTTCATTAATCGACAGCTCGATAAAACGGGTGCTGTCATTGGCGAAAACCACTTTCAGTCCCGGTGGAAAATCGCGGGCCACTCGGTTCACTTCCGCCTTCACCAGTTCAGCGGTTCGTAGCGCGTCCGCAGAAGGAGACAGCATGATGGAGATCCCGGCGCCAGGGTGACGATTGATGCGCGCCAGTGCGTCATAGTTTTCGGCTCCCAGCTCAACTCTGGCAACGTTACTCAATCGGACTGCAGAACCACTGGTTTCCGTTTTCAGCACAATATTGCGAAATTGTTCGGCAGTTTGCAGTCTGGATTGCGCGCTGACCAGCGCACTGAGCATCTGGCTCTCCGGTTGCGGCTGTCCACCAATCTGCCCCGCGGCAACTTCCGCATTCTGGCTTCGAATCGCCTCAATCACATCAGCGGGAACCAACTGGTAGCTACGCAGTTTCACTGGATCAAGCCAGATACGCATCGCGTACTGCGTCCCATAGACATCGGTATCGCCAACACCAGCCACACGGCCCAGTACATCCTGTAGCGAAGACGCCACATAATCCGCTACATCAATATTCGTCATGGTATCGGTTGAGTCATACACGCCAACGAGCATCAGACTGTCCGGGTTCGCTTTCCGGACTTCCACCCCCTGCTGCTGCACTTCCTGCGGGAGGCGGGACAACACCTGTTGTACCTGGTTTTGTACCTGGACTTGGGCAATATCGCTATCAACATCATTGTCGAAAGTGACATTGATGGTCGCCCGGCCACGGGAACTGGATGATGAACTGAAATAGATAAGCCCATCGATACCGACCAGAGATTGCTCAATTACCTGTGTGACGCTGTTCTGAATGGTTTGTGCCGATGCGCCTGGATAGGATGTGGAGACACTTATCTGAGGTGGAGCGACGTTGGGATATTGCTCTACCGGCAGTTGGTTGATAGCGATGATTCCTGCCAGCATCACCACAATGGCAATCACCCAGGCGAATATCGGTCGGTTAATAAAGATCTTTGACATCATTGCTCAGCCTCCATGCTGTGCGGGAGTGGTGTGCAAGGCAATTTGCTGCGCAATGGCCTCAGACTGCGCGTTGACGGTATCCCCGGCACGCACGCGAACCAGACCTTGCGTCAAGACTTTGTCACCCTGCTGCAGACCATCAGTGACTACCCAGTTTTGCTGTAACGTTCCCTGAGTCGTGATGTGTTGCAAAGAGACTTTATTTTGTTCGTCAATCACAAACACCATAGGTTCTCCTTTGGTGTCGCGTTGGAGTGCACTTTGCGGTACCAGGAAAGCCTGCGGTTGGGTAGCACGCGACAACGATGCCTGAACGAACATGCCTGGCAGCAGGGTATGTTGCGGGTTCGGGAAACGGGCGCGTAAAGTGACCGAACCGGTTTCGGGATCAACCACCGCTTCAGAAAACTCCAGCGTTCCCTGATGCCCATATGGAATATCGCCTTCCAGCATCAGGTTTACCGGAACGCGGTCGGCTACCGCCCCCTCTACCGGAGTTTGCTGCTGCAAAGCCAGTAGCTCGGAGGTGGTTTGCTGGATGTCGATATAAATTGGATCAAGCTGCTGAAGGGTAGCCAACGCATTGCCCTGATTGGCCGTAACCAGTGCGCCTGCGGTATAAAATGAGCGGCCAATTCTGCCGCTAATCGGGGCGGTAATTGTCGCAAACTCAAGATTGATTTTTGCAGTATCGAGCAACGCTGCCGCCTGGGAAATTGCGGCCTGCGCCTGCTGCGCATTAGCCACAGCGGTGGTGTAATCCTGCTGACTGATACTTTGCGTTTTTACCAATGGTGCGTAGCGGCTGACCAACGCATTAGCAATAGAAGCACTGGCGCGAGTCATTTGCAGATTGGATTCCGCCTGTTTGACCGCTGCAGAATACAGGCGGGAGTCCAGTCGGTACAGCGGCTGGCCTTTAACTATCATTTCTCCTTCGTTAAATAACCGCTCCATAATAATGCCGTTGACCTGTGGACGGACCTCAGAGGTTTGGTAAGCCACCACGCGACCGGAAAACTTTTCAATCTTTGGGATATCAACCGTCTCCATTTGTCTGTATGTCACTTGTGCCAGCGGTAATGCACCGGCAGACCGCGATGAATTCACCTGCTCATCACAGCCGCTAATCAAGATTGAGCAGACCAATAGCGTCGGCCAGATAAGGTTTGGATAAAGCTTCATGTTCTGAGCGTTCCACGGTTTTCTTAATGGCACTCACTGTACAGCGGCAGATTTATCCCTGAATTAGCGAATAATTAGCTGAGAATGAGCAAACGGAGAAAACGGGCTGGGGATAATTATCTGCTAAGAAATAACAGGTAATATGCTTCGTAAAGCTCGGAACTAAGGAGAGGTCGTGAGGGTATTACTGGTAGAGGATGATGTCATGATCGGGGCCAATTTGATGCGGGCGCTGGAAGGCGTTGGCTGGTCCGTCGACTGGGTAAAAGACGGTGAACTGGCGTCTAGCGCCTGGGCCGACGGCGATTATAGCTGCGTGTTGCTGGATCTCGGCCTACCCCGAGATGACGGAATCAGCGTGCTACGTAAAGCTCGCACCCGAGGAGATGCCACGCCGGTCTTAATTCTGACTGCGCGAGACAGCGTTGAAGAACGAATTAAGGGATTGGATGCTGGCGCTGACGACTACTTGTTGAAACCGTTCGATTTCCAGGAAGTGCTGGCGAGAATGCGAGCGATTATGCGCCGCAGTCATGGTGCTGCTGACTCAGTCATCGGCACCAAAGATATTCAGTTAGATATGGGTACTCGTGAAGCTATTTTTCAGGGGCAACGCGAACAGCTTACCGCACGTGAATATGCCTTGTTGTATGCCTTGCTGGAGCGCCCCGGCGCGATTTTGTCACGCGAACAGTTGGAAAATAGAATTTATGGATGGGGAGAAGAAGTCACCAGCAACGCGGTGGATGTCTTAATTCACGGGATGCGCCGCAAACTGGGGAATAACGTGATCAGCAATGTGCGTGGGCTGGGCTGGCGGGTGCGCATAACATGAAAAGGCTTATCCATTTTTTGACTCGTTCACTGCGCAATAAACTTCTTTTCAGTCTGGCACTGATCCATTTGATCACTATAGGTGGCGTAGCCTGGTATTTTTACGTCAGCTACGGCGCACTGATGGAAACCGTCAAAGACGATCAGTTGGAACAATGGGCTGATGCTTACGCCACCAATCCCCAAATGCCTCAACTGAGTATCAGTAGTACGCTCCATAGCATGCACAATAGCGATCAGAAGGGGGTCTATATTGTGCAAATTTGGGACAAAAAAGGCGAGCTACAAGCCAGCTCAAGACCATCACTGCAAATTCCTCTGCAAAAAGAATCCGGTTTTCATACCTTACGTTTTGGCTCAAGTAGCGATCAGCAATGGCGGGTTTATACCCGAAAGGCAGAGCCTGGAAGCCAGATAGGGGCAGTCCAACTGATTCACAATATCGGCTATATGCAAGACATCGTTATTCGCCGCGCACTTTCTGCGATTATTCCGCTGATCATGCTGTTCCCGCTCTCTTTTGGTGTGCTGTGGCTGGTGGTTTGGCGGGTATCCCGCAATCTGAAAAACGCCTCAATCATCATTGCTTCACAGGACACGCATAATCTGTCGGCGCTCCCACTACAGCATGTGCCTGATGAAATATCGCCGCTGGTTGAGGCCTATAACGGTATTCTGCAACGGTTAAGTCATTCCCTGGACACGCAGCGTCATTTCTTACAGGATTCGGCGCATGAGCTACGTACACCTATTACCGCCATTAGCCTACAGCTAGAAAATCTCCGACAATACATCGCGCCAGGCGACGCTACTGAACGCTTTAATCAGTTGGAAGCTGGGGTTGTCAGAACCCGACATCTGGTGGCACAACTATTGAGTCTTACCCGGCAGGAAGGGCGGAAAGTGGGGTTCAAAACGGTTGAGCGTGTTGATATTAAAGAAATACTTAAGGAAAGCATTGAGCAACTGATGGTCCTGGCTGACCGCCGTGGAATTGATATTGGCTTTACCGGCGAGAAAAGCGCAGTGATTGAAGGGAATCACCAGGAGCTACGCAGCCTTTTCGACAATCTGATCGGCAATGCGATGCAACACACTCCACCAGGAACTATCGTGGACGTGATACTCAAAACCGAAAACGACTGTACCATCGTGGATATTATCGATAACGGCTCTGGTATACCGGAAGAACATCTTCATCGCGCATTTGAACGCTTTGCTCGTTTTAACACCACGGAAACCCACGGCAGCGGGTTAGGTCTGGCAATTGTACACAGCATTGCCTTGCGCTACGGATTTAAAGTGGAGTTAATGAATATTTATAGCGATAAAAAAATTGTTGGTCTGTGCGCCAGGGTGACACATTCAGCCGGTTGTCGCTAAAAAAAACGGCTTCCAGAAGGAAGCCGTTTCAGTTGCAGCAATGATTATTGCAGCAGAGAAATATCTGCAACCTGCAAGAACAGCTCGCGCAGTTTAGCGAGCAGCGTCAGACGGTTGATACGCAGCTCTTTATCTTCTGCGTTCACCATCACTTTGTCGAAGAACTTATCGACTGGCTCACGCAACGCGGCCAGTTCGACTAACGCTTCCTGATAGCGGCCTTCAGCGAAGAACGGCTCCAGTTTATCGCGCAGGATAACCAGCTGACGGGCGAGATCCATTTCTTCCGCTTCTTTCAGAACAGAAGCGCGCACATGGTCTTGCAGCGTTTCGTCTGACTTCGCCAGAATGTTGGATACACGCTTGTTCGCAGCGGCCAAAGCTGACGCCGCTTCCAGGGTACGGAAGTGCGAAACCGCTTTCATGCGCGCATCGAAATCAGCAGGTTTGGTTGGACGACGCGCCAGCACGGCCTGAATGGTATCTACGCTGTGGCCTTCTTCCTGATACCAGGCGCGGAAGCGGCCCAGCATGAAGTCGATGACTTCGTCGACAACCTTCTGGTTAGTCAGCTTCTCGCCGTACAGGCGCACGGCCTCTTCGGTGAGAGTTTGCAGATCCAGCGGCAGGTTTTTCTCAACGATGATACGCAGAACGCCAAGAGCGGCGCGACGCAGAGCAAACGGGTCTTTGTCGCCTTTTGGATGCTGACCGATACCGAAGATGCCCGCGAGGGTATCCATTTTATCGGCAATCGCAACAGAGCAAGCCACCAGGTTAGACGGCAGTTCGTCGCCCGCAAAACGCGGCTGATATTGCTCGTTGAGCGCAACAGCAACGTCTTCGGCTTCGCCGTCGTGACGCGCATAGTGCATGCCCATCACGCCCTGGGTGTCAGTAAACTCGAACACCATGTTGGTCATCAGGTCGCATTTGGACAGTAAACCGGCGCGAGTGGCGTGGTTTACATCAGCGCCAATTTGACCCGCGATCCAGCCAGAAAGCGCTTCGATGCGGTTGGTTTTGTCGCGCAGCGTACCGAGCTGTTGTTGGAACAGAACGGTTTCCAGACGCGGCAAGTTGTCTTCGAGGCGCTTTTTACGGTCGCTATTGAAGAAGAACTCAGCATCTGCCAGACGCGGACGCACAACTTTCTCGTTACCAGAGATAATCTGAATCGGGTCTTTCGACTCGATGTTGGCAACAAAGATAAAGTTCGGCAGCAATGTGCCGTCGTTGGCGTACACCGGGAAGTACTTCTGGTCCCCTTTCATGGTGTGAACCAGCGCTTCCGCAGGCACTTTAAGGAATTTCTCTTCGAATTTCGCGGTCAGAACAACCGGCCATTCCACCAGAGAAGTCACTTCTTCGAGCAGGCTTTCGCTCAGGTCAGCGTTACCGCCAATCTTGCGAGCCGCTTCTTCAGCGCCTTCTTTGATCACCGCTTTACGCTGTTCGTAGTCGGCAATAACTTTGCCGCGCGTGAACAGAATTTCAGGGTACTGATCGGCGTTATCGATAGTGAATTCCGGCTCGCCCATAAAGCGGTGGCCACGAATCACACGGTCAGACGCGATACCCAGAATAGTGGCTGGAATCACTTCATCGCCCAACAGCAGAGTCACGGTGTGAACCGGACGCACGAATTGGGTGTTGTTATCGCCCCAGCGCATCAGTTTTGGAATCGGCAGTTTGGTCAGCGCGGTGGCAATCATCGCAGGCAGCAGGGCTTGCGCACTTTCGCCTTTAACATGGGCGCGGTACATCAACCACTCGCCTTTGTCCGTTGCCAGGCGCTCTGCCTGTTCAACCGTAATGCCACAACCACGCGCCCAGCCTTCAGCGGCTTTGCTTGGCTTGCCTTCTGCGTCAAATGCCGCAGAAATTGCCGGGCCGCGTTTTTCAACTTCACGGTCTGGTTGAGACTCAGCCAGGTTGGAAATTTTCAGCGCCAGACGGCGTGGAGCCGCAAACCATTTTACTTCGCCGTGAGCGAGATTCGCCGCATCCAGTTCCGCTGTAACGTTCGCAGCGAAGGATTCAGCCAGGCTGCGCAGGGCTTTTGGTGGCAGCTCTTCAGTGCCAATCTCCACCAGAAAAGTTTTTTCAGACATGGCAGCCTCTTATTTGTTCTTATTGCACATCGGGAAGCCAAGCGCTTCACGAGAAGCGTAATAGGCTTCGGCCACGGCTTTGGTCAGAGTACGAATACGCAGAATGTAGCGCTGGCGCTCAGTCACCGAGATGGCCTTGCGGGCATCAAGCAGGTTAAAGCTGTGCGCGGCTTTCAGAATGCGTTCGTAAGCAGGCAGTGGCAGCGGGTTTTCCAGCGCCAGCAGGTGCTGCGCTTCTTTCTCATACTGCTCAAAGCAGGAGAACAGGAATTCCACATCGGCGTGTTCGAAGTTATAAGTTGATTGCTCAACTTCGTTCTGATGGAACACGTCGCCATAGGTGGTTTTACCCAGCGGGCCATCGCTCCAGACCAGATCGTAAACGCTGTCTACGCCCTGGATGTACATCGCCAGACGCTCTAAACCGTAAGTGATTTCACCGGTAACAGGCTTACATTCCAGGCCGCCAACTTGCTGGAAGTAAGTGAACTGCGTCACTTCCATGCCGTTAAGCCACACTTCCCAGCCCAGACCCCAGGCACCCAGCGTTGGGTTTTCCCAGTTGTCTTCTACGAAGCGAATGTCATGAATCGTTGGGTCCATACCCAGCTCTTTAAGCGACCCAAGGTACAGCTCCTGAATGTTGTCAGGAGAAGGCTTGATCACCACCTGGAACTGATAGTAGTGCTGTAAGCGGTTCGGGTTTTCACCGTAACGGCCATCGGTAGGACGGCGAGATGGCTGCACATAAGCAGTCGCCATCGGCTCTGGCCCTAAAGCCCGCAGGCAGGTCATTGGGTGAGAGGTGCCGGCGCCGACTTCCATGTCCAAAGGTTGAACAATGGTGCAGCCCTGGCGAGCCCAGTAGTCCTGTAAAGTCAGGATCAGGCCTTGAAAGGTCTTGGTATCAAACTTTTGCATGTTGATTTCGCACGCGTTCGAGAGGGTTAAAAAGAGAAGCGGTCAGTATACCTTTTGATGGCAAGATATACAGCCCGAATGCACGTGCGTTTGCCTTGCGTTGCGGCTTTATGTCGTCGAAAGGTGCAAGAATTGACCACTTTCGTCGAAGGAGCAGGTGAATCCTTCCCGGCGCGTGGTGCTGCCAAGAATCTCATAGCTCCCCTGATACTGTTTAAAATCCACCACGCTGATGCGATCGGCGCGCGTGTTGTAACGATGCGCCGCTTCTCCTTTGCAGGTTTCAATCATCGCTTCGCCCTGGATCACCGGATGTTGAGCGACTTGCGCGTATTGTGGGTGTTGTTCCGAATGACTACAGGCACTGAGTAACACGGCGGCAAAAATCAGCAGCCAACGGCAATTTTTTATTTTTGGCATCATCATTAGTTATGTGTACGTTAAAATCGTTATTGTTATTCAATAATTAACAGGTATTCCGCATTCTGCAAATCCACTTTATATCTGGCAAGAGCACGAAGACAAAACTCAGATAAATCACCGTCAACAACACCAGAGGAACCCATGCAGCAGCAAAAAATTAACTGGATTGACAACCTGCGTGGGATTGCATGCCTGATGGTCGTCATGATTCATACCACAACCTGGTACATCACCAACGCCAATATCGTCAGTCCGTTTAGTTGGGATTTATCGAACGTACTGAACTCGGCATCCCGCGTCAGCGTCCCGCTCTTCTTCATGATTTCAGGTTATCTGTTTTTTGGAGAGCGCAGTGCGCAGCAGCGCCACTTTTTGCGCATCGTCACATGCTTGTTGTTTTACAGCGTGATTGCGCTTATCTACATCAAACTCTTCACGCCAATTAATGCCGGACTTTCCCTGCGCTATATCCTGCAAAAACCGGTGTTTTATCACCTGTGGTTCTTCTTTGCGATCATGGTCATCTACCTTCTTTCGCCTTTGATTCAGGTGAAGAAAGTCAACGCGACGGTGATTCTTGGGCTGATGGTGTTACTCGGCGTTGTCGCCAACCCCAACACCGTGCCGCAAACGCTGGACGGCTTTAAATGGCTGCCGATTAATTTATACATTCGCGGCGACACGTTTTATTACGTGCTGTATGGCCTGCTGGGGCGTGCAATAGGCATGTTTGAGACGGACAAACGCTGGATTAGCGGGCTGGCCGCCGGAATTTTTGTGCTGTGTATTTTTTCGATTTCGACGGGCACGCGCCATCAGTTAGAAGTGAACGGTAATTTTGCCGATACCTTTTATGTTTATTGCGGGCCGCTGGTGTTTATCGCCGCGATCGGTTTGCTGGTGCTGGTAAAAAATTGCCTGAACAGCCGCCCGTTGCCGGGGCTGACATTAATCTCGCAACACTCGCTGGGAATCTACGGCTTCCATGCGCTGATAATTCACTTCCTGCGCACCCACGGCTACCAAATCACAAGCTCTCCGGTGCTCGATATTCTGTGGATTTTCGGCGTCACGCTGGCCGGAAGTTTGTTACTTTCCATGGTATTGCAACGCATCGACACCCGAAAAATGGTGAGCTAAATAAAAGACGGGAGTAAAGTAAACGCACATAAATTGTGGATATCAATGGATGAAGCAATGAATTATCAAGTGACGTCGCTTTACTTCTATTCCTTCAAATCTTTGCTGTGGGCAACCCTATGTTGTGGGCTGAATTTTTTCGGCTGCCAGGCACCGTTTCTCTACCTGATGGTTATCGGTATCGTTTTCCCGGTTTTAATTTCCATCCGGCTTAACACATTGACCGAACAGGGAGCAGTGCGTAGTAACCGTGAGACGCATGACTGGCTGGTTTTCGTGAGAGGCATCCCGGTTCAGGAAAAACGTCGGCACTTAAGCAACCCATTTTTCTACAGCGCACAACGAGCCACGCAGTTCTTCCTGAAAGGCTTTTTACTTCGCGCGGCGCTACAGGCATCTATCATCGGCTGGACGATATTTCGCTGGCCGCCTGCCCAGGAATGGTGGGTCTACGCCGCAGTCTTGGTGGCCTTGCTGGTGATGCTTTACAGCCTTTGGCATACGCTGTGCAATCTGTACGCGCTGTATAAAGATAACTGGGAAGTCGAGAGCTTCACATCGCCGACCGAGAGCCAATGGTTCCGCGCTTTCTTTAGCTGGGGCAAGAACAGGCAAGGTGCGCTGGAAAACTTGCTCACTCAGTTTTAATGAGGCTTACGCATCCGGGCGCGATGCAGCTGGCGGGGTGACGAAAACCCCGCCGCAATCGCCGCCTGCTCCATACGCTGCCCTTGCAACAAACGCTGTTCAGCCACCGCCAGGCGCAATTGTTCTAAATAGTCCCGCACTGAAATTCCCAAATGCTGCTGAAAAAGCCGCGCCAAATGGCGTGAGCTGACATGAACTTTGTCGGCAATTTCCTGCACATCCCACGCCGATTCAGGTGCTGCCGAAAGTAAATCCTGAGCACGATGCACTGCCGGATGAATATGGTTACGGTAGCGCAGCCACGGCGATAGTTGCGGGTCGTCGCCCGAACGGCGGAACCACACCACCATCTCACGTGCCACATCCAGCGCGGCTTTCGGCCCGCAATAGCGGTTAATCAGATGCAGCGAGAGATCGATGCCGGAGGTGATTCCAGCGCTGGTCCAGATGCCCCGATCTTCGATAAAAATGCGGTTCTCTTTCACCTGCGCGGTGGGTGCCGCAGCGCGTAATCGCGCCAGCACATCGTGATGGGTGGTGCACTGCACGCCATTCATCAGCCCGGCTTTCGCTGCCAGCAACGAACCGGAACAGACACACATCAAATTGAGTTGCTGGCTGTGAATCTGCGGTTGCAGGCGCGTCAGCCAACGGCGCACCGCTTCAGCCTGCGGCGTGTCAAAGTAGCGGTTTGAATCACAAACCCCAGGCAATACCAGCAAACTGCCTGGCGGGAAACTTTCTGGCAGCGGTTCGATGCCAGAAAAGTTCAGTCCGATGGAGGTGGAAACATGTGGGTCCGGGCCAATGAAATGCAGGTGAAAGGCATTCCCCGCCAGCGCCAGCGTTTCCGCAGGGCCGGTTAAGTCGAGTGACAAAACACCAGGCAAAACAACGAACCAGACCCCAATACTCACGATAATGACTCCAGGCACTCGGCAACGGTTTGAATTTGCGCAAATCGCCCTGCCAGCACGGTTTCAGTGCGGTGCCGCAGGGTTTGCGTATCCAGCGTAACCCCTTTCCAGCTCATCGGGAAGGTGAGCATCGCCTCACTGACAAATGAAACGCGATAACCCAAATCCGACGCCACTCGCGTGGTGGTTTCGCAACACTGTTCGGTGCGAACCCCGCAGATAATCAGGTGGTTAACATCACGGCTACGTAGCCAAAGATCGAGGCCAGTATCGGTAAATGCGTTGTGCACGTGTTTCTGAAACGTCACATCAGCCTGATGCTGCAAGAAAGGCATCGGTTTAACGTAGCCTGACTCAAGTGAAAACGGGCTTTGATCGTCAACATGGAAGATATCCACCACGGGAATGTTCAAATCCTGGCAGCCGGAAATGAGTTGCGAAATGGCCTGCTGGAATGCCGGAAAGTCATCTTCTTGCCAGTAATCGCGATGGAAAAAAGATTGCTGCGTGTCGATATTGATCAGAGCGGAACGGGACATTTTCGGACTCCTTCACTTTGGGTGTGAAGCCATTGTGGCAGGGGTTAGCGTAGTTGCTAATACCAAAAACGGACAGAGTGAGGGTGATACAGGACCAGTTGAGATCTTTGGATGGGTGTAGGATGACGCTTACGCTTATCCGACCTGGGCAACTATGTTACTCTCCAGAAAGTTACCTTCGGAGAAAACCATGAACAGCAAGGCTGCACGCCCCACGATAAGCGACGTCGCGAAAGCGGCAAAGACCGGAAAAACCAGTGTTTCCCGCTATCTTAACGGCGAGCAAAATGTGCTGTCAGACGATCTTCGTTTGCGCATTGAAACGGCGATTGCCGAACTCGATTACCGCCCAAGCCAAATGGCTCGCGGCCTGAAACGTGGGCGAACCCGCTTAATTGGCCTGATCATCGCCGATATCACTAACCCCTACTCCGTCGATGTGTTGAGCGGTATCGAAGCCGCCTGCCGTGAAAAGGGCTTCACGCCGCTGGTCTGTAACACCAATAACGAAGTGGATCAGGAGCTGCATTACCTCGATTTGCTGCGCAGTTATCAGGTGGAAGGAATTGTGGTGAACGCCGTGGGCATGCGTGAAGAAGGGTTAAATCGCCTGCAACAATCAGCCCTGCCGATGGTGCTGATTGACCGCAAAATTCCCGACTTTGCCTGTGATGTCGTAGGGTTAGATAACACCCAGGCGGCAACCACGGCGACCGAGCACCTGGTCGAACAAGGGTTTGAAGCCATTCTTTTCCTCAGCGAACCGCTCGGCACCGTGAACACTCGCCGCGAGCGCCTGAATGCGTTCCACGCCACTCTCAAACGCTACCCCGGCATTGTTGCCGAAAACGCCGAAGTGCCTTTGCACGAAGCCGATTTGATGGACAATACCCTGCGCCAGTTCCATTCCGCGCACCGTGGCATGCGCAAAGCGGTGATTTCAGCGAATGGTGCGCTTACCCTTCAGGTGGCCCGTTCACTGCGCCGCATCGGCCTGCACTGGGGCAGCGATATTGGCCTGCTTGGCTTCGATGAACTCGAATGGGCGGAGCTTGCGGGAGTCGGCATCACCACTCTTAAACAACCGACCTGGCAGATTGGTTACGCCGCGCTTCAGCAGGTCGTGAAGCGCATTGAAGGCGGCAGCGACACCGTTTATGAACAGGTCTTTTCCGGCGAATTAATCGTTCGTGGTTCAACCGTCCGTTAATCAATGTTCGTGATAGCGATCATAAATTGAACATGCCTGGCTTTTCTTTGGAACCGGTTCCATCTAGCGTAATAGTCATATTAGATAGATGAGCCTGGCCGGAGAAATTAATGCCGAGAAAAATTATTGTCGTCACCGCCGCTTACGGACATGACCGCATCGCCGCAATGGGCGGCCAACAAGCGCTGTTGCCGATTATCGCCGGTGCCGGAGCTGACGGCGTTGAAATCCGCCGCGAATTGTTAAATCACATTCAGCTTGATGCCCTGCCAGAGCTGGCGGAACAAATTGCTGAACACCGACTCGAAGCCTGTTATTCCGCGCCGGAACCGCTGTTTGTTGAAGATGGCAAACTCAATCCGCTGATCCCTTCTTTGCTGCTCGAAGCCCACCAGCTCAACGCGAGCTGGCTGAAACTGTCTCTTGGTCACTTCCGTGGCAGCCAACAGTTTTCACTTTTACAACAGTGGCTTGAGAAAACAAACGTGCCTCTGGTTGTGGAAAACGATCAAACAAATTGCGGCAAACTCGCGCCAATGCAGCGCTTCCAGGCCGCCTGTAATGTGCTAAACCTTCCGGTGACGCTGACATTTGATATGGCCAACTGGCTGTGGGTCGATGAATCCCCGGAAGCCGCAGCGCGCGTACTTGCGCCGTCGGTCAGCTATATCCACGTCAAAGCCGCCGTGGCACACCATTACCACTACCGGGCGATCGCGCTCGATGACGCGGAACCGCGCTGGCTTGAATTACTGAACAACCTGCCAGCCGATACGCCGCGCGGAATTGAATTCCCGCTCGAAGGCCGTGACCTGACGGCTGTTACGCGCCATTACGTCAACTTATTAAGCG
Organism: Buttiauxella agrestis; assembly: GCF_900446255.1. Taxonomy (NCBI): domain Bacteria; kingdom Pseudomonadati; phylum Pseudomonadota; class Gammaproteobacteria; order Enterobacterales; family Enterobacteriaceae; genus Buttiauxella; species Buttiauxella agrestis. The sequence continues at coordinate 213,737 of NZ_UIGI01000001.1, read as the reverse complement.
AGGAGTAAGCGATGTCGACCCAACTTGATGTCATCACCATAGGTGAAGCGATGGCGATGTTTGTCGCCAGCCAAAGCGGTGATTTAGCCGCCGCAGAACAGTTCGTTAAGCGCGTGGCGGGAGCGGAGTTAAACGTTGCCACGGGGCTTGCGCGTCTTGGCCTGAAAGTGGGCTGGGTCAGCCGGGTGGGCAACGACTCTTTTGGTCGCTATGTGCTGCAACAACTGGCGAAAGAGAATATCGACAGCTGTGGCGTGACGACAGACGAGCGCTTTGCTACAGGCTTTCAGCTTAAATCTAAAGCAGAAAATGGAACCGATCCCATCGTGGAATACTTCCGTAAAGGATCGGCGGCCAGTCATCTTTCTACCGCTGATTTTGATGAAGAGTATTTTGGCTCGGCACGCCATCTACATTTAAGCGGCGTGGCGGCAGCGCTTTCTGATACCTCGCTAGAATTACTCAATCATGCCGCCTGCGTGATGAAGCAAAAGGGCAAAACGATCTCTTTTGACCCCAATCTGCGCCCGGTGCTGTGGAAGAGTGAAGCGGAAATGGTGAAACAATTGAATCAACTCGCCTTCCAGGCAGACTGGGTGCTGCCAGGATTAAGCGAAGGCGCCATTCTGACCGGGCACAAAACACCAGAAGCGATTGCCGATTTCTATCTCGACCACGGCGTTAAGACCGTGGTGCTGAAAACGGGTGCTGACGGCGCATGGTTCAAAACGGCCTCTGGTGAAAAAGGGGCAGTAAGTGCAGTAAAAGTCGAGAACGTCGTCGATACCGTCGGTGCAGGCGACGGTTTTGCGGTGGGCGTGATAAGCGCCCTGCTCGAAGGGAAAACCTTAGAACATGCCGTCAGCCGTGGGAATAAAATCGGCTCACTGGCGATTCAAGTCATCGGCGATAGCGAAGGGTTACCGACCCGTAGCGCGCTTGGCGAATAAACAAAGACTGCATCAGCTGTGCCCTACACCCGGCATGATGCGACTCTCCTCAACATAGAGGCAAGCCCATGAAAACCCATTCCCTTTCAGCAAAGACAATCGCGCCAAAACGTTGGTGGTACATCATGCCAATCGTGTTTATCACGTACAGCCTGGCGTACCTCGACCGTGCCAACTTTAGTTTTGCTTCCGCCGCAGGTATCAACGACGATCTCGGTATCACCAAAGGGATTTCCTCCCTGCTCGGGGCACTGTTTTTCCTCGGTTATTTCTTCTTTCAGATCCCCGGCGCGATGTACGCCGAACGCCGCAGCGTGCGCAAACTGATCTTCGTTTGCCTGATTTTGTGGGGCGGTTGCGCGTCACTCACCGGCATGGTTAGCAATATCCCCGCGCTGGCGGCGATTCGCTTTATCCTCGGCGTGGTAGAAGCGGCCGTGATGCCCGCAATGCTGATTTACATCAGTAACTGGTTCACTAAGTCTGAACGCTCGCGGGCTAACACCTTCTTAATCCTCGGTAATCCGGTCACGGTGCTGTGGATGTCGGTGGTTTCTGGCTATCTGATTCAGGCCTTTGGCTGGCGTGAAATGTTTATCTTCGAAGGTATCCCGGCCGTTATCTGGGCATTCGCCTGGTGGATGCTGGTAAAAGATAAACCTGCGCAAGTTGGCTGGTTGTCTGATGCAGAAAAATCCGCGTTGCAGGCTCAACTGGAAAAAGAACAGCAAGGGATTAAAGCGGTGCGCAACTACAGCGAAGCGTTCCGTTCGCGCAATGTCGTGCTGCTGTGTATGCAATATTTCTGCTGGAGTATCGGTGTGTACGGCTTTGTATTGTGGCTGCCGTCAATCATCCGAGGCGCAGGGACGGCGGGCATGGGCATGGTGGAAGTTGGCTGGCTGTCATCCGTTCCGTATCTGGCGGCCACTATCGCGATGATTGTGGTCTCCTGGGCTTCCGACAAAATGCAGAACCGTAAGCTGTTTGTCTGGCCGCTGCTGCTGATTGGCGCGCTCGCGTTCCTGGGTTCGTGGCTGGTAGGCGCCGATCATTTCTGGGTTTCCTACACTTTGCTGGTGATTGCCGGTGCCGCCATGTATGCGCCATATGGCCCATTCTTCGCCATCATTCCTGAAATGCTACCCCGCAATGTTGCAGGTGGCGCGATGGCATTAATCAACAGTATGGGTGCGCTCGGTTCGTTTGTCGGCTCCTGGTTTGTTGGCTACCTCAACGGGGCAACCGGCAGCCCGTCTGCATCCTATATTTTTATGGGGGTAGCATTGCTCGCGTCAGTGTGGCTAACTCTGATAGTGAAACCTGCGACAAACCAACAAGTTCCAGCGGCAGCGCACCACGCCTGATCGCTCAATCCGGGCGGTCGTTGCACCGCCTGGTTGTATTTAACTGTTAACGGAGAACGTCATGAAGCCGTCCGTCATCCTCTATAAAACGTTACCTGACGACCTGCTTGCCCGTCTTGAAAGTCACTTCAGCGTCACTCAAGTCAGTTCCCTCAGCCCTGAAAATCTCCAGCAACACGCCGATGCTTTTGCCAATGCGGAAGGGATTTTGGGTTCCAGTGAAACGGTGGGTAAAGAGTTTTTGTCTCATACGCCTAAGCTGCGCGCCGCCTCTACCGTTTCCGTTGGCTACGACAATTTTGATGTGGACGCGCTGACCTCACGCGGTATCGCACTGATGCATACGCCAACCGTGCTGACTGAAACCGTCGCGGATACCATGATGACACTGGTGTTGGCGACCGCTCGCCGTGCGGTAGAAGTGGCCGAACGTGTCAAAGCCGGCGAGTGGACAGGCAGCATCGGCGCGGACTGGTTTGGAATCGACGTGCACCATAAAACGCTGGGTATTTTAGGCATGGGCCGTATTGGCCTGGCGCTGGCACAACGCGCGCACTTTGGCTTTAACATGCCGATTCTGTATAACGCGCGTCGCCATCATCAGGAAGCGGAAGACCGCTTTAACGCCCGTTATTGCGACCTTGACACCCTGCTGGCCAAATCCGATTTCGTCTGTATTTCCCTGCCGTTGACCGATGAAACGTATCATCTGATTGGCGCTGAACAGCTGGCGAAAATGAAATCTTCAGCGATTTTGATTAACGCCGGACGTGGCCCGGTGGTTGACGAAAAAGCGTTAATTCAGGCGCTGGTCGACGGCAAAATTCACGCCGCTGGGCTGGATGTCTTTGAGCAGGAGCCGCTACCGGTGGACTCACCTTTGCTTAGTTTGCCGAACGTCGTGGCGCTGCCGCACATCGGTTCTGCGACGCACGAAACTCGCTACAACATGGCTGCATGTGCGGTAGATAATTTGATTGCGGCGCTGACAGGAGATGTGAAAGAGAACTGCGTGAACCCGCAGGTATTGAAGTAATTGATTGTTGGCGGATGACGCTTGCGCTTATCCGCCCTACGAATGATCCAACGTAGGTCGGGTAAGCGTAGCGCCACCCGACATTTTTACTAACCCGACATTAAAACTCAGTCTGAGAAAAACCTGTCATTTCTTCGAGACCCATCTCACGGCCTAACGCCGTCATTGGATGGACGATAACCAGGCCGCGTACCGCTTTTTTCAGAGCGCCCATGTTGGCTTGTTCTTTCTTGGTGATTGGACGTTTGTACGGCAGTGCCATCAGTTTTTGTGCTTCTTTGCTCAGCTTCTGGTTGCGCACCGCTTGCAGGCGCACGATCTCAATTTCCAGCTTCGCTTTCTCTTTTTCCATCTCAGCGTACTTTTCAGCATCGTTGATCAGATGCAGCTCTGGCATCTCGTGACGGATAAGATCGAGGCGATCGCTAAGACGTTTGATTTCTGCTTTTTCGATTTCTTTCATTTTTGATTAACCGTGAATAACTTTCATTGCTGGCAAGGATACACCATTCGGCGTAAGAGGGCGAAAAGGGACTTTGGTCAGAATTACTTCTGGAAGGCTTTTTTTAAGCTGATCCGCGAGATCAGCTCGGTCAAAGAGAGCACCATCGTCGAACGAACGATTTGCTGGTAACGCTGTTTTTGCATAGCAAACAGCTCAGGATCGCTGCCATCCACAAACTTTGGCGTTGGCGGCAGGGCTGAAACACAATGCAATTCACCGAATGGGCCGAGCATTTCATCATCGGTAAAATTATATTCGCTACCGTCGTGATTCAACTCTTCTCGCAGTGCCATTAGCAACTCACAATCTTCGTACTCGACGCGATTGAGTACGCCAAGTCCGTAGATAAGTTTGAGACGCACGGAAAGATCCCCTAACGGGCCATCGCCATCCAATAACGGTTCAACCGCGTATTTCACTGCATAATCGTCTTTACGGAAGACCTGCAACACCAGAATATTCACCGCTTCGGTAAGAAGTTCGACAGCGGCAATCAGCAGGCTACGTACGGTTTTCCCGGCATTAAGACGCTCAAGCACACGGTTTTCAAAGGCCTGGGTTTCTTCCATCTTTGCCTACATTACTAAAAGTATTATTGGGTGCAGCGACTTCTTGCCACACCCGCTTTCCATCACTATTTGCTGCTATATGCCTTCACCGCTTCTGCTACAACATCGCTGTTAGCATCCAGGCCGGAGATTTCGGCAAGTGTTGCTTGCGGGCCTTTTTCTGCAAGCAATTTCTCCAGCTCCTGCGCCTGTGGATCTTGCTCGCTACGGTAATGCATCGCCGCGGCAATACCTTCAACCAGAAATTGGTGTGGCAAACCGTATTCGATAGTGCCCAATAGCGGCTTAATCAGACGGTCGCCCGCACTTAATTTACGCAGCGGCTGGCGGCCTACGCGCTCCACATCATCTTTCAGATACGGGTTCTCGAAACGACCAAGGATTTTCTGGATGTAGGCTGCATGCTTGTCTGCATCAAAGCCATAACGCTTGATCAGCACCGCACCGCTTTCATCCATCGCACCCTTCACGACCGCACGGATTCTCTCATCGAGAATGGCATCGCGAATGGTCTGATGACCGGCCAGTTGACCAAGGTATGCGGTTATAGCATGCCCGGTATTCAGCGTGAAGAGTTTGCGCTCAACAAACGCCATCAGGTTATCAGTCAGTTCCATGCCAGGAATGTTAGGCAGCTCACCTTTGAACTGGGTTTTATCCACAATCCACTCGCTGAAGGTTTCAACAGTCACTTCAAGCGGGTCATGGGTGGCAGATTCTGAAGGCGGAACGATACGGTCAACAGCAGAATCAACGAAACCTATATGCTGCTCAACCCAGGCCTGATCATCTTCAGAAAGTGCCTTCATCACGTGAGCTTTCAGCTGGCTGGTGCCGCGCACCATGTTCTCGCAGGCAATAATATTCAGGGGTTTTTCATTACCGTTAGCGCGACGCAGAACCAGACCTTTTGCGACAGCTGGCGCGATGCGCTCCAGCACAACCGGCCCGACGGCGGTGGTCACTAGGTCAACGTCGGCAATCAACGTAACAACATCGTCGCCGATGCTGCTGACGGCATTCACATTAGAAACCGTATCGATTTGCTCTTGCTCACCCACCACATGAACCTGATAGCTGTGGCGCTCGTTAAGCGCGTCCAGCACGGTTTGGTTAACGTCAGCGAAGGTCAGTTGGATACCCGCGTCTGCCAGCAGTTTCCCGATAAAGCCACGGCCGATATTACCTGCGCCAAAATGTAATGCTTTCATGTCGTTCACCTTCTTAAATTTGAATTACCCGAGAGGGTTCGGGTGAGTCGTTTGGGGAAACGACCCTCACCGGAACCCTCTCCCGGATGGGAGAGGGAAACTGAGACTTACTTCTTACCGGCCAGCAGGTCGAGAACTTCCTGAACGCTGGTCGTATTCGCCAGGCGATCAATCACCGACTCATCATCCAGTGCGTTGGTCAGGCTTGTGATAACCTGGATGTGTTCATTGTTACGCGCAGCAATACCGATAACCAGGCGGGCAATATCATCACTTTCTTCACCGAAGTGAACACCGTGTGGATACTGGCAGAACACAACGCCGGTTTTCAGTACGCGGTCTTTCGCTTCAACCGTACCGTGTGGAACCGCGATACCTTCGCCCAGATAAGTTGGGGTCAGTTTTTCACGCTCAAACATCGCATCCACATATTCAGGCTGAACGTAACCACCGTTCACCAGTTGCTCACCGGCAAAGCGAATCGCTTCTTCTTTGGTGGCCGCCGTCAGGCCGAGGAACACGTTGCCCGCGCCCAGACGGAACAGCATCTCTTCGTCAGCAACGAAGCTGTCTTCCAGGCTGCTCATGACCTTCACTTCTTTCTCGCTCAGGTTATGAGAGGCCACCAGGCGCTCGGTCAGGTTGGCGTACAGGCTGCTGTCGAGGAAGTTAGTCAGGGAAATATGCTGTGCCTGTGGCACCTGACGCATAGCGCGCTCGGTCAGGTCACGGTGCGTAATAACCAGGTCAACATCGTCTGGCAAGCTGTTGATTGCACAGTTGGTGACAGAGATATTTTTCAGGCCTGCATCGTTTACTTTCTTACGCAGCACACCCGCACCCATCGCACTTGAACCCATGCCTGCATCACATGCCACGATGATTTTGCGCACGTGGCTCAGGTCGTTAGACAAGCCTGCACCTACCGCCAGTGGCGCTGTAGCCCCTTTGGATTCTGCTTTCATCTCAGCCATGCGGCGAGCGGCTGCTTCGATATCGTCTTCTTCTTTTACTTTGCTGGTTTTCAGCAAGATGGCAGAGACGACGAAGGAAACTGCTGTTGCCGCCACGATTGCCGCGATGTTAGCGAAGTAGGCACCTTTTGGTGTCATCGCCAGGACCGCCAGGATGGAACCCGGAGATGCCGGGGAAACCAGGCCGCCGTTCAGCAGAGTCAGAGTGAACACGCCAGTCATACCGCCGAGGATAACGGCCAGGATCAGACGTGGGTTCATCAGCACATATGGGAAGTAAATTTCGTGGATACCGCCCAGGAAGTGGATGATTGCCGCGCCGCCCGCAGACTGCTTAGCATTACCACGACCGAAGAACATGTACGCCATCAGCACGCCCATACCCGGACCAGGGTTTGCTTCAATCAGGAAGAAGATTGATTTGCCCAGTTCGTGGGACTGCTGAATACCCAGCGGCGAGAAGATACCGTGGTTGATTGCGTTGTTCAGGAACAGGATTTTCGCTGGTTCTACGAAGATAGAAGCCAGTGGCAGCATGTCATGGACAACCATGAAGTTAACGCCTGCCGCCAGAACTTTGGACAGGACTTCAACCGCAGGGCCGATTCCCATGAACGCCAGAATCGCCAGAATCATACCGATGATGCCAGCGGAGAAGTTGTTCACCAGCATTTCAAAGCCGGATTTAATCTTGCCGTCTACCCATGCGTCGAAATGTTTAATCGCCCAGCCGCCCAGAGGACCCGCAATCATCGCACCGAGGAACATCGGCATATCCGCACCGACGATAACACCCATGGTTGTGATTGCGCCGACCACACCACCACGGTCGCCACCGATTAAGCGACCACCGGTATAACCGATGAGCAACGGCAGCAGGTAAGTAATCATCGGGCCGACCAGTTTCGCCAGTGTTTCGCTTGGCAACCATCCGGTTGGAATAAATAAAGCGGTGATAATACCCCAGGCGATGAATGCGCCGATGTTTGGCATTACCATGTTGCTCAGGAAACGACCAAAGCTTTGCACTCTGATCTTGATATCGGATGACATACGCACACCCCTTGTTGTGTTTACGTGCTGGGAAAGCAGCCCGAGGTTTATTGTTAATGTGGTGGCAAGCAGTGCTGCCAGATGCTCTAAGTGAGGCAAATCTGGCACTGAATCGTTAAGGTGTCCAGCGCATGGAAATTAGTGTGATGGAGATCACTCATTACAGGGTGTGACGAGTCATGATCTGGCGATCCAGATCACATAATTAGTGTGTAAAAAAAACACAGCAGCTAATTTTTGCGCATCATTGATGTCTTTATGTGACAAGAGTCACATTTACTTGCTGAGACTTTGTTATTTAAATGTGATGTGATTCACAAAATATTTTACGTGGATTTTCGCGAGTGTGATCCAGGGCAGCCCCACCTGCCAGAAGCCTTTCGTTTTGTCAGAAAATTACAGCGCAGCGGCAAACAACATCGCGCGACCCCAGGCGTCTTCATAATTCCTGAACCATACTTACGCTTTGTCGATTGAAAATGGACGATGTAATGAAACTTATCGGTAATTACACCAGCCCGTACGTGCGCAAAATATCCGTCATCCTGCTGGAAAAGGGCATCACGTTTGAATTTGTGAACGACAACCCGTGGACGTCCGACAGCACCACTGCGCAATACAACCCGCTGGGCAAAGTACCGGCGCTGGTGACGGACGATGGCGAGTATTGGTTCGATTCTCCAATTATTGCGCAATACCTCGAGCTTTTGGACATCGCCCCTGCCCTGATCCCCCGTGACCCAAAAGCCGCCCTGCAAATGCGCCAGATTGAAGCGTTGGCAGACGGTGTAATGGACGCCGCCCTGGTTTCAGTGCGCGAGCGTCAGCGCCCGATCGAGCAGCAATCTGAAATAGAACTCCTGCGCCAGCGCGAAAAAATCAGCCGAGGCCTGACACTGCTCGAACAATACGCTGCGGATAAAAAACTCAATGCCGATGAACTTTGCGTGGCGACCATCGCGGTGGCTTGCGCTGTGGGCTATCTCAACTTCCGCCGGGTTTCCCCGGGCTGGTGTGTCGACCGCCCGCATTTGGTAAAGCTGGTCGAGAAACTCTTTGAACGCGAAAGTTTTGCACGGACAGAACCGCCAACGGCATGATCTCCCGCCATGACAGGGGGCCAGCTCCCCCTGTAAACTATCGCCATATTTCACCACTCAGCGGCTTGCCATGACACCCGATCGCAACTTGTACAGCCAGCTTCCAGCTATCGATAAACTGTTACGTGACGCTTCTTTCAGCGATTTGCTACGCAATTTCGGCCACACACAAGTGGTCAGCACCTTACGTGAAATGCTGGAAACCGCCCGCGAATACATCCGAACCCAACAACAGCTCCCGACATGGAATGGAAATTGGGCGGCTCAGGCACAAGTACAGTTGGAATCTCACCAGCGCAGTGCTCTCCAGCCCGTGTTTAACCTCACAGGAACCGTACTGCATACCAATCTGGGCCGCGCATTGCAGGCAGAAGCGGCAATCGAAGCCGTGACCCACGCGATGCGCTTCCCGGTGACTCTGGAATATGATTTACACGGTGCAGAACGCGGTCATCGCGATAAAGCGCTGGCAGCCTTGCTTTGCGAGTTGACCGGTGCGGAAGACGCCTGCATCGTTAATAACAATGCGGCAGCGGTTTTGCTGATGCTGGCAGCCTGCGCCAGTGGTGAAAACGTGATTGTCTCGCGCGGTGAACTGGTTGAAATCGGCGGTGCATTCCGCATTCCAGATGTGATGCGCCAGGCGGGTTGCCAACTTGTGGAAGTTGGTACGACAAACCGCACGCATCTCAAAGATTATCGTCAGGCCGCGGGTGAAAATACGGCGCTATTGATGAAAGTCCACACCAGCAATTATCAGGTGGCAGGCTTTACCAAATCCGTTACCGAAGCCGAACTGGTGGAGCTTGGCAACGAGCTAAACATTCCGGTAGTGACCGATTTGGGCAGCGGTTCGCTGGTTGACCTCACTCAATGGGGATTGCCAGAAGAACCGATGCCGCAACAACTGATTGCCGCAGGCGTAAGTCTGGTGAGCTTCTCTGGTGATAAACTGCTCGGTGGGCCGCAGGCAGGCATTATCGTTGGTAAAAAAGAGCTTATTGCGCGTATTCAGCAGCACCCGCTCAAACGCGCCCTGCGCGCGGATAAAATAACGCTGGCAGCCCTTGAAGCGACCTTACGTTTATATCAGCACCCGGAAACGCTGGTTGAAAGATTGCCGACGTTACGCCTGTTAACGCGTGATGCGAACGAAATCACAGAACTTGCGCAACGTCTGCTGCCTGCATTCCAGAGCCAATACGGCGAGCAATTCACCGTCTGCGTGGAGCCATGTTTATCGCAAATTGGCAGCGGCTCTTTGCCGGTAGATCGATTACCAAGTTCGGCGCTGACATTTAGCCCGAAAGATGGCCGAGGCTCCACGCTGGGCGCACTCACCCAAAGCCTGCGTGAATTACCCAAACCCATTATCGGCCGTATCAGCGACGGGCGTTTATGGCTGGATTTACGCTGCCTTGAAGATGAAACGGGCTTCATGGAGAACCTGAAACCATGATTATTGCGACCGCCGGGCACGTTGACCACGGCAAAACTACCCTGCTACAAGCTATAACTGGCGTGAATGCTGACCGTCTGCCGGAAGAGAAAAAACGCGGCATGACCATCGATCTCGGTTACGCCTACTGGCCGCAACCCGATGGCAGAATTCCCGGTTTCATTGATGTTCCGGGGCATGAAAAATTCCTCGCCAACATGCTGGCAGGCGTGGGCGGCATTGACCACGCGCTGTTAGTCGTTGCTTGCGACGACGGTGTGATGGCGCAAACTCGCGAGCATCTCGCCATTTTGCAATTAACCGGCAAACCATCGTTAACCGTCGCCTTAACCAAAGCCGACCGGGTGAGCGAAGCGCGTATCGATGAAGTCCGTGAATCCGTGCTGGAAACGATCAAAGAATTTGGCTGGCAAGATGCTGTTCTGTTTGTCACCGCAGCCACCAGCGGCACAGGGATTAATGAACTACGTGAGCACTTACTTTCACTGTCAGAGCGAGCCCATCCGCGCCAGTATCGTTTCCGTCTCGCCATTGACCGTGCTTTTACCGTAAAAGGCGCAGGTTTAGTGGTGACGGGAACCGCACTTAGCGGCGAAGTAAAAATTGGCGATTCACTGTGGCTGACAGGTGCCGATAAACCCATGCGTGTGCGCGGGTTACATGCCCAGAATAGCAAAACAGAAAGTGCATTTGCCGGGCAGCGTATCGCACTCAATATCAGTGGCGATGCTGAAAAGCTCGATATCAAACGTGGCGACTGGTTATTGGCTGAGCAACCGCTCCAGCCCGTAGAACGTGTGATTGTTCAGTTGCAAAGCCACGCACCGTTACAGCAATGGCAGCCGTTGCATATTCACCATGCCGCGAGCCACGTCACCGGGCGTATTTCTCTGCTCGAAGATGATCTCGCTGAGCTGGTCCTGGATGTGCCGTTGTGGCTTGCCGATAACGACCGTCTGGTGCTGCGCGATATCAGTGCTCGCGTCACATTAGCCGGTGCGAGAGCGATTCTTCTGCACGCGCCGCGCCGTGGTAAACGTCAGCCTGCATTTTTGGCCTGGTTACAGCAGCTAAAACACGCTGAAAATGACCAACAGGCGCTCGACACCCATTTGCAGCGTAGCGCTGTGACATTGAGTGATTTTGCCTGGGCGCGGCAACTCACCGCTCAGGGCTTGCAGGAACTGCTAACCCGACCTGATTATCTGCGCGCGGGCAACAGCTTGCTGAGCGATGAAATGGCGACGCGCTGGAAGCAAAAATTGCTCGATACGCTCGAGCGTTATCATCAGCAGCACGATGACCAACCCGGCCCGGGGCGCGAACGCTTACGCCGTATGGCGCTGCCTGGCGAAGACGAACCACTGGTTCTGGCGTTAATCGAGAAAATGCGTCAGGAAGAGTTGCTCGCAAGCCGCCAGGGCTGGCTGCATCTTCCAGACCACAAACCGGGCTTCTCCGCCGAACAACTGGCGATATGGGAAAAAGTAGATGTGCTGTTTGGCGATGACCCGTGGTGGGTGCGCGATCTTGCGCGAGAAACGCAGCAAGATGAACAAACCATGCGCCAGTTACTGCGCTTTGCCGCGCAGCTTGGGCTGGTGACGGCCATTTTAAAAGATCGTTATTACCGGAACGACAGGATTCAAACTTTCGCAAACCTGATTCGCGAGCTGGATCAAACGCAAGGCGCTACCAGTGCTGCCGATTTCCGCGACAGTCTCGGTGTGGGACGCAAACTCGCGGTGCAAATCCTCGAGTACTTTGACCGCATTGGTTTTACCCGCCGCCGTGGGAATGACCATTTACTGCGTGATAAGGCGTTATTTATGGTTGAGAAGTCGTAGGTCGGGTAAGCGCCAGCGTCATCTGACAAAACGGGCACAAATGGTGGATGACGCCTGCGGCTTATCCACCCAACCAAACCTGATCATCCTTATCTATACCCAAAATAATTCGAGTTGCAGGTAGGCGGCAAGTGAGCAAATCCCGATGAGCTTACTCAAGTAAGTGATTCGGGTTTGTGAATGCAGCCAACACCCCTGCAACTTGAAGTATGACGGGTATATCAGAACAACCCTAACGGCTTATCGGAGTAACTCACCAACAGACACTTAGTCTGCTGATAATGATCCAGCATCATTTTGTGAGTTTCACGCCCGATACCGGATTGTTTATATCCCCCGAACGCGGCATGTGCCGGATAGGCGTGATAGCAGTTGGTCCACACGCGCCCCGCCTGAATGCCGCGCCCCATTTTATACGCCAGGTTGCCGTTACGGCTCCAGACGCCTGCACCCAGGCCATATTCGGTATCGTTCGCCAGTTCCAGGGCTTCTTCCATGGTTTTAAACGTCGTCACAGCGAGCACCGGGCCGAAGATTTCTTCCTGGAAAACGCGCATGTTGTTTTTACCGAACAGAATGGTTGGCTCGAGGTAATAACCGGCTTTCAAATCCCCTTCCAGCGCTTTGCGACGCCCGCCGGTGAGCACATCAGCCCCCTCTTTTTTACCGATATCAATATAGTTCAGAATGGTTTCCATCTGCCCCTGGGATACCTGCGCGCCCATCTGTGTGTTCACATCCAGCGGGTTTCCACTGCGGATCGATTCCACCCGGCGGATGGCGCGTTCCATAAAGCGTTCGTAAATAGATTCCTGCACCAGTGCGCGGCTCGGGCAGGTGCAAACTTCGCCCTGGTTGAAGGCAAACAGCGCGAAACCTTCCAGCGCTTTGTCGAAGAAGGCATCCTCTTCGTCCATCACATCAGCAAAGAAGATATTCGGGGATTTGCCGCCCAGCTCCAGCGTGACGGGAATAATGTTTTGCGTCGCATACTGCATGATTTGCTGGCCAACTTCGGTCGAGCCGGTAAACGCGACTTTGGCGATGCGTTTAGACGTCGCCAGATATTCACCGATTTCACCCCCAGCGCCATTCACCACGTTGATGACTCCCGGCGGCAGTAAATCGCCCACCAGCTCCATCAGCAGCAAAACAGACAGCGGCGTTAAACGCGCCGGTTTCAGCACAACACAGTTGCCCGCCGCCAGCGCCGGAGCCATTTTCCAGCTCGCCATCAGCAACGGGAAGTTCCACGGAATAATTTGCGCGACGACACCAAGCGGTTCGTGGAAGTGATACGCCACCGTATCGCCGTCAACTTCACTGATCCCGCCTTCCTGGGCACGAATACAGGACGCGAAATAGCGGAAATGGTCGATAGCCAGAGGTACGTCAGCGCCGCTGGTTTCACGAATCGGTTTGCCGTTATCCCAGGTTTCTGCCGCCGCCAGCAGCTCAATATTCTGCTCCATACGGTCGGCAATTTTTAGCAGGATATTGGCGCGATCCTGAATGGACATGCCGCCCCAGCCTGCTTTAGCTTCGTGCGCCGCATCCAGGGCAAGGTCGATATCACCTTTGCTGGAACTGGCGATTTCACATAACGGTTGGCCGGTGACGGGCGTCAGGTTTTCGTAGTATTTCCCGTCAACCGGAGGCACCCATTGGCCACCAATAAAGTTGTCGTAACGAGGCTTAAGTTTGAGCGGGAAACCATATTCGCCGGGAATAATTCGGGTATCGGGAGGATTATTTGTCATGGGGTTCTCCTTGTCGGTTTGCACTCTCAAGCGTAGACGCCACAGGTGATTTCTTCGCCAGTGTTTGGAGGCTTTACGACACCGATCACGGATTAAACATCTGCTGATTCGGAGTAATCAATCAGCAGGTTATTGGTTTTGATACATACTTAAAGATTCATTTTCCCGTTTCACAACTAGGAATGCTTATGCGGCTGTTTATAGGCTTCGATGTCGGAGGTACTCATGTTAAGCACGGTTTGTTCACTGAAGAGGGAGAGGTGCTTATCGCCGAAGAATATGACACCCACTACGACAAGCAGCTGTTTCTGGATGCATGGCAAAGCGTGGTGGCGGGGTATCGGCAGCATAATGAAATTGCCGGTATTGCTATCAGCTTCCCCGGATACATAAACCCGCACACAGGTAATGTCCCCAAGGCTGGCGCCCTGGAGTTTCTGGATGGCAGCAACCTTCTGGACATTTTCGGCGCACTGACTGACCTTCCAGTCACCGTTGAAAATGACGCCAACTGTGCCGCACTCGGTGAAATGTGGCTGGGTGCGGGCAACGAATACGACTCTCTGGTTTGCGTCACTATTGGTACGGGCATCGGCGGCGGCATCATTGTGAACCGCGAGCTAATGCGCGGCTCGCACTTTCGGGCCGGTGAATTTGGCGTGCTGCCGGTGGGCAAATATGGCGAAGACATGCACCAACTGGCATCGGCCAAAGGGCTGATGGACGCCTGTCGCCGCGAGATGAATATCCCCGCCGATGAAAAAATCCGCGGCCAGGATATTTTCGCCCGCGCCGAAACCGACCTTCATATTCAGGGCGTTATCGACAACTGGGTGAAATATCTGGCGCGTGGCATTTATAGCGTGGTGTCACTGTTCGACCCGCAGGCTATTTTGCTCGGCGGCGGCGTCAGTACGCAGCCCATGCTGTACCCGATGCTTGAGCGGCATCTGGAAGGTTTTAAATTCTGGGATGTGCTGAAAGTGCCGATTCGCCCTTGCAAACTGGGGAATAAAGCGGGCATGTTAGGTGCAGTGTGGCTGGCAAAACAGAAGTAGTCCAGACGCAAAAAAGCCCGGCGAAGAGACCGGGCAACGGACGATAGTAAAACTTTTTATTTTATATGCTGCACATCAAGGTTCTGTATACCCAAAACAATTCAAGTCTTTGTAGGGTGGACAAGCGAAGCGTCATCCACCAGATTCGAATTATTTTTCGCCAGCAATCTCAACCACTACGCGGCGATCCGGTGCCAGGCAGTCGATAAGCTGTGATTTTGACATGTTGTTATCGCAGCTATTGCCGGTAACAGGATCACTCTCACCACGACCTTCAGCACGCACGTTCTGAGCAGGCATACCTTGTGCCACCAGCGCATCAACCACGGCTTGCGCACGCTGAGAAGAAAGCTGCTGATTGTAGTTTTCTGAACCCAGGCGATCGCTGTAACCGACTACCGTCGTTGAGCTGTTTTTCGCCGCCTGCATTTCCGGACTGCTATACAGCTGCGAAATTGCCGCGTGGCCTTCTGGCGTCAGTTCTGCGGAATTAAAGCCGAACAGCACGTCAGATTTCAGATTGAATTTTTTCACTTCGGGTGCTGCTGCCACCGGTGCAACAACAGGTGCCAAAACGGCGTCATCATGCTGACCGAAACGGTACACAATACCCGCTGAAACAGAGCTTACATCGCTGCTGATACCAATCTGGTTGGAGTTACCGACGTTGCTCACCCATTGGTATTCCAGGCGACCCGCCCAGTTTTTAGTGAAGGCATATTCAGTACCGACTGCGGCCAGTGGACGCACGCCAGTTTCAAAATCGCTACGACCTGCGCCACTGGTTTCTGCGCGATAACCCATCGCACCAGCACGGCCATAGATATCCCAGCTATCCGTCAAACCGTAGCTGGCTTTCAGAGACAGTTGCAGCCCCTGGCTTTTCATTTTCGCGCCAGAAACGCCGTTATTACCGTTAATACCCATGTTGCCGAGGTAGTCATAACCCCCTTCCACCGCTAACCATGGCAGAACCTGATAACCTGCAAATACACCACCGCTGACATTATCTTTATCGAAATCGAAGTCAGTCGCGTTGCTCACGTTATCGTTGAAATCTTTGTTGCCGCTGGCATCAAAATAGTGGGACCAGCCCATTTTAGCGCCGCCGTACCAGGTGTTCGCGTCTGCCGCAGCAAATACGTTAGAAACTGCGCAAGCATTCAGCACGATTAAAGCCACAAGAGTCTTTTTCATATATTCCCTAACATATCCAGTTTCTGAGCAAACGACTCAGAATTAAAAAACCATAAGTTTGTCGACACGGATAATAGAGAAATAGTTCACTCACTTGAAATTATAATAAGTTTATTTTTAAACGTTTTATTTTCAATGACGTTAATTACCAGACACCATCATATAATGGAGCCTGGTAATTAACATAAAGTGCTAAAGCCACATGTTTATTTCTTTCGCGCACGTCAAATCTTCTCGGGTAATTCATTCATCTCAATTAAATAACCGCCTCTTTTCAGAGAGAGATAATTGGCTTCCTTTAACGCAAACAAAACATTAAGCACGCTGCTGCGGGATAAGTGCGTTCTTTCCTGAATATATTCAAGGACGGAGACACGCATTCTTGTTTCCAGCGGTAACTGAATGATTTCCTGTAAATGGTTGCAAATAACGGAATAGGTACGCTGTTGAACAACCAGATCGTCACGATAAAAGAGGTAACTATTAAAGTAAGCTAAGGTAATAGAAACGTCACGCCACAGGTTTTGTTGATCGAATATTTCCATGGCTTTTTTAGCGCTGACTCGCAATATAGTGGAATCAATATCGACGCGCAGAATATGGCAGCGTGAAGGTTGAAGCGCCTCCGCTAAGCCAAACAGATGCGGAACGTAGGCACCGGCAATCACCAGCCCGTCGGTTACGCGCAACACGGACAACTCACCTTGCATAAAGAGATATAACTGCGCTTCGCCCTTGTATTCCCAGTGTAATCTTTTACGTGGGACCACACTCATTTCTGTACTGAAAGGCTTCAGTGCTTCAAGTAAACGCCCAATTGATTCATCCGGTCTGACGGGGGCAGATAACGGCATAGTTTTTCCTCAGTGAATGACTTCAATATGATTATATACATTTTTCCAGAAATTTATAAATAAATAAAAGTCACATTGAGCGAAATGCGTTATCCGGGCATCATCACAAACGTAACAAATGAATATCCAGAAACAATTTATCCTCAGTTAAAATAACCACATACGTCAGCAAAATTTAATTTTAATTAAATTATCAGTAGCCAATTCCGCTATTTACCCCTACCTTTGCCGGTTCCCATTTCACCGGAAATTATTCTTATGTTCTTAGATTATTTCGCACTGGGCTTATTGTGCTTTGCCGCTCTGGCCGTGTTTTACGGAATAATTGTCATTCACGATATTCCCTACGAAATCGCCGTTGAGCGCAATCACCCTCATCAGGACGCTATTCACGCCGCCGGATGGGTCAGTCTCTTAATGTTACATGTGCTATGGCCTTTTATTTGGATTTGGGCAATGTTGTACCGCGAAGACCGGGGCTGGGGCTTTCGTGCTAAAGAAAGCGATAACATGGCGCAGCTGCAAGCCCGTCTCACGCTGCTTGAGCAACAACTCGCGGCGCAAAGCGTCAACAGCCAGAAAGATTTACCCCATTCAGACTAATTAAATGACCAGGAAATATCGTGGAATTATTACTGATCCTTATTTATGCTGCTATTTGTATTTGTATATTTAAACTTTTTAAAATACCTCTTAATAAATGGTCTGTGCCAACGGCGATATTGGGTGGGGTTATTCTGTTAAGCAGTCTGGTCCTGACGATGAATTATAACCATCCGTACACTGAACGAGCACAGATGCTGACCGTAACGGTGCCGATTATTCCTGAAGTTCAGGGAACGGTAACCAGGGTCACTCAGGACACGAATAAGATGCTGAAGAAAGGAGATTTTCTTTTCAGTATTGACCCCACGCCTTACCAGTCAAAAGTCGATGTGATTAAAGGCGAAATTGAAACTGCGCAGCAAAATGTCGAAGTTCTCAAAGCCCGACTCGCCTCGCAAACCGCCGATATTGAACAGTACAAAGCTAACCGCGACCTGGCGTTAAAAGATGCCAACCGTTATCGCGAAGGCAGCCGCGACCGCATGAAAAGCCCATTTACCGATCAGGAAGTCGTCAGCGCGCAGGAACACGCACTGGCGGCACAAGCACAATGGCGTTCGGCACAGGCGAAACGTGAGCAAACCAAAGCACAGCTGGATGCATTAGTGGGCAACGAAAACGCCACGGTCTATAAGCTCGAATCGAGCCTGAAAGAGGCGCAATACTACCTCGACAGAACCACCGTTCGCGCACCTGAAGCGGGTTATGTTACCCAGGTCTTACTCAAACCCGGCATGTTTTTACGTCCGCTGCCGCTTCGCCCGGCAATGGTATTTGTCCCTGAGCAAAAAACCGATATTTATGCGGCATTCCGCCAAAATTCCGCGTTACGTTTACACGCAGGTGACAAAGCCGAGGTGGTGTTTAACGGTCTGCCGGGCAAAGTCTTCCCAGGCACGGTGAAGCAGATACTGCCGGTGGTCGCTAATAGCAGCTTCCAGGCACAGGGGTTCTTGCAGGGGTTGAGTCAGAATCCAGGGCTGGACGGTATTTATGCGGACATTACCCTGGACCCGAATTCCGCTATCGACGCGCTGCCGAAAGGGACGACCGCCCAGGCGGCGGTGTACACCGAGCACGTGGAGCACTTGTCGATTCTGCGCAAAATCTTGCTGCGCATGACAAGCTGGACGCACTACCTTTATATCGATCACTGACCGATCAACGGGATCTCTGGCAGCAGAGATCCCGTCGATCCTGGATTACTCGCCGTTAACCCAGATCCGCATTTCCCCTTCCCCACGGTTCGCCCAACTAAACCACGGAATAAAGGTCAGCTTTTTCGCTTCGGTGTTTACTGGCGAATTATCATAGTGATACAACGCCTGTGAAGATGCCTGCTCACATGACTTACGCTCGCCGTCAGCCTGAATCAGCACTTTGTGGGCGAACAAACCTTTGCCTTCAATCAGGCTGAAAGTGCTCTCTTTCGGCAAATACAGGTTATGCAATTCGGCACCGTTATCCGCCTCTTCCAGGCAATAAACCAGCGGCCCACGTTGCACCGCAACTTTGCCTGCAATATGGCGCAACAGCGGATTGCCGTACACGCGACGAACCGGCATCGGCAGCGTCAGACGAAGGGTGTCGCCCTCCTGCCACAGGCGGTGAATATGCAGATAACCTTTTCGGATCTCCCCAGCGCAACTCTCGCCATTGAGCAACACCTGCGGGTTTTCGCACCAGTCCGGTAAACGTAGCGCAAGGGTATGTTGCACGGCTTGCGGCGACGTCACGGCAATGTCTATCTGCTCATCCCACGGATAATTACCGCTGATTTTCAGGCGCAGCTCTTTACCGCTCACCGGCACTGCCATTTCGTTGCCGACATACAGATGCACATACAGCGCTTCCGGCTGCGGCGTGTAAATGTAGTGGCCGAGCGAAGTCAGCACGCGTGCGATATTCGGCGGGCAGCAGGCGCAACCAAACCAGCGTTGGCGAACCGGTTTTACGTGGTCGTAAATATGGTTGAAGGCCAGCGTTTTCGGGTGCACTTCCAACGGGTTCACATAAAAGAAATGTTTGCCGTCCAGCGCCATGCCGCCCAAAACTGTGTTGTATAGCGCGCGTTCCATCACATCGGCAAAGCGGCTGTCGGCTTCCATTTGCAGCATGCGGCGGGCGTACATCATCAGCCCAATGGACGCACAGCTTTCGGCGTACACCGTGTCATTCGGCAAATCGTAATCCGAGCTGAACGCTTCGCCGCTGCTTTGCGAACCGATACCGCCGGTAATGTACAGCTGGCGCTGCACCATGTTGTCCCACAGGCGCAGGCAGGTCTGGCGTTTTTCCTCGTCTTTGTGCAGACGCGCCAGGTGCGCGACGCCTGCCATTAAATAGACAAAACGCACCGCGTGGCCGATGGCTGTTTGCTGCAACGCCAGCGGTTCATGCGCCTGGCTGTAGGCTTTGTCTTTCACCATCCAGGCTGGGCCGTGAATGTTCCAGTGCGAGGTACGCCCACGTTTTTCATATTCGATATCGTAAAAATGCGGCTGCGCTCCACGTTCTTCAACGAAGTAATTCACCAGATTTAGATAGCGCGGATTGTCCGTCACTTCATATAAACGCATCAGCGCCAGTTCGATTTCCGGATGGCCTGGATAGCCATGAAGCTGATTAACGCCTGAGCCAAACACGCGGTCGATATGGTCAGCCAGACGGCATACCACATCCAGCAGGCGGCGTTTTCCGGTCGCCTGAAAGAACGCGACACCTGCTTCAATCATGTGCCCGGCGCAGTAAAGCTCGTGGCATTCAGCGAGGTTCGTCCAGCGCTCATCCGGAGCTTTTACGGTGAAATAAGTATTCAGATACCCGTCTTCGCACTGCGCCGCCTCCACCAGTTCGATAACGTCATCGGCAGTTTTTTCAAGCTCCGCATCCGGCTTCTGGCACAGCGACCACGCCACCGCTTCGAGCCATTTCGCCACGTCGCTGTCCTGGAAAACCATGCCGTAAAACTCGCCTTCTTTGCGCCCCGCCGCGATTTCAAAGTTTTCGATGGCGTGGCTCGGGTCCGCTTCGGGAATGCGGTCGTTCAGGGCATCCCACTGATACGGGATCACCACGTCGCGCACCAGACGCTGATACTGGCCTAAAAACGCATCGGTCACTTTCAGTTGGTGCAGGTCTACTTCCTGTAAAATATCAGGCTGATTCATAACAACTCCTCAGGCGGTCTGGACATGGCGCTGACGTAAGTCAGTGGAAATCTGCGCCATCATAGGATTATTCAAACGGCAACGGCGAATCGCCAGAGCCAGTAACAGGTGGAATACGGCTGGCAGCAGCGTTTCCAGCGCGGTAATGCCAGAAAGTGAGGCCGCCGTCTGGTGTTCCGGGCCGGGTTGATAGGCCACGAAAATAAACACCAGGCTGATGATCCCGGCGCTAGCAGCCCAGGCTAATTTGATGAAGAAAAGATTGAATGCGAAGTTCATCCCCGATGAACGCACGCCGGTTTTCCACTCGCCGTAGTCATCGGCAAACGCCATGATGGAAAAGTGCAGTGGCAGAGTGAATCCAAGAATGATGCCGTTAGCCAGAATCACCAGCAGCCATAAGGTCTGGAACGCCGCGCCCGTCGGCAAAAGCCACATCCCCGCGGCCAACACCGCTAAAACCAGGTTGGTGTAATAGTAGAGTTTTACGGTATCAAAGCGTTTGGCGAGCGGGTTCACAATCACCGCGCCGAGGATGGATGCGAATGTCACCATCGTGAAGAACAGCGAGGCAAACCCGGCGCTGCCTTGCAGCACATAAGTGATGAAATACATGTAGCCGCCGCCGCGCAAGTTAAACACGTTAATGAGCAGGAACGACATCACCAGGCTCAGTAATAGCTGGTCGTTTTTACGCAAACCCGCCAGGTGTTCGCGCAGAGTAAATTTGCCCATCAGCGCCAGTGGCACACGTTCACGAACCCAGAAGAAGCAGCACAGGAACATCACCACCGCCACGGCACACAAAATGCCAACCCCCATCTGGTAGCCTTTCGCGGCATTTCCCTGGCCGATGATTTCCACCAACCACGGCAGGCCAACCGACACTAAGAAGCCCGCCACACCGCATAACACAAAGCGCCAGGACTGGCAGGAAATCACTTCATCGTGGCGCGTGGTCATGGTGTTGATTAGCGCGCAATACGGTACGTTGATGGCGGTGTAACCCACGGAAAGCAGAAGATAAGTTCCGAATGCCCAGAGGATTTTCATATTGGCGCTCAGATCCGGCACCGTAAACGTCAGCACGCCGATCACGCCAATTGGCACAGCAACCCACAATTGCCATGGGCGAAAGCGGCCAAAACGGCTTTGCGTACGGTCAGCCAGAATGCCCATCAGCGGGTCAGAAATCGCGTCGAAAACACGTAATGCAATAAACAACGTGCCGACAATTGCAGGGGTCAAACCGAAAACATCTGTGTAGAAAAAAGTCAGGAAGTTCATGATAAGGCAGGTAATAACCGTTCCGCCTGCATCACCTAATCCGTAACCTATTTTCTCGCGTACCGAGAGCCTGTCATTTAAATCTGTAGCCGCAATATCAGTATTATTTATAGGGGTAGAGGTCATGATTTATTTACACCTCGTTTCAGATTAAGAACCGGAAGTTTTTATTATTGCTTACCCTAAATAATTCGAGTTGCATCGAGGCGGCAAGTAAACGCATCCCGATGAGCTTACATAAGTAAGTGATTCGGGTAAGTGAACGCAGCCAACAAAGATGCGGCTTGAATTATGACGGGTATACCCCAATAAATTGACACTCAATCCATATACCAACAAGGCGATAGAAAAGTATAAAAAGATGACAATTCCGACCTGAGGATAAAACTGTGAAGGAGATCGCCAAACGCCTGCGACAAATCCACCGCCCGGTTTATTTTATCTACACTATGGCTGAGGAATGGATTTGAGGATTACGTAATTGTTTGATTTAAAAATATCTTTACCACTTCGCGTGCAAAACGGTGGTTTGTTTATTTCACGTGGTGTGGGCAGCCATCCACAGCGGGAACTGGACTCGTGGGAGCTGATTTTCGTTGAAAAAGGGACACTTACGATCAAAGAAGAGGACACGCTTTTCAGCGTTAAGGCGGGGGAAAGTTTATTGCTCTGGCCACATCGGAAACATGTCGGGGTGGGCAACTTCCCCGCTGATTTAAAATTTTACTGGCTGCATTTTGAACTCAATTCACATGGCGATAATCCATCAGACTACCCGGTTTCATTAATTTCTATGCCACAGCATGGGCAAGTGATTAATCCACAATATGTTATTTCTTTATTTCGCCAGTTTTTAAGCGAACAGGAAGCCATTAACCGTAGCGACTCGCTGGAGCTAATTTTATTGTTGATCATGCAGCAACTTTCAGTGGCGGCGAATGACAATCCCCAGGCCGACAACAGCGGCGTGGCGTTGGCGTATAAAGCCCAGCAGTTAATCCGTACACAATTTCATCTGCCGGTTTCGACGTCATCACTCGCCAGTCAATTACATTGCAATGCGGATTATCTTGGCCGTGTTTACCGGCAGACATTTGAATTAACCATCACCGAGGCTATTCACCGCCAGCGCGTACTCAGTGCAGAGAAAATGCTGATTAGTGATTCTTGTTCGTTAAGCGAAGTGGCGCAGCGCAGTGGGTTTCAGGATGTGGGCTATTTCAGGAAGGTGTTTCGTAAAACGATGGGATTGACGCCCGCGGCATGGAAGCGGCGCTATTGTAAAGTGCATATTAATTCGGATTAAATTTGGCTTAAGGTTCAATTCGTCTTTGTTAGCGTGCAATAAAACAGCGGGGTGCCATCGTAGCTAAACAAATAGCTCGATGCGTTTTCACGTTTAATTTCCAGGCTAATGCCTCGCTCACGGTACAAAAAGAAATCAGGTGTATAGGGGAAATAGTGGCTGAAAATATTCTCCATCCCGCTATTTTCTTTCGAGATCATGATGATTTTCTCCTCTTCGTGCCAGTATTTAAAGGTGAAATGGTTATTGGTATTCATCTCTGGCTTGCCTTCTTCGTGCAGTTGTCCGGATGCCGTATAAGTCCCGGCGCCCTCATTAAAGACAAAATGGGTAATCATCTCGTAGCTGATATTTTTACCAACAATGGTTGCGGTAGCATCACAAGAAAAGTGATCGCGTTTATATGCCTGATACCAGGCAAATATTAAAGGTAAAGCAATCAATAAAACGATCAGCACCCAACACGCCACCCTTTTGCTAGCTTTCATAGCGATCTTTCCTGAATATGTAAGATTGGCACTCAGCCGTGCTGTATGCAATTTTCCGGTCACATATCAATACGGATAAACCTTGCAGAGAACGATTGAGGGTTAAATAAGCAACCCCTCCCGATTTGCAAGTCAAAGAATAACGGCTACCCAGTGCACGAAAAGTTTGAGCACTTTTCTCTTCACCAGACCAGGAGGAATAAAGCAAACAACCATTGACCTGCCCGATGTAACTGTAATCGGAATAGAAAGATTCTCCCCCCGCGCGCTGCATATAAACGACGCCACAAGAAAGAATAAATGCGATGCCAGCCAGCAGATATGCCAAACGTGAATTAAAAAAGTCAGCAACGCGCGTTCTACGTTGTGGCAGTTCGTAAAGTGCCGTTTCGGCCGCTTTATTTACACCCGCTGGCGGTAACGAGATGACAGGTACTGGAACGATAAACTCATCGGCTGTTCCTTCACGAACAGTAGCCACCGATTTAAACCCCATCTTCGGGACGGTTTTTATAATATTTTCCGTAAGCCCGGCCGCATGAAGCCCTTTTCTGAGCGAGGCTATGCTTTGATAGAGCGCATTGGTGGTGACCACCGCCCCTTGCTTCTCCCATACCTGCTCAAAGAGAAACCGTTGGGTTAAGACCTGGTGATTGTGCCGCAGTAAAAGCAGTAAGCATTCACTTGCCGGAGTATGAATAACGACCCTGCTGCCAGGCAGCCCTTCGATTGGACGCAGACTGTGATCATTCGGGTCGAAAAGAAGCGTGTCATTGATCAAAAAGACGGTGTTCATCATTTTATCCTCGCCGAAATTTTAACCCTCAAAGCGGCTTCATTGAGTGAAACGTCGCAGCAAAAAACCTGATTCAGATTTTTTAATTTTATAATCAATAAATTACAATTTTATGTTACCAGCCTTCATCTCTATTACCGGATTTCTGACTAAGTATAATTCATAGAAAATCACTCCTCCTGCCGGACAAAATCGCTAAGCTAGTTCCATCTCGAAAACGCCCTCTGCCGTAATGACCTTAAAAATTTTAAGATTAATCGCAGATAACCGCACTGATGAAAGGAAATTAAATAGATTTCTAAAACAGACAATTAGTGGTCAAACCAGAGCAACATGCTACCAATGATAATTAATTTAGATTTTTATCTTGAGTCATGCACTCATAATGGTTTTCCGTATGTAAGCGATGTGATTTGCAAAAGAGTAGTTTTTTATTCCAAATAATCAGATGAAACAAGTTTTAAACTCCATGTATATCCGTAAGCTGGCCGTGATCTGCTCTGTTGCACCATATATTGTAAGTATTCACGGTAGTCATATAATCCTCCCTTATAAAGAGTAGGGCTTATAGGAAATGAACACGGGCAACGGTACAACAGTCGGATTTATTTTATATGAGCATGAAAGATATGGACTATCAATTGCATGGATTTATGATCGGCAAAGAAATCCATTTCGATATTGATAACGGAAGGATATACCGACTTCCAGCCAGTGGCACAGAGCGAAGCTTCATTTTTGGTTCGATATTTTTTAATGGAACCATGTTACAGCTATTTATTTATCTGTTATTACATGCGCGACATAAAAAAGTCACGAAAGACGAGTTACTTAAAAATGTATGGGAAGAAAACAACCTCATACCATCAACACAACGTTTATGGCAGGTGTTAAACAACCTCAATAAAAAACTACACCTGTTGGGATTGCCAGGCGATTTCATCCTAAACATGAAAGGCAGTGGTTATATAATTAATTATGTAGACGTAACACCCATTTATTACCGAATAAGTGATCTCAGCCTTACCTCTGGGAGAGAAAAGGAATAACACCATAAGGTCACACCTTGAGTAAGTGCGACCACGTAGGATGCATTTGCCCTGATTATGAAAATACTTAGGGCCTTTTTTTTATAAATACCTTCATTGGTGGTGGGTTCACGCGACCTCTCCGTTCGTTAATCCAGTGTTGATGAGGGTATTTATAAAAGCCCACACTTGTATTATTAGAATGATAGCAATTTTAAAAAACAACGCTCACCAAAGGCCTGGCCGCCATTAATGGATAAAACATGAGTATATTTAACGCTTTCTCAAATTTAAAAGTTAGCAAGAAGCTATACTTAGGCTTCGCAATTGTCTTTTTAGTCACCATTATTATTGTTATCTCGGCAATGATTGGCTTAAATGACATTCAGGACAAAATTAATAAAAGTGCAATAACCAGCGAGTTAAATAACGACCTGACCGTTGCGCGCTTAAGCCGTACCAATTATCAATATACCTACGATCTACAATATCTTGAACAGAATAACCATTCCCTGAATGGCATGATGGAGCAGATTGCTAAACTTAAGAAATTAAAATGGTCCCCGCAGGGACTCGCTGCGCTACTGAAAACTGAAAGTGCGGTGAATAATTATATGGCGAATACCGCACCGTTCATTAATGCTCTGAATCAAAAGAAGAGCATTGAAGATCATATGAATTCGCAGGATTTATATAAAAAATCGGTGCTGGCAGATAAATTGAGCCGCAACGATGCGCTGCCAGACGCGCAAAAAACCCTGGTATCACAGCTAGGATTTAGCTGGAACGACATCGACTCTTCGCTTAACGATTTCAAACTCAAACCAAGTGAGGGCTTAGAACAAACGATGCAGGCCCGCTTAACAGCCGGAACCGCTCTTGCACAACAGTTGTTACCTGTATTGTCAGCGGCAGATCAAAGCTGGGTGGCAAGAGGCGTGACTGAAATTCAGCGTTTTTCTGCCAATCTTTCCAGTTATCGCGAAGCCTGGAAGCTACAGAATTCCCTCTCAATCAAACTAACCAACAGCGCAGTGGAACTGACTCGCACAATTAACACCTTATATCTCCTCCAGCAGAAAGCGGCTGAAGACGTGGTGGTTAAAGCAGAACGTGAAATGGAGATTGTCGCCATTATTGGCATATTGCTTGGCATTCTCATTGCGTATGCAATGACTCGCTCCATCACCCGTCCGCTCAATGAAACCTTACTGGTTGCTGAACAAATCGCTAAAGGTGACCTTACCGGCACACTGGAAAGCCAGCGTCGCGATGAACCTGGTTTGTTGATGCAGGCCGTGGCGACGATGAATAACAACCTGAAAAATATTATTCAAAATGTGCGTGATGGCGTGGATAGCGTGGCCCGTTCGTCATCTGAAATTGCCGCCGGGAACATTGACTTATCTTCGCGTACCGAGCAGCAATCTGCCGCCGTGGTTGAAACCGCCGCCAGTATGGAAGAGCTGACCTCAACCGTGGCGCTCAATGCCGAAAACGCCCGACATGCGCGCCAACTTGCGGAAGCGGCCTCGCAAAAAGCCAATGAAGGTAGCCAGATTTCGAAGATGGTTATCGACACCATGAAAAACGTGCAGAACAGCTCGCACCGTATTTCTGAAATCACCACGGTGATTAATAGCATCGCCTTCCAGACCAATATCCTGGCGTTGAATGCGGCAGTGGAAGCGGCACGAGCAGGGGATCAAGGGAAAGGTTTTGCGGTAGTCGCTGGCGAAGTGCGCAACCTGGCGCAGCGCAGTGCGCAGTCGGCGAAAGAGATTGAAGCGCTAATTCATGAGTCGGCGTCGTATGTCGACTCGGGCTTCCGTCTGGTGGAAGGTGCAGGTGTGGCGATGGATAACATCGAAACTTCAGTCATCCAGGTGCGGGATATTATGAGTGAGATTGCCGCCGCCACGGATGAACAGAGCCGCGGTATTGCGCAGATTGCGCAGGCGATGGCAGAAATGGATACCACTACGCAGCAAAATGCGGCGTTGGTCGAAGAATCTTCCGCAGCAGCCAGTTCGTTAGAAGAACAAGCCGTGCAACTTGAGAAGGTGGTGTCGATATTTCGAGTGTCAAAAACGCAAGTCGATGAAACAGAAACTCGCCCAGCAGCCAACTACGTCATTGCTCAAGTGCCGAGCAAAAAATCCGCACCGAACAATAGAGATAATTGGGTAGAATTCTAAAGGCACTTTGCTTTTACCAACACCTGGCAATTTAAAAGGTGATAAACCGGTTTTGTAGGTTGGATAAGCGTTAGCGTCATCCACTATTTTCGCCAGTGGTGCCGGATGACGCCGTACTTATCCGACCTACGAAGCGGTTTATCCGCAGTACGGTAATTTAAGCACAATCTTACCAGTTGAACGGAATCTCCGCCCCGACGCCCACACCGGCGTCGTTATCACTGTGTTTTGCTTCGGTGTACCAGATGCCCATTTTCAGCCTCGCCGAGCGATAAACATCTCCGCTCCAGCCGAGTTGCAGCCCTGTCAGAGTATCTGACCGAGGGAAAGCCTGGTTAATATCCTTACTTTCAGGATTGACCCTGGCGTAAACCAAACGAGCACTCCAGCGCTGGCTGTCTTCAGTAGCCAGTTCCACCTTGCCTGCAAGTAGCCGCCCATCACCACCAATAGCATCACCCAATGGATATCCCTGCTGATAATAGCCATCGGTGTAAATATGATGGGTGTAGCTGGAACCCAAGCGCCCGAAGTTTCTGCGCGTATCATGAGCTTCCACATACCAGTTAATGGCATCTTTTCCGACTATATGATGGCCTTCTACGCCACCGAGGAAGAGATTTCCGCTAGGCATGAAACCTGCTTCGTCTTCTCCAATAATCTGACCATAAAAGTTGACTGGCCACCCAAGCGTGGGCTGAAGCTTCAATTTGAAATCAAAACCGGCCAACTGGTTGCCCGGTTCATTACCGGTACCGGTGTTATCTTGCCCGGTTATACCATCCATAAATGTACTGAATGACTTTGATCTACCATCTCCTCCCCACTGCATCATGCGCGACGCACCAAGTTCAAGTGATGACAGCGGGGCAAAAGTCACTCGTCCACCGGTGAGTAGCGTATGAGGGACCGCAGTGTATTGATTGAGTTCGCCTGCAGTCAGTTGATATTGCCATGGCCCAATCCAGTTCAACCACCAGGTTACGGGGGCAGTTTGTTCTGCACGCTGCATTAAAAATCCTGTGACCGGACGTGCTGCATCAGAACGAATAAGGCTGCCCTCATAGCCCGCTCCCCACCATTGTGGGATCTGCCCGAAAGCTAACCACTGATTAAAAAACTTCAATCCGGCATAAGAACTGTTGAGGTTGAAACGGGAACCATTGCTTATCTGCATGTCTGCTTCTGCGTTGCCCTGCAAATGCACGTCCCATTCTTCGCCGCCGAGATTCAACGCCAGCGAAAGATCTTGTCCGGCATAAACTGAATCGGCAAATTCCTGCGGTGTACCAGTCTCATGGCTAAATGAGTGAGCGGTGATTCGCGCGTTGGATTTCAGGGCTGCCAACCGATGATCGACTCGTTGTAAAACCACGCGCTCAGATGCATTTTGCGTTCGGGCATTTTTCAGCGCCCTTTCAACCTCATCCTGGCTAAGAGGCCAGGTGGAAAGACCGAGGTTGATAATTCCCCTTTCCGACAAAAAGGCCAGATCGTTGCGCAGCATTTCATCGGGTAAAAGTAATCCCGATGCATTTGTTGCGATGCTGATACTTAATAAGGTAATACTGACGGTGACACGAATAACATTATCTTTTAACGAACACACAGGATATCCTTTCTGGTATATTCAGAAACTCCATTAATGAACAAAGGGGCTTAACAGGAACGCTATCTATTAAATGATTATAATTAAAGAGAGGTTGTTAACTTATCTCGCCCATTTATAAGCAATACGTAAAAGGTGGGCTGGCATTAAATGAAATACGATGCGAGAATATATGAATAATATATTTCTTATTGAGGTTTGCTTTAACACCCACATATATTTACTTCTTAGCTTTATTTCACTCAACGCTTTGCTAAATCCTTTTCTGCGATGGACAGTATCCTCATCAAGCCGATAGTCCAGCAGTACGTCTTTAATATTGGCAAATCTAAAGCCGTTATGTAACAGGTAGAACCATAATGCCATGTCTTCAGTTAACGTAGTATCCACCGGATAACGGAAACCTTTCTCGAAAACTTTGCGGCGGAACATGACGGATGGATGAATAAAAGGGCATCTGATAATGCTGAACTTCAATAAATCATTATGGCAAAGAGGAAGATGCTTTTGGTCTAAAGCAAAATTAGCGCCAAATTCATGACAAGACGTCCCCAATACGTCAATATCACTACATGTTTTCATATAATTCATTTGTTTGAGGAGTCTATCAGGATGCGAAATATCATCACTATCCATACGAGCAATAAACTTATAGCCCCCCTCCAGACAACGCTCAATTAAATAATTTAACGCACTTGCCAGTCCTTTATTTTCATCAAATTCGAATATTTTGCATCGAGTGTTTTCAGAATAGCCATCAAGTACCGCCTGCAAGGCATCACTCACCTTACCATCCCGATAAATCAATATATCGCAATAAACATCTTGTGATAATAAACTTTCTATCGCAGCAGTGGCGTACTCAGGTGTATCATTTTTATATAAACTCATAATAACTGATATTTTATTCTTCATATTAGTCCATTCTCAATAGTAGAAAAAAATTAATCAAATTTATAGATGCCTACTATACGACGGTTATTTCATTAAAATCCCATAATAGGAATTCGCCATGACCTCTGAAGATAAGAAAAGATCAAAGTCACGCTTTATATCAAGCGGATTTAAAGTTAAGCAATGCTTTATCACATCGCTAAGGGACTTGGGATCGTTAATATCACAAATACAACCAAAACTCGGGCTTATTCCAATGATCTCTTTATGCGGTGGAATATCTGACAAAATGCAAGGAGTACCCATCGCCAATGCTTCTAATGCAGCCATAGGTAGACCTTCGAAAGCCGAAAAAGAAACAAAGATATGGTTCTGTGAAAGAAGTTCAGGAATATCATTTCTTTGCCCAAGATATATTGCGTTCTTGTCTTTTTTATTCAGGTTATTACTCTCACAACTTCCGACAATGCTTAGGACAACATTGTCGTGCTCTAACTGATTACAGCATTCGACTAACTCTTTCACTCTCTTTCTTTTATTCACTACACCAACATAAATCAACTTGACGGGCGAGTGTTCAACTGTAGAAGGAGTGTAATCAACAGAACGCACCCCATTTTTTATAGGTGTGCTTGTAAGATTATAATTTTGCTTTACATAGTCTGCGACGCTTTTTGAAACGGAAATTACATTTAATCGCCTCAATGCATATAAATGAAAGTTAATCATCAATCTCGATATCAACTTATCATATGTTAACTTATAGTCCGGTCCTATATAGTTATGCAAAATACAATAACATTTTGCTTTTATCTTATTGAGAACAAGCGATAAAGAAACGTCAGATCTTATCCCTTGTGAAACCACGACATCAATGTCATTAGTTTTTATGAATGAAACTATTTTTCTTGAAAGTTTCAAAAAATCATAAGAATCATTGTTAAATGACTCTACGTGACACCCCAATTTTATGAAATCCAAAGCGCGAGATTTATTCACATCCAAAGAAGATAAGGAAATTATTGAAATTGTGCTGCGGCAATCCTGAAATGCTTCACTACTAATAAGTTCATAAAGTTGATTTATTGGCCCTCCTCTTGTTAAAGAAGAGACCAAAAAAAGAATATTTTTATTCAAACTGAGATTTCCATAGCTCAATCGATTTAAGCGGCAAAGAAATATTAGCGCTATGTTCCTCGTTGAAAATACTCACATATTCGTCAACGCAAAGATCTCGTGAGATAACATACAGATTAAAGTCTTTTCTTTTTTCTTCTGCCCGGTTATCAACAGAAATAATAATACTTCTTCTTAATTTCTGTAAAGCTCGGATACCCGCGTGCAAACGTGTTCCAACATAATCTATAGACGGAACATTCTCTAAGACGTAATCGAAGTCGGAAAGGTTTGCTGGTACAACTTTAATACCATTAATTAAACAACCAAATGACTGGAAGTACTCATAATCCTGAGAGCCTTGCACCCAAAAGTAGACATCATCATATGATTTCTTTAACGCTTCAATCAGGATCAAATCTTTTGCATAATCTTTCCTATAATCAGTCAGCGTAAATATTACATCCTTAGATTTTTTAGGAACGATTTGTGCGCAGTGATCTTCTGTTAAATCCCACATTGTCGCACAGGCAGTATTGACAACATTCGTTATGCCGGCACTTTTCAAAAGCTTTTCGGTATATGAATCCCGGACAGAATGCATATGGGTGTTACTGAGAATGTGCCTCAATAAAAAAGAGGTGTAAGGACCAGGCTTATCCTGATAATTAGTCCAACCAACACCTAAAGTAATCACTTCTTTCATAAAGAAGGCGTTATAAAGATCAACATTCCATTGTCTGTGTAATAACATGGAGGAATTGAGACAATTAGTACCGCAAAGAATATTGATTGAGATTTCTTTTTGTCTTTTCATTCCCACACGAGTAATTCTTTCATGGGTAGGGAAATGCACTTTCTGTGACTGAGGGAAAATTTTTGAAATTTGTTTATATGCCGAATCCATGATGATGAAATCACCAATATTCATTGAACAAATACTTGTGTTCAAAATCCCTATTTTTGATGATGCGTTATCAAAAAACAATGTTATACACCTCGGTTAATATGTAAAAAATAGCCATACAATAAAGAACTTACAATCCCGTTAGCTAATATAATTAATGGCAATGAAAATGAGTTATCTATGCCTACATCCATATAAAATAAAACTACAATTATTACTGAAATAAGATTACAGAAAAATACAGATCGATGAAGCTTTTTAGCTTTAAGGTGGAATGAACTAAATTTAAAAATACCGCTAATGGATTGATACAAACACATAAGTAATATGATAGACAACTGATATTGATTGATGTCGAAAAATATAATATAGAACAAAATGACAAATAGAGTGCATACGAATGAAATAATCAACCCGTTTTTAAAATAACTTCTCCATAGGGAGATCAGTAGATTTGAATCTCCACTGTATATTATCCCTCTAATTTCAGGCATGAGCTTATTTTCTACTGCTGAAAAGTATATAGCTATTATTCCCGCCAGGCTCAATGCAAGCCTGGTAAACACCAACTGTTCATTATCAATTACTTTTTCAAGGTAAATAAAACTGCCTTGCGTAATAATCCAAAAACAAAGCATTGAGGCTGCCGACCATTTACCTATTGTCCAGTACTCAAGAAGTATTTTTTTAAGATCCTCCTCAAAAGGATATGAATGATAGTTTTTATTATTAATGAAAATTATTATCAAAGATATAAAGCTCATTATGAAGATGAGAGCTGAAAGATAATCTCCAGCTTCACGCACGCCACAAAAATACATCAGGCAATAACTCAGCGTTGAGACCAACAATAGTAACGCCGAAAGTATTGCTGAGATAAATTCCTTCTTAACAATATAGAGACTACGGCGCAAAAAATCATACAAAGGATAGCAAACTGATAAACCAAAAATTAACAGACCGTACCTCCAGTCTTGTTCACTATAGAACATGAATGAGGAGAGTAGTGTCGCTGATATAAAACTTATCAAAATCGTCAATTTTAAAGACAGTCTGTAATGATAACCTTGATTTTTTCTCTCTACACTAAAAACCCAAAATGGTGAAATTACTAGTGATACAATTACCACCAGACTAAAGGAAGAGTAAGAATTTATAATTATATATTTAGCTGCTTGGGAATTATCAAGAAATCGGGATGCAAAAAAAATCATTCCAACATTTAAAGCTGCGAAAGAAAACTGATCAATATATTTACAAAGCTTAATTAATTTGACTAACATTTTTCTCACGCACAGTTTTAGAAGGAATACTTGACATTTCATACATATACTTTGAGTACAATATACTGAACGCTATAAGGTAAAAGAACATCTGATTATGGAATGAGCCAATTGTCAAATCAGTCAATATGAACATTATTAGTAAAAAAACGTGTGATTTATTATAGGAGAATTTCTTTAAAACCATGAAATAAGTCATATATACAATTAATAAATAAACAATCCCAAATCTGTAAATGGTCAGCAAGAAACCACTGTCAAAAATAAAGCTAGTACTGCCCCCAACACCAAAGAATATCTGCGTTATGTTTAGCCCTGACATGAAATCAATAACTGAAATTCTATGCGTTACACCATAATCATCGCCATTAATAAAAAGCATAAAATAATCATTCATCCTTTCGTTATAGCTAATAAATATTAAGAAAGCGGCAATAATGATAAAAGAAGACATCAATGATATAAATATCTTTTTGAAGTTATAATTTATTATTGGTAGAACAATATTGTTTGAAACAAAAAAACCAATTAAGGTAATCTTACTGAAGCATAAAAGCAATGAGTAATAAACCAGCGACTTAAATCTGACACCAGGTGAACATAGATCAAACAAGTGGAATATTATGACAAAGTAAGTGGCCAATATTGTTGGCGAACCAATAAAACCAATTGGCCTAAATGTTACGTTTAAATGCGTTGATATTATATGTGCAACATCACCGCCATAATAGACGTTACTCATTGCATTATTAACCGCTATATTATAAAAAAATCCAGTTGCAAAACCTTGCATTCCAAGTTTCTGAAGTGTCGCCACACACAATTGCACTAATATACTGTAATATACAACTTTAAAGACAACCTTTTTATTTATACTCGTCCATAATGTGAAAGAGGAAAAAACAAACAGGAACATTTTCAAATGAATTATAGGAATTATAAGGTCTTTTAGTTCAAAAGAACCATAAATACTCCTTATAAGAATCAACATGAATCCAAATAAAAATGGAGTCATGAGTAAAAAGGGGGGTATTTGAATTTCTTTATGCTGCGTAAGTTTAAATAATGAGAACAGAAAAACTACACCCAGAATCAAATCTGACAGTAGAAACGGCATTCCAGAAAAGCGTATCACAGGCATGTATATAGAGATAACAAACATCAAGGAGTACAGTAAAGTAATCATATATAATTTAGTAACACATTTAACATTCCGGTTTTGTATAAAAACTAATTAGCGAAACCCCATTCACTAATTAGTTAATTACTGGTTATCTATCTACTATATTTCATTTAATTGCTTTGATATTGGGTATAGCTACCATACTCATAATAATTATGTGAGGTTTTTTCAACACCATTAAAAATTATGCCATTCACTGTTAGATTATTTTGAGCAAATCGTTTAGCTGAGACTTCTATTTCTTTCAGGGTGTTTTGCTGGAAACGGGCCACAAGCATAGTGGTCCCTGCATATTTCGCAGCTATACATGCATCACTAACCGCCAGGACTGGTGGTGTATCGACAATGACCAGATCATACTTACTCGCTGCCCACACCATTAAATGTTTAAAGTTGGCATTCATTAAAAGCTCAGAAGGATTCGGAGGTATTTGCCCTCTGGAGATAAAATCCAGATTCTCAATTTCTGTTTTCTTGATATTTACATCATAAGAGTCTTTACCAACCAAAATATCAGACAATCCTTTTTTCTCTGAGCAACCAAGAATATGATGAACCTGACCTTTACGTAAATCGGCATCAATCAGCAATACTTTTTTGTCCGACTGCGCGATCACTGCCGCAAGGTTACAACTTACAAATGTTTTGCCCGCTTCTGGAGTCGCGCCAGAAATGAGTAATATGTTATTTTCAGCTTGTAACATGGCAAAATGCAAACTGGTTCGAAGGCTTCTAAAAGCTTCAACAGAGAGATCTGTCGGATTATCTTTCGCCAACAAATTTACCGACCGTATTGTTTTTCTCTTATTTCTCCCCAGTTTCTGGTTTTTATCTTTCAACCATTTCGATGTTGGAATAGTTGCATAGACATTAAGCCCTAAGCCCTCAATCTGTTCGCTACTTTCAATTCCACTATGTAATAACTTACGAACGATGCAATAAACAACTGAAATAAACAAACCCAAAAGCATACCCACTAAAACAACAATAGGTTTTTTGGGTGCTACAGGCTTATGATCGGCGACGGCATTATCTATAATACGTACATTACCAACGGTACTGGCTTTATTAATGTTTAATTCTTGCTGCTTATTTAGCAACAGCATATACACTTCCTGCCCGGACTGCACATCCCGTGTTAGACTTAATATCTCCTGCTGTGTCTTTGGCATATTACTGATGCGAACATTTAATTTGTCACGTTCTTTAAGCAATAACGCTTTCTTTTCCAAAAGCGTTCTATAGGCAGGGTGATCACGAGTATAGAGTTTGGAAATTTCTGCCTCTTTAAAGGTAAGTTCGTTTATCTGTGTTTCTAGCGAGACAGTGTTATCAAGTACAGATTTCGCTTCTAACGATAAATCCACCGACTCATTTTTCTGACGATACAAGTTCAAACTATTTTCTGCATCGTCTAATTTTGAACGAATTAATGGCAATTGTTCCTTGAGGAAATCAAGACTTCTTGCGGCCTCTTCTGATTTGCGGCCGACGTTTTGTTGTAGATAGTTATTACTGATGCTGTTTAATATATCTGTTGCTTGCTTAACACTCTCTTCTTTAAACGTTAATTGCAACATGCCACTATCTTTGCTCATGTCAGTTACAGAGAAATTATCTAGCAAATTATTAATAGCTGTTAGCTTTGCAAGCTTGGTCACTACAAAAGTAGTATCTGCTTTTGCTGAAATATCGCTGACTAACAAGCTAATACCATTCTTCTCTAGTAATTCACCTGTTTTGCCTTGTAGAGTTAGATCATTTATAGAAATGCTGTACTCATTTGGCGACAATACAGTAAGGGTGAATGGAGTATCCAATAATTCATCTGGAACCGTTAATCGTGAAATAGCTATCCTTCCATCAGGATAACCAAGCAGACGAGACAGACCTTTGCCGAAAAGTGGGAAATGCCTTTGCTTAATCACTGTGTCCAGGGCCAGATCATCAACTGTTTGCCCGATAACTAAACGAGACTGCAGTAAACCTATTTCTGTCTGCGACTCCGGTTTCCCGTCCGGAATAATTTCTGAAAGTTTGCTCAACACATTTCCTCCAGCCGTTTGTTCCACCTGGACCAATGCGCTGGCACTATATATCGGCGTGGCTAACAAGGCATAAGTAATACTTAGCACAGTAAATAGAGTGGTGATTATTGTAATCTTCCACTTATTATCGCGCAGCACACCTATCAGATCAGATAAATTAATATCTTCAGTTTTATTATTGTTTTTATTAAAACTAGAGGTTACTTCAGACATTTAGCGACATCTCTTTACGGTATCTATTTCTTTAATGCCAGAACCCAACGCGCGGTGCTTTGAGCCAGCTGTGTATAAACCAGTTGGTACATTTCTCGGCTTTTTTTGTAGGGGTCACCAATTTCAAGCTGGTTCTGCCAGTGGCCCATTAACATGGTTTTGCCACTCGCTTCCGGGTAGTTTTTTTTTATGCGCTCAAGATGGGATTTTTCCATCACCAGAATCAGGTCATATTGCATCGCAAGCTCTGAAGAGAATGCCTGGGCGCAATGTCCATCAAGCAATAAGCCATTTTCCGCAGCAACTTGTGCCGCTATTGGGTTGGCACCTTCACCAACCAGCGCACCTAATCCAGCAGAATCAATCTTTATAGCCGGCAGAGCTTTTCGTAATAATCGCTCCCCGGTTGGGGAGCGGCAGATATTGCCGATGCAAACCACTAATATTGAATCAAACATAATTACCAGTTCTTAATCATGCGGACGGTTTCAGTCATATCGTTAACCCCTGTAATTGTTGGGACTAACTGACCCAGCACGCGATTCCAGCGAGTAATTGGTGCGGTGGTGACATACACGATGTCATAAGGTTGCAGTTTGAATTCAGTGCCCATCACCAACGCTGTCGCATCGGAAACATCCAACTGATAGACGTTGGCAATTTTGCCGCTATTTTCTTTTGCGCGTGTCGAGCGAATAACGAAAATACCCGTCGCATCGGATGTCATCTGGTCGATGCCTTCCGCATTACCCAGCGCTTCGGTCAGTGTCATACCGCTGCGGTCCATTCTGAGCGTGGTTTGCTTTTTCACTTCTCCCATCACGAACACTTTCAGGTCATCGTTACGTGGTACATAAAGAATGTCGCCGTTGTACATCAGGCGGTTTTGTTGAAGATCCCCATTTTTCATCAGCGCCTGCAGGGAAATTCGCTCATCTTTACCGTTGTGGGTCAGCACCGCGTTATTCCAGTCGGCGTTTTCCCCCAGGCCACCGGCCTGATTGATCGCATCCATGATGGTTAGAGGCACATTAGAAATAGACAACTGGCCGGAGTGGGCGACTTCACCCGTCACATAGGCTTTTTGGGAACGGAATGCGGCAACACTGATGTCGATTTGCGGAGTTTCAATGTAAGCCGCCAGTTTGTTGGTCAGCTCCTCGCGCAACTGGGCGAGTGTACGGCCCACCACTTTTACCTTGCCTGCGTACGGGTAGAAGATCGTGCCGTCGGATTGCACCCAGTTACCGGTGTCGGAAGCACTGCGATACTGGCCCGCTGGCGTCGTCAGTTCCGGGTGATCCCACACTGTGACCATCAGCACATCGCCTACGCCAATTCGGTATTGGTAATCCTGAACTTCGCTTTCTAACTGCGGGTTAGTCCGTGCCACTACAGGTGCGGCAGCGAGTGACTCAATCAATTTTGGCGTCACGCGATAGACATTGACTTTGTCATTGATATTCACAGTGTCGTCTTTATTGACGATGGTTTTACCGTAGGTCGTGAGGTTGCTGCCAGGCACAATCGTACAGCCACTGAGTAAAACAGCTGAAATCAAAAGCGGAACAGCTGCTAATTTTACAGTCATCATGTTGGTCACTTACTTCATCAAAGAGTGTAAAACCCAGACACGCTGGGGTCTACGCCAGGAAAATAGAGGGGGGATTAACGATTACTGGCAGTGAACGTTGCGGTTCCTGGCCGGCTAAATTGCGCTCTCATATCTGGGTTAAGGGATTGCAGCCGATTGTTCGCTAATATGTAGCTGATAAATACCCCAAAGAAGAACACTAAGGAGAGCCATTCAGGCGTCCCTAAAATGGAAAGCACAATGCCGAAACCTGCAATAGTGGCCGTGAGGATCGTCATAACTAATACTGTCTGGCGAGACGTTAGCCCGCTGCGCAGTAGGATGTGGTGCAAGTGATCGCGATCCGGGTGGAACGGGCTGTGTCCACGGCGTACTCGGCGAATCATGATGGCAACCATGTCCATCAACGGCAGAGCTATCAGCCACAATGCAATAACCGGCGCCATTTCGGCGTTCTCACCCTGGCTACTCAGCATTACGAGCCACAACACGGTAAAACCAATCACCATGCTGCCTGCATCACCCATAAATACTTTCAGCCGTTTGCTGCCGATTAACCCCATGTTGAGCATCAAATAGGGGATTAAGGCGACTATCATTAACAGACACCACATTGCGCGTATTTCTGAACCGGCCAGAAGGAAGACCACCATCAGCGCGGCAAAGGTTGCACCCGCCACCGAACCGAGTAATCCATCAATGCCATCAATCATGTTGTAGGCATTGATTGCCGCCCAGGTCGCGAACAGCGTGACCAAATAGCCCACCGGTCCTAACACCAGTTCGAAAGACCCCAGCACATGCCCAAACGTGTGTAGATACAGGCCATCAATCATCAAAATAATGGCGGACATGGCCTGAATAACCACGCGCGGCACGACGGGAAGGTCAAAGCGATCGTCAGCAATGCCTACCAGCAACAATAAAGAGATGCTGAGTAGGTAAGTCAGGAAATGCGCTTCGCTGAGAGGCAGCGTTTCAGGCATGAAGATGTAAAACATCGCAATTGCGCAATAGAAAGAGATGCCACCCACCAGAGGAACTTCACCTTTGTGCTGTTTACGCCCGCCAGGTTTATCGACCAGACCACACATCAAGGCCACCATGCGAGCAATAAGGAGAGCAATCATCGCTGTTATAAACATGATGAAAATATCTTTACTCATGATGGTAATACCTTATTTATCTTTAACAACGCTACCGCCCATGGCGAAAGCGAATATATCCACTTGCCATACAAAAAATCCATTTCACATATTCGCGAGCAGCACTACCCATGTAACATCATTAATGTATGGAATAGTGGAGTCGGACGAATCATATGGCATTGTTTTTATCATCGCAAAAAGACATGTTTTTTATTTTCATTCATACTCGATAAGTTTCGTAGCGTTATTAGTTTTTTAAAGTAAAATTAAATAGCATTAAAAACAACAAGATATGAAAAATCACACTATAATCAAAAGCTAAGTTTAATTTAATTAATTACTACTAAGATATTTGAAATTATTGATTTATTACTGATTT
Organism: Buttiauxella agrestis; assembly: GCF_900446255.1. NCBI lineage: Bacteria > Pseudomonadati > Pseudomonadota > Gammaproteobacteria > Enterobacterales > Enterobacteriaceae > Buttiauxella > Buttiauxella agrestis. Next base: position 173,544 of record NZ_UIGI01000001.1, on the reverse strand, counting down.
TCATGTTAATCAGGATTTATTTGCGGGGTGTTTTTGTTTATTAACCAGAAGGAAATACACTCTTTAATAATGTTTTCATCGTGATGATTCATTTTATTTAATTAATAATTTATTAAATTTCATTTATATCGATATTGAAAATAATGCCATATATAATAAATATCGTTCGAGGATGATACGGGTGAATATTGAGTTAAAAGTGCTGACTGTTAACTGACTTTAAACCCAACATCGTGTGCAAGAAGTGCTTTTCTTGATCTTTCATGCGGCCAATGAATGCTCCAGGAATTTTCTGATACAGCAGAATGTGAAGTGTATTTCTCTTCCATAAAAACGGTGAAATCCAGTTGTAACATCCCGTTTAAAGAAATACAGTAACAAGCTGAAAAATAATGATTTTTATCGATAAGGTCGTGCATTTTTCTGGTCCGAGATATTTCTATTCGGTAATGCCCAAAGTCTGCGAAGGTTTTTAGGGGATTTTGGGTGGGCATTTTGGCGTTTCGGGTAAAAGCAAAAACCCTATCTTCAGCGCCTCCGGCTGCCGTCAGAAGGAAATACCACAAAATCCGCGGCGGAATTTAGGCGCTGAAAAGGGCAGAAGGCACTGTTTATAAGGTTAAAAAGTAATAGCTATATTGGCGTATTGGGTGTTTTTTATTCCGCTGGCACAAATGACGTGCCGAATTTTTGCGGAATCAGAATGATTTCTGAGCGCTGAATTTCAAGCGGTGATCAATCATGCAGTGAGGTTGGAATTTGAAAAACTGCGAAAATTCCGTAAACGCCCCGAGATAATTCCGAAAGACCTGAAATGGAGAGCTACAAGGGGAAATCAAAGAGTTAAGACGGTAAAAGGTGAGTAACGGTGAGTTACCCACCTGAATGCATTGAAAGGCGGTGCCCAACTACTTCTTCTTGTTGAGCATGGATTTTAAGTCGGCAAATGGGTTGTAGGTCGCTTCTCCCACATCCTTCTGCGCGTCTTCGCCCGCAACCACCGTCGAACCGTACTGGTCAGCTTCGGTGTATTTTGAGTGCTCGTGATCGTGACAATACAGACACAAAAGCTCCCAGTTACTGCCGTCTTCCGGGTTGTTGGTATGGTCGTGGTCCATGTGGTGTACGGTGAGTTCGCGCAAATTAGAATACACAAACTCACGCGAGCAGCGTCCGCATACCCACGGGAACAACTTCAGCGCTTTCTCTCGGTAGCCGCTTTCCAGCCGCGTGTAGTTTTTTGGGATCAGAGCCATAATCGCTATTACCTGGTAAAAAATGTAGGGTTATAACTAGTTTATATTCCCTCTTTATCAATCCCCAAACGTTTCATGCGAGAAAGCAGCGTGGTGCGCTTTAATCCCAGGCGTTGCGCGGCACCCCGGGGGCCAGCCACCACACCGTTAGTTTCTTTAAGCACGCGCATAATTCTTTGGGCTTCATCCTCGCCTTCGCGAATCTCTTCGCTCGCCACCAACTGCATCGGTTTTTCTTCCGGCACGCAGTAGTCCATTTCCGGCAAGGAAAGATGCAGCACATTGCCGCGAGTCAGCAGCACCGCGCGTTCAATCACGTTTTCCAGCTCACGCACGTTACCCGGCCAGTCCATACGGCTGAGAGCGCGCAACGTTTCTGCCGGAATACTGTCGATATTGCGGTTCATGCGATGGGCGATTTTAAAGGTGAAGGATTTCACCAGCAGCGGGATATCTTCCGGGCGCTCACGCAGCGGCGGCAACATAATCGGGAAGACATTCAGACGGTAATAGAGGTCACTGCGGAACTCGCGATCCAGCACCATCTCTTTAAGATTACGGTTGGTCGCAGCAATTAAACGCACATCCACTTGCTGAACTTTGTTGCTCCCGAGGCGTTCAAATTCTTGTTCCTGAAGCACGCGCAACAGTTTGGGTTGCAGCTCCAGCGGCATATCGCCGACTTCATCAAGAAACAGCGAGCTTTTATCCGCCAGTTCAAAACGGCCGATACGCTGAGTGTTAGCACCTGTAAAGGCCCCGCGTTCATGGCCGAACAAGTCGCTTTCCAGCAATCCGGCAGGCATCGCCGCACAGTTAATTTTCACCATCCGGCGGCTGTTACGCTCGCTCAGATTGTGAATCGCGCGGGCAATCAGCTCCTTGCCCGTTCCTGTTTCACCGAGGATCAGCACCGTACTGTCGCTTTTCGCGACCATCTCAACCTGTTTGAGCACATTCGACATCACGTCGCTGCGGCCAATAATCTCGCCGAAATCGCTGGCGACATTATTGATTTGCTCGGTCAGATACAGATTTTCGTCCACCAGGTTTTCTTTCAGACGATTGATTTCCTGGTACGCCAGCGCGTTATCCACCGCAATCGCAATGCGTTCTGCAATCTGCCGTAGCAGCTTGAGGTTTTGTGGGGTGAATACGCCCGCCTCGCATTGCGCCAGTTTCAACACGCCCAGCATGTTATTGCCGAAAGTCAGCGGCAACAGGCACAGCGTTTGAATTTGGTTGCCCCACATCTCGAACAACATGCGTTCGTACGGCGCAAGTTGATCGCCGTGATGCAAATTCAACAGCAGCATTTCGCCGCTTTTAAATACCCGCTCGGAAAGCGTGCCCGCCAGAGCGACATCACTGTGATCATGGATTGGCGATTGCTCTTCCACAAAGTGGGTGGAATAGATATTGAGGCGGTCTTTGCGGTTGGTCCGCAGGACGATACTGATGGAATCGATTGAGAAATAGTGGTGAATCTCACGGGCGATTTCGCTGATCAATTCGTCGAGATCGAGCTTAGAAAGCACGGCGTTAGTGACCGCCACCAGAATACGGAAATCGTCGCGTTCGCGGCAAAGCTGCTGATAACCCAGGTTTGAGTCGAGGCGGCTTTGAATTTGTTCCGCCACCAGCGCGACAACCTGTGCCATGGTGTGTAAGCGGTTAAGTTCTTTATCTGTCCATTCAGCGTCGTTATTGCGAATAAACTCGCAGCCACCAAAAATTTTACCTTCGGCAGCCAATGGCAACAGGCAATAACGACCAAACGGCGCGTATAGCTCGAGATTCAGTACCTGCGGCCAGGTATCACTAAATTCTTCATGGGTGCAAATCAGCGCTTCCGGGCGTGAGAGCACGCGCCGCACCGGGCCATTTGCCAACACCATTTCATCTTCGTAATGCCATTCCTTGCCATGCTTATCCGTGCCAAAAAAGGACACACGCTGATGCAGCGGATGATAAAGCAGAATATTCACTCTGTCCGCCAGCGCACCTTGCTTTGCCATTTGCGTCAGGCAGTTAGCAAGCGCCGGGAGATCAGGTTGCTGCAACAGGGTGCGCGTTATATCAAATAGACCCTGTTGCCCGAGATCGCTCATCGGTGTGTATGGCATTGTGCTTATCCAATTGGTGGTGCGGAGGGGGTGGATGACGCTGGCGCTTATCCACCCTACAAAATCTAAACGCCCAGCGATTTGTCATATAAATAGCGCTTAAGTGTAGCCAGGACAGCACACTGCGTTTATGGCTCAGGTCAACAAATACGCGGGAGTGGCTCTGAATGCGGCAAATCCAGCGTCCGTTTAACGCCATATAATCCGGCGACCCGAACACCTTTGCGCTCAACCACTTCACCGATAATAGCGGCATCTTGCCCCAATGGATTTGCCTGTAAAGCGGCAAGAACACTTTCTGCGGCGTTCCTCGCAACCGCAATCACCAGTTTGCCTTCATTGGCAAAGTTAAGGGCATCGAGTCCGAGCAATTCGCACACGCCTCGTACCGCAGGATTTAACGGCAGCTGGCTTTCAGCGACTTCCATTCCACATCCGCTGGATGCGGCAAACTCATGTAATACGGCATTCACGCCACCGCGCGTGGCATCGCGCAGCGCTTTTACACCGGGGATATTCACCAGCGGCGCAATTAACGGTGCCAGCACAGCACAATCGCTGATTAACGCCCCTTCCAGCCCCAGTGATTCGCGCAGGTTGAGGATTGTCGCTCCGTGATCGCCCAGCGTTCCGCTAACAATAAGCACGTCGCCTGCGCTAATTTGCTGCGCACCCCAGCTCAAACCTGCCGGAATCGCGCCAATGCCCGCGGTATTGATAAACAGTTTATCCGCCGCCCCGCGCTGCACAACTTTGGTATCGCCCGTCACCACCGCGATGCCCGCGGCTTTTGCCGTAGCCGCCATACTGCTGACCACGCGCTCCAGCGTTTCAAGAGGTAAACCTTCCTCAAGAATGAACCCGCACGATAACCAGCGAGGTGTGGCTCCGCTAACGGCAACATCGTTGGCGGTTCCGCAAACCGCGAGTTTGCCGATATCACCACCGGGGAAAAACAGCGGGTCGATCACGTAACTGTCGGTTGAAAAGGCTAAACGATCGCCGCTGGCCGTGAGTTCAGCCAACGGTAAACGCGCCTGATCTTCCTGCTCTGCCAGCCACGGATTATCAAACGCTTGTACGAACAAGTCAGCTACCAACTTTTGCATTGCCTGGCCGCCACTGCCGTGGGCGAGTTCGATAGTTTTCATGCTTCACACTCCTGGCTGCGATATTGATACCAGGCGGCGCAGGCTCCTTCGGAAGAGACCATCAGCGCGCCAAACGCATTTTGTGGATTGCAGGCTTTGCCAAACATCGGACACTGATGCGGCTTGCAACGCCCGGTGAGCACATCGCCGCAGCGGGCGAGCGGGTCGTCGTAAACCTGCTGCGGCGCGGGTTTGAAATGATCCTCCGCATCGAACTGGCGATAGTCATCGGTCAGTTGCACACCAGAATCACTGATGGTGCCAAGTCCGCGCCATTCAGCATCACCACACACGGTAAACACCTCTGAAATCGCCTGCTGGGCAAGATTATTGCCCGCATCGGGCACCACTCGTTTGTACTGGTTTTCCACTTTGCTGTGCTGATGAATTTTTTGCTCCACCAGCATCACCACGCCCTGCAATAAATCCAGCGGCTCAAAACCAGCCACTACGAGCGGGCGCTGATGCTGCGTCGCGATAAAATTATAGGCAGCCGTGCCAATCACCATGCTGACATGACCGGGGGCAAGGAACGCGTCAATGCCGTTATCCGGCTGCTCAAGCAAGCTGCGCAACGTTGGAATCAAAGTAATGTGCTGGCAGAAAAAGTAAAAATTAGTGACGCCCTGCGCCTTCGCCTGTTGCAGCGTGATGGCTGTCGTCGGCATGGTGGTTTCAAAACCCAGACCAAAGAAAACGACTTTTTTGTCCGGATTCGCACTTGCCAAAGCGAGCGCATCCATTGGCGAATACACCACGCGCACATCCGCACCGCGTGCTTTGGCTTGCATCAGTGACCCATTTTTACCCGGCACCCGCATCGCGTCGCCAAAGGTGCAAAAAATCACGTCCGCATGGCTGGCGATTTCGATACAAGCGTCGATGCGCCCCATCGGCAACACGCACACCGGGCAACCCGGGCCGTGGATAAACTCGATATTTTCCGGCAGCAGCTGGTCGAGGCCAAACTTGAAGATGGCGTGTGTATGCCCGCCGCAGACTTCCATAATGCGCAGCGGACGTTGTGCGGTGTACGGCAGTTTAGGCGCGCGTTCACGCAGCACATCAATAAGCTGCATGACTTTTTCAGGAGCGCGATATTCGTCTACGAAATGCATCATCCGCGTTCTTCCCCAAACAGCAGGCCACCGACGTCAGGTTCCACTTCAAACATATTCTGTAGCGCGTCGAGCGTGTCACGAGCTTCAGCTTCATCAATAATGGCCATCGCAAACCCGACGTGAACCAGCACCCATTGACCGATTTGCGCATCGCCCACCAGCATCAGATTGACGTCTCGCTTGATGCCACAGACATCGACTTTGGCGCTACCGTCTGGCAAACGCTCAACGATTTGGCCCGGAATGCCTATGCACATCGTTCAACCTCCAGCCAGTTCAACCACTCTTCCATGCCTTCACCGCTGGTCGCAGAAACCAGAATGATTTCAATATCCGGGTTCACCTGACGGGCGTAATCGAGGCATTTATCGACGTCGAACTGTAAGTACGGCAGCAGATCGATTTTGTTGAGCAGCATGAGGGAGGCCGCAGCAAACATATGCGGGTATTTCAGTGGCTTGTCTTCGCCTTCGGTAACAGAAAGCACCGCCACTTTATGACGCTCGCCGAGATCAAAACTCGCCGGGCAGACCAGATTGCCGACGTTTTCGATAAACAGAATGCCGTCGCGTTCAAGCGGCAGGCGCTGCATGGCATCGCGAATCATCTGCGCATCAAGGTGGCAACCTTTGCCGGTGTTCACCTGAATCGCTGGCGTGCCGGTGGCGCGAATACGCGCGGCATCGTTCACGGTTTGCTGATCGCCTTCAATTACCGCGCAAGGCACACGCCCAATCAGGCGTTTCAGGCTTTCGGTCAGCAGCGTGGTTTTACCGGAGCCTGGACTTGAAACCAGGTTCAGCACCAGTTGTTGCTGTTTCGCGAACTGTTCGCGGTTATACACGGCGAGCTGGTTATTTTTATCCAGCACGTTAAGTTCGATTTCCAGCATCCGGCGTTGCGTCATGCCCGGCGCGTGAGTGCCTGCGGCACCGTGTCCATAATGCAGATCGCCCTGTTCATCGGCGGTAGGGGCAAATTTAACCCCGGTGATTTGCATTGTTGCTCGCGCGGCTGGCGCGAAAGGTGCGCTACGGAAACCCGAATGCGGATTGCGCTCGTCGCCTTCTATATACAAGTTGCCTTCAGCGCAACCACAAGTACTACACATGATTTGTCTCCTCGACTTCCAGACGTTTAATCCGCACGCCATCATCCGCCACGATGCGTAAATTGCTGCCTTCGCAAAGCGGGCAGCGCCGCACCAGTTGCGTTAGCAAAGTGATGTGCTGTTCACAGTCGTAGCACCAGCATTCCGCTTCTTGCTGATGAATATAAAGCTGACAGCCTTCGGCTAATGTGTCGCGGCACACTAATTCGAAACAGAACTCCAGCGCGCTTTGCTCAACGCATGAGAAAGCGCCCACTTCGAGCCAGACACCGGTGACGCGAGTGGCGCCGTGTTGGCGGGCTTGAGCTTCGATGAGTTCCAGTGCGCGTTGGCAGAGGGTGATTTCGTGCATATGACCTCCGGGGATATCTGGGGGAGGTAATGCAAGGATGGTGCCAGGAATTTGGCAAGGGGGATGTCTTCCAAGGTATGGAGGTTTTCCGTTCACCGTTCGCAGATCTATGTGGGAACGGTGAACGGAAAACAACGAGGCTGGCATATCCCATGGCGACATTCCCCCGTCAAACATGACGAAATGACATGTCATTACTGTGGCTATTTGCTGACAATTAATACAAAACCCAATAATTTCAATTAAATAAAATATTGGCACGAAACGTGCTCTGTAGACGCATCAGCAAAAACAGAGCGATTTAAAAATGAACATTTGGGAACTGAGCGAAAAAGCCGAATACATTGCCGACAAGCACCAGCGCTTGCTTACGCAGTGGCAACATTACTGCAATAGCTTGATTCAGGGCATTACCCTTTCTAAAGCGAAGCTGCATCACGCCGTCGGGTGCAATCCAGATGATTCCCTGCGCTTCTTCTTATTTGACCATTTCGTCATTCACGTACGCCTGGCTGAAGGCTTCAACAGCCACACCATTGAGTACTACGTTGAGAAACGTAACGGCGAAGACAGAGTATTGATTGCTAAAGCAATGCTCGATGACGAAGGCCGCGTAGACAACAGCATCAGCAACCGTAACCGTGAAAGCGTTCTTGAGCATTACCTCGAAAAAATCCATCCGGTATACGAAAGCCTGTACAGCGCAGTTAACACCGATACACCGGTATCGATGGGTCAACTGCAACAAAGCGCTCAGGTCTGATAGCCATGTTGGGTGTCGAAAACTGTCGAAACGGCAGCCGTCGGCACAGTTTCGTCAAAAATGATGATGTGATCTAAGGAAGACCTGGTGAATCGCTTTATAATCGCCGACTCCAAACTTTGCATGGGTTGCCATACCTGTGAGGCGGCCTGTTCTGAAACGCACCGCCTGCATGGATTGCAATCCATGCCACGCCTGAAAGTGATGCGCGACGCGAATGATTCCGCGCCGCAAATGTGCCACCAATGCGAAGATGCGCCTTGCGCGGGCGTTTGCCCCGCTAACGCCATTACCCGCGTCGATGGGGCTGTTCATCTGAATGAAAGCCTGTGCGTCAGTTGCAAACTGTGCGCCATCGCCTGCCCATTCGGTTCGATTGAATTCTCCGGCAGCCGTCCTATTCATATCCCGGCAAATGCCAACAGTCCGAAAGCACCGCCTGCTCCTCCCGCACCTGCTCGCGTCAGTTCGCTAATCGACTGGGTACCGGGCGTTCGTGCCATTGCGGTGAAATGCGACCTGTGCAGCTTCGATGAAGATGGTCCGGCGTGTGTTCGCACCTGCCCGACCAAAGCATTGCGCGTGGTTGATAACAACGACATTGCCCAATCAAGCAAACGTAAACGTGAACTGACTCTGGGCGCGACGCTTGGCGATCTCACCCTGTTTACCCAGCCTGAGGTGAAAAAATGAGTGCTTTTATCCTGATTCATTGGGCGCTGATGGGATTTGTGCTGAGCGCAGTTCTGGCAGGTATCACGGCATTTAATAAAACCCTGAGCGGAGTGATTGCGGGCCTGGGTGGCGCAATAAGTTCGGTTCTGGTGCTGATTGCCGGTTTCGATGCGTTAACCGGATTTACCGGTATGGCGCAAGTCTGGCAGCTGCATTTACAGCTCAACGCTTTTAATGGTGTGTGGCTGGTGACGCTGGCTCTGCCTGGCCTGTTCATCTCTTTGTTTAACATCGACTGGCATCGCCATCACGCTGTAAAAGCCAATGGCTTGCTGGTGAATCTGGTGATGGCGGCGGCGGTTGCGGCTGTGGTGGCTGATAATCTCGGCATGTTGGTAGTGCTGGCAGAAATCGTCGCGTTGAGCGGCTACTTCCTGACAGGCTGCCAGAAATCCGGGCAGCTTTGGTTTGCACTGGGCCGCCTCGGCACCGTGCTGCTGGCAATCGCATGCTGGATGCTGTGGAAACAGTACGGCACGTTGAGCTATGCCGAATTGCACCTGATAACCAACGGCGCACCGATTAGCTCCGTAGTCTGGCTGCTGGGTCTGGTGGGTTTTGGTTTGCTGGCAGGCATTATCCCGCTTCACGGCTGGGTGCCGCAGGCTCACGCCAACGCTTCTGCTCCGGCTGCGGCGCTGTTCTCCGCGGTGGTGCTGAAAATTGGCCTGTACGGCATCATGAGTTTCTCGCTCATCAGCAATGCAATGCCGTTGTGGTGGGGCATTCTGGTCGTCATTCTGGGGATGATTACTGCGTTTATCGGCGGCCTGTACGCGCTGATGGAGCACAACATCAACCGCCTGCTGGCTTATCACTCGCTGGAAAACATCGGCATTATTCTGCTTGGCCTCGGCGTTGGCCTGATGGGCCTGGCATTAAACGAATCTACGCTGGTTGCGCTGGGCATGATTGGTGGTTTGTATCACCTGTTCAACCATAGCGTGTTCAAAACCACGTTGTTCCTCGGCGCTGGCGCAGTCTGGTTCCGCACCGGTCATCGCGATATCGAAAAGCTGGGTGGGATTGGCAAGCGTATGCCGCTGATTTCTATTGCCATGCTGATCGGCCTGATGGCGATGGCGGCTCTGCCTCCGCTGAACGGTTTTGCTGGCGAATGGGTGATTTACCAGTCGTTCTTCCACCTCGGCACCTTGCCGCTGTTTATCACTCGCTTCTTAGGCCCGATGCTGGCTGTAGGCCTGGCGATTACCGGCGCGCTGGCGGTGATGTGTATGGCGAAAGTGTATGGCGTGACCTTCCTTGGCGCACCGCGTACCCCAGAGGCTGAAAACGCCACGTCCGCACCGTTCCTGATGAACCTGAGCGTGGCGGCACTCGCAGCATGTTGTGTGATTGCCGGTGTCGCAGCGCCATGGCTGATTCCGCTGTTGCAGAACGCCATTCCTCTGCCGCTGGAAACCGCAAACACCACCGTTTCACAACCGATGATCACCCTGCTGCTGATTGCCAGCCCACTGCTGCCATTCATTCTGATGGTGATTTTCCGTGGCGATCGTCTGCCAAACCGCTCGCGCGGCACGGCCTGGGTTTGTGGCTACGACCACGAACAAGCGATGGTGATTACTGCGGGTGGTTTTGCTCAACCAGTAAAAGCGGCGTTCGCGCCACTGCTGAAACTGCGCAAAACCCTGAACCCGGTGAAGTGGGTGCCTGGCTGGCAGTGTGATTGCCTTGCCGGTACGTTCCGTCGCCTGGCAATGATCGAACTGGCCGTGTTGCTGGTTGCGGTTTGCGCTTAAGGAGCCTGAGATGAATACCATTTTCTTTTCGTTGATTCAGGCGCTGGTGTTATTTGCCGTCGCGCCACTGTTGTCCGGTATTACCCGCGTGACTCGCGCCCGCATGCACAACCGCCGTGGGCCTGGCGTGATGCAGGAATATCGTGACCTGTTCAAATTATTCAGCCGCCAGAGCGTGGCACCAGCCGCATCCGGCTGGGTGTTCCGCCTGATGCCGTTTGTGATGGTTGGCGTGATGCTGACGATTGCCACCGCACTGCCGGTGGTGACGCTGTATTCACCGCTGCCGTCGCTGGGCGATTTGATAACGCTCATCTATCTGTTCGCCATCGCCCGTTTCTTCTTTGCGATTGCAGGTCTCGACACCGGTAGCCCGTTTACCGGCATCGGTGCCAGCCGTGAAGCGATGCTCGGCGTGCTGGTTGAGCCCATCCTGATTCTGGGACTGTGGGTTGCCGCGCAAGTGGCAGGTAGCACGCACATCAGCAATATCGCTTCCACCATTTATCACTGGCCGACCGCGCAAAGCTTAACGCTGATTCTGGCGCTCGCCGCCTGCGCCTTCGCCACATTTATCGAAATGGGCAAACTGCCGTTTGACCTCGCAGAAGCCGAGCAAGAGTTGCAGGAAGGCCCATTGACCGAATACAGCGGTGCGGGTTTTGCAGTGCTGAAATGGGGTATTTCCCTCAAGCAATTGGTTGTGCTGCAAATGTTCGTCGGCGTGTTCCTGCCATGGGGCCAGATGAGCGAATTTAGCTGGGGCGGCCTTGTCATCGCGCTGGTTCTGGCAGCCGTCAAGCTGGTGCTTGGCGTGCTGATTATCGCGCTGTTCGAAAACAGCATGGCGCGTTTACGCATGCTGGAAACCTCGCGCATTACCTGGGCCGGTTTTGGCTTTGCCTTTTTAGCCTTCGTCTCCTTGCTGGCGGCGTGATTTAAGAGAATTTATCTATGTCTGAAGAAAAGATTGGCCAACATTATCTCGCGGCGCTGCATAAGCAATTTCCTCATGCGGTGATCGACGAAGCGTGGCAGACCAAAGACCAAATCACCGTCACCGTGAAGCTCAATATGCTGCCAGAAGTGGTGGAGTGGCTTTACTACCAACAGGGCGGCTGGTTATCCGTGCTGTTCGGTAACGATGAGCGCCAACTGTGCGGCAACTATGCGGTGTATTACGTGCTTTCGATGGAAAGCGGCGTGAAATGCTGGATTACCGTGCGCGTAGAAGTTGACGCCGACAAACCGGAATTCCCGTCCGTTACGCCACGCGTGCCTGCTGCGGTTTGGGGCGAGCGCGAAGTGCGTGATATGTACGGCCTGCAACCTGTAGGTTTGCCGGATGAGCGCCGTTTAGTGCTGCCAGATGATTGGCCAGATGACCTGTATCCACTGCGTAAAGACAGTATGGATTACCGTCAGCGCCCTGCCCCAACCAGCGATCAGGAAACTTACGAGTTCATCAACGAACTGGGCAGCAAAAAGAACAACGTGGTGCCGATTGGCCCACTGCACGTAACCAGCGATGAACCCGGCCACTTCCGCCTGTTCGTTGATGGCGAAAACATTATCGACGCCGATTACCGCCTGTTCTACGTCCACCGTGGCATGGAAAAACTGGCCGAAACCCGCATGGGCTACAACGAAGTCACCTTCTTGTCTGACCGTGTTTGCGGTATTTGCGGCTTCGCCCACTCCACCGCATATACCACGTCGGTAGAAAATGCGATGGGTATCGTGGTGCCAGAACGCGCCCAGATGATCCGCGCCATCTTGCTGGAAGTTGAACGTCTGCACAGCCACCTGCTGAACCTCGGCCTGGCTTGCCACTTTGTTGGCTTCGACTCAGGCTTTATGCAGTTCTTCCGCGTGCGTGAGATGTCGATGAAAATGGCAGAAATCCTCACCGGGGCGCGTAAAACTTACGGCCTGAACCTGATCGGCGGGATTCGTCGCGATCTGTTGAAAGACGACATGATCCAGACGCGCCAGCTCGCCCAGCAGATGCGCCGCGAAGTGAAAGATCTGGTCGATATCCTGATGAGCACGCCAAACATCGAACAGCGTACCGTCGGCATTGGCCGCCTGGACCCGCAAATCGCCCGCGATTTCAGTAACGTCGGTCCAATGGTTCGCGCCAGCGGTCACGCCCGTGACACTCGTGCCGATCACCCGTTTGTCGGTTACGGTTTGCTGCCGATGGAAGTTCACAGCGAAACTGGCTGCGATGTGCTGTCGCGCCTGAAAGTGCGTATCAACGAGGTTTATACCGCGCTGAATATGATTGATTTCGGCCTCGATAACTTGCCTGGCGGCCCGCTGGCAGTCGACGGTTTCACCTATATTCCAAACCGTTTCGCGCTTGGTTTCTCTGAAGCTCCACGCGGCGATGATATTCACTGGTCGATGACTGGCGATAACCAGAAGCTGTACCGCTGGCGTTGCCGCGCGGCGACGTATGCCAACTGGCCGACACTGCGTTACATGCTGCGTGGCAATACCGTTTCTGATGCGCCTTTGATCATCGGCAGCCTGGACCCTTGCTACTCCTGTACCGACCGCATGACGGTGGTCGATGTGCGTAAGCGCAAGACCAAAGTGGTGCCGTACAAAGAGCTTGAGCGTTACAGCATTGAACGCACCAATTCGCCGCTGAAATAGACGGAGTCACCATGTTTAACTTCATCAAGAAAGCCATTAAAGGCGGCGTGGCCACCGAGTCGTACCCGCTTCAACCGATCGCCGTGGATCCGAATTTTCGTGGCAAACCGGAGCACAACCCGCAGCAATGCATCGGTTGTGCGGCATGCGTTAATGCGTGCCCATCCAACGCGCTGACGGTGGAAACCGATCTGGTGGCGGGGCAACTGGCGTGGACCTTCAACCTGGGGCGCTGCATTTTCTGCGCGCGCTGCGAAGAAGTCTGCCCAACGGCGGCCATTAAGCTTTCTCAGCAATACGAATTGGCCGTGTGGAACAAAGCCGATTTCCTGCAACAGGCGCGTTTTGACCTGTGCAATTGCCGTCAGTGCCACAAACCTTTTGCGGTACAAAAAGAGATTGATTACGCCATTGCGCTGCTTGAGCACAACGGCGACAAACTTGCCGAAGCGCACCGCACCTCGTTTGAAACCTGTCCGGAATGCAAACGCCAGCAAAGCCTGGTGTCTTCCGACCAAATCGACCTTAGCCGCCAGATAAGAGAGGTGCGCTCATGAGTATGTTACTCGGCCCACGCGACGACAACGGCATGCCAGTGCCGATGACGGTGGATGAATCCATCGCCGCGATGAAAACGTCGTTGCTGAAAAAGATTAAACGTTCCGCCTATGTTTATCGTGTTGACTGCGGTGGCTGTAACGGTTGCGAAATCGAAATTTTCGCCACCCTTTCACCGCTTTTCGATGCAGAACGCTTCGGTATCAAAGTGGTTCCGTCGCCACGTCATGCGGATATTTTACTGTTTACCGGCGCTGTGACTCGCGCCATGCGTTCCCCCGCGCTGCGCGCATGGGAATCAGCGCCGGACCCAAAAATTTGTATTTCCTACGGCGCATGCGGCAACAGCGGCGGCATCTTCCACGACCTGTATTGCGTCTGGGGCGGCACCGATAAAATCGTTCCGGTCGATGTGTACATTCCTGGCTGCCCGCCAACGCCTGCGGCAACGCTGTACGGTTTTGCGATGGCGCTGGGTCTGCTGGAGCAGAAAATCCATGCCCGTGAAGCCAGCGAAATGGATGCTCAACCGGCGCAGATTCTGCACCCGGATATGGTTCAGCCATTGCGTGTGCGAATTGATCGCGAAGCGCGTCGCCTGGCGGGTTATCGCTATGGCCGCCAGATTGCCGACAGCTACATGGAAAACCTGACCGCCGGTGGCGGCAGTGTTCAGCAATGGCTGGCACACGAGAACGATCCGCGTCTGACGGAGATCGTTAGCAATCTGGAAGCACTGGTGAAGCAGGAGCGCGTGTAATGAGCGAGTCGGTGGTGTTTTGCCAGCTTAGCCGTAAGTTTGTCGATGAAAACGACAACACACCGAGTGATGCGCAACAGGTGGTTTATTACAGCCTGGCAATCGGCCACCATCTCGGCGTTATCGACTGCCTGAAAGAGAACCTGGTTTGCTCGTATGAGCCTTACAAAGCGTGGATTGCCACGCTTGAAGAAGGCAGCGAAGCACGGCGCAAAATGGAAGGTGTGCCGCGTTACGGTGAAATCGTTATCGACCAGAGCCATGTGGTTTTACTGGCAAAAGCGTTTGATGCCGCCAAACCGACGCAAACCGAGCAGCAGCAAGAATGGAGCCAGGAACTGCTCGACATGCTGCAAGCCATTCAACAAGAACCCGCTATCTATTTGATGGTTCGGAGGCGTTATGACTAACAGAAACGTACTATTGTGCGTCGGCAACACCATGATGGGTGACGATGGCGCAGGCCCGCTACTTGCCGAGAAATGCCAGGCCGCCCCACAAGGCGACTGGGTGGTTATCGACGGCGGCACCGCCCCTGAAAACGATGTGGTCGCGATTCGTGAATTGCGCCCGGATAGATTGCTGCTGGTCGATGCGACGGATATGGGCCTGAACCCTGGCGAAATCCGTATCATCGACCCGGACGATATCGCCGAAATGTTTATGATGACCACCCACAACATGCCACTCAACTACCTGATTGATCAGTTGAAAGAAGATGTTGGCGAGGTGATTTTCTTAGGTATTCAGCCCGATATCGTCGGCTTCTACTACCCGATGACCGACGCGGTAAAAGCGGCAGTTGAGACGGTATATCAAAGCCTGGCTGGTTGGGAAGGAAAAGGCGGTTTCGCGGATTTGGAAGCGCCAGAGTTCGAGTAACCGTTGCCGGATGACGCTGCGCTTACCCGGCCTGGGGGTCTGGCGTCATCCGACAAGCTGGTATCAGACGTAATGAATATCCAGTGAAATCCTTGCCCCACAGGCCGCGGCATAGCGTTCAAGCATTTTGACACTGGCACTAAGCGGATTTTTCTCAAGACGGCTAATACCTGACGAGTTTGTTCCAAGCTTATTTGCCAGCTCTGTTTTCGTCAGCCCGGCGCGTTCACGCATCTCGTATAACGCCTGAATGAGCGCGAGTTCCCTATCCGCTTCATGGTAAGCCTGCACAGATTCATCATCACTGAGCATTTTCGTTTTCAGTGCATCAAGACAGACGGGTTTCACTTCATAAACTCCTTCAACCTTATACGTGCAATTTCAATGGCGTTAACCGGCGTTTTGAGCGTCTTTTTAGTAAAAGCATGCAGGATATAAATGGTTTGCCCGTAGCTAAAAGCATAGACCGCGCGAGCAATATCTTTATCACCCACTCGCAGTTCAAAAAGCCCGTTACCCAGCACCCGGCTATGAGGCATTCGCAGTTGATTTCCTTCGGATTCGAGTCGTTCAATTAAGCGAAACATTCGGCCTCGCAATTGCGAGGGTAAAGCCACGAGTTCTTCGGCTGCCGCTTCATGCGTCAATATTGTATACATTCTAACCCCTCCGTCCCTTGAAACATAACAAGAGAGGAAACTTTCCCTGAGTCATTTTTTGTTTCACGTGCAGAGATTGCGAGGCGCTTTCCAGAACCTCTCTGTCATCTGCCCAAATGACATCGTCAAATGTGTCGATGTCACTGTCATCCCTTCCCCGATCAATGCACAACCCCTTGAATCACGCTAGTTTCAAAGTTGGCACACTTTATGTATGTCTATCGCCGACTTATAAAAACAGGAGTCTCTGATGAACCGCTTCATCATTGCTGATTCGAGCAAATGTATTGGCTGTCGCACTTGCGAAGTGGCCTGTGTCGTGTCCCACCAGGAAGCGCAGGATTGCGCGGCATTAACACCGCAAACTTTCCTGCCACGTATTCACGTGATTAAAGGCGTGAATGTTTCTACCGCGACGATGTGCCGTCAGTGCGAAGACGCACCGTGTGCCAACGTCTGCCCTAACGGCGCTATCAGCCGCGAGCATGGATTTGTGAATGTGATGCAAGAACGCTGCATCGGCTGCAAAACTTGTGTGGTTGCTTGCCCGTACGGCGCAATGGAAGTGGTTGTTCGTCCGGTTGTGCGCAACAGCGGCGCGGGTCTTAACGTGATGGCTGAAAAAGCCGAAGCGAATAAATGCGACCTTTGCCACACCCGCGCATCAGGCCCGGCCTGTATGGAAGCCTGCCCAACTAACGCCATTATCTGCGTTGATCGCAACAAACTTGAACAAATGAGTGCCGAAAAACGCCGTCGTGCTGCGTTTGATGCCACTTCATCTTTGATTTTCTAATTCCACTGAATTCACTTTTAACAGGTCTGTTACTGATGAAAAAAATTACCAGCGTCTGCCCTTATTGTGGCGCAGGCTGCAAACTGAAACTGGTTGTTGAGAAGAACAAAATTATCCGTGCTGAAGCGGCTGATGGCGTGACTAACCAAAATGAACTCTGCCTGAAAGGTTACTACGGCTGGGATTTTCTCAATGACACTAAGCTGCTCACACCGCGTCTGACGCAGCCGATGATTCGTTACGAAAAAGGCGGAAAACTTCAGCCAGTAAGCTGGGAAGAAGCCATTAGCTATACCGCGAAACGCCTGAAAGCGATTAAAGAACAATATGGCCCGCGCTCAATTATGACCACGGGTTCTTCGCGCGGTACGGGTAACGAAACCAACTATGTGATGCAGAAGTTTGCACGCGGCGTGCTGCATACCAACAACGTCGACTGCTGTGCGCGTGTTTGCCACGGGCCGTCGGTTGCGGGTTTGCAGGTGACGCTGGGAAATGGTGCGATGAGTAACTCCATCGGCGATATCGAAAATTCAAAATGTCTGTTGGTGTTCGGCTATAACTGCGCCGATTCGCACCCGATTGTGGCGCGTCGCGTCATTAAAGCGAAAGAAAACGGCGCAAAAATCATTGTTTGCGATCCACGTCGCATCGAAACCGCACGCATTGCCGATCAACATTTACAGCTGAAAAACGGCTGCAATATGGCGCTGGTGAATGCGTTTGGCTACGTGCTGCTCGAAGAGAATCTCTACGATACACAGTACGTTGCGAAATTCGCCGAAGGTCTGGATGCTTACCGCGAGGTGGTAAAAGGCTACGCGCCAGAAGACGTTGAGCACCTGACCGGCGTGCCTGCGCATCAAGTGCGCCAGGCGATGCGCACATTTGCCGCAGCCCCTTCCGCCACCATTATGTGGGGCATGGGCGTGACTCAGTTTGGCCAGGCGGTAGATGTCGTCAAAGGGCTTTCAAGCCTTGCGCTGCTGACCGGCAACCTGGGCCGCGAAAACGTCGGTGTTGGCCCGGTACGCGGGCAAAACAACGTGCAGGGCGCGTGCGATATGGGCGTGCTGCCAAACCAGTTCCCGGGTTATCAGGATGTCGTTGACCCGCAAGTGCGTGCCAAATTCGCCAAAGCATGGGGCATCAACGTTGATGATATGGACGACAAAGTCGGCGTGCGTATTACCGAAGTGCCGCATATGGCGATTCACGGCGAGATGAAAGCGTACTACATCATGGGTGAAGATCCGTTGCAGACCGAAGCCGATCTCGGCCTGGTGCGCAAAGGTTTTGAAGCGCTCGATTTTGTGGTGGTGCAAGACATCTTCATGACCAAAACGGCAGAAGTTGCCGACGTTATTTTGCCAGCGACTTCCTGGGGCGAACACGGCGGCGTATTTACCTGCGCCGACCGCGGTTTCCAGCGTTTTGAAAAGGCCATCGAGCCGAAATACAACGTCAAACGTGACTGGGAAATTATCAGCCTGCTCGCCACCGAGATGGGCTACCCGATGCACTATGACAATAACCAGCAAATCTGGGATGAACTGCGCGAGCTTTGCCCGCTGTTCTACGGCGTCACCTGGGAAAAAATGGGTGATATGGGTCACGTGCAATGGCCGTGCCCAACGCTTGATCATCCAGGAACGCCTTATCTCTACAAAGACAGCAAGTTCGATACCCCAACCGGTAAAGGCCAGCTCTTTGCTGCCGAGTGGCGTGCGCCTGCTGAAGTGCCGGATGCCGAATATCCGCTGGTGCTGTGCACCGTGCGTGAAGTCGGCCACTACTCTTGTCGTTCGATGACCGGCAACTGTGCGGCGCTGCAAACCCTGGCCGACGAACCTGGATTTGTGCAAATCAACCCGACGGATGCCGAGCTGCTCAACATCAAAGATAAGCAACTGGTGTGGGTGAGTTCGCGCCGTGGCAAAGTCATTAGCCGTGCGGAAGTGAACGAGCGCATTAACCTCGGCTCGGTTTACATGACGTATCAATGGTGGATTGGCGCGTGTAACGAACTGACGCAAGACAACCTCGACCCGATTTCCAAAACACCGGAAACCAAGTTTTGCGCGGTGAACGTCAGCCAGATTGCCGACCAGCAATGGGCGGAAAATTATGCCCAGACCACCTATAGCGATATGAAAGCGCGTTTGCGCCAGGCTGTAGAGGTTTAAAAAAATGGTGGATGGCGCTTCGCTTATCCACCCTACCAGTTTCTTAAAATTGGGTACCAATTGTGAATCTTAACGGCGTGATGCTACGCATTCGCGGCAAAGTACAGGGCGTTGGCTTCCGGCCATTCGTCTGGCAACTGGCGCAAAAACTCAACCTGACCGGCGACGTCTGCAATGACGGCGCGGGCGTGTTGGTGCGCCTGGTGTCTATGCCCGATGCGTTCATCAGCAAGCTTCACGCACATTGCCCACCGCTGGCTCGGATTGATAGCGTCGAGCAAACCCTGATGCAGTGGGAAACGCCACCGCAGGATTTCACCATTCGCCACAGTGCAGGCAGCACGATGAACACGCAAATCGTTCCCGATGCAGCGACCTGCCCGGATTGCCTGCGCGAAATGAACGACCCCGCCGACCGTCGCTACCGCTATCCGTTTATCAATTGCACCCATTGCGGCCCAAGATTCACGATTATTAAAGCGATGCCATACGACCGCCCCAACACGGTAATGGCAGCATTTCCGCTGTGCCCGGCGTGTGAAAGCGAGTATCGCAATCCCATGGACAGGCGCTTCCACGCCCAACCAGTGGCCTGTCCGGAATGCGGGCCGCAAATCGAATGGCTTTGTGGCGAGCAAAAACTTGAGCGCGAAAATGCGTTACAGGCCGCCATTACGGCATTAAAAGACGGGAAAATCGTTGCGATTAAAGGGCTGGGTGGTTTCCACCTGACGGTTGATGCGCGTAACGACGCCGCTGTTTCCCGCTTACGCGCCCGCAAACATCGCCCGACAAAACCGCTGGCGGTGATGCTTTCAGATTCACAAAGTTTACCTGCCGAGGTCGTCGCACGGCTTGAAACGCCAGCAGCACCGATTGTGTTAATGGCGAAATCCGTATTGCACGGGCTAAGCGAGTTCATCGCCCCGCATTTAAGCGAAGTGGGCGTGATGCTGCCCGCCAACCCGCTACAACACCTGCTGTTACAGGATTTCGGCGGCCCGCTGGTGATGACTTCCGGCAATCTGAATGGCAAACCGCCTGCAATCACTCATCAGCAAGCCCTCGAAGAACTGGCGGATATCGCTGACGGCTGGCTGCTGCACAACCGCGATATCGTGCAGCGCATGGATGATTCGGTGGTACGTGCTGATGGCGAAGTGCTGCGCCGTGCACGTGGGTTTGTGCCGGATGCGCTGCCCTTGCCGCCAGGTTTTGACGCGCTGCCACCCATTTTTGCGACCGGTTCCGACCTGAAAAACACCTTCTGTTTACTCCGTGGCAACCAGGCGGTACTCAGCCAGCATTTAGGCGATCTGGCCGAAGATGGCGTGGAGCCGCAGTGGCAAAAAGCGCGTGAGTTGATGTTTGACGCGTGGGATTTCACGCCAGAGCACGTCGCGGTGGATGCGCATCCCGGCTACCACAGTTCGCGCCTTGGGCATGCAATGGGGCTACCGATGAGCAAAGTTTTACATCATCACGCTCACGCTGTGGCATGTCTGGCAGAGCACGCCTGGCCACTGGACGGTGGCGATGTGATTGCGCTCACCCTTGATGGTATTGGTTATGGCGAGAACGACCAGCTTTGGGGCGGTGAGTGCTTACGCGTTAATTATCGCGATTGCGAGCATCTCGGCGGCTTACCGGCAGTAGCGCTGCCCGGTGGCGACCTCGCCGCTCGCCAACCGTGGCGTAACCTGCTCGCCCATTGCGAGGCGTTTGTACCGCACTGGCAACAGCACCCGGAAACCGCTGTGGTGAGGTCGCAAAACTGGTCATTGCTGGCGACGGCCATCACGCGTGGCATTAACGCACCGCTCGCTTCGTCCACTGGCCGTTTGTTCGATGCCGCCGCAGCAGCATTAAACTGCGCTCCGCTGCAACTAAGCTATGAAGGCGAAGCCGCTTGCCGCTTTGAAGCGCTGGCATCGCAAAGTAGTCAATGTTCCCATCCCGTCACTTTGCCCATTATCGACGGCAAACTGGATCTGGCGACCTTCTGGCAACAGTGGTTGAACTGGCACGACTGCGCTGCCGCTCGCGCCTGGGCATTTCATGACGCCCTGGCGAAAGGCTTTGCCGATTTGGCACGCACTCATGCGCAAAGGCTCTCGATTCACACCATCGCATTCAGCGGTGGTGTACTGCATAACCGACTGATGCGCGAACGATTTTCGTATCATCTCGCAGATTTCAATCTGCTCTTCCCGACACTGTTACCGGCCGGTGACGGTGCACTAGCATTGGGCCAGGCTCTGGTTGCCGCTGCCCATTTCACCCTTCCTTCACAAGGATAAAATGATGTTATTGCGTGTTCTTCGTGACAATCCACGCGCCGCTGTTTTGCTCGTGGTGTTAGTCGCCGCCAACCTGGCCGCCTGGGCCTGGGCGCTGGTTTCGTTTCACCATAGCACCGCGCTGATGGCCGCGAGTTTGCTGGCCTGGTGCTACGGATTACGCCATGCGGTCGACGCCGACCATATTGCGGCGATTGATAACGTGACGCGCAAGATGATGCAGCAAGGGAAACGCCCGTTCGGTATCGGCGCCTGGTTCTCCCTCGGCCATTCCAGCATTGTGGTGCTGGCTTCCATCGCGATTGCTGCCACAGCGGCGGCATTTCAAAGTGATATGGACTGGTTCCATGATGTCGGCGGCGTGATTGGTACGGCAGTGTCGGCGTGCTTCTTACTGGCAATGGCGCTGGTGAATCTGGTGATTTTACGCGGCGTGTGGCGCAACTTCCGCCAGCTAAAGCGTGGCGAAGCGCTGTCTGCTGAAGCCACTGATTTCAACGGCGGCGGCATGATGAGCTGGCTGTTCCGTTCCACGTTTAAGCTGATCAACAAAAGCTGGCATATGTATCTGGTCGGTTTTTTGTTTGGTTTAGGGTTTGATACTGCGACAGAAATTGGCGTACTCGGCATTTCTGCTGCCAGCGCATCCAGCGGCATGTCGATATGGTCGATTCTGGTGTTCCCGGCGCTGTTTGCCAGCGGGATGGCGCTGATTGATACGCTCGACAATATGATTATGGTTGGCGCGTATGGTTGGGCGTTCAACAAACCGCAGCGCAAACTTTATTACAACATGACGATCACCGGCACCTCGGTTGTGGTCGCGCTGTTCATTGGCGGCATGGAAGCATTAGGGCTGTTGGCCGATAAATTCGATTTGCATAACGGCATGTGGAAATGGGTTGATGCCCTGAATGAAAACCTCGGCAATGCAGGCTTTATCGTGGTTGGGCTGTTTATTGCCTGCTGGATTGTGTCGATGCTGAATTATCGTTGGAAGGGGTACGACTCTTTGGTGGTTCGCTAAATCAGACAAACCTTCTCCCTTTCCAGGGAGAAGGTTATTAGAATTTACTTCGCTTCAGCCCACGCGCGTTCAATCTCTTCGGCCAGAATTTTCACTCCTGCCTCGATTTTCTCCGGCTCCGGCACGTAATTCATACGCATACACTGATGCGTATGCGGCCACGGCTTATCAAGGCCTGGGAAGAAGTAATCCCCAGGAACCATCAAAACACCGCGTTTTTTCAGGCGCTGGTACAGCAACTCGGTCGAAATCGGCAAATCCTTAAACCACAACCAAAGGAAAATCGCCCCTTCTGGTTTGTGGATCAAGCAGCGTTCCGGTGACAAATAGCGGCGAATGGTCGCGATTGTGTCCTGAACACGCTGGTAATAAAACGGTTTGATCACGGTTTCAGACAGACGCAGCAAATCGTTACGCTTAATCATCTCGCACGCCATCGCCGGGCCGACACCGCCCGGTGCCAGGCTGATGATGCCGTTCATGTTACTGATAGCTGAGATGATTTTTTCATTGGCGATGATGATGCCGCAACGGCTGCCCGGCAGACCGAGTTTCGACAAGCTCATGCACAGAATGATATTTGGATTCCACAGCGGGCGCGCTTCGCTGAAAATAATGCCAGGGAATGGCACGCCATACGCGTTATCAATCACCAGCGGAATACCGTGCTGATTCGCCAGCGCATCAAGCTTAATCAGCTCTTCGTCGGTGATGACGTTGCCCGTCGGGTTGGTTGGGCGCGATACGCAAATCATCCCGGTATCCAGGCCGATATGCAGGTGCTCAAAGTCTACGTGATATTTAAACTGGCCTTCCGGCAGCAGTTCGATGTTCGGCCGCGTCGAGACAAACAGGTCTTCTTCAAGGCCGGAATCCGCGTAGCCAATATATTCAGGCGCCAGCGGGAACAGCACTTTTTTAGTGCTGCCATCGGCATAACGACCGGCGAAAAGGTTAAACAAGTAGAAAAACGCGCTCTGACTGCCATTTGTCAGTGCAATATTCTGCGGGGCAATATCCCAACCTAATTCTTTGCGCAGCATTTCCGCTAGCGCGTCAAGCAAGTCACTTTTCCCCTGCGGTCCGTCGTAATTGCACAGCGCATCGGTCATTTTCCCGTTTGCCAGCATATCTGCGAGCAACGCCTGGAAGTAGTCGTTCATTGCAGGGATTTGCGCAGGATTACCGCCACCGAGCATGATTGCTCCAGGTGTGCGTAGACCATCGTTGAGGTCCTCCATCAGGCGTGTGATGCCTGCATGGCGGGTAAATTTGTCGCCGAAAAGTGAAAACGTCATAACGTAGATCTGTCTTTGACCATCAAAAAGAGGCTAACCATAGCGCCGGATAAGACGCGGTGCAAACGCATTAAGATTAGTCTCTCGTGGTCAATATGCTGCCTGAAACTAACATCCCAGCATTTTATGTTGGATGACGCTGCGCTTATCCAGCCTACGGGGGAAGTTGTAGGGCGGATAAGCGCAGCGTCATCCGCCGTTATTTATGGGTTGCCTGCCCAAACCACCAGCACTTTGTCATCGCCGAATTCACGAGTAAAACCATACCCTTGCTTGATGTTTAATGTGTTCTGCTTACCCGCGCCAATGGCCGGATGACGGGCGCGGAACTGGCTGATTTTTTGCCAGTGGGAAAGTGTTGCAACGTTTTGCCCCCAATTCATGTCAGAACGCGTACCCTGAAGCGGGTCGGAACCGGTCAGGCCAAACGGACGCTCGGTTTCATCACCATAGAAAATCTGCACGGCTCCCGGTGCCAGCAGCAATAACTCAGCCGCCCGTTGCCCGCCTTCGCGGAACAGTCGGGTATCATGCGATGAAAGGTAGCTAAGAACGTTAAACTCCTGCAATTTAGTCGCCATTTGCTGCCAGGTGAGATCCATATCGGCCAGGCAATTGACGGCTTTCGCTGCTTGCTCCTGGTAATCAAAATTGATCATCGCGTCAAAGCCACTGCTGTAGTAGTCACTTTTCATCACGCCGTGGCCCCAGGATTCGCCGGTCATCCAGAACGGGGCATCATCCAGCTTTTTGTCCGGGTTGGCTTTCTTCCATTCGGCCAGGGCGGCAACCGACTGCTCTTTAAGCTGCTCCCAGCCAGCTTTTTCGACATGCTTCGCGGTGTCGACCCGGAAACCGTCGATGCCATAATCACGCACCCATTGACTGAGCCAATGAGTAAGATAATCGCGCACGGTAGCGTCGGCAATTTCTTTGGCGTGGGTATCAGGCTTATGGCGATAAAAAACAGGTAAACCGGCGGGTTGTGTCGATTCGGTTTTCAGGTCCGGCAGGAAGGCCAGGGACAGGGTTAAATCATCAAAACCCGGTGTGTCGTAATTACCGATATCCGTGCGAATCCAGTTTTTCCCCCACCAATTTTGCCATGCCGCTTTGTCACCAAAGTTGATGTAATCATTGAAGGAATGCCAGCTTTGACCGGGACCTGGTTTCCAGTCGGTCCAGTGTTTTCCGAGCGTTTTCGTCAGCTCGTCGCCTTTGAGGTACAGCGCGCCAAACTGATATTCCTGCATATCGGCAAGAGTCGCGTATCCGGTGTGGTTCATTACGACGTCGAACAAAATGCGCATCCCGCGTTTATGCGCTTCATCCACTAAGGTGCGTAATTCATCTTCGGTGCCCATATTGGCGTCGAGTTTTGTCCAGTCCATGGTGTAGTAACCGTGGTAGGCGTAATGCGGGAAATCGCCTTTTGTCCCGCCGCCGACCCAGCCATGGATTTGCTCGAGTGGCGAGCTAATCCATAACGCGTTAACGCCCAACTGCTGCAAATAATCGAGCTTGTGGGTTAAACCCGCCAGGTCGCCACCGTGAAAGGTGCCGATTTCTTGCATGCCATCTTTATGACGGCCATAGCTGTTGTCGTTTTTCGGGTTACCGTTTTCAAAACGGTCGGTCAGGACAAAATAGACGGTGGCGTTGTGCCAGCTAAAGGGGGCGGCCTTTGTGGTGGCGGTGGATTCCAGTAGCAGCAGGCCGTTGCTGTTCGCCGCAGGCATCAGGGTAATCTGGCCTTGCTTTACCGTGGCCGTAGCCCCGCTGTAAAAATCGCGCACTTCGCTACCTTCGGCGAAAGTTTTGCTGACACCGAGCGTGAGCGGTTGACCGTCCCATTTTGGGCACTGGCGCGTAACATCGACCGGAGCGGCTTGAGGTGTGCTATTAACGCTCAGGCTGAGCGTAGGCGTCCCGCTGCGCGTATCAATTTGCACCCGATACTCGCCTTCACGGAATAAGCGCCAGACCGGAGTCTCGCCCTCGCAGGGTTTTAGCGAAAGCGCCTGGTTCAACTTGATGGACTCGGCGGGCTGCCAACAGGCTTCCCCGAGTTTGAGACTGAGCGGCAACGCCCCCTTCGCAAGCTTTGCCTCGCTGACAAATAGCCCCGGATTTTGCTCTTTAAAAGCGGGTAAACCGGGCGCGACCCACGCTGCATGTACAAGGCCTGGGAACAGAAGAAATAACAGAGGTAATGTTTTCATAGGGTTGAGCCTGTGATTATCTTTTATCCAGTGTGGCACGGTTTTAATTAACTGAATTCCTCCCAAAAATGGATAATCGGGGATGAGTTAAAAGGGTGAGTGATGGCGTTATCAATTTACTGAAATATGAGATAACCATCGCATATCGCAATACTTTTTACCGTCATAAGAAGATCGTACGTGACTTCGTTTAGGAATCGGATTATTTCTTTTGGTGCTCTGAAGGTCTATTTTTGTTAGTATCTGCGTTCGCTTTATTCAAAACCTTTGACAATTAAGGCACTGGAAACGTAACGATCCGACCAGGAGATCTAATGATATCAACCCCAATCCGACGATTTGGGGCTGCGATACTTATGTTACTGACCTTCAGTTTTTCAACTGGGGTATTAGCAAGTAAACATGAGCCAAAATCGCATAAAGCCCAATTAACGACGACGAAAAGCACCACGACACACAGTAAGAAGCTGGCAAGTAGTAAAAAAGAGTATTCTCGCAATAGTGAAATAGCATCGCTCCCTGATTTGCGAAAATACCCTTCCGGAACACCTAGAAAAAAAGCGTTTCTCCGGACGGTCATGCCATATATTACAAGTCAAAATGCAGCGATCACGACTGACCGTAACTGGCTGGTTTCTAAGCAGTATGAGCAACGCTGGTCGCCGTCAGAGCGTACACGCCTGAAAGATATCACTAAGCGCTATAAAATCGCGTGGAACGGTAATACTAAGCGTGTGCCGTGGAATACGCTGATGGAAAAAGTCGACATCATTCCTACCAACATGGTGGCAACGATGGCCGCAGCCGAGAGTGGCTGGGGCACGTCTAAACTTGCGCGTAGTAATAACAATTTGTTTGGCATGAAGTGCAGCAAACGCCATTGCAACAGTGAACCAGGCAAAGTAAAAGGCTATTTGCATTACGATTCTGTTAAAGAAGGCGTTAACGCTTACGTAACAAATCTGAATACGCATCCGGCCTATAAATCTTTCCGTAAATCACGTGCTCAATTGCGTAAAGCGGATCAAGAAGTGACTGCCAGCAATATGATTCATAAGCTGAAAGGGTATTCCACACGCGGTAGTAGTTATAACAACTATCTATTTGCGATGTACCAATCCAATCAGCGTTTTATGGCACCGAACTAAATAATTAAAATAGATTGTTAATAATAAGTAATAATTCACGCCTTCAATTCGAAGGCGTTTTTTTTATTAAAAATCAGCACTCAAACCAATATCTCGCTGTGCCGTTCCCGATGTTCCTTCGGCGTTGCGTCATACTCTTTCTTAAAGACTGAATAGAAATACTGCAATGACGGATAACCGCACATTTGCGATATTTCGTTAATAGACAACGACGTAGAAACCAACAAGCTGCGCGCCTTTTCGAGCTTTTCAGCGTGAATCATGGCATGAATGGTTTCGCCCACTTCCTCTTTAAAACGCTTCTCAAGGTTCGACCGCGAAATCCCCACAGAATCCAGCACCTGTTCGACTTTGATGCCTTTGCAGGCGTGGTTGCGAATGTAGTGCATCGCCTGGATAACCGCAGGGTCATGCAAAGAACGATAATCCGTTGAACGACGTTCAACCACGCGCACCGGCGGTACCAACACGCGTTGCAGGGCAAGCGGCTCGTTATCCATCAAACGGTGCAGCAATTTAGCCGCCTGATACCCCATTTGCCTTGTCCCCTGCGCGACTGACGAAAGAGCGACGCGCGACAAGTATCGCGTCAGCTCTTCGTTATCAATGCCAATCACGCAGAGCTTTTCCGGCACCGGAATATGCAGATGTTCGCAGACTTGCAGTAAATGGCGGGCGCGAGCATCGGTGACGGCGATAATCCCGGTTTGCGGCGGCAGCGTTTGTACCCAGTCTGCCAGGCGATTTTGGGCGTGCTGCCAGTTTTCCGGGGCGGTTTCTATCCCTTGATAGACCACGCCACGGTATTTTTCTTTTGCTACCAATTGGTTAAATGCGTATTCGCGCTCCATCGCCCAGCGTTTGCCGCTTGAATTGGGTAAGCCATAGAAGGCAAAACGCTGCACCCCTTTTTCTTTCAGGTGCAAAAAGGCAGTTTCCACCAGCGCATGGTTGTCAGTGGCTATGTAATGCACGGGTGGATAGTGTTCAGGCAAGTGATAAGAGCCACCGACGCCGACAATCGGCACGTCTGCCCCAGCTAACAAGCGCTGGATTTCAGTATCGTCAAAATCGGCGATGACCCCGTCGCCTAACCACTCCTTGATGTTATCGATACGAGCACGAAAATCTTCTTCAATAAAAATGTCCCACTCGGATTGAGACGCCTGCAAATATTCGCCAACCCCTTCCACCACCTGGCGGTCATAGGCTTTATTGGCATTGAATAACAACGTAATGCGATGACGTTTCTCAAACATGCTTTTATTTCCTGATAACAAAACCTTAAGTGCAATACCATAACGGCAACCATGCCGGGCAACCTTCCCCCGGCATTGTGATCATTTGCACATTTATGCTCTACGCTTGGTCGCCGAATCCATCCATACGGCCAGCAATAAAATCGCGCCTTTAACGATGTACTGCCAGAACGTCGGCACATCCATCATGCTCATGCCGTTATCCAGCGAAGCCATGATAAATGCGCCCATCACCGCGCCAGCAACGCTTCCCACGCCGCCAGCGAGACTCGTGCCGCCGATGACACAGGCTGCGATGGCATCAAGCTCAGCAATGTTGCCTGCGGAAGGAGAACCCGCCCCCAGACGCGAGCTGAGAATCAAACCGGCAATGGCCACCATTAATCCATTGATGGCGAAGACGGCGAGTTTTGTGCGCTCAACATTAATACCAGAAAGTCGTGCTGCTTCGATATTGCCGCCAATCGCATAAATGCGCCGTCCAAACGCGGTACGGGTCGCCATAAACATGCCTGCCAGCAGCAGTAACGTCAGGATCAACACCGGGGTTGGCACGCCACGATAATCATTGAGCAACCAGATTGCCCCTAACACGATGACCGCCGTGATGGCCTGCCGCCCGACGACACCTGTGGATGCCGGAGTTGCCAGCCCTAACGCCTCGCGGCGAGTGCGCATACGCCATTGCCAGGCCACAAAAATGACCAGACCTAAAGTGCCGATACCAAAACCAATTCCGTCCGGAAGATAGCTTTGGCCGATTTGCGACATCGCCGCGCTGGTTGGCGAAACGGTGGTGCCGTTAGTAATACCAATCAACACACCGCGAAACGCCAGCATTCCGGCCAGAGTGACGATAAATGACGGCACTTTGCGATACGCCACCCACCAGCCATTCCAGGCCCCCAGCACCAACCCGAGAACCAGCGTAACGGCAATCGTTAGCGGTAAAGGCCAACCGAGCCAGACATCAAAGATCGCCGCGACGCCGCCGAGTAAACCCATCATCGAGCCGACGGAAAGATCAATTTCTGCCGAGATAATAACGAACACCATGCCTACGGCCAGAATCCCGGTAATGGCCGTTTGCCGCAGTAAGTTAGATACGTTTCTGGCACTGAGATAAGCGCCGTCTGTGGTCCAGGTGAAAAACAGCATGATGACAACAATCGCCGCAATCATGACAAAAACCTGGAGATTCAGCGCCCGTAAAGCGGCAAAAGGCGAAGCTGGGGGTGCCGTAAGTTTCATTTCAGACTGGTTGCTTTTCGACATGCTTTTCACTCCTCAGTGCGGCTTCCATGACCTGCTCCTGGGTCAGGTTGTGGTTTATCAGGTCAGCTTTGATTCGCCCCTCGTGCATCACCAGCACTCTGTCGCTAAGACCGAGCACCTCCGGCAATTCCGATGAGATAACAATGACCGCAATCCCTTGCTGAACCAGCTGATTGATTAATTTGTAGATTTCATATTTCGCGCCGATATCAATGCCGCGCGTAGGTTCATCAAGGATCAGGATGCGTGGGTTGAGCAGCAGGCATCGCGCCAGAATCGCTTTTTGCTGATTACCGCCGCTAAGGCGGCCAATCGCCAGTTCAGGCGAGGAGGTTTTTACTTTCAGGCGCGCAATAGATTGCAGGACGCAGTTTTGTTCGGCAGCATCATCCAGATGCGAGAGCGCACCTGAAAATTGGTTTAGCGCGGCCAGAGTGATATTTTGCCCGACGGCCATCACCGGCACGATGCCGTCTTTTTTACGATCTTCCGGCACCATGGCAATTCCGTGAGCAATAGCTTGCTGGCAGTTACCAATAGTGACCGGCTGGTTATCAATAAATATCCGGCCTTCAGACTTCCCAGGCCAGACGCCAAATAAGCACTGCACCGCTTCGGTTCGCCCGGCACCCACCAACCCTGCAATACCCAGGATTTCGCCCTTGTGCAGTGAAAACGAAATATCATTTACCCGTTTGATATGCCGGTTAACCGGATGCCAGGCCGTTAGATGTTCGACACGCAGAATTTCTTCGCCAGTCTGGTGTGGTTCATTGGGGTACAGTGCGGTCAACTCACGCCCCACCATCATGGTAATAATGTCTTCTTCACGCATTAATGCGGCATCACGCGTACCGATGGGCTGCCCGTCGCGGATAACACAGACGGTGTTGGAAATGGCTTTAACTTCATTGAGTTTGTGAGAGATATAAATGCAGGCGATACCATGCGCTTGCAGATCCCGGATGATCTCTAACAGCACTGCGGTTTCTTGCTCGGTAAGCGATGCAGTCGGCTCGTCGAGAATCAACAAGCGCACCTGTTTATTCAGCGCTTTAGCTATTTCCACAAGCTGTTGTTGCCCAAGCCCCAGCGAGCCAACACGGGTATCGGGAGAAATATTTAAGCTCACCTGTGCCAGCAGTTTTTGGCAGCGCAGCGTCATGCTGTCGTAATCCAGCACGCCGTATTGTGAAAGCTCGGCACCGAGGAAAATATTCTCAAGCACCGTCAAATGCTTAACCAGCGCCAGTTCCTGATGGATGATTGCAATGCCTTTGCGTTCAGTATCGCGAATATGGCTTGCCTGAAGTTTTTCACCCGCAAACCAAATTTCACCTTCGTAGCTACCGTAAGGATAAATCCCGCATAACACCTTCATCAGCGTCGATTTTCCGGAGCCATTTTCGCCGCAAAGTGACATGACTTCACCGGCATCAACTGACAAGCTGACGTTATCCACGGCCTTCACAACCCCAAAGGCTTTGGTGATATTTTTCATTTCCAGTAAACAAGGCATAGCCCCTCCTTTACCTGATTAAGGGTATCGCCCGTGGCATGCACGGGCGCAGTGGGTTATAGCTCGCTCTTTTTATGGAAACCGTCTGCGACAACGGTAGCGTCGATGTTGGCTTTATCGACCTCGACTGGCGTCAGGAGACGTGAAGGGACATCTTTGACGCCATTATTCAACGTGGCGTCAGAAGCGGGTTGTTTGCCCTCACCGAGTTCCACGGCAATTTCGGCCGCAGTATTGGCAAGCTGGGTGATCGGCTTGTACACCGTCATGGTTTGCGTACCGGCGATAATGCGTTTCACACCGGCCAGATCAGCGTCCTGCCCGGAAATGGCGACTTTTCCCGCCAGGCCTTGTGCGCTCAGCGCCTGAATAGCACCACCTGCGGTTGCATCGTTTGAGGCCACCACCGCGTCAATTTTGTTGTTATTTGCCGTCAGCGCATTTTCCATAATTTTCAATGCGTTTTCTGGCAACCAACCGTCAGCCCATTGATCGCCGACGATTTTTATTTTTCCACTCTCAATATAAGGTTTTAATACTTTCATCTGCCCGGCGCGGAACAACTTCGCATTATTATCGACTGGCGAGCCACCCATTAAGAAATAATTACCAGAAGGTACTTTATTAACAATGCTTTGCGCCTGAAGCTCACCGACCTTTTCATTATCGAATGAAATATAATAATCAATGTCGGCATTATTAATCATGCGATCATATGCTAATACTTTTATCCCCTCTCTTTTTGCCTCAGCAATGACATTACTTAATACCTGGCCGTTGTAAGGAATAATAACTAACACATCAACGCCACGGTTAATCATGTTCTCGATTTGCGACATTTGCGTTTCTTCGTTGCCGTTAGCGGATTGTACAAAGACTTTCGCCCCCAGAGACTCCGCTTTTTTAACAAAGATATCGCGATCTTTTTGCCAGCGTTCGAGGCGTAAATCATCTATCGCCATGCCAATTTTAACTTCTTTGGCGATGCCGCTGACACTGGTAAGAACGAGTGAGGCACACAACGTTAGTAAAAGGTTCTTAATCTTCATTTTCATATTTTTATACCTGTGTAGGGTGTAATAAATCGGATTAAAAATTATTAACATCTGTCGACCGGCTGTGATTGTTGTCTGTGAATGGCAATCCGGCAATTACAGATTTTTATCTTCCTATTACGTTTTTTTGTTTAATTGTTAATTTATGATGGCGATCTTCTTTTAAATTAGAAAAGACATTTGTTGCGTTATTTATTGGAATAACGCTCGAGATATTTCTTTCATTAATTCCAGTGTTTTTTGCGAGACAGCGCACATTTGAGCATTCTCTTAATCGCAGTGTGAAATAACGTAATTGAGCAACGCCAAAGGAAAATACAGGATGGTTACAGAATCGCTTACTTGCCGCCCCCTGATTAAGATTACGGAGTCAAATATGCAAGCCTATTTCGACCAACTCGATCGTGTACGTTTTGAAGGCACTAAATCCACTAATCCTCTGGCGTTTCGCCATTACAACCCAGACGAAATCGTTCTGGGCAAACGCATGGAAGATCACCTGCGCTTTGCGGCCTGTTACTGGCATAACTTCTGCTGGAATGGCGCAGATATGTTTGGTGTCGGTTCTTTTGAACGCCCATGGCAGCAGGCAGGCGATGCACTGGCGTTGGCAAAAGGCAAAGCCGATGTCGCGTTTGAGTTCTTCCACAAACTGAACGTACCGTATTACTGCTTCCACGATGTTGACGTATCGCCAGAAGGCGCGTCGCTGAAAGAGTATCTGAATAACTTCGCGCAAATGACCGACGTGCTGGCGCAAAAGCAGCAAGAAAGCGGCGTGAAGTTGCTGTGGGGTACGGCTAACTGCTTTACCAATCCACGTTACGGTGCAGGTGCCGCCACTAATCCAGACCCGGAAGTGTTCGCATGGGCAGCAACACAAGTCGCCACCGCGATGAATGCCACGCACAAATTAGGCGGCGAGAACTATGTTTTATGGGGTGGGCGTGAAGGTTACGAATCCCTCCTCAATACCGATTTGCGCCAGGAACGCGAGCAAATTGGCCGTTTCATGCAGATGGTGGTTGAGCACAAACACAAAATTGGTTTCCGTGGAACGCTGCTTATCGAACCGAAACCACAAGAACCAACGAAACACCAATATGACTATGATGTTGCAACGGTTTACGGCTTCCTGAAGCAGTTTGGTCTGGAAAAAGAGATCAAAGTGAACATTGAGGCGAACCACGCAACACTGGCCGGTCACTCCTTCCACCATGAAATTGCCAGCGCGATTGCGTTGGGTATCTTCGGCTCTGTTGATGCGAACCGTGGCGACCCGCAACTGGGCTGGGATACCGACCAGTTCCCGAACAGCGTTGAAGAAAACTCACTGGTGATGTACGAAATTCTGAAAGCGGGCGGCTTTACCACAGGCGGCCTGAACTTTGATGCCAAAGTTCGTCGCCAGAGCACCGATAAGTACGATCTGTTCTATGGTCATATTGGTGCCATGGATGTCATGGCGCTGTCGCTGAAAATTGCCGCACGCATGATTGAAGAGGGTGAGCTGGATAAGCGTGTCGCCAAACGTTATGCCGGCTGGAATGGTGAAGTCGGCCAGCAAATTCTGAAAGGGCAAATGTCTCTGGCACAAGTTGCGCAGTACGCTGAACAACATAACCTGGCGCCGCAGCACCAAAGTGGGCATCAGGAGTTGCTGGAAAACCTGGTGAATCGTTATCTGTTCGATAAATAAATCTAAGCCGTAGTCATGAAGTGCAACCTGTAGCGAGTGCCCTAAATAATTCGAGTTGCAGGACAAAAGGCTTCAGCATTTTGAACAGCGCTTGCGCTGGCCCCAACGGGGCGAGGCTCTGCCGAGTAACGCGGCAAAGGCTCGAATCCCCTGGAGCTTACATAAGTAAGTGACTGGGGTGAGATCCTGCAGCCAACACCCCTGCAACTTGAAGTATGACGGGCGTATAAGTAGGAGTCGGTATGTACATCGGAATCGATCTCGGCACCTCGGGTGTAAAAGTGATTTTGTTGGATGAGCAAGGCGAGGTGCTGGCAACACGTACTGAAGCGCTGACGGTGTCGCGCCCGCATCCGTTGTGGTCGGAGCAAGATCCTGAACACTGGTGGCAAGCCACCGACCGCGCGATGAAAGCACTCGGTGAACAACATTCCCTCGCGGGTGTTAAAGCACTCGGGATTGCCGGGCAAATGCACGGCGCAACATTGCTTGATGAACAGCAAAATGTTTTACGCCCGGCGATTTTATGGAACGACGGGCGCTGCGGCGAAGAGTGCGCTTTGCTGGAAGCCAGCGTTACTGATTCGCGCAAAATTACTGGCAACCTGATGATGCCAGGTTTTACCGCGCCAAAACTGCTGTGGGTAAAGCGCCACGAGCCAGGCGTTTTTGCAAAAGTCGATAAGGTGCTATTGCCTAAAGATTATCTACGTTTGCGGATGACCGGCATTTTTGCCAGCGATATGTCTGACGCAGCCGGCACAATGTGGCTGGATGTCGCGAAGCGCGACTGGAGCGACAAAATGCTCGACGCCTGCCAATTCAGCCGCCAGCAAATGCCTGATTTATTCGAAGGCAGTGAAATTACCGGCACGCTGAAAGCAGACGTGGCGCAGGCGTGGAATATGCCTGCGGTGCCGGTTGTGGCCGGTGGAGGTGATAACGCAGCAGGCGCAGCGGGTGTCGGCATGATGGACGCAGGCCAGGCAATGTTGTCGCTCGGCACCTCGGGGGTTTATTTTGCCGTAAGCGAAGGTTTCCTCAGCAAGCCGGAAAGCGCCGTACATAGTTTTTGCCACGCATTGCCCAACCGCTGGCATTTAATGTCCGTGATGTTGAGCGCGGCGTCCTGCCTTGACTGGGCAGCAAAGCTGACCGGCCTGGATACCGTTCCTGCGTTGCTGGCAGCGGCTGAACAAGCCAATGAAGAAGCGGGCGATGTCTGGTTCCTGCCTTACCTTTCAGGCGAACGCACACCGCACAATAATCCGCAGGCAAAAGGCGTTTTCTTTGGCCTGACGCATCAGCACGGCCCGGCAGAACTGGCGCGCGCGGTACTTGAAGGCGTGGGTTACGCGTTGGCGGATGGCATGGACGTGGTGCATTCCTGTGGCGTTACGCCACAAAGCGTCACGCTGATTGGCGGCGGTGCGCGAAGTCCGTACTGGCGGCAAATGCTGGCGGATATCAGCGGGCAAACGTTGGATTACCGTACGGGGGGTGATGTCGGCCCGGCATTGGGTGCTGCACGACTGGCACAAATCGCCATGTCGCCAGAAAAACCTTTGCAATCCCTGCTTCCGCAGTTACCACTTGAGCAGCAGCACAAGCCGGATATGTCACGCCATGAACGTTACAAATCTCGTCGCAAAGTGTTTAATCAGATTTATCAGCAGCTGTTGCCGTTAATGTCTTGAGAGTATTTTCAGAAGCATGACGCTCTGGTTTTCCAGAGCGTCATGCACCATTTCAGGAGAGCAGCGTAAAAGCAATCATCCCGACCAGTGCACCGGTGGTGCCGAGGATGGTTTCCATCATGGTCCAGGTTTTCAGGGTTTGCCCTTCGGTAGCGCCCGTAAACTTACCGAATAGCCAGAAACCGGCGTCGTTTACGTGGCTCACCACAATGGAACCGCCCGCGATACAAATCGACAACGCTGCCATTTGTGCGCCGCTATAGTTCAATTGCTCGATAACAGGCATTACCAGACCCACTGCGGTCAAACAGGCGACCGTTGCGGAGCCCTGGATAATGCGCACCGCTGCCGCCAGCACGAAGCAGGTTAACGCGATCGGAAGACCTAACCCGGTTAACGCTTCACCTAAGGCTGGGCCAACACCTGAATCCACCAACACTTGCTTGAACACACCGCCCGCGCCGATAACCAACAGAATGATACCCGCGGGTTGCAGCGCGTGGCCGCAGATTTCCATGACTCGCTCTTTCGCCATACCCTGGCGGTATGCAAGGCCGTAAATCGCAACCAGACACGCGACCAGAATCGCGGTGAACGGGTGGCCGACAAACTCGAGCCATTCGTACAGCGTGGAACCCTGTTCAACGAAACGTGCAGCGATGGTTTTCATGCCCACCAGCACCAGCGGCAACAGGATCAGCGACAGGCTAAAACCAAACGACGGTAATTTGCCTTCACCCAAATGCGGTTCGCTGATGTCGTCAGGAATATGCAGCTCGACATATTTGCTGATGAAGTTCCCAAACAGCGGCCCGGCGATAATCATGCTCGGAATTGCAGCGCACAAGCCGAGCAGAATCATCCAGCCAAAGTCGGCGTGCATCTGGGAGGCGAGTAACATAGGCGCAGGCCCGGGCAGCAGAAACGCTGCGGCAGCGGCGACGCCCGCAAACAGTGGGATCACCAGCTTAACGAGGTTAGTTCCGGTGTGGCGGGCCATAGAAAATGCCACGCTAATCAGCAGAACGATAGCCACTTCGAAGAACAATGGCAGGGCGCAAATCAAGCCCGCCAGGCCAATCGCGTAATGTGCGCGACTCTTGCCAAAAGCCTTCAGCATTTTGACGGCGATTTGGTCTACCGCACCCGTTTCATGGAGAATCTTACCGAACATCGCGCCAAGCGCGACGACGATGGCGAGGAATCCGAGTGTCCCGCCCATTCCTTTTTCCATGGTTGCCGCAATTTTATCGAGCGGCATTCCGGAAAAGATCCCTGCACCAATTGAAACCACCATCAAAGCAACGAAGGCGTGCATACGCGCCTTCATCACTAAAAACAGCAACAGTAATACTGAACCCACTGCTGTTAAAACAAGAGTTAATGTACTCACTGCGCACTGCCTTTATTAATCACATCAATCGTGCTGGCGACTACGCCTTCAAGCGTTTGGTCGATATCCACCACCAGAACATCAGGTTCGTCAGACTTCGGTTCTTGCAGCGTTTCAAACTGAGTGACCAGCATCTGCGTTTTGAAGAAGTGACCTTTACGGGCCTTCAGGCGGTTTTCAATGACCTCGAAATCCCCTTTCATGTAGATGAAGGAGAGGTTCGGATTACCTTCGCGTAATTGGTCGCGATAAACTTTTTTCAGCGCGGAGCAAACAATCAAAGAGACTTTGTTGGTACGCTGCATCGCGAAAGCTGCATCGTTCAACGCTTGCAGCCACGGCTTACGATCTTCATCGTTCAGCGGCTCACCCGATGCCATTTTCATGATATTGCAGCGCGGATGAAGGAAGTCGCCGTCGAGGAACGCGGCTTTGAGTTGATGAGCAACTTCACTTGCAACAGCAGATTTACCGCTGCCAGAGACGCCCATCAGGACGTAGATGTGGTTTTCGTGGTTGGTAGTGCTCATAGCGAAGCTCCGACTAGCGCAACAATTTGTTATAGGAAATTGTTACGGGTAACTGTTATCGGTAACATTGTCTAAGCTGCCTGCGCAATAAGCAATAACCATTAGCTTGCAAAGTGTATAACTGTGAGCTAAATCATATTTTGGGACGGTTAAATTGAACCGCCGGGAGATAAAGTGAAACCCAGGTCGAGCATTTGCGGAGTGACCTCTTCACCGCGAATTCTCGCCAGCAAACGCTCGGCACCAATGCGGCCCATTCGTTCACGCGGCGTCAGTACACTGGCAAGACGCGGCTCCATAACCTGGCCGATATCGTGACCGTGGAAACCAGCAATCGCCATATCTTTCGGAATGCTCAAACCCTGGCGCTGGCATTCAAACGCCGCGCCGATCGCTAAGTCATCGTTGGTGCAGAAGATACTGTCGAGCTGCGGATATTCACGACGCGCCTGACGGAACAATTCAATACCGGTGGAATATGAGGAGGAGTTTTCGACCATTACACTATATGGCACAAGTCCGGCATCGTTCATCGCCTGCTCATAACCTTTTTTCTTAATCACGGTACGTTCATCAAGGCGAGCACCGAGATACGCGACGTGGCGGTGGCCGCGAGCAATAATCGCCGCAGTCATCTGGCGTGCAGCTTCGAAGTTATCAAACCCGACGGCGATATCGAGGCACGGAGAAATGCTGTCCATCAATTCCACTACGGGAATCCCCGCCACTTCAATCATTTTTAAAGTGCGTGGAGTATGGGTGCGTTCGGTGAGGATAAGTCCGTCGATATTCCAGGAAAGCATGGATTCCAGACGCTCTTCTTCCAGCTCCGGCTTATAGCCGTAGTGGGCGAGCATGGTCTGGTAGCCGTAAGCATCAATGACGTTTTCAATACCACGCAACACTTCGGCAAAAACCTGGTTGGTCAGCGAAGGCAGTAATACGCCAATGGCGCGACTGGTTGAGTTGGAAAGAATATCAGGTGCGCGGTTAGGAATGTAGCCAAGTTCATCAAGGGCGGCGGCAATTTTTACCTGTAATGCAGCGGAAACCTGGTCAGGGTTACGCAAAAAGCGGCTGACCGTCATTTTTGTTATGCCGACGCGATCTGCAACGTCCTGTAATACCGGTCTTTTCTTTTTCATTATCTTGCTGTGCGGGTTAACTATCGACAGCGAAGTTTAGCACGGACAAAGCACAACCTTCCCCCGGTTTCGAGGAAGGTTGTGACCGGTAACTATCGGTATTTATTAGACTGGAGGTAAATCGAACAAAAGAATCTCACTTTCACTATTGGCGTGAATCGAAATCGCTTGTTCGTCCCATACGGCAACCGCATCGCTGGTTTTAGCCTGAGTGCCGTTGATAGAGACATCACCTTTTACAACCTGCACCCAAATGCGGCGATCTGCCGGGATCTGATAGACAGATTGCTCGTCTTTCGCTAATGCCCAACGCGACAACTCCATATCCTGGTTCACTTTCAGAGATCCATCACGCGCATCCGGTGACAACACTAACTGGCGGCCCTGTGGCGCATCAAAACGGCGCTGATCGTAACGCGGCGTGATGCCTGTTTTGTCTGGAATAATCCAGATTTGGTACAAACGCAGGCGCTCGGTGTCACTTGGGTTGTACTCGGAGTGAGTAATCCCGGTCCCGGCGCTCATAATCTGGAATTCACCCGCAGGGACTTTCTCTTCGTTGCCCATGCTATCGCGGTGTGCCACGGCACCTTCGAGCACGTAAGTCAGGATTTCCATGTCTTTGTGTGGATGGGTACCAAAACCTTCACCGGCTTCCACCACGTCTTCGTTAATCACACGTAATGCCGAGAAACCCATGAAATTGGCATCGTAATAGTTAGCGAAAGAGAAGGTGTGCCAGCTATCCAACCAACCATGATTCGCGTGACCACGTTCTTCAGCTTTTCTTAAAAAGATCATTTTGTTTCTCCGCAATTCGTTTGATGGACTAAGTGTGGACTCGAATCGGAAATGATCATAGAGGGTGAAAATTGACGCCTCTGTTCAAAAAAAGTGAACGAGTTTACGGCGTCAATTTTCAGGTCAGGCGAGAGTGATTGTTGAAGGAGAAGCCTGCTCGAAACCGCGTTCGAGGATCTCAAGGTTGGTCAGGGCTTCAATTTCTCTGACGTAATTGGGTTTGCCGTTAAGAATGGTTTCATACAGCGCGTCGTACACGCGCCCATAATCGCCCATTTCCGGTTTCAGCTCTTCGCGCACGGTTTCACCCGCATCATTCGCGTACTCAAGCTGGCCCACGCTGCTGTCAGCCGCAAAGCCCGGTTCACCCGGCATGATGTACGCCTTGAGGCTGGTTTCTTGCTGGTCGATTCCGTATTTAATAAACGAGCCTTTGGTGCCATGAACCTGGAATTTCGGGTAGTCGATTTTCACCAGATGGCTGGTTTTGACGATGGCTTTCATATCGCCATAGAAAAGCTGCGCTTCAAAGGTATCGTCCGGATTGGCTTTATTGCGCACGCTGCGAATGTCGTAGGCGACATGATCCGGGCGGCCGAAAAGCGAGATAATTTGGTCCATGGTATGCACGCCAAGGCCATAGAACGCGCCGTCTGCCGGTAGACCTGGTTTGGTTTCAGCCACCGGGCGATACATGTCAAAGTGGCTTTCAATCTCGACGATGTCGCCCAGTTTTCCGCTTTCGATGGCTTTTTTCATGGTCAGGAAGCAGGAGTCAAAGCGGCGGTTTTGATACGGCGTGACGGTCAGCCCTTTGGCTTTCGCCAGCTCAAACAATTCTTTCGCTTCAGCCAGCGTTGGGGTAAACGGCTTTTCCACCAGCACATTTTTACCGGCTTCCAACGCGCGTTTCGCGTAATCAAAGTGGCTGTCTGCATGGGTACACACCACCACCAGTTTCACCTGCGGGTCGTTCAGCACTTCGTCTAAATCGCTGGTGAAATGAATGTGGCTATATTCCGGCTGCTGCTCGATATCAGGCTTTTCATTGCGGCGGAAGATATGGGCAACGTGGAATTTATCTTTGCGAACCAGAACGTAAGGAAGGTGGTAGCGGGTGGTGCTTTTGCCAAAACCTATAAAAGCGCAGTGTAGGGTCATTGCTTCGTCCTTTTTGACTTTGAATTGCAATTACCATACTTGAGACGGAGGCGGATGGCACCGTGATTTTGCGGCTATGGAGTTGTTTGCTTTTGGCGGAGGACGCTGCGCTTTTCCGCCCTACGAAAAGACGGATCGATAGTTGTTTGCCCGAATGAGTTGGAGTTGTAGCAAGGCGGCAAGAGAACGAATCCCGATGAGCTTACTTATGTAAGTGATTCGGGTGAGTGAGCGCAGCCAACGCAGCTACAGCTTCAAATCAGAAGGGCAAAAAAAAAGCCAGCGCAAGGCTGGCTAAGTAATACTGGAAGCAATGTGAGCAATGTCGTGCTTTCAGGTTGTCTCCGTAAGGGTCTCCCCTGAACGCATGGCAATAATAATCATTATCATTCGCACTTGTCTACTATTTTTTAGAAATAATTGGCAGTTGACGAAAATTAAAAAGTCAATAATGTTGAAGGGGTTACCTAACCAATTGAGGAGAAAAGGAATGAGCGAAATAGTGATACGTCATGCTGAAATCGGCGATGCGGAAGCTCTGCATCAACTTTACTCTCAACCGGCGCCGCAACGCGACACGCTACATATTCCTCATTCTCCGCAAGCGCAGTGGCTGGAACGGTTGAAGGAACCAAAGCCTGGTAGCCGTAATCTGGTCGCATGTATTGATAGAAAAGTGGTTGGTCAACTGACGCTTGCGATTGAACCCTCACCGCGCCGCAGCCACGTCGCAAACTTTGGCATAGGCGTGGACAGCAATTTTCATGGCAGAGGCGTCGCCAGCGCGTTGATGGCAGCCATGACCGACCTGTGTGATAACTGGCTGCGCGTCGAGCGTATCGAGTTGACGGTGTTTGTTGATAACGCACCTGCGCTGGCGGTGTATCGTAAATTCGGCTTTGAGATAGAAGGCACCGGTAAAAACTTCGCGCTGCGTGATGGGAAGTTTGTGGATGCGTATTTTATGGCTCGGATTAAGCCGGAGTAAATCGCCCTCACCCTAACCCTCTCCCTCAGGAGAGGGGACTCTACGGCTTTCTCCCTCTCCTGAGGGAGAGGGCCGGGGTGAGGGGCAACTTAATAACCCGCCGTCAAATCATCCACGGAACGCGGGTCAGATGCGCCATACAGCGTGCCATCCGGCGCAACCATAATGCTTTGTGTACTGCCCATCGCCTCTTTCACCTGCACATTCTGCCCTTTATCTTTCAGCAGTTTGATGGTGTCCGGGCTAAATCCTTTTTCAACACGTAACTCATCTGGCAACCACTGATGATGGAAACGCGGCGCGTTGGTCGCTTCGGCGACGTTCATCCCATAATCAATGGTATTCATCACCATTTGCAGCACAGTGGTGATGATTCGGCTACCGCCTGGGCTACCCGTCACCAGCCAGGTTTTCCCATCTTTGACCACGATAGTTGGCGACATCGACGACAACGGACGTTTGTGCGGCCCTACTGCGTTGGCATCGCCACCCACCAGCCCGTAGACGTTCGGAACACCCGGTTTGGCCGAGAAATCATCCATTTGGTTATTCATCAGAATGCCGGTATTCCCCGCCACAATACCTGTGCCGAACACGGTATTAAGGGTGTAAGTCACTGCTACAGCGTTGCCGTCTTTATCCACCACCGAGAAATGCGTGGTCTGGTTGCTTTCATATGGGGCAAGTTTGCCCGGTTTGATTTCGCTTGATGGTCGCGCTTTGTTGATATCTATCTGTTCTGCCAACGATTTCGCATAGGCTTTGTTGGTCAGCGCCTGCCACGGTACTTTCACAAAATCCGGATCGCCAAGATATTCTGAGCGATCGGCATAAGCATATTTTTCAGCCTCAGCGGTGAGTTGCATCGCATCGGCGCTACCAAAACCGTATTTGGCGAGGTCGAAGTTTTCCAGAATATTAAGGATTTGCACGATATGAATGCCACCGGAAGACGGCGGCGGCATAGAGAAAATCTCATAGCCACGGTATTCGCCGCTAATTGGCGCACGTTCTACCGCCTTGTAATTCGCCAGATCCGCTTTGCTGATCAGCCCACCATTTTTTGCCATTTCATCCGCAATCTGGTCAGCAATAGCCCCTTTATAGAAAGCATCCGGGCCATTTTCAGCAATCATTTCCAGGCTTTTGGCGAGGTTGGTCTGCACCAGTTTGTCGCCCTTTTGCAGCGGTTCGCCATCCGCTTTCCAGAAAATAGCTTTGCTGTTTGGGTGATTCGGGATCACTTCCGCGCCATACACCTTTAAATCTTCAGCCAGTGCATCGTTCACCGTAAATCCGTCCTGCGCCAGTTTAATCGCAGGCTGAATCACTTTGTTGAGCGGCAGAGTGCCATATTTTTCCAGCGCCATTGAGAAGCCCGCCACGGTGCCAGGTGTGCCGGAAGCAAGATGAGAAGTGAGGGATTTTTTGCTGTCAGCGTTGCCTTGCGCGTCGAGGAACATATCACGCGTGGCTTTTTCTGGTGCCATTTCACGGAAATCAATGGCGGTGGTTTTACCGTCTTTGGTGCGCAGCATCATAAAGCCACCGCCGCCAATATTCCCGGCCTGCGGGTGAGTCACCGCCAGCGCAAAACCGACTGCAACTGCGGCATCTACCGCATTTCCGCCCTGTTTCAGAATATCGACGCCCACTTGTGTGGCGAGAGAATCTTGCGAAGCCACCATGCCATTTTCAGCACGCACCGCATGGTGTACGTCAGCTTCAACACCATAGGATACCGGGGGTGCCGCCGGAGGGGGCGCAGCATTAACAGAAAGGCAAAGTCCTATCATGAGCGCAGGAATGGTCATCCAACGCAGTACTTCTGAACGAAAAGTTTTCCACTGCTTCATCGTTGTTTTCTCCATGTTTGTCCAGTCAATCGCCCAATAAGCCTGGTCTAAAACTCCTAAATAATCTTCGTAACTACGGAAAACGATTAAACTTAGTAGATCCCCCAAATGGAGGAAGTGACGATGAAAAAAATATTACTTGTGGCAGCTTTGCTGCCGTTGACCTGTTTGGCACAGCCGATTAATACCCTGAATAATCCCAATCAACCGGGTTACCAGAATCCCAGTC
The DNA here is from genome assembly GCF_900446255.1 of Buttiauxella agrestis. Classification (NCBI taxonomy): domain Bacteria; kingdom Pseudomonadati; phylum Pseudomonadota; class Gammaproteobacteria; order Enterobacterales; family Enterobacteriaceae; genus Buttiauxella; species Buttiauxella agrestis. Next base: position 130,059 of record NZ_UIGI01000001.1, on the reverse strand, counting down.
AGCAACGGATGCAGCAGCAAATGCAGACGCAGCAGATACAGCAAAAAGGAATGTTGAATCAGCAGTTACAAACACAAACACGCGTACAGCAACAGCATCTGGAATCGCAGATAAACAATAATTCGAGAACGTTGCCAAACGAACTGGATGTCGGGACGCAACAGGTGTTGCCGAATACGAATGGAGGGATGTTGAGTGGCAGTGGTTCGAACGCCAGCGGGCAGGATCACATGCTGCAACCGAGAACCAATGGCAGCATGCTGAATTCTCATGGTAGCTCGACGTTACAGCCGAGCATTCCGCTGAAAACTATTGGGCCGTAAAGTCCGCACCAATTTGGTCGATGCGGTCAGTGCAAATAGTATCGACTCCCCAGCGCAGCAGCGTGTCTGCTCGTTGGGGATTATTCACGGTATAAACCAGAATAAATAAACCCGCCGCTTTGAGTTCCCGCACACGCGTTTCATCCAGCAATTGATGGTTCAAATGAAGTGATACGCAGCCCAGGCGAGTGGTCAGCTCGTGCCAGTCATCACGCCATTCATCCAGCAACAAACCCCGTGGTAACTCTGGAACCGCATGTTGTGCCGCTTCCAGCGCATCAATGGAAAAAGACGACAGTAGTGGCGCGGTTTGCCCCTGCCATAATTCACGAGCGGCCAGCGCAATGACTTTCCCGGTTTCGGTGTCAGTGCCCGTGGTCGGCTTGATTTCGATATTGACCATCATGCCATGTTCTTTACAGCGCTCTGCAACCTGCGAAAGCAGCGGCAATGGCTCGCCTTTGAATTCATTGCTAAACCAGCTTCCGGCGTCAACGTTGAGCAGCTTATCCCACGGCAAATCACCCGCCACTCCCCAGCCATTACTGGTGCGCTCCAGCGTGTCATCATGCAGCAGGAAGATTTGCCCGTCTTTTGACAGCTTCGCGTCAAACTCAATCATCGTATGACCGAATCGCGCACCCACATCAATCGCCGCCAGCGTGTTTTCCGGTGCCAGTTTTCCGCCGCCACGATGCGCGGCGACTTTTGGGTATGGCCAGTTACTCATAAACGTTGTCCATTTTCTTTATCAAAGAAATGCAGATTGTTTTCAGGCAGATGCAGCCATAACGTACTGCCGGGTTGCGGGCGTTCCTGATGCCCAAGGCGCACCACCATTTTCTGCTCGCCCCAACGCCCGTGCACCAGATTATCCGCGCCGAGCATCTCCAGCGTGTCCACCTTAAAGGGGATGCCGCCTGCGGTTTGTGAGCTTAGCGCAATATGTTCCGGGCGGATACCCAGGGTAACAGCGCGGCCTCGTTGCAGATTTGCCGCATTTCCCAGTGGTAACGCCATGCCGCCTGCCAGCTCAAAACGCGAGCCGTCAGCACTGATTTTACCTTCCAGCAAATTCATGGCTGGCGAGCCAATAAAACTCGCCACAAAGCGGCTTGCCGGGCGCTCGTAAACTTCAACGGGCGTACCGATTTGTTCGGCAACGCCTTTGTTCATCACCATCACGCGCTGCGCCAGCGTCATCGCTTCGACCTGATCGTGGGTGACGTACAGACTGGTGGTTTTCAGGCGGCGATGCAGTTGCTGTAATTCGAGGCGCATTTGCACGCGCAGTTTAGCGTCGAGGTTTGATAACGGTTCATCAAACAGGAATACCGCCGGATCGCGCACAATCGCACGCCCCATCGCCACGCGTTGACGTTGCCCGCCAGAAAGCTCACGCGGACGGCGTTTTAGCAAACCATCGAGTTCCAGAATACGTGCTGCTTCTGCCACTTTCTGCTGAATATGCGCTTTGCCCATGCCACGAATTTTCAGCCCCCACGCCATGTTTTCTTCCACGCTCATATGCGGATAAAGCGCGTAATTCTGGAACACCATCGCAATACCGCGCTCTTTCGGCTCCATTTCTGTGACGCGCTGGCGGTCAATCCAGATGTCGCCGCTGGTGACGCGCTCAAGCCCGGCAACCATACGCAGCAACGTCGATTTACCACAGCCCGACGGCCCGACCATCACGATAAATTCGCCATCAGCCACATCGAGCGTTAACGGTTGAATCACCTGGGTTTTGTTGTCCCAGCTTTTGCTGACTGCCTGTAATTTTAAACCTGCCATGAACGTTATTTCTCACTATCAACAAGGCCACGCACAAACGCGCGTTGCATGGCTAAAACAATAATTACCGGCGGAATCAGCGTTAGCAGCATCGCCGCCATCACCTGGTTCCACTGGGTCGAGCCTTCACCGGAAGACATCATGCTTTTGATACCCGCCACGGCAGTGCCGAGGTTGACGTCGCTGACAATCAGCAACGGCCACAGATACTGGTTCCAGCCGTAGATAAAGGTGATGACGAATAGCGCCGCCAGATTGGTTTTCGAGAGCGGCAGCACGATGTCGCGGAAGAAGCGCATCGGCGTTGCACCATCAATGCGAGCCGCTTCCATTAACTCGTCGGGCAGCGTCATAAAGAACTGGCGGAACAAAAACGTGGCGGTCGCCGAAGCCATTAGCGGCAGCGTCAGACCGGTGTAGCTGTCGAGCATTTTGAGATTGGCGATGACTTCTACCGTTGGAAAAATTCGCACTTCGACCGGCAGCATCAGGGTGATGAAAATCATCCAGAAGAACAGGTTACGCAATGGAAAACGGAACCAGACAATGGCAAAAGCGGAGAGCATCGACACCGTGATTTTGCCGATGGTGATAACCATCGCCATCACGAAGCTGTTTAGCAGCATCAGGCCAAACGGCGCACTGTTTGCACCCACGCCATGTACCCAAATATGGGTCATATTTTCCAGCAGATGGGAGCCTGGGATCAGCGTCATTGGCGTTTGAAACACGGCCTGGCTGTCCAGCGTTGCCGCCACAAATGCGACGTACAGCGGAAACAGAATCACGATGATGCCAAGAATGAGCATGGTATGGCTGAAAATCGTCAGCCCGCGGCGGTTCTCAATCATTGGTAGCGCACCTTACGTTCCACGAAGCGGAACTGAATGACGGTCAGGATGATGACCAGGAACATCAGCACTACCGATTGCGCCGCCGATGCGGAAAGGTCGAGACCGGCAAAACCTTCGCGATAAATTTTGTAGATAAGCGTGGTAGTGGCTTGTACCGGGCCACCGCCAGTTGCGGCGTCGATAACCGGGAAGGTATCGAAAAAGGCGTAAACCAGATTCACCACCAGCAGGAAGAAACTCACTGGCGCAATCAGCGGCAGCGACAATTTAAAGAAGCGGCGCACCGGCCCGGCCCCATCAATGGAAGCGGCTTCGACCAAGGATCGAGGAATCGACTGAAGTGCAGCGAAGAAGAACAGGTAGTTGTAGCTGATTTGCTTCCAGACCGAGGCAAACACCACAAGGAACATCGCCTGACCGCTGTTTTGCGCGTGGTTCCAGTGATAACCAAACTGCTCCAGCAGGTGCGTTAACAGGCCGCGCCCAGGGTTGAACAGGAAGATCCACAATACGGCGGCAATCGCGGGCGCCACCGCATACGGCAGTAACATCAACGTTTGATAAATACGGCTGCCGCGCACCACATAATCCGTGAGGGCAGCGAAAAATAGCGACACCAGCAGGCCGCTGCCTGCCACTAATCCGCTGAAAATTAAGGTGGTGTAGAAGGAGTCGAGATAATAGCTGTCGTGGAAAAGCTGTTTGAAGTTATCCAGCCCGACAAAGGTGCTTGAAAGCCCAAACGGATCGACGTTTTGCAGCGAATACCACAGCGCTTCGCCCGCAGGCCAGATGAAAAAGATAATGGTGATAATCAGCTGCGGCAAAACCAGCGCATAAGGCAGCCAGCCGGAACGGAATACAGGACGAGATGATGACATAAGTAATTCTTTTCCTGAACAATGTCGGGTGACGGCTTCGCCTTAACCGACCTACAAACAGCCATTCGTAGGTCGGATAAGCGAAGCGTCATCCGACACTGAAAAACTTAAGACTTAGTCGATTGCTCGAAACGGCGCAGAAGTTGATTGCCACGCTCAACCGCGCTGTCTAACGCTTGCTGAGGGGTTTTCTTGCCGGTCCACACCGATTCCAGTTCTTCGTCCACGATGGTACGAATCTGCGGCATATTGCCCAGACGCAGACCTTTGGTGAATGGCAATGGCGGCTTGTTCATCATCTGGCGCGTGGCGATGTCAGCACCCGGGTTTTTCTCGTAGAAACCTTGCTCGCGCGTCAGGTCATACGCGGCTTTGGTAATCGGCAAGTAACCCGTTTTCTGGTGCCATTCGGCAGCGATTTCAGGCTGGGCGAGGAACTGCATAAACTCGGCAACGCCTTTGTAAGTTGCCGCGTCTTTACCCTGCATTACCCACAAACTTGCCCCGCCGATAATGGCGTTTTGTGGCGCATTCGGGATGGTTGCGTCGTAAGGCATCATGCCCACGCCGTAGTTGAATTTGGCGTAGTGGCGGATATCTGCCAGCGAACCGGAAGAGGCGGTAGTAATGGCGCAATCGCCGTTGTAGAACTTCTCGGTGGATTCGTCTTTACGACCGAAGTAGCTGAAATCGCCTTTCTTGTTCAACTCTTGCAGCAGGGCGATGTGTTTCACCTGCTCGGGCTTGTTGAATTCCAGAACCGCGTCGGTGCCATCAAAGCCGTTGTTTTTAGTCGCAACGGGCAGGCCGTTCCAGGCGCTGAAGTTTTCAATTTGAATCCAGCCCTGCCAGCCGCTGGCGTAGCCGCACTTCATGCCCGCTGCTTTCAGTTTGGCGGTGTAATCAGCCAGATCCTGCCAGGTTTTTGGCGGCTGATCCGGGTTCAGACCGGCTTTCTTAAACGCGTCTTTGTTGTAATACAACACCGGCGTGGAGCTGTTGAAAGGCTGGGAAAGCAGATGCCCGGTTTTCGCATCGGTGTAGTACCCGGAAACCGTCGGCACAAACTGAGATTCGTCGAACTTGATGCCTGCATCGTTAAATACTTCATACACCGGCTTGATCGCTTTCGAGGCCATCATGGTCGCCGTGCCCACTTCATAAACCTGCAAAATGGCTGGCGCATTGCCCGAACGGAATGCCGCAATCCCTGCCGCCAGGTTTTGTTCGTAGTTGCCTTTATAAACCGGAACAATTTTGTAGTCAGGATGCGTCTGGTTAAAGCGTTGAGCCAGTGAATCAACTTCTTTGCCCAGTTCGCCTTCCATCGAGTGCCAGAAAGGAATGGAAGTGGCGGCGATGGCGCTACTGCTAAATACGCATCCAAGCGCCAGGCAAATTGCTGTGTGTCGTAACGATGCAGTCATGTCTTATCTCTCGAATTATTTTGAGTTGAATAAGTTGCGCGAAAATACGCGTTTTTGTTCGCATCAAAACATGACATGCGCGAATGACAGAAAAATAACCGTGAGGTGACAGGATCGTTACGATGAAGTGAAGGAATTATGACTGGAGGCAAAATGTCATAAAAAAAGGAGCCAAAGGCTCCTTGTGGTTGAAACGATAAACTAGCCGCCGAGGTAAGCGCTACGCACCGCTTCGTTAGCCAGAAGCGCATCACCAGTGTCTTCCAGTACCACGTGGCCGTTTTCCAGCACGTAGCCACGGTCAGCGAGTTTCAGCGCCTGGTTGGCGTTCTGCTCGACGAGGAAGATGGTCATGCCTTCGCTACGCAGTTGTTCGATGGTATCGAAAATCTGCTGAATGATGATTGGCGCGAGGCCGAGCGATGGCTCATCTAACAGCAGCAAACGCGGTTGGCTCATCAACGCACGACCAATCGCTAACATCTGCTGCTCACCGCCGGACATCGTACCCGCACGCTGAATGCGGCGCTCCAGCAGACGCGGGAACAGTTCGTAAACGCGTTGGATGCGTTCATGATACTGGTCGCGTTCCGCGAAGAAGCCACCCATCGCCAGGTTCTCTTCTACCGTCATGCGAGAAAATACGCGGCGTCCTTCCGGCACAATCGCCACTGCTTCACGCATGATGCGCGCGGTATGCCAGTCGGTGATGTCTTTACCATCAAAGGTAATTTTGCCGCTGGAAGCACGTGGATCACCACACAGTGTTCCCAACAGCGTCGTTTTACCGGCGCCGTTCGCGCCAATCAGGGTGACAATTTCGCCCTGTTTGATGTGCAGACTGACCTCATGAAGCGCCTGGATTTTTCCGTAGTGGGCGCTCACATGGTCAAATGACAACATGATATTTTCCATATTAAGCCTCACCCCCATTATGCTTCACCTAAGTAGGCACGGATTACGTCAGGGTTATTACGGATTTGCTCCGGCGTGCCGTTCGCAAGCGGCGTCCCCTGGTTTACCACGTAAATCCTGTCAGAAATGCCCATCACCAGTTTCATATCGTGCTCGATTAACAGCACGGTAGTGTTGTGATGGTTGCGTAACTCCATGATTAACTCATCGAGTTCATGCGTTTCTTTCGGGTTAAGACCGGCCGCGGGTTCATCAAGCATCAGAATTTCTGGCTGAGTCACCATGCAGCGTGCAATCTCAAGGCGACGCTGGTCGCCATATGCCAGGTTACTCGCCTGACGGTTAGCCTGCTCAAGCAGACCAATACGTTCAAGCCAGGTTGCGGCACGGTCGAGCGCTTCGCTTTGTGAACGGCGGAAGGCTGGCGTTTTCAGAAGACCTGAGAACACACCGGTTTTGAGTTGCATATGCTGGGCAACCAGCAAGTTTTCAATCACGGTCATTTCGCGGAACAGACGCACGTGCTGGAAAGTACGCACTACGCCCATCCGTGCAATTTGTTGACCTGGCAGTCCTTCAAGGTGCTGGTCACGCAACAGAATCGTTCCGCCTGAAGGTTTGTAGAAACCCGTCAGGCAGTTAAACACCGTGGTTTTACCGGCACCGTTCGGGCCGATTAACGAAACAATTTCTTGTGGATGCAGTTCCAGAGAAACATTGTTTACGGCGAGCAGGCCGCCGAAACGCATCATCAAGCCGTTTACGGATAACAATGGCTGACTCATGCCTGCTCTCCTTTCACTTGTTCCACTTGCTCTTTTTTAAGCTTCAATTGCGGACGCGACATTGGCAGCAAGCCTTGTGGACGCCAAATCATCATCAGCACCATCAAGCCACCAAGCACCAACATGCTGTATTCGTTCAGATCACGCATCAGTTCGCGCGACACCACCAGCAGCACGGCGGCGAGGATAACGGCAAATTGCGAGCCCATCCCGCCGAGCACCACAATCGCCAGCACGAATGCAGATTCGGCAAAGGTGAAGGATTCCGGGCTGACAAAGCCCTGACGTGCAGCAAACAGCGTACCGGCGAAACCCGCAAACGCGGCGCTGATGGTAAACGCGGTCAGTTTGATACGCGTTGGGTTCAGGCCCAGCGAGCGGCACGCGATTTCATCTTCACGCAGCGCTTCCCACGCACGGCCCAGCGGCATACGCAGCAGGCGGTTAATCACAAACAACGACAGCACAACCAACAACAGCGCAACGAGGTAGAGGAAGATAATCCTGTCACCGGGGTTGTACGCGATGTTAAAGAAGTTGCTGAACGTGTCCCACCCACCTTCACGTGCGCTGCGGCTGAATTCCAGACCAAATAGCGTAGGTTTTGGGATCTGGCTGATGCCGTTCGGGCCACCGGTAATTTCGGTATTGTTCAGCAGCAAAATACGGACAATTTCACCAAAGCCGAGCGTCACAATCGCGAGGTAATCGCCGCGTAAACGCAGCACCGGGAAGCCCAGCAGGAAACCTGCCGCCGCAGACACCAGGCCCGCAATTGGCAAGCATGTCCAGAATCCCAGACCGTAGTAGTGGTTGAGCAGAGCAAAGGTGTAAGCGCCGATGGCATAAAAACCGCCGTAGCCCAGAACCAGCAAGCCGGACAAACCCACAACCACGTTCAGACCAAGGCCGAGAATGATGTAAATCATGGTTAGCGTAGCGATGTCGACGGTGCCGCGTGACACCACAAACGGCCACGCAACCGCAAGCACCAACAGTGCCGCCAGGAACAGTTTTTGTTTCGGCGTAGAACCGTCTAAAGCAGGCAGCACAAACTTCGGCCCGGAGACTTTTTTCATGCCTTTCTGGAATGCAGGGCGCAGCAACTGGAAGACGAAGACAATCGCCGTACCGATCAGCACCCACTCCCAGCGCACCGTTTCGGCGCTGTGAACGACAAGCTTAGTGCCATCGAGACTCAGCTGAACGCCCATAAAGACGCCCGCCAGCACGAAGAATATCGCCGCAGAAAGCAGCGCAAGAACAACATGCATCGGCTTCATACTTTTTCTACCTCCGGACGGCCCAGGATACCGGTTGGCATAACCAACAGAACCACGATGAGCAGTGCAAAGGAGACAACATCTTTATATTCGGTGCTCAGATACGCCGAGGTCAGCGCTTCTGCGACACCCAAAATCAGGCCGCCAATCATCGCGCCAGGGATACTACCGATCCCGCCCAGAACTGCTGCGGTGAAGGCTTTCATCCCAGCCATAAAGCCGATGTATGGGTTGATAACGCCGTAGAACTGGCCGAGCAGTACACCTGCAACCGCAGCCATGGCAGCGCCAATCACGAAGGTCAGCGAGATAACACGGTCGGTGTTAATTCCTAGCAGGCTCGCCATTTTCAAATCTTCTGCACACGCACGGCACGCACGGCCCATGCGGGAATAGCGAATGAATAGTGTCAAAGCCAGCATCGCAAGGAACGTTACCACCCAAATCACCAACTGCATGGTGGTGATAGTTGCGGTGAAGTTGTCGCTGGCACCGACGACCCACTGGCCGTTAAACAGGCTTGGCAGCGCGATGTCGCGCGAACCTTCAGTCAGGCTGACGTAGTTTTGCAGGAAGATAGACATCCCGATAGCAGAGATCAGTGCAATCAGACGCTTAGAGTTACGCACTGGCTTGTAGGCAACGCGTTCGATGCTCCAGCCGTAGGCGCTCGCGATGACAATTGCACCAATAAAACCTGCACCAACCAGCATCCAGCCCACATCAATGCCCATCATCATCAGCGCTGCGATGATCATAAACGAGACGTAGCTGCCGATCATATACACCTCACCATGGGCGAAGTTGATCATGCCGATAATGCCGTAAACCATGGTGTAACCGATGGCGATCAACGCGTAAGTACTGCCCAACGTGACGCCGTTAAACATCTGTTGCAGGAAGTAGAGGAACTGCTCGGACATACAATAACCTTATTTATACCCTCTCCGGCGCATAGCCGCCGGAGAAGTGGGATGACCCAGAGTTGCCGCTACTATTATTTCGTCGCTACAGAAGACGAACCGTCGGCATGCCACTGGAAGACACCAAAATCAAATCCCTTCAGATCGCCTTTCTCATCCCAGTTCAGCGGCCCAATCACGGTTTTCGCACCGTTTGCTTTCAAATCTTTTACTAAATCAGCAGGTTCTGCACTTCCAGTACGCTCAAGTGCTGTCGCCAAAGACTGCACCGCTGCGTAAGTGATCCAGACATATGGGCCACTTGGGTCTTTCTTCTCAGTTTTCAGTTCATCAACGATAGCTTTGTTCGCTGGGTCCTGGTCATAGCGTTTTGGCATGGTGACTAACATGCCTTCGCCCGCGCTGCCCGCGATGTTGGACAGCGATGCGTTACCCACACCCTCTGGACCCATAAACTGAGTTTTCAGGCCAACGGCACGTGCCTGACGCAGGATCTGGCCCATTTCTGGGTAGTAGCCGCCGTAATAAACGAAGTCGATGTTCTCTTTTTGCAGACGCGCCACCAGCGTGGAGAAGTCTTTATCCCCCGCAGTAATGCCGTCAAAGAAGACGATGTTCGCCCCGCCTTTCTTCAGGCCGTCTTGTACAGAACGCGCCAGACCTTCACCGTATTGCTGCTTGTCATGAATGATAGCGATACGCTGTGGTTTTACGGTTTCCAGGATGTATTTAGACGCCGTTGGACCCTGGGAAGAATCCAGGCCTGCGGTACGCATAATCATTTTGTAACCGCGAGCCGTCAGCTCTGGGTTAGTCGCACCCGGGGTGATCATCAGGATGCCTTCATCTTCATAGATATCAGACGCTGGCTGAGTGGAAGAAGAACACAGGTGGCCGATGACATAGCGCACACCGTCGTTAACGATTTTGTTGGCAACCGCTACGGCTTGTTTCGGATCACAAGCATCGTCGTATTCAACCGCGACAAGTTTGTCGCCTTTGATGCCGCCTTTTGCATTGATGTCTTTGATTGCCTGGCGAGCACCGTTAAATTCCATGTCGCCCCACTGCGCAACCGGGCCAGACATAGCACCAACAACGGCAACTTTGATATCAGCTGCGGTTGCCGCGTGAGACACCGCCAGCGCAATAACCCCAGCGAGTAATGTCTTCGCGTTCATTTTCATAGATCCAATTCCTGTTCGTGATTTGTGGTTTTATTTTGGGCAAAAAACAAACTGAACGTTTTTTAGCCTTTAACCATTTTTATGAGTGCCTTTAAGGGTTTAGCGTTAAAATTTACAATTTTTAAGGCTAAACTCTCTATTTTTCAGGCTATTAAGCAAAGATATTATTCTGTATTTGCTAAGAGATAAACAAAAAAAAGCAGCTTTTTCAGCATAAAATAGCGATACAAAGAGCGGAATAAATCACTAGGTTTTAGGGTTTTATACTGACCATTTTTCAATCTGCCATTTATCGAACTGGCATATGTTTGACGCGAAAATTAATCGTCTGGTATATGACAGATAAAAGAGAAAGCGTCTGGCGCAAATAAATTGGTTACACTCGGGGTTTTCCCGCTTTTTGGTTAGCTCGCTTATGAAACTCACCATCATTCGTCTGTTTGAGTGTAGTGCCCAGGATGAGATCGATCTCGCTAAGATCTGGCCGGAATATTCCAGCGCCTCGCTTACGCTTAGTGATACCCACAGAATTTACGCGGCAAAATTTAATGAGCGACTGCTCGGCGCGGTGCGCGTTACGCTTGCGGGCCATGAAGCCACGCTGGATTCGCTGCGGGTACGAGAAATCACCCGTCGCCGTGGCGTGGGGCAGTATCTGGTCGAAGAAGTGATTCGCGATAATCCTGACATCACCGGTTGGTGGATGAGCGATGCAGGCGTGGAAGACCGTGATGTGATGACGGCGTTTATGCAGGCGGTTGGGTTTGAAGTTCAGAGTGGTGGCTGGAAGAAGTGATATGAATGCGTCGGATGACGCTGCGCTTATCCGACCTACGGGCCAGGTTTGCGTAGGGTGGATAAGCGCCAGCGTCATCCACCAAAAAATACCCACTCCTTGAGAGTGGGTATTTTAATGCTTATTTGGCGTCGGTCGCAGTACCGTTGGCATGCCAGGTAAACACGCCAAACTCAAAGCCTTCCAGATCGCCCTTCTCATCCCAGCTCAACGGACCCATTACAGTTTCAACCGTTGCGCCTTTCAGGTATTTAGCGATTTCAGCTGGTTCTTCTGACTTGTTCAGACCCGCCGCCAGTGATTGCAGTGCTGCGTAAGTTGTCCATACGAATGCGCCACTTGGATCTTGTTTCTTCGCCTTGATTGCATCTACAACCGGTTTGTTCGCAGGAACCTGGTCGTAGTTCTTCGGTTTGGTGACTAACAGGCCTTCAGCAGATTCGCCAGCAATGTTAGACAATGAAACGTTCGCTACACCTTCTGGACCCATGAACTGAGTTTTCAGGCCTGCTGCACGAGACTGACGCAGGATCTGGCCCATTTCAGGGTGGTAGCCACCGTAGTAAACGAAGTCGATGCTCTCTTTCTTCAGACGTGCCACCAGCGTGGAGAAGTCTTTCTCACCTGCGGTGATACCGTCAAAGAACACCACGTTAGCGCCGCCTTTTTTCAGGTTGTCCTGAACGGAGCGCGCCAGGCCTTCGCCATACTGTTGTTTGTCATGAATCACCGCGATGTTTTTCGGTTTCACATGATCAAGGATATATTTCGCAGCCGTTGGGCCCTGATCGGAGTCCAGTCCTGTGGTACGCATTGTTAATTTGTAACCGCGCGAAGTCAGCTCAGGCGCTGTAGCCGCAGGGGTGATCATCAGAATACCTTCGTCTTCGTAGATATCAGACGCAGGCTGAGTGGAAGAAGAACACAGGTGGCCGATAACGTATTTGATGCCATCGTTAACCACTTTGTTGGCGACCGCCACGGCTTGTTTCGGGTCACAAGCATCGTCATATTTGGTGATAACCAGTTTGTCGCCTTTGATGCCGCCTTTGGCATTAATATCCGCAACTGCTTGTTCTGCACCGGTAAATTCCTGGTCGCCATATTGAGCAACCGGGCCAGACATCGCCCCAACTACCGCTACTTTGATATCCTTCGCAAATGCTGCGTTGCTCATCGCAAGTGCAATACAACCAGCCAATAACGCTTTGCCCTTCATGTTCATCCTGAGAATCCCCATTCTTGTTGTGATTGGTATTTGTTGTGTTGTTTTGGCACGGTTTTATTTTTGGTTTACGAATACCGCGTGTGCCTTCGCCGCACTCAGAGTTAAAAACATACCCGAATTTGCGGTTTTTGGAATAACAATTTTTTCACAATAAGAATGGGAAAGTGACGGGCATAAAAAAACCGCCCCGGAAGGCGGTTTTTTATCTGACGGAAGAACTTACGCTTCGATGGCCATGCGCAGTTTTTTCATCGCGTTCTTTTCAAGCTGACGCACACGCTCGGCAGAAACGCCATAACGGTCGGCCAGTTCTTGCAGCGTGCTTTTGTTGTCTTCATCGAGCCAACGGGCACGGATAATATCCTGGCTGCGTTCATCCAGCCCCAACATGGCATCGCTGAGTTTATCAGCCGCGTGCGATTCCCAGTTGTCGTCTTCAATGCCATCGGCAAAGTTAGAAGACTTATCCTGCAAGAACAGCACCGGAGCCATTGGCGCGCTGTCTGAATCGTCGTCGTTGCCCATGTCGAACGTCATGTCCTGCGCCGCCATGCGAGATTCCATCTCACGGACATCTTTGCTGGAAACACCCAGCTCGTTGGCGACCATTTCCACTTCGTCCTGGTTGAACCAACCCAGACGCTGCTTAGTTTTACGCAGGTTAAAGAACAACTTACGTTGTGCTTTAGTGGTTGCCACTTTCACAATACGCCAGTTACGCAAAACGTATTCGTGAATTTCAGCTTTGATCCAATGCACAGCAAAGGACACCAAGCGGACACCCACTTCCGGGTTAAAGCGGCGCACCGCTTTCATCAGGCCGATGTTACCTTCCTGAATCAAGTCAGCCTGCGGCAAGCCATAGCCCGAGTAATTACGAGCGATATGAACAACAAAGCGCAGGTGAGACAGGATCAGCCTTTTCGCTGCTTCCAGATCGCCCTGGTAATGCAGCTTTTCAGCAAGCTCCTTCTCTTCCTCAGCCGTCAACATCGGCCAGGAGTTAGCGGCCCGAATATAAGATTCCAGGTTACCAACAGGGGCTAAAGCTAAATTTTGCATTTCTTTGGTCATTCAAACCCTCTCTTAGAGACTAACGTACAGGTTGCTACACAGTGCCACACCTGACTCCACGTCAAGCGCCAAACCGTACCACCCACAGTAAACTCAGACAGTGATGCTATCCACAAGTTCCGTGTAAAGCTGTGCATAGATTGCACACAAAATGTGACAGAGCTATGAAACATGGCAGGAGAAACGCTTACCGAGGTGGGAACGAGTCCCCTGCTGATAGGTACTTCGTAGCAGGGGACTAGTATATCAAAAAATTTTTACTCTGGGGTAAAACGACGTAAATGTTGTACTGTTGCTATCCACGCAGCCAACCAGCCGCTCATGGATGAAACCAGCAGCAGCAGCAGGCATTCGTCGAAACCTAAGCCCGTCAGATCGAATTTTGTGCCAAATACTTGCGCCACTTCGGTCACAGCAGATGACAAACGCCACACCAGAATTTCGGTCAAAATCAGCGATAAAAACGCCCCGCTAAAGCCTAATAACGCACCGCCGTACAAGAACGGGCGCAGAATGAATCCATCCGTCGCACCAATCAGTTTCTGCACGTTGATGGAGTCGCGGCGGGCAAAAATGCTCAGGCGCACGCTGTTACCAATCACCAGGAACACCGCGGCAACCATCAGCACGCCAATCATCGCAGCAACACGCCCTACCAGACCTGTCAGCGAGGCAAGACGCGCAAACCAGCTGTCATCCATGCGCACTTCATCGACACCGTTAATACGAGCGACACGGTCACGCAGAGTGTTCAGGTGATCTGTGGTCTGGAAATCCAGTTTCGGATTCACCACGGCAACCGCAGGCAACGGGTTCTCTTCCAACATATCCAGCGCGCCGCCAAAGCCCGACCAGTTGCGGAATTCGCCCAGCGCTTCGTCACGTGATAAATAGTTAACTTTATCGACGCCCTCTTCTGCCTGAATCGCACCCACCACTTGCTGCGCGGCGTTGTCATCCAGCGCTTTGTCGAGATAAACGGTAATTTGCGGCGAAGGATAATACTGTGTGGCGGCCTGATTTACGTTTTTGTAAACCATGTAGCACACGCTTGGCAGTGTGAGAGAAATGGCGATAACCATGACCGTCAGGAAAGTGGCTAAAGGCTTGCTGCGTAAATCTTGAACAGCCCCCTGCCAGGCGTAGCGGAACTGTTCGTTCACACCGCCCTTGAGGGATTTGCTTTTCGATTGAGGCCCTTTGCCGCGTTTTTTCACCGAGCGACCTAAATCCCCTAACTTATTCAGCGAGTTGATTTTATCCAGCTTGTTGCTGAAGCGCTTTATGTGATTGAGCGCGCTGCGTTTATTCACCTGCCAGGCCTCCATGCAAATGGCCGTCACTTAACGTCAACATGCGATAATTACGGCGGGAAATCAGCCCCATATCGTGTGTCGCCATCAGAACCGTTACGCCCACACGGTTAAACTCCTCGAACAGACGCAGAATCCCTTCCGAGAGCGCATCATCAAGGTTACCGGTCGGTTCATCCGCCAGCAATACCGCAGGCTTATTCACCACCGCACGAGCAATGCCCACGCGCTGTTGTTCGCCGCCTGAAAGTTGAATAGGGAAACTCTTCGCTTTATCGAGCAGGCCAACTTTATCCAGTGCCGCAGACACGCGGCGGCGAATGTCTTCACCGCTGGCACCCGCGATGATCAGCGGGATCGCCACGTTGTCGTAAACGGTTCTGTCCATCAACAAATGGTGATCCTGGAAGATCATACCAATCTGACGGCGCAGGAACGGCACTTCGCGGCTCTTGAGGCGGCTAATATCATGGCCGCTGAACGAAATCTTTCCGGCACTTGGCCGCTCAATACCGCAGATAAGCTTAAGCAGGGTACTTTTCCCGGCTCCAGAGTGACCGGTCAGAAAAGCCATCTCGCCAGGTTGCATATGGAAGGTGACTCCCTGCAACGCTTGTCTCCCACCGAGATAGGCCTTACTAACGTGTTCAAAGCGAATCATGGTTAATCCTCTCGGGCAAAAAGTGCCTCAATAAAATCGCCCGCATTAAACGGACGCAAGTCCTCAATACGCTCGCCGACGCCAATGTAGCGAATCGGAATACCAAACTGATCGGCAACGGAGAAAATCACGCCGCCTTTGGCTGTCCCATCCAGTTTGGTGAGCGTAATGCCTGTCAATCCAACGGCTTCATGGAATAATTTAGCCTGGCTAATCGCATTTTGCCCGGTGCTGGCATCGAGGGTGAGCATAACCTCATGCGGTGCATCTTCGTCCAGCTTTTTCATTACGCGAACGATTTTCTTCAGCTCTTCCATCAGGTGCGCTTTGTTCTGCAAACGCCCAGCGGTATCGGCCAGAAGCACATCGACATTGCGCGCTTTCGCGGCCTGAATCGCATCAAAAATCACGGAAGCAGAATCGGCACCGGTATGTTGAGCGATAACCGGAATATTGTTGCGCTGGCCCCAGACCTGCAATTGTTCTACTGCCGCCGCGCGGAAGGTATCGCCCGCCGCCAGCATTACAGATTTGCCTTCTTGCTGGAATTGACGCGCCAGTTTTCCGATAGTGGTGGTTTTACCCACGCCGTTGACACCAACCATCAGAATAACGAATGGCGTTTTGCCTTCAACATTCAGCGGCTCATCGACTTTCGCCAGAATCTCGCCCATCTCTTCTTTCAGCAGACCGTACAACGCTTCCGCGTCACGCAGGTCTTTACGGCTCGCGCCTTCTGTCAGATTGGTGATGATTTTGCGCGTTGTTTCAACGCCCACATCGGCGATAAGCAACTGCTCTTCAAGTTCTTCAAACAGATCATCGTCGATTTTCTTGCCACGGAACAGACTGATAAATCCGGAACCGAGGTTCTGTTTCGTTTTAACCAGGCTGCGTTTTAGGCGTGCGAAGAAACCTTCTTTGGTTGGACGCTCTTGTTCCTGCTGGATTTCTTCTGCTGGCTGCTCTTCCGCCACTTCTTCGGCGATAACGGCAGCAACCGGGAGTTCTTCAGCAAGTTCTTCTAGTCTTTCTTCTACGACAACATCTTCAATAACTTCAACTTCTTGCTCAACTACCGCAACAACAGGCTCTTGTTCCGGCTGCCACTCTTCTGGCAGCGGTTCAGCTTCAGCAACCACGTCTTCAGGAACCACGTCTTCAGGAACCAGCAGCTCTTCGTGTTCTACAGCAACTTGCGCGGTAACTTCTGGCTCTGGCTCTGGAATGATTTCCGGTTCAGCCGCCACCACTTCGCTCTCAACGAGCTTTTCGGTGACTTCGACCATTTCTTCTGCGAAGACTTCGGGTTCATCGCGCTTAGCAAGCGCGACAGGCTCTTCTACAGTCAGGATTTCTGGCTGGATTTCAGGCTTAGCTTCTTCTGGTTGTGCAGTTTCTTCAAGCGCTTGCGGTTGTTCAGCTTCAATAATTTGCTCAACAACTTCTTCGGCAACCGGTTGTTCTTCTGCTACTTTTTGTTCTGTTTCTTGTTCAGAAGCCTGCTCTTTCTGGCCAAAGCCTAGCCATGAAAAAAAGCCACGTTTTTTCTCTTTCGCCATTTGCGAACACACTCCTCGCTGTTAATTCATGGCACAGGCCCGATTGAGCATGCCACGGGCACTGAAAATAATTATCTAATGAATGCCTTAGTCTATCACTTTCCCCGCCTTACACACACCGTTACACTAGACGGCAAGAAATTGCATCGCAGTGAGTCTCATGAAAAAACCGCAATCTACTGGCACCGGCCAGATTCGCATTATTGGCGGCCAATGGCGCGGCCGTAAACTGCCTGTACCAGACAGCCCTGGCTTGCGTCCTACAACGGACAGAGTCCGTGAAACCCTGTTTAACTGGCTGGCGCCCTCAATGGTCGATGCCACCGTATTAGACTGCTTTGCCGGGAGCGGCGCATTAGGACTAGAAGCGTTATCGCGCTACGCCAGCCGTGCCACTTTGCTCGAGATGGATCGCAACGTTTCACAGCAATTGCAAAAAAACCTCGTCACGCTGAAAGCGGCTAACGCCAAGGTTGTGAACACCAACACGCTCAATTTCCTGGCGCAGCCCGGCGAGCCACACACCATTGTGTTTGTTGACCCTCCGTTCAGAAAAGGCTTGCTGGACGAGACGTTAGCGTTGCTTGAGAGCAATGGTTGGTTAGCAGACGAAGCGCTGATTTACGTTGAAAGCGAAGTAGAAAACGGGATGCCTGCGCTACCGGCAAGCTGGTCACTGCACCGTGAAAAAGTCGCAGGCCAGGTCGCTTACCGTTTATTTAGCCGCGAAATTTAAGGAACAGCATCATGTTGATCAATATCGGCCGCTTGCTCATGCTCGGCGTCTGGGCGTTTTTGTTACTGAATATTTTCCACCCGTTCCCGCGCCCACTAAATATCTTCGTTAACGTCGCGCTGATCTTCACCGTGTTGATGCACGGCATGCAGTTGGCGCTGCTAAAATCGACTCAGCCAAAAGGCAGCCCGCCGCTCAGTCGCGCTCAACAGATTAAAATTTTCATCTTTGGCGTATTTGAACTGCTGGTCTGGCAGAAGAAACTCCGCCAGGGCAAATAATCATTGGGGGACGAACCCTACAAACCGCGTCCCCTTATACTGCAAAGTCCCCGCGTCACCGACACTCATCGAGTGATACTGTTCAGCCGTCACACGCATTTTCAGATCCAGCCCGCCACTTTGTGGGCGAAACCAAATCTCATAACGCATCGTATCTTCAACTGGCGTCACCTGGCGTTGGCGCGAGCGCCGATCGTTGTTGGGTGTTTCACGTTTTGTCGCCACCAGCACGCTTCGTTGCATCAGAGGTGCTGCATCATTTTCCGCATTCTGGCGGCGCTGCTGCACAAAGCGGAACGACGCTGCCACGACGATAATCGCCACAACGGCGATGAAGAAAAGGGGCATTTTACTCATGGATTTATCTCGAATTGTCAGGCACTTTTAAGAATACCCTGCCGCTCTGGACGTTGTCATCAGTCGCAATTGACCACTAGACTTAAGAAAAACGGCAGATTAACTCATATTTACCCAAAATAATTCGAGTTGCAGGAAGGCGGCGACACAGTGAATCCCCAGGAGCTTACTTGAGTAAGTGACTGGGGTGAGCGAGGAAAGCCAACGCACATGCAACTTGAAGTATGAAGGGTACAAAAGGACACGCCATGCTTTGGTCATTTATCGCAGTATTCTTCTCAGGCTGGCTGTACGTTGACGCCTCCTACCGTGGGCCAACCTGGCAACGCTGGGTGTTCAAGCCTGTCACCCTTTTGCTTTTATTACTGTTGGCCTGGCAAGCGCCCATGTTTAACGCAACGGGCTACTTGATTGTCGCCGGCCTGCTGGCAACGCTACTCGGCGATGCGCTCACATTGCTACCAACCCAGCGCATGCTGTACGCCATCGGGGCTTTTTTCCTCTCGCACCTGCTCTACACCCTCTATTTCGCCAGCCAGATGACATTCAGTTTCTTCTGGCCGCTACCGTTGGTTTTGCTGGTTGTAGGAGCCTTATTGGTTGCGGTTATCTGGACGCGTCTCGAAACGTTCCGCTGGCCGATTATGACGTTTATCGGCATGACGCTGGTGATGGTGTGGCTGGCAGGTGAGCTTTACTTTTACCTGCCGACGCGCCCAAATTTCTCGGCCTTTAGCGGCGCAACGCTGTTGCTGTTAGGCAATATTGTCTGGCTGGGAAGCCATTACCGCCGCCGCTTCACCGGCGACAGCGCCATCGCCGCAGCCTGCTATTTTGCCGGGCACTTTATGATTGTCCGCGCGTTGTATATCTGACCTTACGGGCGGTATTTACCGCCCCTCAAATTCCCCTCTTGACTCTGGAGTCAACTCCAGAGAGTAACATGGGTAATGAGAACATTATCATTACCCAGGAGGGCACATGCTCAACTCCCCAAAGCCACCGCAATTTGCTAAAGCAAAGCTCAGTCCGTTGCCGATAAAAACCGATGCCTGTCACGGTAACGACTGCTGTAGCGAAGCCGTACCTCCTGTGGAAACGCAAACCGTTACAGAGCCTGGCGAGCGTTATAGCTGGCTGGTCGATGGCATGGATTGCGCGGCCTGCGCTCGCAAAGTTGAAAACGCGGTGAAACAACTGGCCGATGTTCAGCGCGTCCAGGTATTGTTCGCCACGCAAAAGCTGCTGGTCACCGCCGAGAGTGATATCCGTCAGGATGTTGAAAAAGCGGTGAAAGCGGCAGGTTACAACCTGAGAAACAGCACCGCGCCCGCGCCAAAAACCTCTTCCCTGCGCGAAAATTTGCCGCTCATTCTGTTGATTGTGATGATGGCATTGAGCTGGGGTCTTGAGCAGTTTAACCACCCATTCGGCAATATCGCGTTTATCGCTACCACGCTGGTTGGCCTGTGGCCGATTGCCCGCCAGGCCGTGCGACTGATGCGCAGCGGCAACTGGTTTGCCATCGAAACGTTGATGAGCGTAGCCGCCATTGGTGCATTGTTTATTGGTGCGACAGCCGAAGCCGCGATGGTGCTGCTGCTGTTCTTAATTGGTGAACGCCTCGAATCTTACGCCGCCAGCCGCGCACGCCGTGGGGTAAGCGCACTGATGGCTCTTAAACCCGAAGTCGCCACGCGCATTCGTAATGACGAACGCGAAACTGTCGCGGTGGGCGATTTGCGCCCTGGCGATGTGATTGAAGTCGCAGCCGGTGGGCGTTTACCCGCCGATGGCCGCCTGTTATCTCCGTTTGCCAGTTTCGATGAAAGTGCGTTAACCGGGGAGTCGATTCCGGTCGAACGTCAGAAAGACGAAAAAGTCCCGGCGGGCAGCACCAGCGTCGACAGACTGGTTCAGCTCGAAGTCATTTCTGAACCGGGCGACAGCGCTATCGACCGCATCCTGCGTTTAATTGAGGAAGCTGACGAACGCCGCGCGCCAATTGAACGTTTCATTGACCGTTTCAGCCGGATATACACGCCGATTATTATGGCGATTGCGCTGCTTGCCGCTGTTATCCCGCCGCTGTTATTCGGGCAAAGCTGGGGCGAGTGGATCTACAAAGGGCTGGCGCTGTTACTGATTGGTTGCCCATGTGCACTGGTGATTTCTACTCCTGCGGCGATTACTTCCGGGCTTGCGGCAGCAGCACGCCGTGGCGCGTTAATTAAAGGCGGCGCGGCTCTTGAGCGTCTTGGCAGAATTCAGCATATCGCATTTGATAAAACCGGCACGCTGACCGCAGGCAAGCCGCAGGTAACGGCCATTGAAGTGAACGGCGAGCGGCTCGAAAACGACCTGCTGGCCGTCGCTGCCGCCGTCGAACAGGGGTCATCGCACCCGCTGGCGCAAGCGATTGTGCGTGAAGCACAAAGTCGCGGGCTGACGCTGCCTGAAACCAGCGCGAACCGGGCGCTGGCAGGCATTGGCGTAGAAGCCACCATCAACGGCGAAACCGTACTCCTGAGCGCACCGGGAAAACTCGCGGAAAATGTTCTCGATTTGCAGTGGCAGACACGCATCACCGAGCTTGAGGCCGAGGGTCAAACGGTCATTGCCGCAATTCAGCAAGGCAAATTAATCGGCGTTCTGGCCCTGCGCGATACTTTACGCAGCGACGCTAAGGCCGCCGTGGCAGCACTGCATGATATTGGCGTTCAGAGCGTGATGCTGACCGGTGATAACCCACGGGCTGCGGCTGTAATCGCTCAGGAGCTGGGGATGGATTACCGCGCCAGCTTATTGCCAGCCGATAAAGTCAGCGCGGTTAACGAACTCAACGCCCGCTCGCCACTGGCGATGGTTGGCGACGGCATCAACGATGCTCCGGCCATGAAAGCCGCAACTATCGGTATCGCTATGGGCAGTGGCACCGACGTGGCGCTCGAAACCGCCGATGCCGCGCTGACGCACAACCGCCTGACGGAACTGGCTGGCATGATTGGCCTTGCGCGCGCCACGCATAACAACATTCGCCAGAACATTACTATCGCGCTGGGGCTGAAAGGGATTTTCCTGGTGACAACATTACTGGGCATAACCGGTTTGTGGCTGGCGGTGTTAGCCGATTCCGGCGCGACCGCATTGGTTACAGCGAATGCGTTGCGGTTGCTGCGAAGACGTTAATTTGCGTGAAAGCTCGAGCATTTGTAGTGCGCTGCTGGCAAGAAAAATGATCACGCATGACAATGGCACTTCACCGCGAGAGGTTGACTAATTGGCAACCTCTCGCCTATATTTGTTTTGTTGCCAGATAGTCAACTTCAGGAAGAAGTATGCACTTGATCTCACTCAAAGCCCTGAGCGAAGCCAGCCAACGATTTCCGCAGCATTCACAAGAACTGCTGATGCTGGCGCGGATTATTGAAAAAGGGCATTTCCCAACTCCTGAATCGCTCAGGAAAATTTACCCAACACTCGATAACTTCAAGTATCTCGACATGCACTACGTCATTAACATCTCCCGCAATGAGTTGCGTTTGATCGCGTTAATATTTTTTGAAAGCCAGAAATTTTACGTTCGCGACATCATGACCCATGCCGATTATCTGAGGTTTACCGAAACCCATCGAGGAAAGAAAAGATGATAGCAGATGCACTGAAAGCCACCGAAGCGTTGAAAGCTGCCGTGCCGCTTCTAGCGGGGAACGCTGGCGAAAAAGAGTATTCCGAAGCATTGGAACTGATGGAATATCTGCTGCTGAACGACCCGACCAGCCCACTGCTGGATCTACTCAGCCTAAAAATTTCTCAATACGAAAACACCTTGCCTGAAGTCATCGCCTTTCGTGAACAAATGGATGTGCTGCCACCTGGTATTGCGGTGTTGAAAACCCTGATGGATCAGCACCAATTGAATCAAAGTGATTTTCAACAAGAGATTGGTAGTAAATCGATGGTTTCCCGCGTTTTACGCGGCGAGCGGCAACTCACTACAGAGCACATCAGAAAACTGTCTCAACGTTTCGGTATTTCTCCGGCACTCTTTATCTAACCCTCACTCGGCTTGAGTGAGGGTTATCTTAGGGCTTTTAGCTCGTCATACCCAACGCATGCGGCAGCCACAGAGAAACGGCCGGAATGTAGGTCACCATTGCCAGCACCACCAACAACACGGCGTAGAACGGTAGCATCGCTCGCACCACCACTTCGATTTTCTGTTTACTCACCGCACTTGCCACAAACAACACCGAACCGACTGGCGGCGTTATCAGGCCAATCCCGAGGTTCACCATCATGATCATACCGAAATGCACCGGGTCGATGCCCAGCGAATTAGTCACCGGCAGCAATACTGGCGTCAGGATCAGGATAATCGGTGCCATGTCCATCAACGTGCCAATCAACAACAACATGATGTTGAGGTACATCAGGATCACGTATTTGTTATCAGACAGAGAAGTGAAGAATTCCGTGATACGTGAAGGCAACTGCATGTAAGTCATTACCGCGCCGAAAGCTGACGCAAAACCAATCAAAATCATGACGATAGAGACAGTTTTTACCGTACGGAACATCAGCTTCGGCAATTCGTTCCACTTGTAATCGCGATAGATAAACATGGTGACGAAGAACGCCCAAACACAGGCCACCGCCGCCGATTCTGTCGCAGTAAATACCCCGGTCAGAATCCCGCCCAAGATAATAACAACCGTCATCAAACCCCACAGCGCATCGAAGAAAATTTTCGCCGCTTGTTTGAAGGGAATACGTTCGCCCTTTGGATAACCCCGTTTATGGGCAAAGCCAAGACACATGACCATTAGCGATACACCGAGTAATAATCCCGGCAGAACACCGGCGATAAACAGCGTGGCAATAGAAACCGTGCCGCCTGCCGCCAAGGAATAAATCACCGAGTTATGGCTTGGCGGGATCAAAATCGCCTGCACCGATCCGCTCGCAGTCACTGCCGCAGCGTATTCACGCGGATAACCCTTTTTCTCCATTTCCGGGATCATCACGCTGCCGATGGAAGCCGTATCTGCAACCGACGATCCGGAAATCGCACCAAAGAACGTAGAAGCGACGATATTCACCAGCGACAACCCGCCGCGAATAAAGCCCACGAAGATATAAGCAAAGTTGACCAGGCGACGGGCGATCCCCCCTTCTGCCATTATCGCGCCCGCCAGAATGAAGAACGGGATCGCAAGCAGGGTAAATTTATTCACCCCACTGGTAATTTGAATCATGATCGCTTCCAGCGGCAAATCTATCCATAGCGCTCCGACGATGGCGCTTAGCCCAACAGCAAAGGCTACGGGCATGCCCACCGCGAGTAGCACCGCAAGCGTTGCTAATAATATAAATGCGTCCATGTTATCCCCTGACCTTAGCCGTGATTACCCAGCAACACTATTGGGCGGTTCTCTTGAGAGCCGAACAGTAATCGCTCAACAACAAACAGAATCATCAAAATCGCACCCACAGGCAGCGGAAGATAGGTTTGACCGGACGTGAGAAGCGGGAATTCGGCAACAGGCTGTTCCCATAAATCCGCACACAGATAGAAGCTGTAATAGAACATCACCAGCGAAATCAGCAGCATTAGCAAGTCGACGAGGCGCGCGCAAAACGTCTGCGCGGCCTGCGGCAGACGGTCTGTCAGCATATTCACAGCGATGTGGGAACCGGCGCGGTAGCTCACCGCCGCGCCGATAAACGTGAAGGTCACCATGCAGATTATCGCCACCGGTTCCGGCCAGGATTCCCCACGGTTCAGCACATAACGCGAGAAAATCCCAATCGGAATAATGATTGTCATCACCAATAGCGACAGCCCGGCGACAATCATCGCCAGCAAATAAACTTTATCCATCAAGTCAGAGTAGCGTTGCGACATAAAGTAAACCTCCACGGCCCCAAAAGTTACTGAACGTCAGCAATGGCTTTCATCAATTCCTGATGCTTATCGCCGTACTCTTTACGGACTGGCTCTGTCGCTTTTACAAACCAGGCCTTGTCGATTTCGTGGAACTGAACACCACCGGCTTTCATTTTTTCCAGCGCTTGTGTGTTGTAGGCATTCCACAATTGGCGCTGTTCCATTTGCGCATCACGAGCCAGCTTCAGGATTTTTTGCTGTTGGTCAGGCGTCAATTTGTCCCATTTCACTTTGGAGTAAAGCAGCATTTCTGGCGTGATGAAGTGGCCGCTCAGGGTGTAGTTCTTGGCGACCGGCATGTAGTTGTGGGCAATAAAGGTTGGCGGGTTGTTTTCAGCACCGTCGATAACCCCGGTTTGCATCCCGCTATACACTTCGCTCACGCCCATCGCGACGGAGTTTGCACCCATATCTTTGAGTGTTGCCAGCGCAACTGGGCTGCCCTGAACGCGGATTTTCATCCCTTTAAGATCTTCGGGTTTCACTACCGGATTTTTAGTAATCAGGTTGCGCGTACCGGAGTCCATCCAGCCGAGGAACACCAGGCGGGATTTCGGGTTGTTGGTCAGCTTGTCGCCGATTTGTTTGCCCAAATCACCGTCGATCACTTTATGCATATGGTCTTCATCGCGAAACACGTACGGCAGGGTAAAGACTTCTACATCAGGCAGGATCGCCGCAACGGGTGCCATCGAAACACGGATAATGTCGATTGCCCCCATTTGCGCCTGTTCAATCATCTGTTTTTCATCCCCTAACACACCGCTTGGGAACACTTTAATTTCTAAATCGCCGTTCGTTTCTTGTTTGAGTTTTTCGCCCATGTGCTGAACTGCGACCACGTTTGGATACCCTTCCGGGTGAACGTCAGCGGCTTTTATCACTTGTGCGAAAGCAGATTGCGCAAACAAAACTGACGCGGTAGACAGACATAAACCAGCAAAAGCAGGCAGAAAGGTCTTCTTCATTGTGTCGCTCCAGCAGAGGTAGAGATGTGGGGTAAGAAGTAAAACAATGTTTTAATTTGTCGTTTAAAAATTAGACTACGTGGAGAAAAGCGTGGGTGAAGCACTTCACAAAAAGCGACAAAAAATGAAATTGGGGTTCAGGTCAGATGCAAAAAGGGTTCAGAAGCCCAAAGCAGGAGCCAAGGGCCGGGGCGGAATTACTGGCCTTTACGCAGCAAGTACTGGTAAGGCAATGATTCCACTTGTTTGGCGAGCAGTTCGTGTTCCATAAAGAGGCAAAAACCGGGAATATCACGGGTAGTGGCAGGGTCGTCAGCAATCACCAGCAGGGTTTCGCCAGGCTGCATACTACGCACGGTTTTACGCACCATCATTACCGGTTCCGGGCAACGCAGGCCCAGGGCATCAAGCGTATGGTCAGGATTAGAAAAAAGATCGGTCATCAGCAGTCTCGGATTTAACAAACCGCGATAGTTTACGCCCGGTAAAATCTCGCGCAAGTCACGTGAACGATTGCGCTAAAATTAACCATTGCAAAGCGGGGGTAAAGCAGTATCATCGCCCCCGCTTTAAAAAAGACCAGGGTTCCCTCACCCCTTTCACTAAAAAGGCTACAAAATGACGCAGTTCAATTCTACTCAGCGCACTAAAGCGCTGTTCTGGCTATCGCTATTCCATTTGCTGGTGATCACATCCAGCAACTATCTGGTGCAATTACCGGTTTCGGTTTTTGGGTTCCATACCACCTGGGGCGCGTTTAGCTTTCCGTTTATTTTCCTCGCCACCGATCTGACGGTACGCATTTTCGGCGCTCCGCTGGCTCGCCGCATTATTTTTGCCGTGATGCTCCCCGCGCTGGTGATTTCCTATGCCATTTCCGCGCTGTTTTATATGGGGACATGGCAAGGGTTCGATGCGCTGCTGCACTTTAACCTTTTTGTCGCTCGTATCGCTGTCGCCAGCTTTATGGCCTACGCGTTGGGGCAGATACTGGATGTGCATGTGTTTAACCGCCTGCGCCAGAGCCGTTATTGGTGGCTTGCACCCACAGCATCGACCTTGTTCGGGAATATCAGCGACACGCTTTCCTTCTTCTTTATCGCTTTCTGGCGCAGCCCGGATGCCTTTATGGCGCAGCATTGGGTGGAAATCGCGGTCGTGGATTACTGCTTCAAAGTGCTTATCAGCATCGTTTTCTTCCTGCCGATGTACGGCGTTGTGCTGAATATGTTATTGAAACGGCTGGCAGATAAGTCTGAAAACTCAGCCTTACAGCCCGGTTGACGGTGGTTGAATTATCTTGTGATAAGATGCGCAGAAGGCCGCAAAGGCTTGCTAACGTAAAGGAAGAAGTCATGGGTAACCTGGTAAAATATGTCGGTATCGGCCTGCTGGTATTGGGCCTGGCCGCTTGCGATAACAACGACAGCAAAACGGCGACAGCGAACGATGCGGCGCAAGCTAGCGCAGCCAGTCAGCCGGTCAGTCTGCTGGATGGGAAAATCAGCTTTGCACTCCCCGCCGATATGACCGATCAGAGCGGTAAATTAGGCACTCAGGCAAATAACATGCACGTCTATTCTGACGCCACCGGTCAGAAAGCAGTGATTGTGATTGTGGGTGAAAACACACCGGACGATCTGGCTGCCCTGGCAAAACGCCTTGAAGATCAACAGCGTGCTCGTGACCCACAACTGCAAGTCGTGACCAATAAATCCGTCGAGATTAAAGGCCACACGCTGCAACAGTTAGACAGCGTTATCTCCGCCAAAGGCCAGACGGCTTACTCGTCTGTAATCCTGGGAAAAGTTGATAACCAACTGTTAACTATGCAAATTACACTGCCTGCTGATAACCAGCAAGCGGCGCAAACTGCGGCAGAAAACATCATTAATACCATCACCATCAAGTAATTACGGTTGTGATGATGAGACGGCCTCCGGTTCTTCAACCGGGGGCCGTTTTTTTAACTGCCATGCCATTATTAGCGCGATGCAAACCAGCACTGCCGCCGCCAGATAAATCACCGAGACGCCCGCGTAAACCATCACAAATCCGGCTAATGGCCCGGTGATCCCCAGCGATAAATCCATAAACACCGTGTAGGTCGCCAGCGCGCTACCCTGGTTTTGTTGCGGCACCATTTTCACTGCCACCACACCCAACGCCGGGAACACCAATGAAAAACCTGCCCCCGTCAAAAATGTGCCGACTTTTGCCATCCACGGTTCAGCCGCAAAGCCCACTAACAGCAAACCGATAATCTCCACCGAGAAGCAAATCATCGCCACGTTCAGGCCACCAAGCCGGTTAATACCGTTCGGGAACAGTAAGCGAGTGCCCACAAATGCGCAGCTAAAGAGGGTGAGTGCAAAGGCTGCGCCGTCCCAACCTTTGGCGTCGTAAAACAACGTAATGAAGGTGGCGATTACGCCAAATCCTGCGGATGCCAGTGCCAGCGCCATGCCGTATGGCCAGACACGCCCGAGCACCGCACGAAACGGCAGAGGCTTGCCCTTGCTGGCTTTCACCGCTGGCCGAGGAATTGCCAGCAGCACCGCAATCAGCGCCACCGCCATAATGATTCCCGCCAGTAATTTCAGCCCGCCGAAATGATAAAACAGCACGCCCAGCGGTGCGCCCATCGCCATCGAGCCATAGGTCACGATGCCATTCCAGGAGATCACGCGCCCGATGTGCAGCGAGCCGACAACCCCGACGCCCCAAAGCGTTGAACCGGTTCCTGCAAAACTTTGCCCAATCCCCAAAATCACGCGCCCAAGACACAGCAGAACCAGACTCGCCAGCGGCCATGCACTGCAAAACGCCGCCAGCAAGTAGCTCGCACCACTGAGAAAACAGCCGCACAAACCGAATATAACGATCTTTTTCGGGCCAAGAATATCCGCGTAACGCCCCGCATGCGGGCGACTGAGCAGCGTGGCGAAATATTGCAGGCTAATCACCAGCCCCGCCCAAAACGCGCTGTATCCCATGACGTCATGTACGTAGCCCGGCAACACCGCGAGCGGCAGGCCAATCGTCATATAGCTGGCAAAATTGAACATCACGACAGAAACAATCTGTACATTGAGTCGGAAACTACTTACTGCCGGGGCGGGTGTCAGGTCAGGCATGGTTAATCACTTTTAAAACAGCGTTCCTCAGTATAACCATGTCGTGATTCACATTTCAGCAACAGACTTTCAGACTCGACCTGCGAGTGAGAAACAAACGAAGCGCTACACTAAGAAGATCCCTCGAACACAGGATCTTTTCATGGTTTCTCCAGAACCCGACAAAACCGGGCTACACATTCTCATTAAGCTTTCTGCACTGGTGATTATTCTTGCCGGGATTCATGCGGCCGCGGACATTATCGTCCAGCTTTTATTGGCCCTGTTTTTTGCCATTGTCTTAAACCCCTTAGTTACCTGGCTTATTCGCCGGGGAGTGAACCGCCCGCTGGCTATTTCAATGGTCGTGTTTGCCATGTTGGTAGTGCTGACCATGCTGGTTGGCGTGCTGGCAGCGTCGATGAGCGAGTTTGTCGATATGCTGCCCAAGTACAATAAAATGCTGACGCAAAAAGTTTTTGAGCTCGAAAAGATGCTGCCGTTTATGCATCTGCGATTATCGCCTGAGCGCATGTTGCAGCGTATGGATTCTGAGAAAGTGATGTCGTATGCCACGACACTCATGACCAGCCTTTCCGGCGCGATGGCCAGTATTTTACTGCTGGTGATGACCGTGGTGTTTATGTTGTTCGAAGTGCGCCACGTTCCCTATAAACTCCGTTTTGCCCTTTCCAATCCGAAAATTCACATCGCCAGCCTGCACCGTGCTTTAAAAGGTGTGACGCATTACCTGGCGCTAAAAACATTAATAAGCCTGTGGACCGGGCTGATTATCTGGCTCGGGCTGGAACTGATGGGTGTGCAGTTTGCGCTAATGTGGGGCGTGCTGGGGTTCTTGCTGAATTACATTCCTAACATTGGTTCGGTTATTTCTGCAATTCCACCGATGATTCAGGCATTTTTGTTCAACGGCACTTACGAAATGGTGCTGGTCGGTGCGTTATTCCTGGCGGTACACATGGTGCTGGGAAATATTGTCGAGCCACGCATGATGGGCCGCGGGCTGGGGATGTCGACGTTCGTGGTTTTCCTTTCGTTATTATTCTGGGGCTGGCTGCTCGGCCCGGTCGGTATGTTACTTTCCGTGCCGCTCACCAGCGTGTGCAAAATCTTGATGGAAACCACACAAGGTGGCGGAAAACTGGCGGTGTTACTTGGCCCAGGACGGCCCAAATCTCGATTGCCGGGATAGGCTCAGTATTCGCACAGTGGTAAGTTAAGGTTCTCCCGGGGATAAGAAAACGGAGTTACAGACCCATGCCTAATATCACGCTTACCACCATCAAACAGCCTCAAATCTACCTCAACGTCCCGAGTGTTGTGTTAAACGCTCGGACGATTCAGGAGCGCTTGCGTAAAATTTTGCAGGGTATGGCGCAGCAGAATCTTGATTCGCTAGTCGTTTACGCAGACAAAGAACATGGCGGGAATTTTGAGTATCTGACCGGTTTCATTCCGCGATTTGAAGAAGGTTTGTTGGTGCTGCATAAAAATGGCGAGGCGGTGCTGGTACTCGGCAATGAAAACCTCAAGCTGGCACAATTCTCCAGAACGCCCGCTAAAGTGGTTCATGCTCCGTGGTTTTCACTGCCAAACCAGCCGATGGACACCGCACTTTCGCTCACTGACATGCTGAAGCAGGCCGGACTGGATGGACAACAGCGCGTCGGGATCGCGGGCTGGAAGCTGTTCACCGGCAGCCACGACAACAACTCGTCACTGTTCGACATCCCGACTTTTATTTTCCATGCCCTTCAGGCTGCGCTCACTCCAGAATGCGAGCTGCTTAATGCCACCGGGCTGTTTGTCTCGCCGCGCAATGGCGCACGCATTATCAATAATGCCAACGAAATCGCCCATTACGAATACGGTGCAAATCTGGCATCAACGGCGGCACTAACCGCCCTGAATGCAATTGACCTGGGTAAAACAGAAAAATCGATTGCCGCACTGCTTGCCGCTGAAGGACAGGCAAACAACGTCGTAACCATAGCCGCGACGGGCGATCGCTTCGAAAACGCCAATTTATATCCTTCCGATAAGCAAATCCAGAAAGGCGATAAATTCTCTTTAACCGTCAGCTATAAAGGCGGTTTAACCAGCCGCGCGGCTTACGTTGTGAGTAGTGCCGATGAGCTTCATCCCGACGTGAAAGATTATCTGGATGTGGTCGCCATTCCGTATTATCGCGCGGTAGTGAGCTGGCTTGAGAAGATGCATGTTGGCGTAAAAGGTCATGAAGTATACGAACTGATTGAGCAGGTTTTACCAAAAGACGAATACCACTGGCACCTGAATCCTGGCCATTTGGTCGCCGATGAAGAGTGGCTGTGTTCGCCAATTTACCCGGCGTCAGATATTCCATTATCCAGCGGTATGCTGCTGCAAATCGACATTATTCCGTCGCGCAAAGGCTATGCCGGAGCCAGTATCGAAGACACTGTAGCGCTGGCCGACAAAGCGCTTCGTGAGCAAATTAAAACTGATTATCCTGAGCTTTGGCAGCGTATTCGCGCACGCCGGGAATACATCAACAAGGTGCTGAATATTCAATTGCATGAAGATGTATTGCCGCTATCCAACACCGTTGGATATCTGCGCCCTTACCTGCTAAATAAAGATTTGGCATTAGCCTGCCAGTAACATTAAACCTGATGTTGCCTGACTTGAGCAGCATTATCGAGTCGTCTGATGGACGGCGTGAAGCTGGCGGCGAAAGTTGCCAGCAGAACAGCGACTGCGCAAGCCAGTAAGACTTTTTCATTGCCGTAGTGCATCGCCAGCGGGCCTGCGGCAAGTTCGCCCACAGGAATTGCCACAAATGAGCCTAACGCGTCATATGCGTAAACCCGCGCCAGTTTTTCCGGCGGGATATGCGTTTGCAACGATTGCGCCCACGCCACACCAAACAAACCGAAGCCCACGCCAGCGATAAAAAATACCACCATCAGAATAGGTGTCGATGGCAGCAAAGCCAGAACGACAATCGGCCCGGCGCAAAATGCCGTCAGAATGGTGCCAATAAGTAAATCGCGACGAGGCCGCCAGCGAAGCGCAATAACTGAGCCAACAATCAAGCCAGCGCTTTGTGCCGCAATGGCCATTCCCCAGCCCGCGCGGCCAAATGTCGCATCTGCGACGACCGGACCGAGTATCATCATCACGCCGCTGAAAGCCGCATTCACAATGGTAAACTGCACAACAATCGCCCAAACCCACGAGCGAGAAATAAACTCGGTCCAGCCGTCTTTTAAATCCTGCAATATGTTGGATTGCGAGCCTTGCGGTTGTATCGAATGGATGCGGATCATCAGATAAAGTGGGGCTGATGCAGCAAATCCTAATGCATCTACAGCCAGCCCCCAGCCCGGTCCCATCACGCTGATCAACACGCCACCCAGCGACGCGCCAAGCACCGTTCCGCCGTAAATCCCCAACTGAATAAAGGCGTTGGCTTCTCGCAATGAATGTACCGGAACGGTTTGCGGAACCATTGATTGTGACGCCGGTAGCGACGCTCCCGCCGCTGCGCCATTTATCGCGCCGAGCACCGCCAATAGCGCGATGGTTGCCGATCCATCCAACACCAGGCAGGCGACAACAGCCTGAGAAACAGCAGCAATCACGGATGAGTACAACAGGACTTTGCTTCGCGCGTAGCGATCGGCGAGCACTCCGCCAATGAGCAAAAAGGCAACGTTAAAAACGGAACGTGAGGCAATCACAATACCTAAATCAGCAGCCGTTCCGCCCATATCGAGCACAGCAAAAGCCAGAGCAATGGGTGCAATACCGTTGCCCAGTACCGTTAAAAGACGCGCGAAAAATAGATTTCTGAACGAAGCGTAATGAAATGCTCGTTTTGAAGGTAGCGCTGCCGATTCCCTGCTCATTAATTTACAACCAAATCCTGTGCGCACGCCCAGGCAGATGCCCAGGCCCACTGGAAATTATACCCGCCTAACCAACCACTTACGTCCATCACTTCACCGATAAAATACAGCCCCGGCACATTACGCGCTTCCATGGTGCGGGAGCTAAGTTCGTTGGTATCCACGCCGCCAAGGGTGACTTCAGCGGTGCGATAACCTTCGGTGCCGTTAGGCTGCACACGCCAGTTTTGTAAGGTTTCAAGCACTTCGCTTTGTTGACGGGTATTGAGCTGTTTAAGTGTGACATCCGGTATTTGCTCAAGCTGTTGCAGGCACTCCACCAGGCGTTTTGGCAGTACCATCGCCAGCGTGTTTTTCAGGCTTTGATTTGGATGAGCGTTGCGCTGCTCGTTAAGCAATTCATCCAGATCGGTATCAGGAAGTAAGTTAACGCTCACAAACTCGCCAGGCTGCCAGTAACTCGACAGCTGCAACACCGCAGGGCCAGACAGACCACGATGCGTAAACAATAAACTTTCGCGGAAGCTCACGCCGTTTTCAGCCGTAATGACGGACGGAACCGAGACGCCTGAAAGTACCTGTAGCTGTTCGAGTAACGGTTTGTGCAGCGTGAACGGCACCAGGCCCGCGCGAGTCGGCAACACTTTTAGCCCAAACTGTTCTGCGATTTTATAGCCAAAAGGTGTAGCCCCCAGGCCCGGCATGGAAAGCCCGCCCGTAGCGATGACTAATTTTGCTGCCTGAACGCTGTCGCCGTTTAATTGAATGGTGTAGCCGTTTTCATCACGTTCGATGCCTAACACTTCACTGCGCAGGCGCGTGGTCACTTGCCCTTTATCACATTCGGCCACCAGCATATCGACTATCTGTTGAGCTGATTCATCACAAAAAAGTTGGCCGAGCGTTTTCTCATGCCACGCGATACCGTGCTTACCGACCATGTCGATAAAATCCCACTGGGTGTAGCGTGCGAGCGCAGATTTGCAAAAATGAGGGTTTTGGCTGAGATAAGCTGCAGGTTCGATATAAAGGTTAGTAAAGTTGCAGCGACCTCCCCCTGACATCAGAATCTTACGGCCTGGTTTTTTACCGTTATCGATGAGTAGCACTTTGCTTCCCGCCTGCCCAGCCATCGCTGCACAGAACATTCCTGCGGCTCCCGCACCAATAATTACGGCATCAAACTTTTCCACGACCTACTCCCGACTATGCTTAATGCAAGGAATTGTAAAGATAGCGGGCTGGTCGCACCAGCTAAATGCGTCTTAACAATTGCAGGTGATTGAAAATAAATATGTAAATCTTTTCATTGTTTGACCCAGGAAGGACAAACATCAAGAAAAGTCCATATTTCTGTTGGCGCATTACGGAGTTGTCTTACATAATGCGCCGCGTTCATGTCCTCAAAATGGCGTAACGTCTATGGAATTTCTGTTTAATGGCCTGGATCTACATACCGGGCTTTTGTTATTACTTGCTCTGGCATTTGTTCTCTTCTACGAAGCGATCAACGGCTTCCATGACACTGCAAACGCAGTGGCAACAGTTATCTATACTCGCGCAATGCGATCGCAACTTGCGGTGGCAATGGCAGCATTATTTAACTTCCTCGGCGTTCTGCTCGGCGGATTGAGCGTGGCGTATGCGATTGTGCATATGTTGCCAACCGACCTGCTGTTGAACGTAGGGTCCGCTCATGGCCTCGCCATGGTGTTCTCTATGTTACTGGCCGCTATTATCTGGAACCTCGGCACTTGGTATTTTGGTCTGCCGGCGTCCAGTTCCCATACGCTAATCGGTGCCATCATTGGTATTGGTTTGACGAATGCATTGATGAACGGAACCTCCGTTGTTGATGCGTTGAATATCCCGAAAGTGATTGGGATTTTCATGTCGTTGATCCTCTCTCCAATTGTGGGTCTGGTGATTGCGGGTGGGTTAATCTTTTTGCTACGTCGCTACTGGAGCGGCACCAAAAAGCGCCGCCGTATCCACCTGACTCCTGCCGAGCGTGAAAAACAAGACGGCAAGAAAAAGCCACCATTCTGGACGCGTATCGCTCTGATTATCTCCGCTATTGGCGTGAGCTTCTCTCATGGCGCAAACGACGGGCAGAAAGGTATCGGCTTAATCATGCTGGTATTGATTGGCGTTGCGCCTGCAGGCTTCGTGGTGAACATGAATGCTTCCGGTTACGACATTGCTCGTACCCGTGATGCCATTACGCACCTTGAGCAGTATTACGCGCAGCACGGCGATGCGATTAAGCACGTTGTCGATCTGAACCCAGCTATTCCAACCCCTGAAGAAGTGAAGGGCCAGGATAAGCCTGCTGAATTCCATTGTGACGCCAGCCGCGCCATGATTGCAGTGCAGCGTGCGAAAGAGCTACTGGGCAATATCGACAGCTACGACAAGTTGAGCATCGAGCAGCGTAGCCATATGCGCCGCCTGCTGCTGTGCATCTCTGATACTTCAGAGAAAGTCGCTAAACTGCCGGAAACCAAACCGGACGATAAGCGCTTCCTGAAAGAGCTGAAAACTGACTTGTTGTATACCATCGAGTACGCACCAATCTGGATTATCATGGCGGTCGCTCTGGCGCTTGGCCTCGGTACTATGATTGGCTGGCGTCGTGTGGCGACAACTATCGGTGAGAAGATTGGCAAGAAAGGCATGACGTATGCGCAGGGTATGTCCGCGCAGATGACAGCCGCCGTCTCCATCGGTATTGCGAGCTACACCGGTATGCCGGTTTCTACCACTCACGTGCTTTCTTCTTCCGTAGCGGGGACGATGGTGGTTGATGGTGGCGGTTTGCAGCGTAAAACGGTAACCAACATCCTGATGGCCTGGGTGTTTACTCTGCCGGTGTCGATTCTGCTTTCTGGTTCTCTTTACTGGATTTCACTGCACTTCATTTAAGGTTTGTGTAGTCACCAAAAAGCAAAAAGCGGGTCAGTTTACTGGCCCGCTTTTTTTATGTGCTCAAACTGTCAGTGCCAAATCATCAAACCGATAAGACTAATCACCACAAGTCCGCATAGCGCGCTGGTCAAAATAAACTGGCGGCGAAGACGTTCACAGCGGCGGATAAACTCATCGTCGTGATGGTCAAGATAACGTTGAGCATAGATGTAGCCCACTAAGCGAATCTGTTTGCTTGGCTGGCCATGTGAGGTAAAAAAACCGCCTCCATCGACATATTGGTACAACAGCGGATCGCAACCGCGAAGTACCACCAGCAGTGCACGCAAAGATGAGTAATAGCGCGCCATATTCACAACACAAACTACACAAAGCGCCCAAAAAAGTGCGACGGTGCTGATCATCATAATACCCCTCCCGGTGAAGCCCCAGAACATCACTCCAGGGCAACCGCTCACCCCGAAAACCAGAAAGACCGTTGAGCCAACGCACATGCAACTTGAAAGACGACGGGTATATTCCGGAACGGCTCATTTAATAGTGTAGGAGATCCGCTAATTTTTTTGCCACATCATTAATCTTTATCAAAGCGATTACGGCTATTTGGGGCTTCAATGTATACAGCGGTGGCACATTGACGATTTCTATCATTCGCTATAGGGTAGAAATATCATCTACAATTTAGGTCTTTAGACGCGGATGGCACAGATGCAGCGTATCGTGTTATCCGACCAGGCTGGTCATCGACAACTTATGGAAGGAGTAAAATTATGTCTTACAAACACATTCTAATCGCGGTAGACCTCTCCCCGGAGAGCAAAGTACTGGTGGAAAAAGCGGTTTCTATGGCTCGCCCATACAACGCGAAGGTTTCCCTGATTCATGTCGATGTAAATTACTCCGATCTCTATACCGGATTGATCGATGTAAATCTTGGCGATATGCAAAAACGCATTTCTGAAGAAACTCATAACGCATTGAGCGAGCTGTCGACTGGCGCAGGTTATCCAATCACTGAAACCCTGAGCGGTAGCGGCGATTTGGGCCAGGTTCTGGTAGATGCGATTAAGAAATACGATATGGACTTAGTGGTCTGCGGGCACCACCAGGATTTCTGGAGCAAACTGATGTCTTCTGCGCGTCAGCTGATCAACACCGTTCACGTTGATATGCTGATTGTTCCACTGCGCGACGAAGATGAAGATTAAGTTATACCATTGTCTTTCACGCTACAGGTGCGTTGGCTGCGCTCACTCACCCGAATCACTTAGTTTAAAGCCCCGCACTGCGGGGCTTTTTCGATGATTCAAACCGCCGTTCCCGAATAAATATCAAACCGGTGGCCTTTTGTGACCACTGCGTTATGCGTTTCCACGCCACCGAGCGGCGGCGCGTAGTCCGGGCGTTTCACCACCACACGTTTTGTCGCCAGCTTTTGCGCAGGCAACAGCAAACCATCTGCATCTTCGTCCGGCCCCACCAGCGACTGAAACACACGCATCTCTTTCTTCACCAGCGCGCTTTTCTGCTTATGCGGAAACATCGGATCGAGATAGACCACTTCCGGGCGCGGCGTAATATCGCTTAACGCCGTCAGACTGGAAGCGTGAATCAACTGCAAACGCTCCTGCAACCAACCGCCGATTTCCGCATCCTGGTAACCCCGGCGCAAACCGTCGTCGAGCAACGCCGCCACGACCGGATTACGCTCCAGCATCCGCACGCGGCAGCCTACAGACGCCAGCACGAACGCATCGCGCCCAAGCCCTGCTGTCGCATCGACAACGTCCGGCAGATAGCCGCTTTTGATGCCAACCGCTTTTGCCACCGCTTCGCCACGCCCACCGCCAAATTTGCGGCGATGCGCCATCGCGCCAGAGACAAAATCAACAAAAATGCCGCCGAGTTTTGGCTCGTCGCGCTTACGCAATTCGAGATGGTCAGGTGTCAAAACCAGCGCCATCAGGGAGTCTTCATCGTGCTCAAGACCCCAGCGCTCACTTAAAAGAGATAAGGCGCCGGAGTCGGCGCCTGCTTCAGTTAATAAACAGATTTTCACAGAATGGATTAGCCCTTGATGCCGTAATGAGCCAGCATCGCATCGAGTTGCGGTTCACGGCCACGGAAGCGTTTGAACAGCTCCATCGGCTCTTCTGAACCGCCACGAGTCAGGATGTTATCAAGGAATGATTGCCCGGTTTCACGGTTGAAAATGCCTTCTTCTTCAAAACGTGAGAACGCATCTGCCGCCAGCACATCCGCCCACAGGTAGCTGTAATAACCCGCCGCATAACCGCCCGCAAAGATATGGCTGAAGGCGTGTGGGAAACGGCCCCATTTTGGCGATGGCACAACCGCAACCAGCTTCTTGATTTCAGCCAGAGTTTCCAGCACTTTCGCGCCCTGCTCCGGGTTGAATTCAGCGTGCAGACGGAAGTCGAACAGGCCGAACTCCAGCTGGCGCAGAATAAACAGCGCCGCCTGGTAGTTCTTCGCCGCCAGCATTTTGTCCAGCAGCTCTTTTGGCAGCGGTTCGCCGGTTTCGTAATGGCCGGAGATAAACGCCAGCGCGTCCGGCTCCCAGCACCAGTTTTCCATAAACTGGCTTGGCAACTCGACCGCATCCCACGGCACGCCGTTGATACCGGAAACGCCCGCGGTTTCGACTTTAGTCAGCATGTGGTGCAAACCGTGGCCGAACTCATGGAACAGCGTGATCACTTCGTCATGAGTAAACAGCGCGGGTTTGCCATTGACCGGGCGGTTGAAGTTACAGGTCAGGTAGGCGACAGGTTTTTGCAGCGAACCGTCAGTTTTACGCATTTGGCCAACGCAATCGTCCATCCACGCCCCGCCACGCTTGTTCTCGCGAGCATACAGGTCGAGATAGAAGCTGCCGCGTAACTCATTTTTCTCGTCATACAGCTCGAAGAAACGCACATCGGAATGCCAGACGTCGATGTCTTTGCGCTCTTTCGCAGTGATACCGTAAATGCGTTTCACCACTTCAAACAGGCCGTTTACCGCGCGATCTTCCGGGAAGTACGGGCGCAGTTGTTCGTCGCTGATGCTGTACAGATGCTGTTTCTGTTTTTCGCTGTAATAGGTGATGTCCCACGGTTCCAGCTCGGTGACGTTAAATTCTTTTTGCGTGAACGCGCGCAGTTGCGCCAGTTCGGCCTCGCCCTGTGGACGCGCACGTTTCGCCAGATCGGTTAAGAACTCCAACACCTGCTGCGGGTTTTCTGCCATTTTAGTGGCGAGAGATTTTTCCGCGTAGTTGCCAAAGCCCAGCAACTCCGCCAGTTCATGACGCAGCGCCAGAATTTCTTCCATCACTGGCGTGTTGTCCCACTTGCCTGCATTCGGGCCTTGATCGGATGCGCGAGTCGCATAGGCGCGGTACATTTCTTCGCGCAGTTCGCGGTTGTCGCAGTAAGTGAGCACTGGCAAATAGCTTGGGATATCCAGCGTCAGCAGCCAGCCATCTTGCTCTTTGGCTTCGGCCTGAGCGCGTGCTGCCGCCAGTGCACTTTCCGGCATACCAGAAAGTTGTGCTTCGTCAGTAATCAGTTTCGTCCAGCCCTGAGTCGCATCCAGCACGTTGTTGCTGTAGGTCGAACCCAGTTCAGACAAGCGCGCAGCGATTTCGCCATAGCGCTTTTGTTTTTCTGGCGGCAAACCGATGCCAGAAAGCTCGAAATCACGCAGTGCATTATCAACAGCTTTTTTCTCAGCCACGCTCAGATCGGCATAAAACGCACCGTCACGCAGGTTGCGATACGCCTGATAAAGCCCTTCGTGCTGCCCAACCCAGGTGCTGTACTCAGACAGCAGCGGCAGCGTTTGTTCGTAAGCCTCACGCAGTTCCGCGCTGTTTTGCACGGAATTCAAATGACTGACCGGCGAGAAGATGCGGCCCAGGCGGTCGTCCACTTCTGCCAGCGGCTGGCAAAGATTATCCCAGTTATAAGGCGCGCCTTGCGCTACCACGCTTTCGACTTTCGCACGGCAATCATCCAGCGCTTGCTGCACGGCTGGCACGATATGTTCAGGTTTAAGAGCGGAAAACGGCGGCAGATCGAAAGGGGTCAGCAATGGATTAGTCATAAGCGCGGTTCCTGATGTCTGATAAGTGGAGCGCGGCTCGCGCACCATAGGAAATTTTTATACCCTAAATAATTCAAGCTGTGGGTAGGCGGCAAGGAAGAGAATCCCCAGGAGCTTACTTGAGTAAGTGACTGGGGTGAGCTTGTGCAGCCAACACCCCCACAGCTTGAAGTATGACGGGTATAAAGCAATACCTTTTAACATGAGGCTTAGTGTAGATAATTTCAATGCCAGGCGGTGAGCATAAGGCTGTATACTGTGCAGAATAGTTGTTCTTCTTTTGTCTTTGGAAACCCTGCAAGCCATGCTCAGTTATCGCCACAGCTTTCACGCCGGCAACCACGCCGACGTACTGAAACACACCGTTCAAAGTCTGATCATCGAATCCTTAAAAGAGAAGGAAAAACCTTTTCTGTACCTGGATACTCATGCAGGCGCAGGCCGATACAAACTGAGCAGCGAGCACGCAGAGCGCACCGGTGAATATCTGGAAGGAATCGCTCGCATCTGGCAACACGATGATTTGCCAGCGGAACTTGAAGCCTATATTGGTGCGGTGAAAGCCTACAACCACAGCGGCCAACTGCGTTACTACCCAGGTTCTCCACTGATTGCCCGCCAGCTTCTGCGCGAGCAAGACAGCCTGCAACTGACCGAACTGCACCCGTCAGATTTCCCGCTACTGCGTTCTGAATTCCAGAAAGACAATCGCGCTCGCGTTGAACGTGCGGACGGTTACACCCAGCTTAAATCCAAACTGCCGCCAGCTTCGCGTCGTGGTCTGATTCTTATCGACCCACCGTATGAGATTAAAACTGACTACCAGGCCGTTGTGACAGGCATCAACGATGGCTATAAGCGTTTTGCGACAGGGACTTATGCCCTGTGGTATCCCGTGGTGATGCGTCAGCAAATCAAACGCATGCTGCGCGAACTGGAAGAAACGGGCATTCGCCGCATTCTTCAAATCGAACTGGCTGTACTGCCTGATAGCGACCGCCGTGGCATGACTGCCTCCGGCATGATTGTTATCAACCCACCGTGGAAACTGGAGCAGCAAATGGCTAATGTACTGCCGTGGCTGCATAAAACCCTGGTGCCATCAGGCAACGGTTCGACCACATTGAGCTGGGTTGTGCCTGAGTAACGGCTATTGCAGCTATCGGTGGAACCATTTTCTCGGCGCGCTACAATCGCGAATATTTTTCGACTCATTAGGGAAACATCATGACCAAACATTATGACTACCTCGCCATTGGCGGCGGCAGCGGCGGTATTGCCTCCATTAACCGTGCGGCGATGTATGGAAAGAAATGCGCACTGATTGAGGCGAAAGAGTTGGGCGGTACCTGCGTAAACGTGGGTTGCGTACCGAAAAAAGTGATGTGGCACGCGGCGCAAATCGCCGAAGCTATCCATAACTACGGCCCGGATTACGGTTTCGACACCACGGTGAATAAATTCGACTGGGACAAACTGATTGCCAGCCGCACCGCGTACATCGACCGCATCCACACCTCTTATGACAACGTGCTGGGTAAAAACAACGTCGATGTAATTCGTGGCTTTGCGAAATTCGTCGATGCGCACACGGTTGAAGTGAACGGCGAAACCATCACCGCAGACCACATCCTGATTGCCACCGGTGGCCGTCCAAGCCGTCCGTCTATTCCAGGTGCTGAATATGGCATTGATTCCGATGGCTTCTTCGCGCTTCCTGCTTTGCCAAAACGCATCGCGGTTGTTGGCGCGGGTTATATCGCGGTTGAAATCGCAGGCGTGGTCAACGCGCTGGGTTCTGAGACACATCTGTTTGTGCGCCAACACGCACCACTGCGTACTTTTGACCCGTTAATCGTCGAAACGCTGCTGGAAGTGATCAACACCGAAGGCCCAACGCTGCACACGCAAGCGGTGCCGAAAGCGGTTGTCAAAAATGCCGATGGCAGCCTGACGCTGCAACTGGAAGATGGTCGCGCTGAAACCGTAGATTGTCTGATTTGGGCGATTGGTCGCCAGCCGGAAACCGACAACTTCAACCTGGCAGCAACCGGTGTGAAAACCAACGCCAAAGGCTATATCGAAGTTGATAAATTCCAGAACACCAGCGTTGCGGGCATTTATGCCGTGGGCGATAACACCGGTGCAGTTGAACTGACGCCTGTCGCTGTTGCAGCCGGTCGTCGCTTGTCTGAGCGCCTGTTTAACAACAAGCCGGACGAGCATTTAGATTACAGCAACGTTCCGACCGTCGTGTTCAGCCACCCGCCAATTGGCACGGTTGGTTTAACCGAACCGCAAGCGCGTGAGCAATACGGCGACGACAACGTGAAGGTGTATAAATCGTCCTTCACCGCGATGTATACCGCCGTGACTTCGCACCGCCAGCCATGCCGCATGAAGCTGGTATGTGCAGGCCCGGACGAGAAAATCGTGGGTATTCACGGCATCGGTTACGGCATGGATGAAATGCTGCAAGGCTTTGCAGTGGCACTGAAAATGGGTGCGACTAAGAAAGACTTTGATAATACAGTAGCCATTCACCCGACCGGTTCGGAAGAATTCGTTACCATGCGATAGGGAATTAAACGTGAATTCAAAAAGGCTGCGAAATTTAGATTTCGCAGCCTTTTTATTTATTTCAGACATTTTAATAAAGCTCGAATAATCAAAAACACTAACTTATTAATTTTCATACACCTGCGTTATAAAATCTTTCCAGATGAAACTTTAAATATATTTTAACTGATTTGGTTACATTCAGATGCAACCGCCACATCTATACTCTTCAGATTGTATTCGTTTGAAATTTTATATTTGCAGAGTGCCTCTTATGAAAAGTAAATCTTCGATAGTGATGGGTGTTATGGCGGGCATTTTTATGTTCTCCACGCTTTCCATCAATAATGCCTACGCCACTGAACAAGGCCAGCAACGCCATCAGGCAAGGGATGTTCGACAGGATACCCGTCAGGACTCGCGTCATGACAAGCGCGAATGCGTGGTTAACGATAGCAAAAGCAACAGTAATTGCCGCCAGGATAAGCGCCAAAGCAAACAAAATGGCCGTGAAGAAGCACGAGATATTAAATACTAATAACTAAGCCATACCCTTGTCGGGTATGGCTTTTTTTATTATCGGCTCGGCATGTCAGGAATAATCAAATCACCACGCAGTACGTTCGAACCCAAAGCACTTTGGGTTTTCTCGGTCAGCCATGTCACGATTCTTGCCGCCATCGCATCCATTGAATATTCAATGGCGGGAATGGTTGGAATACCCGGCAGATGCAGTGAACCCGCCAGGCTAAACACCATAATGTCTTTCGGAACAGATTTATTAAACGCCTGCAATTGCGGAATGATGCGCTGTGCTTCCAGCTCATCAGCAACTAATAACGCGTTGAAATTCAATGTGGTGCTGTTATTGAGTAGCACCTGGAGCGCAACAGATGAAGACGTTGAATCCATAAATATCAGGTTGCGGTTAAAGGGCAGGAAATTGTTTTCCAGCGCGCGCTTATAACCCAACAGAATTTGATCAACCGACCCGCAGGAATCAGGGTTGATGACCGCAATCTGCCTTCTTCCCTGTTTAATTAAATAATTACAGGCCGTTTCAGCAGCAAAAGCGTGATCAAAATTAATGCTGTTACTGGAGTCAACATCCACGCAATCGACAAGAACGACATTCTCCTGGTCGATATTGAGCGGGAAACGCGCGCCGATAATCAGCACGTCATCACACAGCCCGCAGGTTAGCTCATCAAGAGCATGCATGACCTCCGCTTTGCTGTTCGCGAAACGCAGCAGCAGGTGTTTTTGATGTTGGCTAAGATGTTTCTCCAGCGCGTAAAGATAACCCGTGGTCTGGTTGATATTTTCCTGCGCGCAAATCACACCAATGCAGCCGGTAGACTGGCTGAGTAGTGATTGCGCAATCATATTTGGACGGTAACGCAGCTCCTCAGCCGCTTTCAGCACGGCCAGGCGACTTGCTTCCTTCACTCCGCGAGATCCACTCAACACCCGTGATACTGTGGCTTTAGAAACCCCAGCTAAACGCGATACATCATTGATTGTAGACATCTTTTTCCTTTATCAGGCTGTGGTTCATGCCTGTCTGTCCTGAATACAACTTCGGCTCAGATTGTAGCCAATTTCAGTATAGTCGTTTCCATTTTTGATGGAAACCGATTTTCCACATGATGTCCAAACCATACATTCACCAAAC
The DNA here is from genome assembly GCF_900446255.1 of Buttiauxella agrestis. Taxonomy (NCBI): domain Bacteria; kingdom Pseudomonadati; phylum Pseudomonadota; class Gammaproteobacteria; order Enterobacterales; family Enterobacteriaceae; genus Buttiauxella; species Buttiauxella agrestis. The sequence goes on along the minus strand of NZ_UIGI01000001.1, from coordinate 86,456 downwards.
AATTTTGTGATGACGATCCAATAAGTAATGCCGATAAAGGCGGGATCTTGATGAGTGTCACAGATCTGTTTGCTGCGGATGGAAAACGGTTTCCATAAAGTATCAAATCATTTCCGCAATACTTTATTTACATTTTGAGGATGAGTGTTAATGGTCAAGATCATGTTGTGTTGTTCCGCCGGAATGTCCACCAGCCTGCTGGTTAAAAAGATGCTGACAGTGGCTGAAGAACGAGGAATGCCTGTAGAAATAGAGGCTTACGGCGTGGCTGAGTTTGATGTGCAGTTCCCGCGTTATCAGGTGGTGCTGCTCGGGCCACAGGTAAAATATATGTTAAGTACGCTTTCAGAAAAGACCGCCTCTCACGGTATTCCGGTTCAGGCCATCGACATGATGGACTACGGCATGCAGCGTGGCGATAAAGTGCTGGATTATGCTCTGTCGCTTATCGAAGCGGCTCACTAAAAGGGTTATTCATATGAGTTCGCTATATCAATCCATGGTGACGGTGATTGAGCAATCCATCACTCCGTTGGCGGGTCGTCTGGGGCAACAAAAGTACGTGATCGCGATTCGTGATGGGTTCACCGCAGCCCTGCCGTTCATGATTATTGGCTCTTTTATGCTGGTGTTTATATTCCCGCCGTTCTCCGCTGATACCACTATCGGTTTTGCTCGTGCATGGCTGGATTTCTCTCAGACTTACCGTGAACAGCTGATGCTGCCGTTTAACCTGAGCATGGGCGTGATGACGTTTTTCATCTCAGTCGGTATTGGCGCAAGTCTCGGGCGACAGTTTAATCTCGACCCGGTGATGTCCGGCCTGCTGGCCTTTATGGCATTTTTGCTGGTTGCAGCACCGTATGCCGACGGCAAAATTTCGACTCAATATCTTTCAGGCCAGGGCATTTTCACCGCACTGATTACGTCGATTTACTCCACGCGTATTTATGCCTGGCTTAAAGAAAACAAAATCACCATTCGCCTGCCAAAAGAAGTGCCAACTGGCGTTGCGCGTTCGTTTGAAATTTTGATTCCGGTAGTCGTCATTATCGGCACGCTGCATCCGCTGAATTTATTCATTGAAGCGCAAACCGGCATGATTATGCCGCAAGCGATTATGCACCTGCTGGCTCCACTGGTTTCCGCATCCGATTCCTTACCCGCCATTTTATTGTCCGTGTTGCTGTGCCAGATTTTTTGGTTCTCTGGTATCCACGGCTCGCTGATTGTCACCGGCATCATGAACCCGTTCTGGATGACAAACCTGGCAGCAAACCAGGCCGCGCTGGCTGCGGGAACCGCATTGCCACATATTTATCTGCAAGGTTTCTGGGATCACTATCTGCTCATTGGCGGCGTCGGTTCCACATTGCCACTCGCCTTCTTATTGCTGCGCAGCAAAGTGACGCACCTGCGTACCATCGGGAAAATGGGCATCGTTCCAAGCTTCTTTAATATCAACGAACCGATTCTGTTCGGTGCGCCGATTATCATGAACCCATTGCTGTTTATTCCGTTTATTTGCGTCCCAATGGTCAACGCCGTGTTGGCTTACACCGCAACGAAACTGGGCTGGCTGGCACAAGTCGTTTCCCTGACTCCATGGACAACTCCGGCGCCCATTGGCGCATCGTGGGCGACAAACTGGGCCTTTAGTCCGGTGGTGATGTGTGTGATTTGCATGGTCGTTTCAACCGTAATTTATCTGCCATTCCTGCGCGCTTACGAGCGTTCATTGCAGAAAACTGCAGCAGAAAACGAAGCACGTTCACCTCTGACAGAAACGGCTATCAGCAATTAATAACCGCCGTCTAAACACTCTGGAATTAATGATGATTGAATTAGAAGAAGCCGTAATGGAAATAATTATGAATGCCGGGCAGTCGCGCAGTTTGTGTTTTGAAGCGCTGCATTCCGCAAGACAAGGAAATATCGAAGAAGCCAAACTGTTATTACTGGAAGCCGATGGTTACGCGCGCGAAGCTCATAAAATGCAAACCAAATTGATTGAGCAAGATGCAGGCGAAGCCAAACAGCCGATGACGCTAATTATGGTGCATGCTCAGGATCACCTGATGACATCAATGTTAGCGCGTGAGCTTTCAAACGAAATCATTCATTTATATCAGCGCTAAGTATTACGTAAAAAACAATAATATTACCTCTGGCAGGGAGAGATCATTACGTAAATAATTTTAATTAAGTCCAATCCGATGAAAGTATAAATAAAGATAAATATGTTTGGGTAATAGAGTTTTCTCTATTAACCCTGAACAGGATATTTATTGTCTGAAAAAATAAATTACTAAATTGAGATTATAATGAAATTAATTAAACAGCTTCCATTAACAATGGCGGTTATCGCCGCGCTTTGCCCAATTTCTGTACTCGCACAAGAACCAATGACTCAGGAACAAATTGACCAAATCGTGGCGAAAGCAGTGGATAAAGCCCTGGCCGACCGCGATGCGAAAATAGAAGCAGCGCGACTTAAAAGAACCGATACCCTGGTTACGCCTCAGGTTCCCACGACGCCAGATATGTCTGTTCCGTTGGGGCTTAAATTCACCGGTTATGCGCGTTACGGGGCGCATTTCCAGGCGGGAGATCAAAAATACATTGGCGTTGATGGTTCCTATAACGGCTCCTCCGCAATTGGTCGTTTAGGTAACGAAGGCAACGGCGGCGAATTCCAGCTTACCAAAATCATTAAAGCCGATAACGGGGCCATCTGGGATATTGGCGTGATGATTGACCACTGGGGCGATGAAGTTAACCTGAAAAAAGCCTACGCGGGCGTCACCAACCTGTTTGAATCACAGCCAAATGCTTATTTCTGGGCGGGTCGTGACTTCCATCAGCGTCCACAACAAGGCATCAACGACTACTTCTGGATGAACCACGATGGGCAAGGTGCAGGCGTGAAAAGCCTCGATCTCGGCTTTGCACAACTGGATATCGCGGCCGTGGCTGCCGTAGATCAGTGTGACCCTGAAATGATTGAAGACGGCGATAACCCGTCGCGCATCTCGTGTACTGGCGGCTCCGGCACCGGTGATAAAGGCAACTACGCGGCAACATCAAAACTGCATGGCATCAAATTTGGCCCAATTGATTTCGAGCTGTACGCCAACTATGGTTTTGATTCCAAAGCCATCGACAGCGACGAACGCTCCAAAGCCTGGCAGGCCGCCGTGGTGTTAAGCCACACCGGCGACAACGGGGTGAACAAAATTATCACCCGTTATTCTGACCATTCAGACAACAGCGTTTATAACAAAACCAATGGCCTGCACACCGTTTATGCCAGTTTCGAGGGGAACTATAAGTTCACTCAACAAGCGCAGATTGAATATCTGCTCGCCTTCCACGATTACGACAATGATGATCTGACCCAGGATAACCGCCGCAACTACGGTGCCATTGTTCGTCCGATGTATTTCTGGAACGACATACATTCCACCTGGCTTGAAGCGGGTTATCAGCGCGTAGATTACGAAAACGACGGTGATAACAAAGGCTGGAAACTGACCCTCTCACAGAACATTTCCATCGCGATGGGACCAGAGTTCCGACCAATGCTGCGTTTCTACGTCACTGGCGGTCAGGTGGATAACAACCACACCACGCGTATCGCGGGCGAGCCAAATACCCAACTTGATTCGTTCAACGTGGGCGCGATGTGGGAAGCCTGGTGGTAATATCCCTTGCCGCCTTGATGCAGCTCGAATTATTTGGGATATAGATTTTTACGACGTAATGCGGTGGGCTTTTCCTCACCGCATTACGTTATAAATGGCCTGCTGAATATCAACCGCACGTTTTTCCTCAGCAATGCCCTGCTCGTCTTTACGCTGTTGCTGCGCATTCAGTCGCAGTTTCGCTCTGTCCAAATCCTCTTTCTGCCGCTTGACGGTTTCCGGTGAAGTGCAAAAATTTTGCAGGAATTGTTTGCGCAGTGAAGTCAGATTTTGCCCGTCGTTCATCGCCTGGCTAAGGGTTCTCACCATGCGCCGACACGGACGCTCCTCGTCCATCTGCGAGCGGTATTGCAGCAAAATATTAAGCGCGTCGCGGTAATCTCCCGCCAGCGCAGATTCGGTGAAATATACTTTCCAGTTCATGCCTCCCAGCATAAACAGGCGCACCACGGTGGCATCTCCGCGCTCAATGGCCGAGCGCAAATTCCCCTCTTCCCAGGTGATGCCAATATTCGCCAACTTCTCACGCGCGCTTTCCGTTTCCGGAAGCGAATCAAGTGCCGTGATTTTTGCCGGAGCGCTTTTCGCCACGGCAGGCTTATTGGTGACATCACTCAGATAATACATACCGAAAATAGCCACGCTAATCACCGCAATACCCGCCACGCACCACAGAACCATGCGCAAGGTTTCGCCAGTGTCCTGTTTGCTTTTGGCTTTGTGCGAATCGGGACGTTCGATGGCATCACGCACTTCTTCGCTATCGCGGCCCGTGGCCTGATATTTTTTGCGCGCCTGGGCGAGATAATCCTGCAATGCGGCATCCTCTGACGCCAGCAATGCCGCCGGATTCACCTTCGATCGCCCTTCATCACACGCCCGCTGAATAGCCGCCGTACTTTCCTGGTGATAACTCTCAAGCAAAGCGAGCTGTACCGAGGTTAATCTCTTTTGCGCCACCAGGTCGTTGCGAATTTCGCGTACATCATCGAGAAAAGTTTGCAGCGTTTTGCGTGGGTCAATGAGTAAACTCAGGTGTGAAGAGTCCTGAAACAATCCGGCGTAATGGTTGGCGTACTCTTTTTTATCAACCACCATTAATGCCAGCTCGCTAAAATGCATTCCGCTGAGAATATCGCCCCGTTCGCCATTCTTCAGCCAACGGCGCACGCGATCTGCACCAAATTGCGATTTGAGTTTATGAACCAGATTCGCCTGGCTCGGGTAGCTTTGATTGACCAGACCTTTGAGCATCAACTCCAGCGCGTACATCTGGCGTGCCGCTTTCTGCTGCTGGACGTCGTCGTTACTTTCAATTTCACTCAAATAACCGAGCAGCGGCTGCTTTGCTCGCACATGCTCGAGATAACTCACAAAACGTAACGCCGCGATGAGCTGGTTGTGACTGACTTCCTGGCCGCTTTCATACTCCGGCACCAGCTGCTGCAAATGGCGCAGCAACAGCGTGAAATGCGAGATTTCGGCGTCGTTAAGATTTAAGCGTTTTGCCACCGCCATCCAGCTTCCAAGCACCTGTCTGGCCTGTTCGAGCTGTTGAAAAAACCATTGGGGATCTTTCCCTTCGGCGGCTTTGATTGTGAGAAGTGGCAGGATTTGCAATGACGCCTGGCGAATCACACTCAGGCAAGTCTCGAACTTTTCCCGCATCAGCAACTGTGCAGCGCTGGTCATGATTTTCCTTTTTGAATAAGGCGCGAGTCACGACGCCATTGCACAGAATGTTAGCGTAGCCGGAGTGGAAGCAATGGCGATAAAAGACCAGGGAAATTAACCATTTTCAAAAATATCGCTGATCACCTCGCCCAATTTTCGCAGCGCGGTTTCGGTCGCATCATTGAATGGCAGCGCGTAGTTCAGGCGCATACAGTTGCGATATTTCCCCGAGGCGGAAAGCAGTGAACCTACCGCAATGCGAATATTGTGCTCACGCAGTGTTTCAATAATCGGCACGATATCAATGTGTTCCGGTAGCTCTATCCACATCAGGAAACCGCCTTGCGGGCGAGAAACGCAGATACCGCACGGGAAATAGTGGCGCACCCAGCAGGTGAAAATGTCGAGATTGCGTTGATAGTGTTGGCGCATACGCCGCAGATGGCGATGGTAATGGCCGTTACGTACAAATTCAGCGACCGCCATTTGCGTAAAGGTCGTAGAGCTGCCGGTCACGATATATTTCATATGCATCGCGCGGTCAAAATAGCGCCCCGGCACAATCCAGCCCACCCGCAAACCCGGCGCTAACGTTTTGGAAAACGAACTGCACAGCAACACGCGTCCATCGACATCGAGTGATTTTATTGTCATCGGGCGCGGATACTCATACGCCAGCTCGCCGTAAACATCATCTTCAATGATGGCGATATCAAAGCGCTGCGCCAGGTTCAGCACTGCTTTTTTACGCGCATCGGGCATGATGAAACCGAGCGGATTGTTGCACGTAGGAACCAAAATCACCGCTTTGATTGGCCACTGTTCCAGCGCCAGTTCAAGGGCTTCGACGCTAATACCCGTTTCAGAATCCGTTGGTATTTCAATCACTTTAATGCCGAATGCACGCAGCATTTGCATGGTGCCGTGGAAACAAGGCGACTCAACCGCCACAATATCTCCCGCCTCGCACACCGCACGAATCGCAATCGACAGGGCTTCATGGCAGCCGGTGGTGACAACAATGTCATCCGGCGTGACGACGCAGCCACTGTCGAGCATCAGGCGGGCAATTTGTTCACGCAGTACTTGCTTACCGTTAATACAGTCATAGCCCAGAACTTCGGCTTCCTGATATTGCACAATGCGGCCCATTTCACGCCACAACGGTTTAATCGTTGAATGAGTCACATCCGGGAATCCGCTGCCAAACGCGATGCTGCCGGCATCTTCCCTTCCGGTGAGTTGTTCAAGAACCGCATCCCATTGCGTAATTTCTACCGGACGTTGCGCAGGACGAGTCAGCGGCGGCACGGGCGGCAAGGATTTGCGCGGCGTAACAAAATAGCCGGAGCGCGGTTGCGGAGAAATAAGCTGGCGGTCTTCAAGAATATGATACGCCTGCTGTACGGTGCTGATACTGACGCCGTGTTCGCTACTCAGGTTGCGCACCGAAGGCAGGCGTTCCCCACTGCGATACAACCCTTGTTCGATGCGTTCTGCCAGCAAAGTGGCAAGATGTTGGTAGCGCGTCATGCTGTATCCTCTCAATTCACCATACAGACGGAAAAACCAGTACAGAATGGCGGAGAATCGCCCACTCAGATCTTGTTTTAGCGCGTCTGTATGTTAAATAAAAGTTATATTTGCGTCTGCCTGCGATCTGTATGGTGGCGCATGATTGTTCCCATCGACACGATGAGGAGCAACACCATGGGCTTTGAAGAGAACCGTCCGCACAAACCTTTTTATGGCTTTGTGATGATTTACCAATATTTCCGCCAAAGAAGGTTACTGCGCCAGACAGAGCGCACTTTAAAGGGGCTGAGCAAAGAACAATTAAAAGATATTGGGCTGACGACGGATGACATATCACACTGGAAATAACTCTCAATAACGGCGCTTAAATATGGCGCCGTTATTTTTTTGCTGATATCAATTAAAGGACACCTGCAAAAAATAATAAGGAAAACCATGCGCATTACTGACCTGCCTTTTAATACGACCGACTGGACCACACTCACCCCCACCGAACATCCGGGCATCACCGGGAAAGCGTTGTGGCGCACACAACAGTTTGGGGAAATCCGGATACGCATGGTGGAGTACACCGCCGGATATCTTGCGGATCACTGGTGCCAGAAAGGCCATGTCTTATTTTGCCTGGCGGGAGAGTTACAGACTGAGCTGGAAGATGGGCGCTTGTTTACCTTAAAACCCGGCATGAGTTATCAGGTGGCGGATAACGCCGAACCACATCGTTCATCAACGGCTATCGGCGCAACGCTGTTTATCGTGGACTAAAAAACCATGTTTCCACTCGTGACTTCCAGACTCAATTTAAATCAAATTACCGAACAAGAATGGCCATTATTCTTGCGCTTGCAGCAAGACCCCGACGTCATGCGTTATGTTTCAGATAATCGACAGGAAGCTGAGATTCGCCAGATTTTTAATGCTCGCCTGGTGCGCTGGGAAATTCACAGCCGCCACTGGCTTTGCCTTGTTATGCGCGATAAACACAGCGGCGTGCCAATTGGTTTCACCGGTTTTGTGCGTAGCGATGACGAGATGGCGGAAGTGGGTTTTATTCTTGATCCCGCGTTTCACGGGCAGGGCTACGGATTTGAATCGCTTCATGCGGTATGCAAATTTGCGTTCGAAAAGTGCCGGATGCGCAGGCTGACCGCGACAGTTACCGTCGGGAATATCGGTTCTAAAAAGACGTTGGAAAAGGTGGGTTTTAAGCAGGAAGGCATTCTGCGAGAAAACTATTTCCTGGGCGATGTCTGGCAGGACGACTGGATTTTCGGTTTGCTGCGCAAAGAATTTAAATAAAACACGGGCCGCACATCGGCGGCCCATACAGCGTGAATTCTTAGTTATACATCTCAGCAACGCCAAACACTTTGTTATCACCACCAGCAGAAATGATGCGGATAGATTTCGCGCCAGCCTGTTCAGCTTTGGCTTGCAATTGCGCTTGTAGGCTATCGATATTTGCCGCGCCGGTCACTGAAACTGTGCCGATTTTCTGGCTTTCAACAGACTGAGTGGTTGCTGCAAAACTAGAGAAAGAAGCAGCCAACGTCATAACTACGGCAAAATATTTGATGCTTTTCATGATGTGTATCCTTGAGCTTATTTAGTTGAGAAAGCCTGTTCGCTTTCGATGTGATAAGAATAGTGCGGTACATGAAAAGCTGATAGCGGAATGATTCGCTCAAGTCATTCAGTATTTTTGACATAAATTTAAGCAGCGAGGGTGAGATGAATTTCACCCTCTGCCAACCTTCTCTTATAAGAACATCCCACCAGAAACTTCAATGCGCTGCGCGTTCATCCAGCCGCTCTCATCGCTGAGCAGTACCGCAATCGCATTGCCGATATCATCCGGTTGCCCCACGCGCCCCAGCGCAGTTTGCGCCGCGATAGCATTGGCGACCTGTTCGTTGTCGCGCACCGCACCGCCGCCGAAATCAGTGGCGATGGCACCCGGTGCAATAATGTTCACCGAAATCCCACGCGCTCCCAGCTCTTTGGCCTGGTATTTAGTCAGCACTTCCATCGCACCTTTCATCGCGGCATAAGCGGCTTTGCCCGGCAACGCAAAACGCGTCAGCCCGGTAGAAACGTTGAGGATACGCCCGCCGTTTTTAATCAGCGGCAGCAGGTGTTGGGTCAGGAAGAAGGGTCCCTTCAAATGGATGTTCATTAAATCATCAAATTGTTCTTCTGTTGTTTTTTCAAACAGCGCATCAAGGCCGGTTCCTGCGTTGTTCAATAAATAATCAAAAGAATCACGCTGCCAAACGTCGTGCAGTTGTTGCTTCACTTCCTGAGCAAACGCAGCAAAACCCGCGCTTTCGGCGACATTCAATTGAATTGCCACCGCTTTTACACCAATTAACTCAATTTCGCGTACCACATCCCGCGCTTCTTGCTGCTTGCTGTTGTAAGTCAGAATAATGTTCACGCCACGCGCAGCCAGTTTCAATGCTGCGTTTTTACCTAATCCACGGCTGCCGCCGGTCACTAATGCGATTGTTTGACTCATGATTTGCCCCTTTGATGGCTGTCAGGTGATTGAGGTGAAGCTTATTAGCTGCTACAAGATCAATAAAGAGTGCTGGTTGCGCATCACTGTTTCACTCATAACAACAATGCGGAAATAAAGTGGATAAAATACACGCAATGCAACTGTTCATCCGAGTGGCCGAGCTGGAGAGTTTCACCCGCGCCGCCGATACTCTGGGCCTTCCTAAAGGTAGCGTATCGCGCCAGATTCAGGCGCTAGAAGGCATACTAGGAACAAGGTTGTTACATCGAACGACTCGACGAGTGCAGCTCACACAAGACGGCATGGTGTATTACGAGCGCTGTCGTGACTTGCTGGCGAACCTCGACGAGCTGGACGGGCTTTTTTTGCAAGATCCCAAAAGTGTCAGCGGCCGATTGCGCGTGGATATGCCCGTTGGCGTCGCTAAAAACCTCGTTATCCCAAGGCTCCCGGCATTTTTGCAGCAATATCCTGGCATTGAACTTGAACTCAGCAGCAGCGATCGCATGGTTGATGTGGTGCGCGAAGGGTTCGACTGCGTGGTACGCGTCGGGCAGCTTAAAGACTCGGGCCTGGTGGCGCGGCCACTCGGGAAACTCACCTTAATTAACTGCGCCAGCCCGGACTATCTGGCGCGTTTCGGTTATCCGGAAAGCCTCGACGATTTAGCCTCGCACGCCGTCGTGCATTACGCGCTCAATCTCGGCAGCCGCCCGCAGGGGTTTGAAGTGTGGCAGGACAAAAACACCCGCTGGATAAAAACGGGTGGCGTGATAACGGTGAACAGCACGGAGACCTATCAGGCTGCGTGCCTGGCCGGGCTGGGGATTATTCAGGTTCCACGCATCGGTGTAAAAGACCTGCTTAAGAGTAAAAAACTGGTGGAGATCCTGCCGCAATATCGCGCCGAACCGATGCCCGTTTCGCTGCTTTATCCGCATCGCCGTAACCTTTCGCGTCGCGTTCATTTGTTTATGGAATGGCTGACGGGATTGGTTAAAGGGTATGTCGATTAGCACCAGGCTATAATTTCGTGAAGAGCTTGTTTTATCTAAAGGAAAAAATAACCTGATGACTACATCGGATAATAGCGAGAAACGCCCAACTGAATCGCTCGATTATGAGCCTGTCGCCAAATTTCAGACGCAACCAAAACCCGAACCTGCCGCGCCTGAGAACCCCGATGAATCGGAGCCGTTGGTCAATATCAAGACAAAAAATGAGACGGTTAATCATACGATTGCCGGTGTCAATAAAGCCGCGAAACGCCCGATGGTCGCGCATCTTTTACGTGCCACCGAGCGGTTTAATGACCGTATGGGCAATCAGTTTGGCGCAGCCATCACCTATTTTTCATTCCTGTCTCTGATTCCGATTTTGATGGTAGCGTTCGCCGCCGCCGGTTATATCCTCGCGTCACACCCCACACTGCTCGAAGAGATTTTCGAAAAAATCCTCACCAACGTTAGCGAGCCAACGCTTGCCGCCACGCTGAAAAACACCATCAATACGGCGGTGCAACAGCGTACAACCGTTGGCCTGGTTGGGCTGTTGATTGCGCTCTATTCCGGCATTAACTGGATGGGGAATTTGCGTGAAGCGGTGCGTGCTCAGTCGCGGGATAAGTGGGAAAGGAACCCACAAGATCAGGAGAAATTTTGGGTAAAGTATCTGCGTGATTTAGTGTCGCTGATTGGTTTGTTGGTGGCGCTGATTGTGACGCTATCTATCACGTCGGTTGCCGGTTCAGCTCAGGCATTCCTGATAACTCTTTTGCATCTCGACGGTATCGAATGGTTAAAACCGGTTTGGCATTTAGTCGGGCTAGCGATCTCTATTTTTGCTAACTACCTGCTGTTCTTCTGGATTTTCTGGCGTCTTCCGCGCCACCGTCCACGCAAGAAAGCACTGATTCGTGGCACATTGATTGCGGCAATTGGTTTTGAGGTTATCAAAATCATCATGACTTACAGCCTGCCAAAACTGGTCAGTTCACCGTCTGGCGCTGCATTTGGTTCCGTTTTAGGTTTGATGGCGTTCTTCTACTTCTTCGCCCGTCTGACGCTGTTTTGCGCAGCGTGGATTGCCACCGCACAATACAAAGACGACCCAAGAATGCCGGGTAAAACACATAGTTGATTAATAACAGGCTGGTGCGAGATAACGTTTCAGCACATAAATCCAGCCTGTAACTTTTATTTAACCTAAAAGCAGTTTTATTCACTGAATTTTTATTTGTGTGAAGCATGACATAGATACTTCTCTTCTGGACTAAAAATTATCCTCTTATTGCTCGTTAATCGCACAGCGCGGTGAACAAGCGCGCGTTGAAATGCCCTATTTGCTGTGCGTAATATGGCCCTTCGTTCGCTATAAATAAGAAAAATCTATGCAAGCCACCATCGCAAATTCAATCAATACCGAAACAGACGCAACACCCGTCAACTCACGCGGAAAAGTCGTCGTAGCCTCGCTCGTCGGCACCGCTATCGAATTCTTCGATTTCTATATTTATGCCACTGCGGCGGTTATCGTTTTCCCGCATATCTTCTTCCCGCAGGGCGACCCGACAGCCGCCACGCTACAGTCGCTGGCTACCTTCGCCATTGCCTTTGTGGCTCGCCCGATTGGCTCCGCGCTATTTGGCCACTTTGGCGACCGCGTAGGCCGCAAAGTGACACTGGTGGCATCACTTCTGACGATGGGTGTTTCCACCGTCGTTATCGGCCTGCTGCCGAGCTACGAAAGTATCGGCGTTCTGGCGCCTATGCTGCTGGCATTAGCTCGCTTCGGGCAAGGTTTGGGTCTGGGCGGTGAATGGGGTGGTGCGGCATTGCTGGCAACCGAGAACGCACCACCGCGCAAACGTGCGCTGTATGGTTCGTTCCCGCAGTTGGGCGCACCCATCGGCTTCTTCTTTGCCAACGGCACCTTCCTGCTGCTCTCCTGGTTACTGACCGACGAACAGTTCATGTCCTGGGGCTGGCGCGTGCCGTTTATTCTCTCGGCAGTGCTGGTGATTATCGGTCTGTATGTGCGTGTTTCGCTGCATGAAACCCCGGTTTTCGCCAAAATTGCCAAAGCCGGTAAACAGGTGAAAGTGCCGATGGGTACGCTGCTGACTAAACACCTGAAAGCGACGATTATCGGCACGTTTATCATGCTAGCGACGTACACGCTGTTCTACATCATGACCGTTTACTCCATGACGTTCAGCACCGCCGCCGTGCCGGTTGGCCTCGGTTTCTCGCGCAACGATGTGCTGTGGATGCTGATGATGGCGGTGATCGGGTTTGGTGTGATGGTGCCTATTGCCGGTTATCTGGCAGATAAATTTGGCCGCCGTAAATGCATGATTGTGATCACCAGCCTGATGATTGTCTTTGCTCTGGCCGTGTTCCAGCCGCTGTTAGGCTCTGGTAATCCAACGCTGGTGATGGCATTCCTGCTGATTGGCCTGAGCCTGATGGGATTAACGTTCGGCCCGATGGGGGCATTGCTGCCAGAGTTGTTCCCAACCGAAGTGCGTTATACCGGGGCGTCGTTCTCCTATAACGTGGCGTCGATTCTGGGCGCGTCGGTGGCACCGTATATCGCCACCTGGTTGCAGGCGAATTACGGCCTGTTCTATGTCGGTTTGTATCTGGCGGCGATGTCAGCGATTACGCTGGTTGCGCTGTTAGTGTCGAAAGAGACGCGTCATTTGTCTTTGTAGTTTATTTCCCCTCACCCCGGCCCTCTCCCTCAGGAGAGGGAGAAAACCGAGCGATCCCCTCTCCCTCAGGGAGAGGGTTAGGGTGAGAGTATTACTTCTTCATCTGCCCCAAAATACGGCTGCACTGATTGTCGCTGCCCTCGGAAGGTGAAATCAGTGCCAGCAGCGCAGCCGCTGGTGTCACCAGCGTCGCCAGGGCCGCCGCAACCGCACCACGCGCAATCAACGGCCCGGCTTTCACCCCCGCATCCGGGTTCTTGAACGTACCGCGCACGTAAAGCGGCGATCGCAGCGTAATGATACGAATCCCCTTGCTCTCCGGATCGATGGTTAAATCGAGCCGCTCACTTTTAAAGTTCGTCGTCCCGGTAACGTTAATCAGCGAATTTTCAGTATCAAACGCAAAGATACGTGGCGTCGCCACACCGCCGCGTAAATCAAGGTTTGCCGCCGCACAGTTAATCCGCACTTCATCATCGCCAAAGATTTGCCCGACGATGTAATTCCCGACGTTTAAACCGACGATTTCCATCAGGTTGCGGCTGATTAGCCCATCGTTCATCAGCAATTTCAGATTGCCGTCGCTACTGCCCAAAAGTTCGGCAATGGAGTTTCCACGCCCGCGCAACTCCGCATCGCCGTTTAGCTCACCGAGCGTTTTCTGCATCGACTCCACTTTTGGCATCAGTTGCTTGAGCTGCAAACGCCGCGCCTGAATATCCGCGCGCCCCTGCATCGGCTTTTTGTCGCCTTCGAGATGGATATTGGCGCTGATAGTGCCGTTCGCCATGCCGAATTTCAGCGGCTGGAGCCGCAGGTCAGCATTTTTCAAAACTACATGCGTGGATAAGTTACTCAGTGGCAGCGTGCCGCTGTGTTCGATACGGCCGCCTTTAAAGCGCACGTCGGCATCCATCACGTCCCATTTATCGGTTTCAAAACGGTCATAGGGCAGCACTTTGTCGGCGGGCTGGACGGTTTTCTCACCCTTAGCCTGCTCAGACTGTTTGCTCTGTTGCGCGCCTTTGCCCGAGTCCACGCCAATTAGCGGGCCTAAATCCGCCAGACGAAGCTGTTTAGACTCGAGATCGCCTTCCAGTTTCGGGCGCGGTTTGCCTTGCGAATAGGTGAGCGAGCCGTGAATGTCGCTGTCGCCAATGCGCCCGTTAAAGTTCTGGTAGCGGAATACCGAGCCTTTTTCAGTGTCGATTTTTGCCAGCAAATGGCCGTCGGTTTCAAACGGCGGCGTGTCCGGTAGCAGCACACCGGTTAAATCATAAAGATTGCCCAGTGAATCGCCGGAGAATTTAAGCTGCAAATCGACGCCACCCATTTTCATCGGATCGTTTATGGTGCCAATGAACGCCACACGGGAATTGCCGGAACGCACATCTGCCTGCACCGGGAAGGCGGTTTCACCTTCGCTGCGCAGCGCTAACATTCCGCCAATTTTGCCGCTGCCTTCGAGCGGCGCGCCGTTATAACGGCCTTTCATTTTCAGGCCAAAGACATAATCTGCGGCTTTTGCCGCATCTTTGCCCGTGGGTTTCTTGCCATCGATTTCGCTAAACGGCAAGGGTTTGCCCAGCGGGTCGACAAGGATTTCAATATCCGCTTTCGTGACTTTGTCGTTAACCGCGATGCGGCCTTTGTCGAACAGAATATTGTCCACTTTGAATGACCAGGCCGACGGCGGCTGGTTGGGATCTTTATTTCCGTCTGAGGCTAAATTAAACGTCCAGTTATTGTTCTTTTCCGACAGGCGAATAATTCGCGCATCGGGCTGCACGAGCTTAATCCATGGGATATAGACGGTCTTGGTGAGTAACGCGAGCGGGGCCAGTGTCGCGTCAACGCGCGGCAGGTGAACCATCGTTACTTCAGGGATTTCAGGTGGGTTACCGAGAATAATATCTTCGGCATGAACGTGCGGCCAGGGCACCCAACTGCGCCAGCCCGTTTCTTCTTGGTTTCGTTCCCAAACCACGCCTAAATCGCCACGAATAGCGAACGGGCGGTTAAGTTCTGTCGAGACTTTTTGGTTGATGGTCGGTTTGAGCCGATTCCAGTCAAACGTCGCAATCACAATGATTGCCACCACAACCAACAACAATAAAACCCCGACGACACCGCTAACAATTTTTCCAGTTTTAGTCATGCCTTTCACCCTTTCCTGATGTGGCTCGCTTTAACTAAAGATAGTTGAGCGGGGCCAAAACGGCATCAGGAGAGGCGAGTTAGCACATTTTCCAACTGTTCAAAGGGGATGGGGCGAGAAAGAAAATAGCCTTGCGCGGCGAAAGCCGGTGACTCTTGAACGTCACGCCATTCCGCCTCCGTTTCCACACCTTCGACAATGACGCCTTTGCAGTAGCGGTTCATTAGTTGCAGCAACATGGTGA
This sequence comes from Buttiauxella agrestis, assembly GCF_900446255.1. Classification (NCBI taxonomy): domain Bacteria; kingdom Pseudomonadati; phylum Pseudomonadota; class Gammaproteobacteria; order Enterobacterales; family Enterobacteriaceae; genus Buttiauxella; species Buttiauxella agrestis. The sequence continues at coordinate 70,904 of NZ_UIGI01000001.1, read as the reverse complement.
ATAAATTGCGGCCTTCGTCGCTGGTGCGCAGCATGATGAACAAATCACGGGCGACTTTGATGTAGTCATAACGCATTTCGCTGAGTGCCGAGAAGTTAGCAACGCCTGTACCAAAATCATCAAGCCAGAGCGGGCCAAACTCGTGCATTCCGGCAAGCGTCACGGCTTGCGGTTGGGTGATGTGTTCAACCAGTTCAAAACGGACCCATGGCATTTTATTAATGAGCGCCAGAATCGGCTGATGCAGCTTCATCGCCAGCAGCGTCGGGCCATCCACATTGACCGAGGCCAGAATGTCATAACCGAGGAAAATAGATTCCCATTCGGCCAGCAGATTCAGTTGCTCTTCGATAACCATCAAGCGTGAGCGGCTGGATATGGACGTGAAGTAGCGATCCGGTGGAATACGAATTTCTGGTTCATCCGGGTGAGTGACCACCGTCAGCAGCTCTATCGCCATTAAATGACCGTCGATTTTATAGATCGGCTGGAAAGTATACTGCCGCTGGCATTGCAGCCAGAACCGCCGTTCCTGCAAACTTTCGACACTCGCTTCAAGCGTATTAAGCCGGTGAGTGATCTGCTTAAACTTCATCATGTACGTCCTGTTTACCTTGATAACTCGGATGGCTCATCGTCAAGTTATCGGCGTGGCGCATGAGAACTTTATGTTCGCTTTCAGTACAACCGCAATGAAGGAGAGTTGCTTCACATCCCTCATAAACTGCCTTAGCTCAAAGTTTTCCGAAACATCGTTTTAAATTGTTTGACTCGTTTTTAGCCGCCCATCAAACTAGCGGTAATTTCATTAATTCAGGTCTACTGCTATGCCAACGCGCAAAATCGCCGTCATCGGTGAATGTATGATTGAACTGTCGCAAAAAGGTGCGGAAGTTAGCCGCGGCTTTGGTGGCGATACCCTTAACACTTCCGTTTATATCGCTCGTCAGGTTAATGCTGACGATCTTGAAGTCCATTACGTTACGGCTCTGGGTGAAGATAACTTCAGCCAACAAATGCTCGACGCATGGCAGCAAGAAAATGTTCACACCGAACTGACACAGCGCCTGGAGCACCGTCTGCCGGGTCTGTATTACATCGAAACCGACTCAACCGGCGAGCGTACTTTCTATTACTGGCGTAACGAAGCCGCAGCCCGGTTCTGGCTGGAGAGCGACCAGGCGCAGGCGATTTGTGCCGAACTGGCGCAGTTCGATTACTTGTATCTGAGCGGTATTAGCCTGGCGATTTTGAACGCGGCAAGCCGTGAAAAATTGATGGCGCTGCTGACTCAGTGCCGCGCTAATGGCTGCAAAGTTATCTTCGATAACAACTACCGTCCGCGCCTGTGGGCGAGCCGTGAAGAGACGCAGCAGGTTTATCAGCAGATGCTGGCCTGCACCGACATCGCGTTCCTGACGCTGGATGACGAAGATTTGCTGTGGGGCGAGAAGCCGGTTGAAGAAGTGATTCACCGTACTCAAGCGGCTGGCGTGCGTGAAGTAGTTATTAAACGTGGCGCGGATTCTTGCCTGGTGGCGATTCAGGGCGAATCAACCTTAGAAGTGCCAGCGGTTAAATTACCGAAAGAAAAAGTCATTGATACCACTGCGGCGGGTGATTCTTTCAGCGCGGGTTATCTGGCGGTGCGTTTGACGGGCGGCAGTGCAGAAGAAGCGGCGAAACGCGGACATTTGACTGCGAGCACCGTGATTCAGTATCGCGGCGCGATCATCCCGAAAGAGGCGATGCCTTCTTAATTACACCCTCACCCCGGCCCTCTCCTGTGGGAGAGGGTTAGGGTGAGGGCAGATATTACTGCGCTGGCGGAATATCCGACACGTCCTGCTTCGGTTCATCCGTTAACGGAAGCGCCTTAGACGGAACCATCACTTTATCCCACGTCGCTTGCAGATCCTTCATGTTGTACTCAGGCTCACCTTTCGGTTGCAGCAACACTAACGCCATTTCTTGCGATAATTGCTGACGCAAATCCTGATTCAACCCGCTCAGCGTCAAGCTGTTGAGGAAGTCCTGACGCAGCTTCTGGTACTGTTCCGGCGCAATATCTACCACCTGGTTTTGCAACGAACGCAAACGCTGGCCAATTAGCACATCGGTATCAGTCCGCGCGTACGTGGCGAACAGCCCAGCCAGCTCGGCCTTTTTCCGGGCAATCAAAGCATCGAATTCTTCTTGCGACAGCCCTTTATCACGCACGCTCACCAACTCTTTCCCAACCGTCGCCAGATTCGCGTCCAGTTTGGTATTTGGCGATTCCAGGTTGATGCCGCATTGCGCACGCTGATACAGCACACGGCAATCGAAGCTGAGATTTAAATCCTGGATATTCTGCTTGCTGAGATTTTGCTGCACATGCCAGAACAGCGCCTCACGCGCGAGATCGGCACGCCAGTAACGCAGCAGCGCGGAAGATTCACGAATCGGCGTCCAGGCGTTATCCCACGTCAGAGAAAGCCGATCCTGACGCACGCTGTCAGTCATTAAACTGACGGGCGTCCGTTTCAGCGGAGAAAGTGTCGCAACCGGTGCAGGCGTTTCACGTTTGCCAGTTAAGGTGCCAAACGTTTTATTGATTTGATCGGCAACGCTGCGGCTATCGACGTTACCCACCACAATCAGCGTCATCGCATCTGGGGTGTACCATTTCTGGTAGAACGCTTTCAGCTGCTCGCTATCGACAGGCTGCTTGAGATCTTCTGCTGGGTCATGGCCCAACAGCGTGGAGCCTTGCAGACGATAGCGCCACCAGTTGTCTTTGGTGTCCATCGGCCAGGTGACGACCATATCCTGGGTTTGCAGCCCAACGTTTACCGTTTCTGGGGTAATCGCCATTTTGCCGCTGCTGTCGGAAAGATAAGTCAGGGCTTCTTTGAGTAAATCATTGCGGTTATTTGGCAGGCTGAGATTAAACAGCGTGAAGTCATAGGAGACAATAACCGGTGGCAGCGGACGCTTCGGGTCCACACTTTGCTGCCATAGAGAACGCGCCTGTAAAGGCTGCAAGCTGCCGCTTTGGGTCAGCGCCAGACGTGGTAAAAAGTGGCTGTAGCCGCTCTGCTGGGTGGTCTCTGTCAATGAGCCAGTATTCACCATCAGACGAATTTCAATGCGATCGCTCGGGCGCTGAGGTGTGGCCAGGACCTGCCATTGAAAACCATTGGCAAGCGTACCTTGCTGCCAGGCTGGATCGGGCTGAAGTGCTTCTGCCTGCACATTACTGGCGGCGGCGACCAACAGCAATCCGCCAGCTAAGAGTCGAATTTTGGTGCCCTGCATGTTAACCCCTGGAAAACAATCCTGATTAAAAAGTGTAATGGCGACATAGCATTACGCAATATAGCCACCACAGGCGACGTATCACCACTCCGTTTGACCGCAACTTCGCGAAAACGTCACTTTAAAAATGAAAAAAACGCCAAAGAAAATGGCACAAGGGTCAATTATGCGCAGTAGCCCACAGCAAGGGCAAGTCGCTGTGGGCAATTGAAGGGGATTAAGAAGAGACTTCGCTCACTTTTTTCGCGGAATGTGGGTTATTCAGGGTTTCTGTCAGTTGTTTTTCATCCAACTGCTTCACCCATTTCGCCACAACCACAGTCGCCACGCCGTTACCGACCAGGTTGGTCAGCGCACGCGCTTCAGACATAAAGCGGTCGATACCAAGAATCAGCGCAAGCCCTGCAACCGGTAAATGCCCCACCGCCGAGATAGTCGCCGCCAGCACGATAAAACCGCTTCCGGTTACGCCCGCCGCCCCTTTAGAGGAGAGCAACAACACCACCAGCAGCGTGATTTGATGGAAGATATCCATATGGCTGTTGGTGGCTTGCGCGATAAACACCGCTGCCATCGTCAGGTAAATGGAGGTGCCATCAAGGTTGAACGAATAACCCGTCGGGATCACCAACCCGACCACCGATTTGCGGCAGCCGAGTTTTTCCATTTTATCGAGCATTCTTGGCAGCGCAGACTCAGAAGAAGAGGTGCCCAGCACAATCAGCAGCTCTTCTTTGATGTAGCGAATGAATTTGAAGATGCTGAAACCCGTCACCTTCGCGATAGAACCCAGCACCAACACGACAAACAAAATACAGGTGATGTAGAAGCAGATAATTAACTGGCCGAGCTGAACCAGCGAGCCGACACCGTACTTGCCGATGGTAAACGCCATGGCACCGAAAGCACCAATTGGCGCGAGGCGCATGATCATGTTGATGATGCCGAAAATGACCTGCGAGAAGCTTTCAATGACGTTGAAAATCAACTGGCCTTTGTGGCCCAGGCGGTGCAGCGCAAACCCAAACAGAACCGCGAACAGCAGCACTTGCAGAATATTGCCGCTGGCAAACGCACCGATCACGCTGCCCGGAATCACATCGAGCAAGAACGCGACCACGCCTTGTTGTTGCGCCTGTTCGGCATAAATCGCCACCGCTTTGGCATCAAGCGTTGCCGGGTCAACGTTCATCCCTGCACCCGGCTGAACGACGTTAACCACAATCAGGCCGATGATAAGCGCAATGGTGCTGACAACTTCAAAGTAAAGCAGCGCCACCGCACCGGTGCGGCCCACGGCTTTCATGCTTTCCATGCCCGCGATGCCCGTCACAACTGTGCAGAAGATAACCGGGGCGATAATCATTTTAATCAGTTTAACGAACGCATCGCCGAGCGGTTTCATCTGCGCGCCTAACTCTGGGTAGTAATGTCCCAGCAAGATACCGATAGCGATTGCCGTCAGAACCTGAAAGTAGAGGCTTTTGAAAAGAGAGAGTTTCATAGGGTGTCCTTGAGAGGTGAAGATTCCGCAAACCTTTCGATCTGCGGCACCAAAAATAACACCCACAAAAACACCCAAAAGTGATACAGCGCTAATTTGTAAACATAATTGTTAAATTATTGAACTGACTCGCGCCAGCTTAATAACATTTGCAACAAATGGTTTACTGCTGAGTGGTCGACAAATATTGTGCATCAAATTCTTTAAGTGTCAGCGCCCTGGAGAACAAATACCCCTGCGCCAGCGTCACGCCTTCGCTTAATAACCAGTCGCATTGCGCCTGGTTCTCAATCCCTTCGGCCACCAGTTTCAGGCCCAGCGTTTTCGCCATACCGATAATCACACCCGCCATTGCGTTGTCATCGGGCAGGCCGTCAACAAAGCTCTTGTCGAGCTTCAGGACATCGACCGGCAGCGCTTTCAGGTGATGCAAATGGCGCAGGCTGGCGTAACCCATGCCAAAATCATCCAGCGCAATTCTGACCCCGGCTTTACGCAGCGGCCGCAAAACACTGATCGCTTTTTTCGGGTCATCAATACGATGGCTTTCAGTGACTTCAAGGATCAACATGCCTGGCTGAATGCGATAACGCACCAGTAACTCCAGTAGCGACGACCCCATTTCTTCATGCAGCAATTGGTGCGCCGAGATGTTCACACACAGCGGCATGGTGATGCCCTGACTTTGCCAGCCCGCCAGCACGCGGCAAGACTCTTCAAGCACCCAGTTGCCGATCGTGAACATCAACCCGCAATCTTCAATACGCGCAATCAAACCTTCTGGCAGCGCCCAGCTACCATCCGGCTGCTGCATGCGCAGTAAAACCTCTGCACTCACCACTTCGCGGGTGCGCATATTGACCTGCGGTTGCAGCCAAATCGCAAACTGCTGGTTGTCTAATGCGCTCAGTAAATCATGCTCCTGAGTCAGATGGCGTTGAGCGATTTCCATCTGTTCCGGGTCAAAAAATTGAATCTGATTTTTACCGTGGCGACGAGCTGAAAATGCGGCAGATACCGCACGACGATAAAGCTGTTCCGCCGTTAAACCACCGAGATACATCGCAATACCAATGCTCGCCGTTGGTTTAAGTGAGATTGACTGAATCGGCAATTTTTCGTTAAGCACCGCGAGAATTTGCTTTGCCAGCGCCATAGCAGCCCAGGCATCTTGCACACCATGCGCGATAATACCGAAGTCGTTGCCGCTAAGCTGCGCCAGCACCATATTCGGTGGCAGCACGCTTTTGATTTTTTCGACCAGCGTCAGCAACAGCATTTCTCGTTGCTCTTCGTTGAGCACGCCGGCAGCGTCCTGCAAGGTTTCGCTGGCAATCACAATCAGCGCACTTTTTTTATCATCCGCCGTAAGCTGTTCGAGCAACGCCAGCAACAGCGCTTTATTGGGCAGCTCTGACACCACATGACGCGTGCTCATGGCGCTCATTTCATCATGCAAACGCAGCGTCATCTGCTGGTTACGGTTATAGCTGCGCACCAGCATGCCGATTTCATCATCGTGATGCAGCGCGGGTAATTTGAGTTGATGGCTCGCTGCATCATGCGGGCTGAGGTTGTCTATCTCACGGGCAATATTGCGTATCGGATGCACGATCAAACGGTTAATCGACCAGCTAATAGCAACCGACAAAATCAGCGCCAGCAAGAGATAGGTCGTCAGCAACGTTGAAATGGTGCTGATGATGAATTTGTACATCCGCCAGGAATCCGCTTGCAGCACCAGGTAAGCCAGCGGCTGCGGATTTGCCGGGCGCTCCAGGGAATACAACGGTAATGAAATTTGAACCGGCAGCTCAAACAGGCGAGCAATCCACATCGGAATTGGGCGCTCAGGCGCAAAGCTCTGGCGTAATGCCTGGAACTGGTTCGGCAATACCACGTCTGCCCGGCTGATAATGCCAGACGGTTGAATTTGATTCAGGATGGCTTCAGCCTGTGGAATATCCGCTTTCAGGATCGCAGCAGACAGCGGAATACGCACCGAATGGGCGATTTTCTCCATTTGGCTGGCTGTGTCGTAGCGGCTTTGCTGCACAAAGTGGAAAAGCTGAACCACGATAAAAATGAAAATAAACAGCACGGAAACGGCTGACACCATTGCCATCTGTTTAATCGTTAACGAACGACTGACTCGCAAACTAACTCTCCGCAATGACTGTGCCCTGATAGACATATTGTTGTGCAGGCTGAGTATACTGCATTGTGGTGGGTTTTAGATGTTGTAGCGGCCGAATAGGGGAATTCTGTAAGCAAGATTCTCTGGTGAGTAAGAGGCATGGGGAAACCCCATCCTTCGACGTAACAACAATCGTTGAAAACCCTGACAACACATTTCTATTCCTGCTCATTTTCAGGTGAAGGATCTCCAGAGAGGGTTTCCCTCAGGGTCTTTGAAATGGCATGACAAATAGAAAGAGGTAAAATGGTATGCACAAATATTAAGAAATCAGCGAACAGAGGATTAAAATCATATACTCCACCACTATACCAACCGTATTCCTTCTTCATGGTATGATATAAATCATCAAACATAAGGTCCAGAGGTAATAAATACATAAGGATCATAAGTGCTAAAGACATTATACTGACGCTAATAATATAAACAAATGTGTAATAACACGACCGCACAAACAAACGCTTAATTGTAGATTGTTTCTTTTCATTAGCATTAATAAACTTATTCGCTATATTATTTATAATAATATAAAAAACTGGCATGAACAAAAAACCATATAAAAAATAACATGTAACACCGAGTTGGAAAAAATCGCAGACCCTATCGAATATATCAGCTTGTTGTTTCCATTTAGTGCACACCCATAGAGTCAAGTCTCTAAAATAAAACACTATAGAAAGAACACTCAGCATAGAAGTCGTCAAACCAAAAAACAAAAAATAAGGTTTTATAATAATTTTCATCAAGACTTAGCTCTATTTTATAATGGTAATGGAAACACCCGTTCTTAGATCTGACTCAGATTTATTATGTTGTTCTCTAAATGTCCGAAAATCATCTGCAGCCTGCCCATAGCAGGCATTCTCTCGTAACAATGCGTTGCTCACCTCGCCTCTTTGCAATAAATTATTATAATCATCAATACCTAAAGACTCTGTGAAAAAATTATGGGGATCGGGCAAATTTCCATTTTTATAGTCATCATGGATGGTCGGATTATTTATTACATGAATGTAACCATAAACTTCTAGTTTTTGACCAACTGCAAACACCTTAGTTTTCCTCTGGTGTAATAGTGCTCTTCTGACAAATAAAAAATCAGGCACACTATAAAAAGTAATACACCCCTCAGATACACCACTTCCATCAGCATTTAATGGGTGCAGGCAAAAAGCACTTCTTATTTTATTATAAACAGGGAGTTCATTACTCATTGTTTTGTCACTGAATAAACCAAACCAGTTTTGATGATAGGGCGTTTCACCACTAATAAATGTATTTTTCCACAAATCAATAAATGTCGCCCTTGCCCTATTCTTCAAACTCCCTACGGGCCGATCAACGATCCAGTATTTACCCGGAGGGATAGCAGTCCCGCTTTTAAATGAACATTCTGGGATATTGGTATAAGGTTCCTGGCCGCTTAATACATCGAACTGGCCTAACCGACCACAATTGAGTTTTAGTCTCTTACTCTTCACATCTCTTTTTGCATAGTCCATTACAAAATGTAACATTGCATCCTCTCAATGATGACAACTTTCCTTGCCGTGAAATTGCATTTATAAAAATAACTTATGAATGGAATTTCAAATATTTATTTTAATGATATTTAATAGACTCGGTCGCTCCACAAACTATATGCACTGGTTCCTGCGGTACAATGTTCCCATGTTATGGTTTCATAGGAAAGTGATATTACCTCATGCGGTTGTCCGTTAGGGTCACTTAAATTATTGGGTAGTGTCAGATGAATATCAGTCATTCGGGCTTGAGTTAGCTTTATTTTGTAGAACAATTCATTAATACCAAATTTATTTGTCATATAGACATCGAAATCGCATGTCAAAATCTCGTTCTCAGAAATAGCCTTGCCAAGTAAAGGTGAAGATTTATCAATAGGTTTGGTGATTATAACCGGGTGATGACAAGCATTTTGATCGCGGGAAATGGCGTGAGTTAATTCATAAATAAGAATCTGATCCAGATGGGAAATTTGTGCTTTATTTCCCACAGAGTCCAGCGACATACAACCCGCTGAGATTTTTCCCTGATTTTGTCCGACAAGTGTTAAATATGTTAAATTCGCCATGAGTAGACTCCTTTATTAATAATCAACAGGCATAAAGGATTTACACACAAAAAGAAGGGCAGAACAATTCTGGTTTCGGATCGAATATCAATCTAAAGCCCCGCACCCATGAATATAGCGGTGAGGGGCTGACACCAACCATCAACTCACTTCGTCGATAGCGCCACCAGCATCTTTAAACTCGCAGAATAATAATCTTCTTGCGCGGTAATTTGCGGTTGCGCGGCACTTGCGGGTTGCAGCACTAAATCGCGTACCGCCAGCAAGCCGCCGTCCATCATATAAGGTGCCGGATCACCAGTGGTGACATTCACCCAGGCTGGAGTTTTATCACGCGCGAAACGCCCCCACCAGGCTTTATAAACCTGTAACTGCGGGCTGCTGTGGTTAAACCAGTACACATAAAGCGGGACGCGAATCGCATCGTAGCTAAAACGAGCTGGCCACTGTTTTGCCGGGACGGTTCGCCCATCGGAATATAAAGAAACCCAGTCAGATGGAAGCTGCGGGTTGCCAAAATGCATTTTCCCGAGCAGCTTCTGCCCGTCGTTGATCAAATCTCGCCACACCATTAAATGGCTACGATTGGCAAAATCCTGCCACGCCGGGAAGATGAAATAGGAAGGGTTGAGGTTTACGTAACTGTTGAGATTAAAGCCTTTAGCTCCGGGCAGCATCACCTGGTAGCCCGCAAAACGAATCACGTTATGGGCAACCAACGCCTTGGTGATGGCATCAGATTCATTGAGATAATCTTTGTCGCTCCACTTTTCCCCGGCTTTTAACAGCGCCCATGCAATAAACGTATCGCCATCGGTGGCGTTATTTTTATCGGTAATAGGTTGTGCTTCAACGGGGTTATAGCGCCAGTAAAACAAACCATTTTCCGGGTTTTTCAGGGTCGTACGCGTCCAGCCCCATATCTTATCGAAACTGTCACGGTCATCGTTTAGCACCGCCATCATCATGGCGAAACCCTGGCCTTCGGTGTGACTGACGCTTTTATTGCCGGTATCGACGATGCGACCATCCGGCATTAAAAATCGCGACTTATAGCTATCCCATGCGCCATCAGCCAGCGCGTGATGGCTGAAGATCAAAGCGAATATTGCCACTATCAGCGTTTTGTATCGCTGCCACATCGAAGCACCTCATCGACTAATTTGATATCTGAAGTGTACCACTGTTGTCGACGGTGAAGATTCGCGCCACAGCGATACATGCGGTTTACCACCCTGATCGCGAATCCAACGGGCGTACACGCCTTCCAGAACCGCGCTAAAAGCGTTGTTCCAGGAAGCCTGCTGCGCTTCTTCGCCAGGGACAGGTAAAGCCATATGGCGAATAAGCATCGCCGTTTCGCTGACCTCAATATCAATATAGCCCCAGTTGAAAATGGCGAGTCTGCCATTTATCTGTGTTTCGAGTTCGCCCACAGTTCTTGCGACAGGTAATGGGAAACGCCCGGCTAAGGTGTCGCCCATTTGCACCAGAAACTGGCGGCTTTCCCCTTCCCCCGCATTCGCCACCATGCTTTCAATCATGATGTGGAGCAGAGAGAACCAGCCCGGTTGCGTTTGCTGACTCTGAAAGTATTTCAAAAGCTGCGCGTCATTCATGCTTAATTATTCCCCAGCAGGTAACGGAAGTAGAGTTGCGCGGTACTTTCGTTGTAATCACCAAAGGTGTCATATCCAACCTGGCCACCAATCGTCATGTCTTTATTCACTTTGTAATCGGCTGCGGCGCGAAGGTTGTAGCCCATGCCGTTTTCGCTGCTGCCGCTGTACCACGCCTCTTTGGCAAAGCCGTTAGCCACGTAGTTTTCCAGTTGCGACTGCATTGCTGAATCGGTCGGGAAGTACGGGCTTTCGTCCTGGCTATACGACTGGTAGCCCAGCGACGCGCCGACAGACATCGTCCAGTTATCAAACTTCTGCGAATAATCCACCGGGAAGGAGACGCTGATGTAATCCTGCGGGCTGAAATAGCCGCCTTGCCCGTAGCTGAAGTAGCTGAGGTTTTTCGAGTAATCCATGTAAGTCATGCTGATACCGGTTTTCAGTTCGCGGTCATCAGCATGGTACGGGCGAATATAAACGCCTGCGTTACCCGTGAAGTTGTCGTTGCTCGGGACGTTTTCGCCACGGTAGTTATACAGGCCAACACCGGCATAAAAACCGGCGTCACCATCGTCGTAGCTCAACTGTGCGCTACCGCCGTTTTTGGTGACCTGACCCCATTTTTTGCCGCTGTATTTGTCTTCGACACCCACATAAGAAAGCAGGCTATCGACCACCGCCCGGCGCTCACCGGTCAGCACTAATTTCAGGTAATCCGTTAATTGTGGCGACCATTGCACGCCACCGACCACGGTATTCAAATCCTGACTCAGCGGCGTGGAACCGATATCCAGCTTGTACTGCTCGCCGGTTAACGCCATGCCCACTTCGACACCCGCCGCACTTTGCGAACCCTGAGACGGCACGATTATCTTGTCGATATTTGGCAGCTCTGGCGGTGTGGTGGTTGAAGCGTTATACAACTCCTCGCCCACTTGCCCCTGAATCAGAGCACCCGTACCAAAGCGGCGGCTGGACTCGTTTGACGAACTCCCGGCGTTCAGGCTGATTGGCGTCACGTTCAAATCCAATCGCGAGTCGCCAAACGGCACGGTTGACCACTGTAACGGTGCTTTAATTTCAGTGAGTTTGCTCAGGCCACTTTCACCATCACGCCCACGCACCGACACCGCTCCACGCGCCCAGGTGGAGGTTTTCTCGGTAAGCTGTTCCATCATGTTATCGACCTGGCGCAACGTGCCCGCCTGTGCCGTTTCAACCGGCAAGTCAGTACGCGTCGTGCCCACAGGCGCGGTTTGCGGATTACGCGCCAGCTGTGCGACCTGCCACGGCATCGCTTCACCATACAGCGAGTTGGATGCGGTAGCTTGCGGAGCAACGGACGTTTTCGGGGTGAACGGGTTATCTGCCAGCGCCAGGCCACCCAGCGTTGGCGCCGTGCCGCTTTCAACCCCTTGCAGGCCCACTAATTTGCCACGGGCGGTGCGTAAATAGCTCATCGCCTGTTGGTGATTGCCATCGGCTTCCGCCACGCGTGCCAGCAGCAGCAGGCGATCCGGGGATTCGTCGTTTCGTAAACCCGCAGCCAACTGCTTCGCTTTATCGACATCTTTATTCGCCAGCGCGACGTCAATTGCTCCCGTACGCGCATCTTGTTGCGGCGTGTCGCGCGTCATCAAATAGTCGTAAACCAGACCCGCTTCTTTGTTCATTTTGCCGGACTGATACAAACGCGCCATGGCAAACATCAGGTCGGTGTTTTGCGGATCGTTTTGCATCGCACGAATCAGTTTGTCGTACGCCGCCGCATAGTTGCCCTGCGTGCGTAGCTGATCGGCTTCGTTAATGACATAACCATTGCGAATACTCGCCAGTTGCGTCGGGGTGCTGCGCGACTGCAATTCCGGGCTGGCCAGAAATGCCTGCGCTTCACGCCCGAGGCCCGCCTGGTTTAGCACCGCAATCTGGTCGCCGTAATCACCGGCATTGCCCTGCACGCCACGGCTCATGTTGCCGCGCACAATTGCCACGGCGGTAGTGACATCGCCAGATTGCGCCAGCATTTTTGCCAGTTTACCGGCATCAGCCGGGCTTTGTGGCGGACGCGTAGCCAGTGCTTTTAAGGTATTCGCCGCCGCAACCGTATCGCCCTGCGCCAGATAGCGTTCGGCGACCGACATTTGCAGGTTGTAGTTCACCCGTGACGCAAGCGAGCGCATATCGCTGTTCTGGCTGGAGGCCGGAATACGCGAAAGCAGCGTCTGCGCTTGCTGCCATGCGTTGTTTTCGCTGGCAAACAGCGCACCGGCATACAGTTCGGTATGGGTGGCATTTGGGCGGAACGACGGCGACATCACGTTGCTCGCCTCCGCGCTATTCCCCTGTTTCTGGAGCTGACGCGCTAAGTCGAGGCGCAGCCACGGGTCAGATGGATAACGCGAAACGCCCTGCTGCAAAATCGCAATGGCCTGTTGCGGATTGCCATTTGCGACGGCCTGTTGCGCCTGACGCCGCACCGGATCGGCAGGATTGCCGCCAGAAACTCGCGGCTGCAATTTTGCCTGCAAACTGGCAGGCAACGTTTGTAACATCGCCTGCGCTTCGGCGGTTTTGTTCTGCTCGTGCAACACGTAATAGAGGTTTTCACGAGCCGGGCCGTTATTGGGCTGATCGGTCAGCAAACTGCGCAGCGTCTGCTCGGCAGCGGCGTAATCTTTATTGTGGCGCTGAACATCGGCGCGGAATAATTTCGCTGATGTCCCGCGTTCACCGCTTTGTTGCGCCAGCGGTGCGCTGAGTGCCAGCGCCTGGCTGATATTGCCTTGTTTAAACGCGGCCTGTGCGCTCGCCAGTTGCCCGTAAAACTCGGCGTCATCGGCCTGCTGTTTGCGCTCGCCGGACTGTTCACCGCCGAGGTTCGCCGCACGATTTAAATATTCTGCGGCGGCGGTGTAATCGCCTTTACGTTGCGCGATATAACCCATGCCTGCCAGCGCGTCGGCGTCTTGCGGGTTGGTTTGCAGCACTTGTTCAAACTGGCTTTTCGCCGCATCGGTATTCCCGCTATTAAGCGCGGTAAAGCCTTCGCCTTTCGCCGCACCGCCGATGTTTTTACGGTAGTGATCTTGCACCGCTGTATCTTTCGGATGGCGTTGCAGGAAGGTTTGATAATACGGCTCGTCGCTCGCCGTTGGGCCAAGCCACAACAACGCCTGGCGCAGCGCTTTGTCCGCATCCTGGCTGCCACTGGCCATATTTTGCAGGATGTCCATGCCTTCACGGCGCGTCCCTTCCTGATAAGTCAGCACTTTACCCAGCGCGATGCGCCCGCCGTTATCCTGCGGGTTTTGCGCGGTGAACTGGCGAAGACCTGCCACCGCCTGCGGGTAGAGCGATTTATCGCCCGCCATCGTCAGGTAATATTCCGGGGCAAGACTTGGCGGCGGTTGGTCGCCGTTAAACAAATTACGCCAGGTCGCAAGGGCGGCGGGAACGTTGCCGCTGCGTGCTTGCTGGCGAGCCAAATCCAACTGCCCGCGAGGGATTTGCTGAATTTGTTTCGCGTTATCTAACGCCTGCAAATTGTTATCCTGCGGCGAAACAGACGCAAGGCGTTCGCGCCACTGTGTGGCACCTTTGATATCTCCGGCCTGCTGCGACCACAACGCCATCAGGTACATCGCCTGGGTGTTGTTGGCGTCAACCATCAACACCTTTTGCAGCGCTTCTTTCGCCAGCTCGTCGTGTGACTTTTCATGCCAGTAGTTAGCCTGATCAAACAACGCTTTTAACGCCGGATTATTATCCGCAGCCGTCGCACTCAACGTCAGGCCACCAAAGAAGCACAGAGTTAACAGGTGCCGGGCAGTTTTGTTTTTATAAGTCATTGAGCACCACCTTTACTTACCATCATCCTGTGGATTAAGACGTTTTTGTGCGCGTTTTTTCAGTAAGGCATACAAGCTCAGGCCGATTACCGTGGCGAACAACAAACCTAAAATGGCCAGGAAGGCGGAGTGCTGGTTGGCATACCAGACCACCATCATGTACCACGGCATTTGGCCGCTCGGGAACTGCTGGCCGACACGGAAACTGCGGACCCCGTTTTCATCGGTAATGATCGCCGCATCGCCACGAATACTGGCGTTGATTCGGGCCGAGCTGAGATCCGTCTGAAGCCGTGAGAGTTGTTCGTCGGTGCTACCAATCGCCATCACCACCACGCGATCCGGGTTCCATTGCGAACGGAAACTCACAAACCCGCGCCACGCTTCGTTAGAGGAGAAATAGCGGTCGGCGGCGATACCCGTCGAACCCCAGTCGCCTTCTATCCAGCTTTGAATTTTTTGCCAGATTGAACGTTCACGAACGCCGAACGAATGCTCATTGCTGGTAAATGGCGACTGCGCCAGTAACGTGCGGTTGAACGCATTCTGATTGATGGTCGAAACCGCCAGCACATGGCTTTCTTCAAGGCGTTGCAGGTTCGCGCCGCCGGTCGGCAGGCCAAACATCACCGCGTTGTTGTTAAGCGATGCCCCGGTCGCATTTCCCGAACGAGCCGCCATATTCAGCAGGGTGCTGATTTCAGTCTCACCTGGGTTTTCAGGCAGCAGCAGAACGGTATGTGAGTAATCCGCAAAGCGGGAGAACGGGAACGAAGCACCAACGAAATAGGAGAGGTTTGGCAGCAGCGAGAAGTGGCGCGTTTTGCTCAAATCAATCCAGGAATCATCATCGATACGGCTCTTAATGTTGTTATTAAGCAGCACGCTACACGGCGCGGTTTCTTTGGTCTGGATGTTGAAGTACAGCGATAATTGGTTGTCGCCGTAAATCAGATACGGTTGTAGCGCGAGGTTGTAATGTTCCTGACGTGCATCGCCGCCCACTTTGCGCCACAACGTTTCCAGCGCACCTTGCTTGTTCACCGGCAGGTTGTTGAGGAAGGTGCCGTTGAACGTCATGGAAAGGTACGAACGCTCTTCGTCTATCCAGTTTTCCGTTGGGAAGCGATAACCGATTTTCATCGGGATCGTATCGCCATCCCACAAGAACAAATCCGGCGCGGCGCGGAAGGCAACGCTTAATGGCTCGTGCCAGATCCCCGTTGCGGTCAGGCTTTGGTCTTTGCGCATCAGTTCAGTTAAACGCACCGGGCGTTCGGTAGAAATCCAGCGCGGCGCGTCATACGCTTTGCTCACCGGAATCACCTGGTTTTCAACGGCGGTGCTGGCGGTTTGCCCGTCAAATTTACCGTGAGTTAAACGCCACGCTGCCGCGCGAAGTTGCTGATCTGAATTCCCCACCACTAACAGCAGTTTATAAACCGGGTTGCCGGGATTATCGATGATTTGCAGCATCGGTTTTTGCGTTGCAGGTAACGTCAGGCCGCCAATCTGGTCGCCCGGCTTACCAAACAGAATGCCGTTTTTCTCGGGCAATTTGTCGTGCAGCGCGTTAAAGGAAATCCCACGGTAATCCGCTTCGATCCCCAACCAGGACGCCACCAGGGCCGCAGCACTCACCTGCTCAGGCAGCGTTTTGGCCGGGAAGGCAAACGCCACAGAGGCCGGAGTCATCTGCATTGAGTCAAAGAATGGGCGCGGGAAATGGCTGAGATCCGCACCGATATTCAACTGCTGGCCTTCGAGATCCAGGCGCGTGGTCGGCATGATCGTGACCTGGTATTTATCAGACAGGTCACGCAGGCACAGTAACGCATCGCCATCGTTGATTTTAAAGCTGATGTTGTTGCTCGACACCACCATCGCCGCCGGAATGTCCAGCTGGTAATTCGAGACATCGCTGTCCGCAGAACCTAGCGGCACCGTCCCCAACGGCTGACCGTTCATCATCAGTTGCAATGTGGTGTTACGTGCCGCCATCGCCGGAGACACTTTCAGATTCAGCAGCAGTTGCGCATTGGTGATGACCTGATCTGCGGGCAACGTAAAGTCGATCCCTGCCTGCAACTGGCCGCCACTGAGCATGACGCCGCGCGGCTGGCCCATTTGCGCCACGGTAATACTGCTGACGTTGCCCGGCGTGAAGACCGATGGCGACGACGGGGCCACGACCGCCGGAGAAGCAACGTCCGGTGCCGGTAAATCCAGCGGAATTTGTGACTCTACCGTCGTGGTGTCTTCGGCCATAACGGGCGAGCTTAAAACACTTAACGCGAGCAATAACTGGCAAACTTTAACGGTCATCCGTTTCATGTCACGTTGTCCTCACTGGCACTTTCCATACGCTTCGCTTCTTCCTGGCGCAGACGGCGGTTTTCGCGACGTGATTTCCAGGTCAGCCAGAACAAGTCAAACACACAACGGATGATGATAAGCAGGGAACGGAACGGGTTATCCTGCGGCTTCGGTGGGTGAATCCAGGCATCAGCACGCGCCAGAACCACGCGCACCAGCTCACGGCGACGGTCGAGTGGGATCTCTTCAAATTGCAGGCGAATCGCCTGTTCGTCGTTGGCAATCACTTGCACCGGAATACTGATGGAGCCGGACTTCAGTTGCAGCTCAATTTCTTCAATTTCATCGGTGAGATGGCGATCGTCCGGCACCGCAATTCGGCAGCCGCCCATCGACAAATCGAGCGTATTACTGCGCGATGAAATCCCGCTGGCGTAGTGGATCACCACGGGAATATCGACATCAATACGAATGGTTTTACGGGTCTGACGCGTTTCACGGGCGACGGCAATCGCCGCTAGCAGGAACACCAGGCTATATAACCCCCAGCCCACGTTGAGCGCGATAACATTCGGATCCACGCCGAAATAGTCATGGGCGCAGGCACGCACTATCCCGGCGACCACCGCGACGGCCAGTAAAACCGCGACAATCATATGCGGACGCACGACGCTGAAATCGAAGTATCCGACGTTCAACAGCGCGCCTTTATCGGTCACGTTGAATTTGCCGCGTTTCGGGAACAGCATCGTGACGGCCGTCGGCAGAACCAGGTGGAAAGCCATCACCATGTCGTAAATCTCACCCCAGAAACTGTAGCGATAGCGTCCGTTCATGCGTGAGTTGAGGTAAATGCTCAATATCAGATGCGGCAGGGCGTAAGCAAAAATCAGACTCGCCGAGGAGTGGATGATGTTCAGGTTGAACAGCAAATACGCCAGCGGCGCCGTCACAAACGCCACGCGCGGCAAGGCGAACTGGAAATAGAGCATCGCGTTGAGATAACACAGACGCTGCTGCCATTTCAGGCCACGGCCAAATAACGGGTTATCGAGGCGGAAGATTTGCGTCATGCCGCGCGCCCAGCGGGTTCGCTGAATCACGTGCAGTACCAGGCGCTCAGTCGCAAGGCCCGCCGCCAGAGGGATATCCAGGAACGCGGATTTCCAGCCAAGGCGCTGCATTTTCAACGCGGTGTGCGCATCTTCGGTGACGGTTTCTACCGCAAAACCACCGATTTCTTCGAGTGCGCTACGGCGAATCACTGCGCAGGAGCCGCAGAAGAATGTCGCGTTCCAATTGTCATTCCCCTGCTGAATCGGGCCGTAGAACAACGCGCCTTCGTTGGGAATGTTTTTCCCGCCGGATAAGTTACGCTCGAACGGATCGGGCGAGTAGAAATAGTGCGGAGTCTGCAACAGAGCCAGTTTCGGGTCTTTCAGGAACGCACCGACGGTCGCTTGCAGGAAAATACGCGTGGCGACGTGGTCGCAGTCAAATACGCAGATCAGCTCACCTTTGGTGAGTTTCATGGCGTGGTTGAGGTTCCCGGCTTTAGCATGCGAGTTATCGTTACGCGTGATGTAACCCACGCCCGCATCTGCGGCAAACACCGCAAACTCGCGCCGTTTACCGTCATCAAGCAGATAGATTTTGATCTTGTCGCGCGGGTAATCGATACATTGCGCAGCGAGCACGGTATCGCGTACCACTTCGAGGCTTTCGTTATAACTCGGGACGTAAACATCCACCGTCGGCCAGGTCGACGTATCTTCCGGCAACGGCACAATTCCCCTTTTTAATGGGAAAGCGGTTTGCAGATAACTCAGTAATAAAACGACCCAGATATAAAGTTCAGCTAAAAATAACCCTATTCCCAGAATGGCTTCTATTTCAGAATTAAAGTGCAGCGTTTGTGTCGCACGGAAATAAATATAACGCGTCGACATCAAAACCGAGACCAGCATCATGATTATCGAGACGCTGTGCTTTTTGCTGAAGCCTAATAAAAACAGAATCGCAAGGCTAATAAAGCCAAAGATATACTGCTTCTGGCTGTCCATAGGCGTAATGATGATCAGGACTGCTATTGGCGCTAATACCAATAGCAGTAAATAAAACAGGACCTTTTTCATAGGACATCCTGGATAAATGTCAGAAATTTGACGTTCTCAAGGCGGTGTGAACCGCACCATCACCAATTTTTATGCCGAGAATAGCTGCAACTCGTTTACTGATCAGTTCAATATCAAAAGCCGCAGCAGAAGCAGGGCTGAAATCGAATATTGATTGCTGAGAAGCATTTGCTTCAGCCACACTTTCATCACGGTTAATAACACCAAGCAGGCGATCGCCAAGATGCTGCTGCATAAATGCGGTGACGTCGCGGCTTATATGACGGCGGTTATCGCTCTGGTTGAGAACAAAATAATATCCCGCTTTATTATTTAACGGCTCGCCAATCAAACGATGGTTTTCAATATGCGGCAACAGTGAAAGCGAAGCGGTGTCCGCCAGCATCGTCACCAGATGCAAATCAGCCAGGCGCGATACAGCCTTCAGCGCCGGGTTCGGCCCAGGCGGGAAATCGGCGATAATCACAAGTCCTGGATAGTTAAGCAATGTGCTTAATCCGCGCATCAGGAAGTGGCTATCGGTCGTCAGAAGATGCTCAAACTCAAGACGCTGATCTTCCGTGACATCGCCATACGGCAGCACAAACATATTGCTACCAGCGGTTAAAACTGACTGGCTCCAGTCTGCCGATTCAATTGCTTTTGTGACATAACCCCGGCCATCAGATAACGGCACGCCAAAGTGCAGGCGCAGCGCATTTTGCACATCAAAATCAATGGCTAAAACCTTGCTACCCGCACGCGCGAGCGCATACGCCAGATTGGCAGTAACCGTGGTTTTCCCTACTCCGCCTTTTGGCGAGCAAACACACACTAGCGGCATGACGCAATCATCTCCAGCAACGGTTGCAGCGGTAAGTCTTTGGCGGGATGACTCCGCGCCGTATTCCCTTTGGCTGCGAACAGTTTGTCAAAACGCACGGGTTCGGTCGTTACCGGTGCAGGGGCCTGCGGCGCGGATACCACGGCAGGTTTCACGGTTTCTTTTACGGGTTCTGGAATAGGGTGCCGGATAGGCTCGACAGCCGCTTCTGGCGCGGTGGCGACCGGTGCCAGTTGTTCAAACAGGGTTGCGGTGGTGTGCTGCGTTTGCTCAGGTTGAAAAGCCGCAGTTTTAGTTTCGGGTAATGCGCTTTGCAGGCTATCCAGAATAGACCCTTGCGCCGCCGTACTCGAGATGGGTTGAGCGACTAACGGCCTGAAATGGCTGGCATCAAACTCATCCGCCTTCACCGCCTGGGGTGCTGGCACCGCAATGCTTCCGGCATGAGATAACACGGAGCCGTCATCGTCAGTATTCATTAACTGCTTGATGATGGCCCAATTGCTGGTATCTGAGTGTTTGTTTTGCGCCGACATATCCTTGAATTCGATAGCGCCTGTGCGGGTCTTATCCTTGAATCGCTGTAAATCATCATAATTTTTCATTGCGACACTCATGATTTAAAGGACATGCGTATTAGAGATGTGAATTGATTCAAAGTTTATACCAATACTCTTAGGAAGGCCTTTCCAGTCATTAATTAGTGTTATTGACTTCATAAATCATTATTAATTGCGATGAGTTATCATCACTATTTTTATTATTGTTTTTGCAGATAAAACAATGGCATTTCAAGCCAATATATAGGCAGCAGCGGCCTTTTCTCCATCTTTTTTTCTTATCAATACGCATCTAAGCATGAAGATGATTAGATTTGTAATTAAGCGCTATTTAATACTAACCATTAAAAGGTAGCAGCTTTTGTTTGTGATTTCACACACATAAATAGAATTGGGCCAAGATGAATATTTCGCGAATAAAATTAACATTTTTTGCAGGGTATATTCCCCTGATTTTCGTGAGGAATAAATCAGTGGAAAATAGTGATGGGTTTTATATATTCAGGAACTGAATATATAAAACTATTCGGAAGACCACAAAACTCAGGGGGTAATCGGTGCTGAACAGCTAGGATCCTGCTAATCAGGCTCGGCGGCAGCTATTTAAAAATGCCAGCATATCAGTCCCCTCTTTACTGAGATAGAAGCTCACCATCTTGTCATTAAATACCTGGGCGCGTGCGGCAGGTACGCTGATCGGGTCAAAGCCATGTTTCATCAACCAACCATTCATCATATGTCGACTGGTGCGTTTGTTACCGTCAAAAAAGAACTGCTGTAATGCACCGAAAAGAAACATCGTTAATGCTCCTTCAAATGGCGGCAATGTCTTTATAAATTCCACACCTTCAGAATAGACACGGTTTAATTCAGGAGCACCCGTTAACGTCGGCAATGGGCGATGTTCGCCTTGCTCCCCTAAGGCTACATACGGAGAGTATGATGTTTCTTCCCCCTCACCTCTGAACACACCCCATTCAAGTGCTTCATTACGCGCAACAATGCCATGCAAGAGAATGATTGTAGGTTTATCCAGGTCAAAACGATCCGTCTTAACTAACTCCACCAACTTTTTACTGCTATCAGCCAGATTCGTTACCTGCTCGGCATCGGAAAGTTTATGCCCACCCACGGTGACACCATCCAGAAGTGTTTGCACTTCGACAAAGGTGAAAGGATTATTTTCCAGTTTTGCTGCATCCCAAACGAATGAGGTTAACTGTTGCAGGTAGATCGCCAATGCACGACGTGTACTGCCAGGATTAACCTGCGGCAATACGCTGGGATCCCAGCTAAATCCAAGCGGAGTGGAATTTTGTGTGTTCAAGGGTAACTCCTTTGTGACTCTCGGCTTGTAATCTACATCAGCGGGGCTGGGGATACAAAAATGTCGCATGGGAGTGTGAAGAAGGTGGATGACGCAAGCTTATCCGCCCTACGAAAACCAATTCATTTCTCACAGTTAACAGCGACGCCCTTGTTCCCGGCTTAAATCGCACCGATTTTCCCCTTCAGGCAGGGTTGCGCCGTCGGGAACGGCGCAAGAGAGCGATCGCCTGGAGCGAGTCGCGAACGACCCTGAATGTTGGGGAAATAATCGGGGTTTACCGCGCAGCGGCGATTTACTTGCCGGGCGCCGGGGTCGCCAGGGGGCTGGCGTGAGCCACCTGGCACGTTCACCGTTTGCAACGGTTACAGAGATAACCAAACGTTCGGGTGAACGAAAAACAACAGAGCTTCCATGCCCCCACTCGTATTAACGAATTTCCCCGTTCTCATCCTGATCAACAGCGAAACACGCCACCAGTTGGCCGCCGTACTCTTTAAGCTGCGGTTGCAACTGCGTGCACGGCCCGAAACGGCGGCGGCAACGGGCGTTGAACGCGCAACCCGGAGGTGGGTTCAGCGGGCTTGGCAGCTCGCCGGTGAGTTTAATGCGCTCGCGGCGGTCGTCCGGATTCAGGCGTGGTGTGGCAGATAACAGTGCCTGAGTGTACGGGTGGCGCGGGTTTGAGAAGATCTGGTCTTTCGTCCCTTTCTCTACACAGCGCCCCAGATACATCACCATCACTTCGTCGGCGATGTGTTCCACCACCGACAAATCATGGGAGATGAACACGTACGACAGCCCCATTTCCTGCTGCAAGTCCATCATCAGGTTCAGAACCTGCGCACGCACGGAAACGTCGAGTGCCGATACCGGTTCATCGGCGATCACCACGTCCGGGTCGAGCATCAGACCACGGGCGATAGCAATACGCTGGCGCTGGCCGCCGGAGAACATATGCGGGTAGCGATCGTAATGCTCGGTTTTCAGGCCAACTTTCGCCATCATCGCCAGCGCTTTTTCACGGCGTTCGGCTTTGCTCAGGCTGGTGTTGATTTGCAGCGGCTCTTCAAGAATTTGCCCCACTTTTTTACGCGGGTTCAGGGAGCCGTACGGGTTCTGGAACACGATCTGGATTTTCTGGCGACGCAGCTTTTCGGCGGTTTCGTCAGGTTTGAGCAGATCCTGCCCCTGATAGTAAAGCTCACCGCCGGTCGGAATTTCAATCATCGTCAGCAGACGGCCCAGCGTGGATTTACCACAGCCAGATTCACCCACTACCGCCAGCGTTTTTCCACGTTCGAGTTCAAACGATACGCCGTCCAGCGCTTTCACCAGGCGTTCCTGGCCGAAAATGCCTTTCTTCACCGGATAGTGTTTTTTCAGGTCGATGGCCCGCAACAGAGGTTGCGCAGTGGCCTTTTCGGTACTCATAGCGTTGGCCTCCCGGCATCATCGAGTGGATAGTGGCATTTGGACTGACGCCCGTTATCCACCATGTTCAGTTCTGGTTCTTCCGTGCGGCATTTATCGGTCGCATACGGACAGCGTGGATTGAGCAGGCAGCCGTTCGGGCGGTCGTATTTGCCCGGAACCACACCCGGCAGTGATGCCAGACGGGCTTTATCCTGCGCAAACTCAGGCAGCGCACGCAGCAGCGCCTGGGTGTACGGGTGGCGTGGCGCACGGAAGATATCGTGCGAAGCCCCCGTTTCCACTACCTGGCCTGCGTACATCACGATGATTTTGTGCGCCGCTTCAGCCACCAGCGCGAGGTCATGGGTGATGAGAATCAGCGCCATGTTCTCTTTTTGCTGAAGTTCCAGTAACAGCTCAATGATTTGCGCCTGGATGGTCACATCCAACGCAGTAGTCGGTTCGTCGGCAATCAACAACTTAGGGCGACAGGCAATCGCCATTGCAATCATCACACGCTGGCTCATACCGCCGGAAAGCTGGTGCGGGTAAACGTCCAGACGCGAAGACGCATCGGGAATGCCCACCAGGTTCAGCAGGTCGACAGCACGCTGACGACGGGTACTTTTGTTGCCGCCCTGGTGCACCTTGATAGCTTCCATAATCTGGAAACCTACGGTGTAGCAAGGGTTGAGGCTGGTCATCGGGTCCTGGAAGATCATCGCCACTTCGGCTCCAACCAGGTTACGACGCTCTTTCTCAGAAATCTTTTGCAGATCCTGGCCGTTAAATTCCAATTTTTCCGCCATTACGCGGCCTGGGTAATCAATCAGCCCCATAATCGCCAGCGAGCTGACCGATTTACCGGAACCAGATTCACCCACAATACCGACCACTTCGCCCTGATTTACGCTGTAACTCACGCGGTCTACGGCACGGAACGGTGTCTTTTCGTCGCCGAAATGCACCGATAATTTATTTACATTCAATAAC
The DNA here is from genome assembly GCF_900446255.1 of Buttiauxella agrestis. Classification (NCBI taxonomy): domain Bacteria; kingdom Pseudomonadati; phylum Pseudomonadota; class Gammaproteobacteria; order Enterobacterales; family Enterobacteriaceae; genus Buttiauxella; species Buttiauxella agrestis. The sequence continues at coordinate 46,771 of NZ_UIGI01000001.1, read as the reverse complement.
GCCATCTCGTGCCTCTCTACTGCTTGAGTTTAGGATCGAGCGCGTCACGCAGCCCGTCACCCATCAGGTTAAATGCCAGCACCGTCAGCAGGATTGCGACACCGGGGAAGGTGACAACCCACCAGGCACTTTGGGCGAACTGCAACACGTCGGAGAGCATGGTGCCCCATTCCGGTGTTGGCGGTTGCGCACCCATGCCGAGGAAGCCGAGAGCGGCCATATCGAGAATGGCGTTAGAGAAGCCAAGAGAGGCCTGCACGATAAGCGGTGCGAGACAATTTGGCAGAATATTGATGAACATCTGGCGCATCGGGCTTGCACCCGCCACGCGAGAGGCCGTCACATAATCACGATGCACTTCCACCAGCACCGCACCGCGCGTCAGTCGCACATAGTGCGGAAGTGCTACGAAGGTAAGCGCCAATGAAGCGTTGACTATCGACGGGCCAAAAATGGCCACCAGTACCAGCGCCAACAGCAGGCTTGGCAGGGCCAACATGATATCGACAACACGCATGATGATGTTGTCGATAAGGCCGCCGAAGTAGCCCGCAACCAGGCCGAGGACCACGCCCATGACCAGCGACAGCACCACCACCAGGCAGCCGACCAGCAGCGACAAACGTGCGCCGTACATCAGGCGAGCCATGATGTCGCGGCCAACGTCATCAGTGCCGAGGATAAACTGCCAGCTTCCGCCTTCTTGCCACACTGGCGGGTTCAGCAGTGAATCACGGAACTGTTCTGCCGGGCCGTGTGGCGCGAGAACGTTGGCGAAAATAGCGATCAAAATCATGGCGGTGACATACACCAGGCCGACGACCGCCCCTTTGTTACGTTTAAAGTAGTGCCAGAATTCCTGGAATGGCGTCATTGGAACTGGCGCCGCTACCATTTTGTTTTCAGTTAATTGCGTCATGATGGCCCCTTATTTCTTATGGCGTATACGCGGGTTCACCACGCCGTACAGTAAGTCGACGATCAGGTTCACGAGGATAATCATCGTCGCGACCAACAATACGCCGCCCTGCACTACCGGGTAGTCACGACGTTGCAATGCATCAATCAACCAGCGGCCAAGTCCCGGCCAGGAGAAGATGGTTTCCGTCAGAATCGCACCCGCCAGCAACGTACCGACCTGCAGGCCGATAACGGTGACGACAGGCAGCATAGCGTTGCGCAGAGCATGAACCACGATAACGCGCATGCGGGTCAAACCTTTAGCGCGAGCGGTACGGATGTAATCTTCACCGAGCACTTCGAGCATGGACGAGCGGGTCATACGCACGATAACCGCCAGCGGAATCGTGCCGAGCACCACGGCTGGCAGCACCATGTGCGCCATCGCATCGATGAAGTCGCCCGGCTCGCCCCATATCGCGGTGTCTATCAGCATAAAACCGGTGAGCGGCAAGGTGTCATCGAGGAATACCGTATCGCTGATACGCCCCGACACGGGGGTGAGGTTCCAGTAGACGGAAACCAGCATGATTAACATCATACCCCACCAGAAAATAGGCATGGAGTAGCCGGTCAGCGCGAGGCCTACCGCAGTGTGGTCGAACACAGAGCCGCGTTTAACCGCAGCCAAAACGCCAACCGGAATGCCCACGGCAACGGCGAACATCATCGCGCAAACGCCAAGTTCCATGGTCGCTTTAAAGCGCGGCACGAACTCGTCCCAGACCGGGAGACGACTTTTTAACGAAATGCCCAGGTCGCCGTGCATCACACCCCAAATGTAATGGAGGTATTGCTGCCACAATGGCTTGTCGAGGCCAAGTTCGGCCAACAACTGAGCATGACGTTCAGGAGAGATACCGCGCTCACCCACCATAATCATCACCGGGTCCCCGGGAATCATGTGTACGAAAGCGAAGGTAAGAAGGGTAATACCGATAAACGTGGGGATGACTAATCCCAGACGTCGGAGGATGAACTGCAACATAACCCGTATTCTCTGTAGTGACCAAGAGCCTGGTGACTCTTCGTCTGTATTGCTCACATATCAAAAGACACCACCCTCACCCTACCCCTCTTCCTGAGGGAGAGGGATTTAAAACCAGGCAAGGGCGGCGCTTAAAGTCAGAAAATTATTCTACTGACACGTTCTCGAAGTGGTGTTTGCCCAATGGGTCAACCACGTAACCTTTCACTTCTTTGCGCACTGGCTCGTATACCGTGGAGTGAGCAACGATCAGCGCCGGAGCCTGGTCATGCATCACTACCTGAGCTTGTTTGTACAGCTCGATACGTTTGTTGTGATCGTCAGTCGCACGCGCAGGCTGAATCAGGTCTTCAAACGGCTTGTAGCACCAGCGAGAGTAGTTGGAACCGTCTTTCGCCGCAGCACAGCTGAACAGGGTGGCGAAGAAGTTGTCCGGGTCCCCATTGTCGCCAGTCCAGCCCATCATGACAGCCTGGTGCTCGCCCGCTTTGGCGCGCTTCAGATACTCGCCCCACTCGTAGGTGACGATTTTGGCGGTCACGCCGACTTTCGCCCAGTCAGCCTGAATCATCTCAGCCATGCGGCGAGCGTTCGGGTTGTACGGACGTTGTACTGGCATTGCCCACAGGTCAACGGTGAAGCCGTCAGCGTGGCCGGATTCTTTCAGCAGCGCTTTTGCTTTCTCAGGATCGTAGGTGTAATCCTTCACGTCATCGTTGTAGCCCCACATGGTTGGTGGGATCAGGTTTTTAGCCGCAGTGCCTGCGCCCTGATAAACCGCTTTGATGATCGCTTCTTTGTTCACCGCGTAAGTCAGCGCCTGACGTACTTTCACATCATCAAACGGTTTCTTCTCGGTGTTGAAGGACAAGTAACCGACGTTCAGGCCAGCCTGTTCCATCAGATTGATGCTCTTATCTTGCTTCATGCGAGCGATGTCAGCCGGGTTTGGATACGGCATAACCTGGCACTCGTTTTTCTGCAATTTAGCGTAACGCACGGAGGCATCAGGCGTGATGGAGAAGACCAGGCGGTCGATTTGAGGCTTGGTGCCCCAGTAGCCCGGGAACGCTTTGTACAGAATGCGGGAGTCTTTCTGGTATTGCAGCAGCTGGAACGGACCGGTACCGATTGGGTTCAGGTCAGTTTTTTCCGGCGTGCCGGCTTTCATCATGTTGTCAGCGTATTCTTTGGACAGAATAGAGGCGAAGTCCATCGCGAGGTCTGCCAGGAACGGTGCTTCTGGACGCGCCAGTACGAACTGAACGGTTTTATCGTCCACTTTCTTAATTTCGGTGATCAGGTCAGGCAAGCCCATGCCTTCAAAGTATTCGTAGCTGCCGCCAGAAACTTTGTGGTACGGGTTATTGGCATTTTTCTGACGATCGAACGAGAACACGACGTCATCAGCATTCAGATCGCGTGTTGGTTTGAAATCTTTATTATCCTGCCACTTCACGCCCTGACGCAGGTGGAAGGTATACGTTTTACCGTCTTCGCTCACTTCCCACTTTTCAGCAAGTCCTGGGACGATTTCAGTCGTGCCGGTTTTGAATTCGACAAGACGGTTATAGATTGGCACTGAGCTGGCATCATACGTGGTACCAGAGGTAAACAGCTGCGGGTTAAAACCTTCTGGGGAACCTTCTGAGCAATAAACCAGTGTTTTTGCCTGAACGCTTGCTGCTACGGTCAGTGCCACCAGGCTCAGACCAAATTTCAGCATCCCTGACTTCTTCAAGGAAAGACTCATTCTTCTGCTCCATTGTGATGTTCCCTTTTATTTTCCGGTTACAGCGTTATGGGCCGCTTCAGGAAATTGTTAAGGGACATTTGTCGTGTTGTTTTTTTTCCGTTAGACCTTTGTTATTTGTGTGCGGTCCGTTCGGTGTGCCCGGAGGCGGAAGTGAGGCCAGGGATTCCTTTCGTCAGACTAGCTGTGTGATAGTGCGGACTGTCCATAAATTGCCCCTCACGCCCTACAATCTGTCAATAGATGAGTTAAACGTCAATATAGGTAACAGGGATTTACAACCGAGGTGAGAATTGGCGAACAAAGTTTAAAAAAAGCCTGCCGTACCATTTCCAGCAGGGAAATTTATGCTACGGGGTTGTTACCAGAATATTACACTGCTTAATTTGCAACCGATAGCGGTAATCGGTTGCGCGCTTTTTGAAAAATTTCTTGCCGAATGCTGATTATCTGAACGATTAATTTTGTGATCTAAGTCTCTCACAGCGAATCATGCTGGTCTGAAACATAAGCAACGGGGTATTAGTCCGCTATTTTCCATAACAAAATACGATGGAATATGTCACAAAATCGCGTACCCAAGGCTGATAGCGCCTGAAAAGCCCAAAATGATATTTCCTCAATAACTTCCCGGCGAAATTAAAGTCCAGATTAGTACAACCACTAATAAACATTAGTCGATAAATAACATAATTATTATCATGTAATTTTTACGTCGGTAATTAATATGTATATTCTCAAGGAATGTATTAGCAAGCATATATACAGAGTTATTATAATGGCTATTTTCCCAGTCATATTAATTTCAGGGTGTGACGGTGCCAAAACGTCTGGCCCTCCTTCGCCCGCTACAGCTGTGGAAATCCCAGTCTGCAAGCAGGCTCTGAGGCTGGCGAGTGATAAGAATCCAATGCGTTTTTCTTCCTGGCAGAAAGAATCTACAAGAGATAATAATCAGTCTTATACAAATGAACTGGCTAATATAGAAACAGACCAGGGGAAAACCTTAAAATATTATTCGCTCGCCATTGTTATTCAGATAGATAAAACAACAAAACAGCTGGCGGAAGAAAGCTTTATTCCGCAGGAAGCTCAACTGCAAGCAACAGCGTTGGACTCACTTATTGCATCGGCACAGGAATGTTATAAAGCGGCGCCTCCTGCAGATAACGCCAGGCTTATCCGCTACTCCTTCATGCTCGATTCAGCCACCGAGTACAGTAAGGTTGTTGAAGAACGCATTAAGCGACACTGGGATAACGTCCCCTACAACCCAGGCGAGCAAAACCAAATTGGTGGTCTGTCAGAGTGGATGGTTAAAGGTTCTGCTGGAAAGGTGATTCGTTCGCGTAACAAAGTGATCAGTGATTTTAATCAGCTTTACTAGCCGGCAAGGGTTTGAAGATTCTCATCCTCTATAAACTACAGATGCAAAAAGACCAACCCGAAGGTTGGTCTTTTCTAAATTTGGTCGGCGAGAGAGGATTCGAACCTCCGACCCACTGGTCCCAAACCAGTTGCGCTACCAAGCTGCGCTACTCGCCGAATGCGGAGCGCATAGTACTGCGCACCGTTTTAGCCGTCAATCCCTGAAAGTAAAAATCACGTCCGTTTGTTTTAAAATCCAGCATTTGTAGCGAAATGGTTACTTCGCGGCCGTCTTTGGCACATGGCACCAGTTGTTATTCTGGTTAATACCACCGTCTGGTGAGGTATAGCCCAGGCAACCCATAATGGTGTCATACAGTTCCACGTGGCGATGCGGCACTTTCATTTTTGCCTGTTCTTGCATGTGGGCAAACTCGCGCGCGCGGTCTGGGTTTTCCAGGTATTTATCAGACGCCCAAACTAACAGCGGCACACGGAACTGCTCCGGCGGTGCCATTTTACGCGGCGTACCGTGCAGATGTTTGTGCTCATCAATGGACTCACCGTGGTCAGCGGCATAGAAAATAATTGCCCGTTTGTCGCGCAACTGGTCAATAACACGCTCGAGCACGGAGTCGGTATACAGCACCGTATTATCGTACGCGTTAATCAACTGCTCCTTGCTGCACTCGTTAGCAATGCTGACGCACTCTGGCGTCCACTTCGCGTAGCTACGTGGGTAGCGTTGCACATACGAGAAATGCGAACCTTTGGTATGCAGGATAATCAAATGCTTACCCTTTGGATGCTGTTCGACAGAAAGTTTCATCTCTTCCATCAACAGCATGTCATCGACTTGTTTGCCACTGTTACGCGGCTCGGCAGCAATTTGCTCACGGTAAGAGAAGTTATCTGCCATCGTGTTGCCGTAGAACCACACTTCACTTTGCATCGCAAAAAGGTTTGATGTGAAGCCCAGCTGTTTGAGCACGGCAAAAACGTTTTGCTCTTTTAAGGTACGCTGCGGGTTGTCTTCCGCCCCACCTTCACGCACAAACATGCAGCGCAGCGAAAGCTTTGTGGCGGTATCACAAGATTCGCCTCTGAATGCGACCAGGTTTTTCTCTTTAGCCAGTTTCGGCGTTGTATCTCGCCCGTAGCCTAAAATCCCCATGTGATCCCAGCGAGTGGTTTCACCAATCACAAACACCACGTAGGTATCATCCAGCTCTTTTGGCGCAACATAAGTGAACTGTTTTACCGGGTTCATCAAAGAGCGATTATCGGTGGACTCATCGGCTTGTGCCCAGGCATACAACCCTAACGCTGAAACCCAGTTAGAGGGTAAGTAGGAGTTGGCCACCACACCGCCATAGCTTGGCATATCTACGGTCGTGCGCCTTTCTGAATTCTTTTGTTGTTTGCCCAGTAAATTGAGCGGCGCCCACACCATTAGCCCGGCGAGCAGCACAATGGCGACATTTTTAAAACGCTGACCAGGGGTTTTGAGCTGCTTAATAAGCGTATCGCGTGCGGCGTTAGTCCAGATAAGTACCAACGGCACGGCGCTTATCAGAATGAGCCATAATACGAACTGATAGCCGACAATTTCTTTCGAAAGGTCAATATCGGTAGTCATTACCGAGGCAATAATCCCGTAGCCGATGACCACATTAAGTAGCGTCATGTAGTAGCTTGCGGCGACAGAGCACAGTACCACTAGCGTCGATAATATGCGCCAGGCGGTGCGCCCAAACAGCGATAACATGCGGAATAAAAAGAAAGTGACCAATACACAAGCCACGACTTCCGCCACCATATAAACGCCTGACAGGCCACTAAAGTTCTGAACGAATCCCTCAAAACGGTGGTAAAAAACTGAAAGGTTCAAAAACAGTCCGATGTATACCGCTAACAGAAAACTGAGCTTCTGCTGCGACATCGATTTAACGTAGTTCATGCAGGGTGTCCGAAAATAAAGCGCAAAAAGAAAAAGTTATAAGCATCACTCAGACTCCACATTACCTGGAAAATTCTGAGCAATAAAAAATAGTGTCTGAATCAGGACGATTCTTAGCCGATTTAGCGCGGATTAGTAGAACATAGGGAAGGTCAAAAGTATCGGCAAAATGCGTGATCTGGCCCGTTGTTTACACAATTTGAAGCCGAACGGCTGAATGACGCCGCAACGATGTTATGAGCATATTAAATAATGTTGTTAATGCTGAGGGAAAAACATGCAATCGTTGGAAGAACGCGCCCGTCGGTATGCAACAAAGGCACATGCGGCTTGCGATCAGCGCCGCAAATATACGCTTGAACCCTATATTGTCCATCCTGCCGCTGTGGTTGAGCTAGTCAGGGGTGTTTGCCCTGTTGAAGAGGTGCTCGCAGCCGCCTGGCTACACGATACGGTGGAAGACACCGGCACCACGATAATTGATATTGAAGAGCGCTTCGGCCCGGAGGTCGCGGCACTTGTCGCCATGGTTACCAACCCGGAGCAACTCCCCGGCACCAACCGCATGCATCGCAAGCGCGCCCATTTCCTGCACACCGCCAATGCCAGCGGTGAAGCGCAAACCATTAAACTCGCTGACATCATTGATAATACCCGTGAGATTTTGCGCTACGACCCGCATTTTGCGCGGGTTTATTTAATCGAAAAGCGAATTCAGTTGGCGGGGTTACAACGGGGAAATGAGTTCCTGAAGGGTCAGGCGGAGAACATTATCGAACAGGGTATTTCACAATTAATGATGCCGCCGTATAACGTCCCGGCGGCATGGTTTGCGGCATTAATGACTCGCTATCAAGCGTGAGCGGGAACTTTCTGCATAACTTCTCGTGCTGGCTGGCGGATGGTAGTGGAAATCGCCAGAGACAGAATCAGCAGGGCGAAGATGACGCAGAAGGTCACATAGAAACCGCCGAAGATAGACGCGATAATCGAACCGCAAATGCTGCCGATACCGAAGCCTAAGTAAATCACACCGTAGTTTTTAGTCAGGTTATTCAGACCAAAGAACTCACTTACCAGTGAAGGGTAAACGGTGATGGTGCCGCCGAAGTTAAATGCCACACAGGCAATCGCGGCAAAGAAAGTCGCTTCGTTAAGCGGGGCGAACAACAGCGCTGCCATGCCCACTAAAGAAATAACCTGGCCGATGGTGATAACACGGATACGGGCAATTTTGTCGGACAGAATACCCAGCACCAGGCGGCCGCTCAGGTTAGCAATCGCGATAACCGTTACCGCATTCGCCGCAGACTCAGCGGTTAAATGCACCATGCCTTGCGCAATATCTTTCGCCACACCAATCACATACAGGCCACTCATGCAGGCGGTCAGGAACATTACTGCCAGCATCCAGTACTGCGGTTTACGCATAGATTCTGCCAGGGTGTAGTCCTTTTCAGCCACGCCGTTTGCGGATTTCACTTCCTGCAATGGCGCATCTTTCATCAGCATGGAACCCAGCAGAATCATCACCATCGCCAGGCCACCCCAAATCATGAAGGTGCTTTCCAGGCCGACAGTTGCCAGCAAATGGCTGTCGATATATTTGAAGCCCAGGCTACCGAGGCCGTAAGAACCGATGGCAAATGCAGAAATCAGGCCTTTACGTTCCGGGAACCATTTCACGCAGTTGGAAAGGGTCAACAGATAACCCGCGCCATCGGCCAGGCCGACCAGCACACCAGCGCTGAGCCACAGCATCAACAAGTTATTGGAGTGAGCGGTAAGGAAGAAACCGACACCCAGCAACACACCCGCCGCCATTGTGACTTTGCGGACACCAAAGCGTTCCTGCAATTTGCCCGCAACAGAGGAGGAAATCGCCAGACCGAGGCTTAATAAACCGAAGGAGAACGCGACCTGGCTGATTGGCTCATCCAGTTTTTGTGAAAGCGCGCTGTTAAACAGGCTCCAGGTATAAACGGAACCCAGGGCAAATTGGGTAATGATGGTGCCGATCAGAGTTAACCAGCGAGTACGGTTGTAAGAGGCATTGTTCATGGCAGATGTCCGCAAAATTTAAGAGAAATCTTCTGCTGCCAAGAGTAACGAAGTGCATTTTATTCCAGGAGAAAAAGGCATGAGTTGCACTCAAGCCGGAATGAAATGCATCTGAGAGGGTATGAATGACCTGGACGGGGATTGAGCAGCCCGTTTTGTTAGTGATTACTATCAACCTGATGCCCGTAAACATTGAGCATCAGATGTTAAATATACAGACTCAAGGTTAAATTAATGATCAGAAACGGGCGCTGACACCGACATTATAAATATAGGCCTCGCCGGTGGCTAAACCTTCCGCTTGTGACATAGAAGCAAACGCTGCCATATTCTTACCAATCGGCATATCCGCACCCACGGTCACATCCATCCAGCTCGCATCCTGTCCGTTCGCGACGTTAGATCGCATCCCGGACTGCGCTTTCCACTGATTTTCACCATATTGATGGTTGTAACTGAGCTGTGCCCACGGGCGCAGATAACCCACGGATGAATCGACCCGCCAGCCCACAGTGGAAACGCTGGCATGCCAGAGTTGATCGGTAAATTGCGCGGCAACGGCGGAGTCGCCATATTCGTTATAAATCCCGGTAGACGAGCCATCCCAACGGTATTTTGCCGTCGGCCCGGTGGTTATTTTGCCAGGCAAAGAGATATTCCAGCCGATACCCAAATGTGAGCTATCAGCGTTAACACTGTCGTTACCAGAAACGAGCATCAGCCCCTCCTGGTTTTGGGAGGTAAATGAAGAATTAATCCTTTCTGCGAGAATATCGTTATAACTTGGTTGGTGATTACTGTCCCAGGTATAACGATCCTGCGCTTCGCCTGAAGTTTCTTCGGCGACATACTCTTGTTGCCAGGCAAATACATTCGTAGCATAGGGCAGGCAACACAAAACCAGCACCGTGGAGAAAGTGACACGGCGACCACTGCGTTTAAAGTTTTTATTCATTAAAGCGACTCCAGGAAAGAGCCAAATCCGGCGATATTTTTTTGTGTTTTTGGCGGGCTTGCGGATAGCCCTGAATTAACTATTGTCTCTTTATCTGGCACGTCAAGTTGGCACGAGAAATTTCATCAAAGGAGATACATATGTTGCGTTGTGGATGGGTATCCCAGGACCCGCTCTATATTGCGTACCACGATAAGGAATGGGGCGTGCCGGTGACTGACGGTCAACACCTTTTCGAGATGATTTGCCTTGAAGGGCAACAGGCCGGTTTGTCATGGATTACCGTGTTGAAAAAGCGTGAAAACTACCGTCGGTGCTTTAAGAATTTCGACCCGCAGGCCGTGGCATTACTGCAACCGGAAGATGTCGATGTATTAGTACAAGACGCGGGAATTATTCGCCATCGTGGGAAAATTGAAGCCATCATCAATAACGCCAAAGCGTATCTGGCGATGGAAGCCAACGGCGAGAAATTCCCGGAGTTCGTCTGGTCATTTGTCGATAATCAGGCGCAAGTGACGAAAGCCGCAACGCTGGGTGAAATTCCAGCCATGACTCCCGCTTCCGACGCGCTGTCAAAAGCGCTGAAAAAACGCGGCTTCAAATTTGTCGGCTCGACGATTTGCTACTCGTTTATGCAGGCTTGCGGATTGGTTAACGATCATGTCACCACCTGCTTCTGCCATCCTGATAATCTCAAATGATTCGCCGCTTACAGCCAGGTGAAATGGATGAACTGATTGAAATCTGGCTTGCCAGCACTATTCAGGCTCATCCCTTTATCAGCGAAAACTACTGGCACGAAAGTGAGTCCATCGTGCGCAACGTGTATATCCCGCAATCTGCGACCTGGATTTATCAGCATCAGGACAAAATGGTGGGATTTATTAGCGTGCTGGATTCACTGTTTATCGGCGCGCTGTTTGTCAGCGAACCTTTTATCGGCAAGAGGATTGGTCAGTCGTTGATGGAACACGTCAAAGCGATTTACCCCTCCCTGAGCCTCGAGGTTTACCAGAAGAATCAGCGGGCGGTGCATTTTTACCATCGCCAGGGCTTTCGCATTGAAGAAAGCGCCTGGCAAAATGAAACGCGCCACCCGACGTGGATTATGAGCTGGCAGGAGGAGAAAACGCAGTAACCTCCGGCACCGGGCCGAGATATTTTTCGGCCCATACCAGCGAGGAGTTCGCCGCACAGCCATTTGCCAGCCGAGACGTCGGAATATCCAGCGTCAGCACATTGACCGCCCCGTTTTTACACAGTTTCCGGTCATCTAAATCCGGCCAGGCACCTTCGTGTATACAGACGACGCCAGGTTTAATGCCGTCCGTCACCCGCGCCCCCACCAGTACCTGCCCTCGGGCGTTCCAGACCCGCACCAAATCGCCATCAGCAATACCACGCGCTGCGGCATCTTGCGGATGCAGTGTTAACGGCTCACGCCCGGCGATGGCGTATTTGTCACGCAGCGCTGCGTAGTTAAGCTGGCTATGCAGACGGTGCGCCGGGTGAGAAGAAAGCAATTGAAGCTGGCCTGCTTCAGCATTGCCTTGCCATTCGTCCGGAGCAAGCCAGGTCGGATGCGGCGGGCAATCGGCATAACCAAAACTGGCGATTCGTTCAGAATAAATTTCGATTTTCCCGCTCGGCGTTTTTAATGGATTCGCCAGCGGATCGCGCGTGAAATCAGCAAAACGGATAAAACCGGCATTCTTTTCACTTTCCGGCATTTCAATCAGCTGGTTACTTTCCCAGAACGTTTTAAAGTCCGGTAATTCCACCTGCTGCGCCGCACCGCGTTTGCGGGCGATTTCATAGCACGCTTCCAGCCATTGCAGCTCGGTTTTACTTTCGGTGAAACGCGCCTCGCCGCCCTCTTCCCACAATGCGCTAAGTGCCGCAAAAACGTCGAAATCATTGCGCGCTTCACCCTGCGGGGCAACGACCTGCTTCATCGGCACCAGATGCTGATTGCTGTAATCGCCGGTCATCGTTAAATCATTGCGTTCAAACGATGTGGTGATCGGTAGAACAATATCGGCGTGCTTTGCCGCCGCCGTCCAGAAGCATTCGGAAATCACCACCAGTTCCGGTTTCTGCCAGGCTTTTATCAGGCGGTTTGTGTCCTGGTGATGGGTGAAATTACCGCCGCCAGCCCACCACAGCATGCGGATATCCGGGAAGGTTTTCTGCTGCCCGTTGTGCTGATACTCACCACCGGGGTTTTCCAGCGCTTCTACAATTCGCGCCACCGGGATTTTTTCCACGGCATCGGTTCCGTTTGCCACGGCTCCCTGCAAAGACCCTAATACCGCCGCGCGCCGCGTTGGATTGCCGCCATTCGCAAAATGATAGGACAGGCCAAAACCGCCGCCAAGCGTGCCAATTTGCCCAAGCATCGCCGCGAGCGTCACCAGCATCCAGTGTTTTTGCTCGCCGTATTGCTGGCGTTGCATACCCCAGCCGGACATCAGCATGGTGCGGTTTTCACTAAACAACTGCGCCAGATATTCGATAGTTTTCGCAGGCACGCCGCAAATTTCTGCCGCCCAGGTTGCCGTTTTCGGTTGGTCGTCTGATTCGCCCATCAGATAAGCGGCGAATTTATCGTAGCCATGCGTGCAACGGTCCAGGAATTCTGTATCGTGCCAGCCGTGTCTCACCAGCGTATGCGCGATACCCAGCATCAGCGCAACATCAGTCCCCATATTCGGGGCAATCCATTGTGCATTGTCGCCAAAGAAATCCACCGTTTCCGAGCGCATCGGGTCAATGGCGATCACCGTTTTGCCGCTGTTTTTCAGTTGCTCAAAAAACTTCACGCCCTGTTCGTCACTGGCGTTCCACGCAATCTTCAATGTGTTCAGCGGATTAGCGCTCCAGAGCACCACCACGTCGCTATGTTCAAGCACTAACGGCCAACTGGTTTGCTGCTGATAAACTTCATTTGAGCCAACCACATACGGCATAATCACCTGCGCAGCGCCCGTTGAATAGTCTCCCAGATGCCCGGTGTAACCACCCGCAAGGCTCATATAGCGCTGCAATAACGTCGCCGCTTTATGGAACACGCCATTGGATCGCCAGCCGTAAGAACCCGCAAAAATAGACGCTGCGCCATAAGTGGCACGAATACGTTGGTGCTGCTGGTGAATCAGGTGCAGCGCCTCATCCCAGCTAATCCGCACATATTCATCGTCGCCACGCACACCTTGTGGGGCATCAGGCGAGGCAAGAAAACCTTTTCGCGCCATGGGAAATTGCACGCGGGCTTTGCTGTGGACCTGATCCGGAACGGCGCTTTGCAATGAGTTTTCGTGGCCGGTTTCCAGTGCGCCGATGGATGTGAGCACGCGCTCTCCGTCAGTTTCGACGAGCATCGGCCCCCAGTGAGCGGCGGTCAGGATTTTCTTGTTTGATGAGAGTGTATTAGCCAATTCAGGCTCCCCTTGTTGCAGGTAGTGGGCAGGTGGCGGCCTGATGGCCACTCAATATTTAGTTTACAAATTCAGACGACTCTATAGAAATTTCTACACATTCACACTGCATAATCAACCGCCGCCGATCATGCGGTTGAGTTATTAAATTCACAAAGGAAATGAGATGAAAAAACGCGTCATGATGATTGCCGCCATTGTTTGCGGCACGTTAGCAGTTTCTGGTTGTACGACCAACCCTTACACCGGCGAACGTGAAGCAGGGAAATCAGGTATTGGAGCAGGCATCGGCTCGCTGGTTGGGGCGGGCGTAGGCGTACTTTCCTCATCCAAGAAAGATCGCGGCAAAGGCGCACTGATCGGTGCCGCTGCGGGTGCAGCTTTAGGTGGTGGCGTGGGTTACTACATGGATGTGCAGGAAGCTAAACTTCGCGACAAGATGCAGGGAACAGGCGTAAGTGTGACGCGTAATGGCGACAACATCGTGCTGAACATGCCAAATAATGTGACCTTTGATAGCAGCAGCGCGACGCTGAAACCGGCTGGTGCAAATACCTTAACCGGCGTGGCAATGGTCCTGAAAGAGTATCCAAAAACGGCGGTTAACGTTGTGGGTTACACCGACAGCACCGGCAGCCAGGAGCTGAATATGAAGCTCTCACAGCAACGTGCAGACGGCGTGGGTAGCGCGCTTATCACGCAAGGCGTGGCCGCAAACCGCGTGCGTTCCACAGGGGCTGGCCCGGCAAATCCAATCGCCAGCAACAGCACAGCTGAAGGCAAAGCGCAGAACCGCCGCGTAGAAATAACGCTTAGCCCGCTGTCTTAATCGGCTTTAATTCGCCCGGGCGCTGTGCCGGGGCGAAATATTTTGTACCCAGGCATTTACATCGGCGGCGTCAGCCCGTCTTTACCCGCAGAAACACCGCGCACGACGAACGGCCCTTTGTCGTCTTTTGTCACGTGCAGCACCACTTTTGTACCCGGTTGCAGCAATTTGCGATCGCCCGGGGCAATCAAAACCACAGGCACATCGTCTGGCACGATAACCGTTTTCTCCTGATCCTTAACCTTCACTGTCATCGTCCGACCCTGACTATTCACCAGCTTACCTACGGTGCCGTTAGTCATGGTGTTCACATTCCCATCCGCAGATTCAAAGGGATTAAATCCTTCGCCTGAACCACGTAAACTGGGTGCAAAAACATGGACTTCCAGCGCCTTTAGCGTGCCATCCGCCTGTTGCACGGCGGCGGTGCCTATAAAGCTATCAGGCTTGATATCGCTGATTTTCGCCTCGCTGACGCTATTGACTTTGGTTTCATCTGTTAGCGCGACGTCGAGCTTCTCGCCCTGGCGCGTGGTGATTTTGAGCGTATTCCCCTCCACCGCGTCGATGGTGCCTCGCACGGGCCTGATGACATTTTCAGATCCAGCAGCCATGGCTCCGGCACTCAGCAGTAAAGCACTGAGCAACAAAGCGGAAAAACAAGGCTTAATCATGTTTCTCTCCAGTATTCAGTTCATGAATTATTAGCAAGCTTATTAAGGGTAATTCGCAAATGAAAAACGGTGAGAAAAGTGGGCTGAAAGAGTGTGATTAAACATTTCGCCGAATCGTGTGGCGGCAGACAGTCGCAGCTAAACTATCCATGATACGCTGCGTGAATTCGTTATCCATCGTGCTGGTTCAGGAAGAGATATGGCTTATAAATACGCTTTGATATTGCTTATCCCGCTCGCCATTATTGGTTGCTCATCGACTGATACGTCAGGCTATGACGGGCATAAAACCCTTAGCCCGACCGAGACCAACGAGGCATTAATCATGCGCTCGCAATATCCGGATCACTATTATGGCCGTGAGAATTTAACGACGGAGCAGCGCAGAGAGATAAGCGAACAAATGCGCGCCGACAGACTTGAAGCTCGCGGGCGACGTGATAACAGCACCGACAGCGGTGATGGCTTCGGGCAGTCGGTTCCACAAGGGTTTTATAACTAAGTAAATTTCATATCTTATAAAAACAAAAAACCCCGCTGGTGAGGCGAGGTCTTTTGTTTTTGCTGCTAGTGCTTTTACTGCTTCGCACACCGTACAACATCAACCTCCCAAATATACGACGAAAGCCGAACTGGCGCAAATACTTGCTGCTATTGTGAGCACCGCATAAATCTGTGGCTTGCGAAGCTGTTCGCATTTTCATCATTTTACTGTTTATTTATACAGTAAAATAGATATACTGAGTGTGTTGGAAGTGATGTGCTCTGAGGGCCGCAAACCGCCGCGCAATTCAAGTCCTGGCTGAAACGGGTGGTGCCGTCAGTGTCTTAACCTCGGAGGGGCACATCGTACAACCTCAACAAATTCAGCTGGCTACAGGCAGCGGAAAGGCTCGTCAGCTGAAAGTGCTCCTGACTACAGGAGAAAAAGCGTATGGGCTTGATGGGACTGGCTATTGCGTTTCTGAAACTCATGGTTGCGTTACTGCAACTGCTTGAAGTCGCCATGAAATACTTTAAGTAATTCCTGGCCTTCAAGTCGCACCAAAGGGAGGCGGGAAACCGCCTCCCTTTTATAAATCTCCGCAGCCGTTTCGCTGGCAACAAAAATTGCCGTTGAGGCTTTACAGGCTGCCATTTTATCTCTGGTTCAAAAGGTGTCAGGCGATAGGGTTTCATGGTCTTTGTGTGGTAGATTCCTCTCGATTTTTTGGCACAGTCAGTTTTATAAACTGGCAATTGGCATCTATACCCAAAATAACACCTGAGAAAATGAAAAAGTTAGCCAATATTCACCTTCTGATGATGTTGATTCTGTTGGTTGCTGTCGGACAAATGACGCAAACCATTTATATCCCCTCAATTCCCGATATGGCTCGCGACTTCGGCGTGCGCAGCGGCGCAATCCAGCAGGTGATGGCGGCTTATTTGCTGACCTATGGCTTATCACAACTTGTCTACGGGCCAATTTCAGACCGCATTGGCCGTCGCCCGGTCATTCTCACTGGCATGAGCATTTTCATCCTCGCCACTCTGTGGGCGCTGTTTACAACAAATTTAACTGCGCTAGTGATTGCCAGCGCGTTGCAGGGAATGGGGACGGGCGTTGCGGGCGTCATGGCGCGGACCATGCCACGTGACCTTTACGAAGGTGCATCGCTTCGCTCTGCTAACAGTTTGTTGAATATGGGAATTCTGGTTAGCCCACTCATGGCGCCGGTGATTGGCGGAATGCTTGACTCCGTGTGGGGCTGGCGCGCTTGCTACGGTTTCCTGCTGGTGCTGTGCATGATTGTGGCGTTCTGCATGCTGCGCTGGCTGCCGGAAACGCGCCCGGTTCAGGAAAAACCGCAACGGCTGATGGCGAGCTATAAAACGCTGCTCGGCAGTGGTTCGTTTAATTGTTATTTGCTGATGCTGGTCGGTGGTCTTGCCGGTGTTGCCGTGTTTGAAGCCTGCTCTGGCGTGTTGATGGGCGGCGTTTTGGGGCTTAATGGCGTGGTGGTGAGTATTCTGTTCATTCTGCCGATTCCTGCCGCCTTTTTTGGCTCCTGGTATGCCGGGCGGCAAAACGCGCGCTTTTCATCGCTGATGTGGCAAGCGGTTTTAAGCTGCCTGTTTGCTGGCATCCTGATGTGGATCCCAGGCTGGCTGGGAGTGATGAATATCTGGACGCTGTTGGTGCCAGCCGCGCTGTTCTTCTTCGGCGCAGGCATGTTATTCCCGCTGGCGACCAGCGGTGCAATGGAGCCGTTTCCGTTCCTGGCAGGCACCGCAGGGGCGCTTGTGGGCGGGCTGCAAAATATTGGATCAGGCGCAATGGCGTGGTTTTCAGCGTTGCTGCCACAAACCGGGCAATTCAGCCTCGGCATGTTAATGACCGCGATGGGCGTGATGATTCTGTTCTGCTGGTTGCCGCTGGCGCATCGTTTTCAGCAGCATGGGGAAACGGTGTAAGTTTCCCCATGCCCGAAATTAAAGCACCTTACTCAAGAACTCTTTGGTACGCGGGTTGGTCGGGTTGCTGAACAGTTGCGACGGCGGCCCCTGCTCCTGAATCACGCCCTGATCGATAAACACCACGCGGTCAGCGACTTCTCGGGCAAAGCCCATTTCGTGGGTGACGATAACCATCGTCATCCCTTCCAGCGCCAGCTGTTTCATGACCGCCAGCACTTCGCCCACCAGTTCAGGGTCGAGCGCTGAAGTTGGCTCATCAAACAAAATGATCGACGGCTCCATTGCCAGTGCACGCGCAATCGCCACACGCTGCTGCTGTCCACCGGAAAGGCTCGACGGCCAGGCGTCAATCTTGTCGATCAATCCCACCTTTTGTAGCAGCTTTTCGGCACGTGACACGGCTTCGGCTTTCGACAAACCTTTAAGCGAGATCGGCGCCATCGTCAGGTTTTCCAGCACCGTCATATGCGGGAACAGGTTGAAACGCTGGAAGACCATGCCGACGCCAGAACGCAGCGTATTCAGGTTGGTTTTCGGGTCATGAACCGCGTAACCGTTGACCACGACTTCACCGCCGTCTGGTTTTTCCAGCGCGTTCAGACAACGCAGGAAAGTACTTTTCCCGGAACCGGACGGACCAATGACGCACACCACTTCTTGCGGCGCGATATCACATGAAATACCGCGCAGCACATGGGTTTTGCCAAACTGTTTCTGCAAGTCTTTAACGTGAATCACTTTTGCCAAACCTCTTTTCCATGTGTTGCACCATCAGCGAAAGCAGGAACGTCAGCACCCAATAAACTAATGAAATTGTCAGGTACGGTTCCCAATACGTCGCATAAGCGCCAGAAACAGTACGCGCTGCATAAGCCAGATCGGCCAGACCAATCGCTGAAGCCAGTGAAGAATCTTTCACGATGGCGATAGCATTATTGCCCAACGGCGGCAGGATGCGGCGGAACGCCTGCGGCAAAATCACTTTGCGCATCGTTTTTCCCCATCCCATTCCCAGTGCACGTGACGCTTCCATCTGGCCTTTGTCGATTGACTGAATACCAGCGCGGAAAATTTCCGAAACGTAAGCTCCCGCATTCAGCGTAATCGCCACCACGCACGAAAGAAACGCGCCGTATTCAGAGCGCAGCATGCGGGCGAAATCCACCGACATCAGTCCGCTGGTCACAAACATGCCGTCACGCGGGTTAATAAACAGCGGCACCAGCGCAAAATGAACCACCATGATTTGCACAAACAATGGCGTGCCACGGAAGGCGCTCACATAAACGCGCACTGGCCACTGCACAGCGTAACGCAGCACGTGTTTCCACGGGCCATCTTCAGCGTGCGCCATGCGGCCTAGCCCAAGCAACAAGCCCCAGGTGGTGCCTAAAATAACGCAGATGATGGTGCACTTGATGGTCATGATCGCGCCTTGCATAAATAGCGGCGCGTATTCTGAGATTATCTCCCAGCGAAATCCGGTCATACCTGTCCTTGTTGGGGCCGAAGCGGCCCCGAGTCATATACCCATTATCCTTCAAGCTGCAGGGGTGTTGGCTGCGCTCCCTAGCCCCAGTCACTTACTCAAGTAAGCTCCTGGGGACTGACTCTCTTGCCGCCTGGCTGCAACTCGAATGCTAACGGGTATAACAAATTATTCAGCGGGGAGGGTTGGAACGTTGCTATCAAACCAGGTGGAATAGATTTTTGCGTAAGTCCCATCGGCAACGATTTTCTTCAGGCCGGAGTTAATTTTACCCAACAGCTCCTGGTTATCTTTTGCGACCGCGATACCGAAATACTGGCGTTCAAATTTGTCGTCTTTAACGGCTTTCAGCGCTTTTTCCGGGTGAGATTTGATGTAGTACTTCACCACGCCAACGTCACCAACAGCCGCGTCGATACCGTCTTCAGCCAGCTCTTGTAGCATCAATGGCGTGTTATCAAAACGTTTGATGTCGGTGCTGTTTTTACCCAGAGTGTCGGAAACCACGGTGTCACCCGCACTGGAGTTCACCACGCCGACTTTCTTACCTTTGAGCGCATTAACAGAATCCACTTTGGAATCATTTGGTACCACGATGGATTGCTCTGCCGGGAAGTAAGGCGCGGAGAAATCGACCATCGCTTTACGCTTGTCGGTGATGGTGATGCCGGAAATAATAATGTCGCGATCGCCAGAATTCAGGGTGGCGAAAATACCTTCCCACGGCGTGTTAACCAGTTTGATATCAAAGCCTTCCGCTTTAGCGATAGCTTTAATGATGTCGATATCGAAGCCTTCCAGTTGCTTCTGGCTATTTTCAAATTCAAATGGACGGTAAGTGCCGCCAGAGCCGACCACATAAGTCTGCTGTGCGGCGTAGGCGGAAGTGAGAACGGTGGAAACCATGCACCCGGCTAAAAGAACTGACTTGGCAAACATCCTTAACATGTGACGCTCCTGATGAATTATTTATGCATTTAATTTGCATAAAAATACATAATTTGACGAGGCGCGGCAACAACAAAATCAAACTTGTGACTGCATCCACTGAATAAACGCTTCAATTTTAGGCCACTGCCGCCCAGGAAGTGTGGTGGCGTAGTAATGCTGATGGCATTTCAGGGTCATGTCTCCAAATGGGGCCACCAACTCGCCCTTGTCGATACGTTTTTGCACCAGTCTTTTCCGTCCCATTGCCACGCCCACCTGGTTCACAGCGGCGATCACCGCTAAGTCTGAGCGGTCAAAACCAATGCCAGAAGAAGGCGGTAAATCAACGGAGAAATGTTGCGCCCAACTGTGCCATTCGTCAGTGCCGGAGTCGTTACTCCATGCCTGGCGGTCATGTAACAACGTGCAATTTCGCAGGTGCGCAGGCTTATTGTGCAATTCAAAACGTTGTGCATATTCCGGGCTGCACACGGGCAAAATGGCTTCATCCATCAGGAAATGGTGGGATAACTGCGAAGAGGGTGCATCGTCAAAATAGAGTGCGAGGTCAACACCAGCGCGCTGCAAATTCACGTTGTCGTTGCCGGTCAGAATGGTCAGGGAAATCGAAGGATAGCGCCGGGTAAAATCCCCCAGCAGCGGAACCAGCCAGCACTGAGCAATGGAAGGGCGCGAATAAATCGTCAGCAGGCCCGAAAGCTCCTGGTTTTTTATATCCAGAATCTCCTGGTTTAGCGTATCGAGCGATGATTTCAATGCCCAGAAAACACGTTTCCCTTCATGAGTCAGTTCAACTTTGCGGTGTGAACGCACAAATAATTGAATCCCTAACTCCTGCTCAAGCTGGTTTATACGGTGACTGACCGCACTGGAACTTAACGAAAGTTCTTCTGCCGCCAGTGCGAATGACTGGTGCCGGGCAGCCACTTCAAAAGTATAGAGTTTTGATAGCTGCCAGCCGTTAAGCAGGCGGTTTCTGACTTCACGTAACGGATCCATAGTGCTTTCCTGAGAGATAAATCATGGCGGCATTGTAAAATATGCTCTCGAAAACTTCGTTTTAAGATGTGAAAAATCGAACCAAAATCAAATTACCCCCCCTATTTTCGACCTGAATCACTCTTTTGCCTCAATTCAGCTCATGTGAAATGCCATTTATATCGTTTGTCAGCCTGGCGCAATTTTTATCCAATAGCGGCAGATAAATCGCAGAACGAGGTGAGGTATGGAATCTCAGATTTGGGTTGTGGGCACGCTACTGAGTAGCATCATTTTAATTGTTTTAACCATCGTCAAACTGAAGTTTCACCCTTTCCTCGCTTTGCTGCTGGCAAGTTTCTTTGTCGGCACCATGATGGGCATGAGCCCGCTGGATATGGTGAATGCTATTGAAAGCGGCATCGGCAGCACTCTCGGGTTCCTCGCGGCAGTGATTGGCCTGGGTACGATTCTGGGCAAAATGATGGAAGTGTCAGGCGGTGCGGAACGCATTGGCCTCGCGCTCCAGCGCTGCCGATGGTTATCTGCTGACGTCATAATGGTTTTGGTCGGTCTGATTTGCGGCATTACGTTATTTGTAGAAGTGGGCGTGGTGTTGCTGATTCCACTGGCGTTTTCAATCGCCAAAAAGACCAACACCTCTTTGCTGAAACTGGCTATTCCATTGTGCACAGCGTTAATGGCAGTGCATTGCGTGGTTCCACCACATCCGGCAGCTATGTTTGTCACCAACAAATTGGGCGCGGATGTCGGCACGGTGATTTTGTACGGTTTGCTGGTCGGTTTAACCGCATCGCTAGTCGGCGGGCCGCTGTTCCTGAAAGTGATTGGCAATCGCCTGCCGTTTAAAGCGGTGCCCGCTGAATTTTCCGATCTGAAAGTACGTAACGAAGAAACACTCCCTTCATTAGGCGCAACGCTGTTTACGATATTGCTGCCGATTGGCCTGATGCTGGTGAAAACCATCGCCGAGCTGAATATGGCGAAAAGCGGTACGTTGTATACGCTGCTGGAGTTTATCGGCAACCCGATTACCGCCATGTTTATTGCCGTGTTTGTCGCCTATTACGTGCTGGGGCTCCGCCAGCATATCGGGATGAACAAACTCCTGACGCATACCGAAAATGGCTTTGCTTCTATCGCCAATATTTTGCTGATTATCGGTGCGGGTGGTGCGTTTAACGCGATTCTGAAAACCAGTGGCCTGGCAGATTCGCTGGCGGTATTGCTGTCGAATTTGCATATGCACCCGATTTTGCTGGCCTGGTTGGTCGCCCTAATTCTGCATGCGGCTGTCGGCTCGGCAACGGTCGCCATGATGGGAGCTACCGCGATTGTCGCCCCGATGCTGCCGCTCTATCCCAACGTCAGCCCGGAAATTATCACCATTGCTATCGGTGCCGGCGCGATTGGTTGCACCATCGTCACTGATTCACTGTTCTGGCTGGTGAAACAGTATTGCGGCGCGACACTCAACGAAACATTCAAATACTATACAACGGCGACTTTTATCGCCTCTGTGTTGGCACTGGGTGCAACGTTCCTGCTTTCCTTTATCATTTAAGCGCAAAGAGATTGTCTTATGAAAAACGCTGAAATAAACACATTGATTCAACAGTTCCCACTGGTTCGCGATTTGGTTGCGCTGCAAGAAACACGCTGGTTTAACCCGCAAACCACCACACTTGCCGAAGGCTTGCCGTACGTCGGCCTGACGGCAGAAGATGTGCAGGATGCGCATGCCCGTCTGACGCGTTTCGCACCTTATCTGGCGCAGGCGTTTCCAGAAACAGCCGCCACCAACGGGATTATTGAATCAGAATTAGTGGCGATTCCGGCGATGCAAAAACGCCTGGAGAAAGAGTTTAAGCAGGTGATTGGCGGCCAGATGTGGCTCAAAAAAGACAGTCATCTGCCGATTTCAGGTTCGATCAAAGCGCGTGGCGGGATTTATGAAGTTCTGACTCACGCCGAAAAACTGGCGATTGAAGCTGGGTTGCTGACCACCGAAGACGATTACAGCAAGCTGTTGACGGCTGAATTTAAAGAATTTTTCAGCAAATACAGCATTGCCGTGGGTTCAACGGGCAACCTGGGTTTATCCATCGGCATCATGAGCGCGCGCATTGGTTTTAACGTCACCGTGCATATGTCTGCCGACGCCCGCGCCTGGAAGAAAGCCAAACTACGCAGCCACGGCGTGACGGTTGTGGAGTACGAAGAAGATTACGGTGTCGCCGTTGAACAAGGTCGTAAAGCCGCTGAATCCGACCCGAATTGTTTCTTTATCGACGACGAAAACTCGCGCACATTATTCCTCGGCTATTCGGTTGCCGGGCAGCGCCTGAAAGACCAGTTCGCGCAGCTCGGACGCATTGTGGATGAACAGCATCCGCTGTTTGTTTATCTGCCGTGCGGCGTAGGCGGCGGCCCTGGCGGCGTAGCGTTTGGCCTGAAAATGGCGTTCGGCGATAGCGTTCGCTGCATTTTCGCCGAGCCGACTCACTCGCCATGCATGCTGCTGGGCGTTTACACCGGCCTGCATGACACAATTTCCGTGCAGGATTTAGGCATTGATAATGTTACTGCCGCAGATGGCCTGGCGGTTGGGCGCGCATCCGGGTTTGTCGGGCGTGCGATGCAACGCTTGCTCGACGGTTTCTATACTCTTGAAGATCAGACCATGTACCGGCTGCTCGGCTGGCTTGCGCAAGAAGAAAGTATTCGCCTTGAGCCTTCAGCATTAGCAGGAATGCCTGGCCCGCTGCACATCAGTGCGGATACGGCTTACCATCAGATACACGGTTTCACGGCTGAACAATTGCAAAACGCCACGCATATCGTTTGGGCGACGGGCGGCGGCATGGTGCCAGAAGCAGAGATGGCGCAGTATCTGGCGAAAGCGAAGTAATCCGTTTACGGCAAAGTTGTCGGATGTCGCTAACGCTAATCCGACCTACGAAAAAATCTGGAGTAAGGGGGACCCCTTACTCCAGTCCACCGTTACTTCAGTTCAGGCCAGTACTCTTTGTTAGCCTCAATCAAATCATCAAGAATGGCTTTGGCAACCGAGGCGCTCGGTACGGTTTTAGACAGCGTAATCGCCTGCCATAACTTCACGTAAGAGCCTTCTTCCCAGGCTTCGACCACCAGTTTTTCTACCGCCACCTGCTGGCTCATCAACCCTTTCTGGAATTGCGGAATGTTGCCGACAACCAGCGGTTCCGGCCCGCTTTGACCGACCAGACATGGAATTTCGACCATCGCTTCCGGGTCAAAGTTATTAATCGCGCCGTTGTTCGGCACAATCAAAAGCATGCGTTCCTGAGTGTTAAAGGCGATAGCCGCAGCCAGATCGACGATGTACGACGCATGTTCGTCAATCTCAAGTTCCCCAGCCGATGATTTCCCGGCCTGAATGATGGCATTACAGGAGCCAAACACATGTTTTTCGCGGTGATCCATCACTTCGTTGGCGCGAGTGTGTTCCGGGTTGGAGTGCTCAACGACATAATCCGGGAACAGGTAGTATTTCAGGTAAGTATTCGGGAAGGTGCCCGGGTCCAAAGCCCATACGTCTTTTGCTTTAGAGAATGTGTCGTTCCAGCTGGCTTCGGTGCCATGTTCATCTGATGGCGGAACATAACCAAATTTAGCGACGTGTTCGCGGATCTTAGGCATTAAATCATTGCCATTCTTATCCTCGATTGATGTCCACCAGCCAAAGTGGTTAAGACCATAATAGCGTACGCGCATCTCTTTGCGATCTTTCAGGCCAGCGATTTGCGCCATACGGCTTTCAATGCCGATTGGCATATCGCAAATGTTGAGAATCTTCGCGTTCGGACGCAGTTTACGCGTGGCTTCAGCCACGATCGCTGCCGGGTTGGAATAGTTAAGCATCCAGGCGTTTGGCGAATATTTTTCCATGAAATCAACCAGCTCTAATACTCCACCGATGGAGCGCATGCCGTAGGCAATCCCGCCTGGCCCACAGGTTTCCTGACCCAGTACACCGTGGCGCAGTGGGATTTTCTCGTCTTTTTCACGCATTGGGTATTTGCCAACACGGATGTGCGCCATCACGAAATCCACATCGGTAAAGGCTTCTTTCGGGTCGGTGGTATAGCTGAACTCGATTTCAGGAGCCTGCTCTTTGAGGATAACTTTGCACGCTTCTGCAATCGTTTCCTGGCGTGCACCATCGTTGTCATAGAACTTCAGGGCGCGCAGCGGGAAGCGGTGCTGGTTTGCCAGTAACATCAATACGATACCAGGAGTGAATGTGCTGCCGCCACCGGCTACAACTACAGAGAATTTTTTCATGATACTGCCTCCGTCATGGATTTAAGTTCGGTCAAAGAAGTGTCTTTCATCAGGGTTTCAAGTTGGTCTCGGACCTGCGGGACATGCAGGCCCACAATCACCTGAATACCGTTGCCGCGTCGCACCACACCGTGGGCGCCCAGCGCTTTGAAAATGTCGTCGCTTTGCGTCTGCGCCATATCCGCAAGGGTGATGCGTAAGCGAGTCGCACAGTTATTGACGCTAAGAATGTTGCCAGTACCGCCCAGCGCTTCGAGGATGCCAGCAGCCTGGCCTTGTTTGGTTTCTTTGGTTGCCGCAGCCGTTGTCTGACTGCGGGACGCCTGGTAATCCGCTTTGCTGTACAGCTTGATCTCACTCTCTTCACGGCCTGGCGTTTTCAGGTTGAAGCGCAAGATTAGAGTGCGGAACACCACAAAGTAGATGCCGGTGAAGGCCAGACCGATACCAATCTGGATAAACATCATCGACGCGTGGTTGTGGAACATCGGTATCCAGTTTTGCGGCAGGAACTGGTCGAGAAGCCCGCCGCCCATGTTGCCCACCACGCCACACATGTACATCACGGTCGCCATCGTTGCGGCGAGGAATGCATGGACGGCAAATAAAACCGGCGAGATAAACAGGAAGGTAAATTCAAGCGGTTCGGTAATGCCCACCAGCATCGCGGTGAGTGTTGCGGGTATCAGCAAGCCTGCGACTTTCACGCGGTTTTCAGGAGCCGAAGTGGCGTACAGAGCAAGCGCAATCCCGAGGCAACCAAATATCTTCGAGTTACCGTGCAGCGCAAATCCGCCTTCCGGGAACAGGGTTTTCAGCGGCAGCGTGCTTTGGCTGAACTCCTGTAAATGCTGCGCCCAGTAAACCTGAATGCCCCCTTCCACGACCGCCGGGCCAAAGATAAACGGACCGTAGATAAAGTGATGCAGGCCGGTTGGAATCAGAATGCGTTCCAGGAACGTATACACCCAGACGCCAAGCGAACCGGCGCTGCGCAAAAATTCCTGTAGGGATTCAATGCCCATTTGCACTTTTGGCCAACCAAACAGGGTAAACCAGGCGCAAGGGATCATGGCGAAGAAAGCGACAATCACGACAAATGAACTGCCCTGGAAGATGCCGAGAAAAACAGGGAGTTGTTTTTCGAAATAGCGGTTGTGAATCGCCGTGACAAACCCTGAGATAACAATCGCACCGATGATGCTGGTATCAAGCGTTTTGATCCCGGCAATCATGGTTAGCCCCGATCCCGCCACCGGATCGGCGTTGAAATCGACGCCGAAGTAATGGCCCCAGGTCATCCCCATAGCGTTAATGAAGTAATTCCAGGTCATAAAGCTCACCAGCACCGCTAAGCAAGCACGGCCCTGCGCTTGCTTAGCGAGGCCAATCGGTAAGCCGACGGCAAAAATCAGCGGCATATTACGAAATACCGTCCAGCCACCTTCTTCAATAATGTGGACTATCTGCGCAAATAAGTTATCGGGGGCGGTGAGCGCTTCGCCGACGAACATCGGATTGCGCAGCATGATGGCGATACCAACGACAATCCCGGCGAACGGAAACAGCAAAACTGGGGTAAACATTGCGCCACCAAAACGTTGTATTTGACTGAGCATTTTTAAATCCTCACGTAACAACCTGTAGGGTAAATGGCCTTATTTTTTAACGCTGGTTTTAACGCTGGCCTGAGACTGAGAGTAGGGAGACGCAGGTGACTTATCGTTGCCCGTCGCACCGATTCGTGATCGCTTTCATAGTTTTTATTTGGGGTAAGTTGTCTACTTTTTGATTAATAACTAGACACTGTGATTTTTACTTTCTAATTCATTAGGTGAATGTGAAATTAAAATCATTAAAATCAGATAATTGTTTAATGGAACGAGGGTTTATTAAGCCCAGCGCGAAGCCATTAAGAGGTCTACAGGTGATCTACAAATCTATCGCTGACAGGTTACGAATCCGGCTTAATTCAGCGGATTACAATATTGGCAGCCCGCTGCCTTCTGAAAAGCGTCTGGCGAGTGAGTTCGGCGTATCACGAATGACTTTACGCAAAGCTATCGATTTGCTGGTGAGCTGGGGGTTAGTTGTGCGCCGCCACGGCAGCGGCACCTATGTGGCTAAAAAAGACGTCCACCACGAAACCAGCAACCTGACGGGTTTTATCGAGGTGATGCGCAACCAGGGCAAAGAGGTGGTAAGCAATGTGCTGGAGTTTCTGATAATGCCCGCACCGCCCGCCATCGCCAGTCAGTTGCGCATTAATATTGATGAACGGATCTATTTCTCGCGCCGGGTGCGCTCGGTAGATGGCAAACCGCTGATGGTAGAAGACAGCTATATGCCGTTGAAATTATTCCGCAATTTGTCCATCGCCCATCTGGAAGGTTCAAAATTCAGTTATATTGAGGATGAGTGCCACATTATCGTGTGCGGTAACTATGAAAGCCTGACGCCGGTATTAGCAGACAAGAAGATGGCAAAATTGCTCAATATCGATGAGCTAACTCCTATTCTGCGCATCACATCGCTGTCATATAGCGACAGCGGTGACTATGTGAATTATTCCGTGATGTTCCGGAATGCCAGCGAATATCAGGTGGATTACCACTTACGACGGGTACACCTGTAAGCGCTGGCATTCATCACCATTACATCCAGAACAGCACGGCCAGAAGCTGCGGCGTGATGATGCGCAGGAACATCACCAACGGATAAACCGTGGCGTAAGAAAGTGCTGCGGCACCACTGGTCGCGTGCAAACCGTTTGCGAAGGCCAGTGCGGGCGGATCGGTCATCGAACCAGCCAGCATGCCGCACAGCGTCAGGTAATTCATTTTGGCGAGGAGCCGGGCAACCAACGCCGTGACCAGTAGCGGAATGCCGGTAATCAGAATGCCGTAGCCAATCCAGCTCACACCGTCACCATGTAGCAAAGTGCCGATAAAATCACCGCCAGATTTTAAACCGACGACCGCCAGAAATAGCACAATCCCCAATTCCCGCAGCGCCAGATTCGCACTCGGTGGCATAAACCAATACAGCTTGCCGATGCTTCCGATTCTCCCCAGGATAATTGCCATAATCAGCGGCCCGCCCGCTAACCCGAGACGCAGCGCAACCGGGAATCCCTGAATAAACAACGGGATAGATCCGAGCAGCACGCCAAGCCCAATACCGATAAACACCGGCAGCATTTGCACCTGCTGGAGTTTTTGCTGCGCGTTCCCCACCTCTGCCGCCACCGCCTCTATGGATTCCGGGCGGCCCACCAGATTGAGGATATCGCCAAATTGCAGGCTGGCATTACTGCTGGCAACCAGCTCGACGCCCGCACGATTCAGGCGTGAAATCACCACGTCATACTTTTGCTTTAAATGCAGATCGCGGATTTTCTTGCCGAGCACCTTCTCGTTCGTCACCACCACGCGCTCCACGCGCAAATCAGTGCCACGTGTAGAAAGTGAGGTATCAACCTGCTGGCCAATCACCAGCAATGCGGAGTGCAGATCTTTTTCCTGGCCGACCAGGTGCAATAAATCTCCGGTTTGAATGATGGTGCCAGGCGCCGGAACCATCAGCAATTCATCGCGTTTCAGGCGCGAGCAGATAATGGTGTCGCTATTAAGTACCGGAACATCCTGAATCGGTAATCCGTTGAGATTCGGGTTGGCGACGCAGATATTCATCGTCTGGAGTTGTGCGTGATATTGCCCTGAGCTGCTATCAAAACGCTGCGCTTCTTGATCGACATTGATGCGAAAAGCCATACGAATGAGCCACATGGTGAGCAAAATGCCGCAAATGCCGAAGGGATAGGCCATCGCGTAGCTCATCCCCATTTTATCCACCAACTCCGCAGGCGTGCCGAGATCGGTCAGAATTTGCTGACCCGCACCGAGTGCCGGAGTATTCGTTACCGCACCCGAGAAAATCCCCAGCACCACCGGTAACGGAACATCGAAAATTTTATAGATGAGTGCCGTGACCAGCGCGCCAATCACCACAATCAGCAAGGCAAAGAGATTAAGCCGCAGGCCGGAAACCCGTAATGACGAGAAGAAACCTGGCCCCACTTGAATGCCGATGGTGTAAACGAAAAGAATCAGGCCAAATTCTTGAATGAAATGAAGCATATCGCCATTCAGGTTGACTCCCGCCTGATTGATAAAATGGCCGACGATAATCCCGCCGAACAACACGCCTCCGATGCCAAACCCGACGCCGCGAATTTTGATGTTACCAATCCACAAGCCCACGACTGCGACCAATGCCAACATACTGACGGTTAACGCTATTCCACTCATTTAAGAATTCCCTGTGAATAACATTATTGTTAACAAGGATTCTGGCAGAGAGGCAGGGGAGTTAATGGGGTGCAGAGCACAAAAAAGGCCCCATAAAAGGGGGCCTCAAAAGGGGGTTACTACTATTAACTATTAAGCGCCGGACGTTCGCTGATTGCGATGCGTTTCGGTGCGACTTCTTCCGGAATTTCGCGTACCAGGTCGATGTGCAGCAGACCGTTGGTAAAGGTCGCGCCGGAAACTTTCATATATTCCGCGAGGGTGAAGCTCAGGTTAAATGGCTGAGTCACTAACCCCTGATGCAGCCAGGTGGTCTCTTTTTCAGATTTTACCGGCGTCCCTTTCACATGCAGACGCGTGCCTTCCAGCTCAATTTCGAGATCTTCCTGACGGAACCCGGCCAGCGCAAGGGTGATGCGGTAGTGGTTGTCATCGCCTTTTTCAATGTTGTAAGGCGGGAATGTCTGGCCTTCGCTGCTGGTTTGTAAGGCGTTAGCCAATTTGTCAAAACCGATCCATTGACGCAGCAGAGGTGATAAATCGTAGTTACGCATAGTTATTCTCCTTCTATGAAGCGAGTTTTACCCATCGCCCTTCAAGATTCAGGGTTGTTGGCTGCTCTCGTTCACCCGAATCACTTACTTTAGTAAGCTCATCGGGATTCATTCGATTGCCGCCTACCTGCATCATGAAGTTGCTCGGGTAAGAGCCTTCGGCTCCCTGTCGGCAAGCCTAAGTCTGGTTAAATTTTTGGTGTGGGCCGCTTAATGCGACCCGCAGAATTAATTGATTTCGATACGGCGCGGTTTCATCGCTTCCGGAATTACGCGTTCCAGGTCGATGTACAGCAGGCCGTTAACCAGGTTAGCGCCACGAATGTGGATGTTTTCAGCTAACTGGAATTTGCGTTCGAAGTTGCGTTCAGCAATCCCCTGATACAGATAAGTACGTTCTGGCTGTGGGTCTGCATGCGCGCCTTTTACCACCAGCAGGTTATCCTGGGCTGTGATTTCCAGTTCGCTTTCAGCGAAACCGGCAACAGCAATGGCAATGCGATAGTTGTTTTCATCAACCAATTCAACATTGTATGGAGGATAGCCGCCGTTGCTCTGACCCTGGTTGTTTTCCAGCAGGTTGAACAGACGGTCGAACCCGATTGCAGAACGGTAGAGCGGGGATAAGTCGAAATTACGCATAAATTAAAACTCCTGATAATCAGCGAGAATCAAACATTGCCTTCCATCATGGACAGGCTTCAGGAACCCAGTACCCTTACGGCGTACTGTCATTGGCTACATTCCTAAAATCGGTCCTTATCTACACTTTTCAAGGGTACGAAAGGAAATTTTTTGCGACATTGGCTGTCAGTACATAGACTCCTAATGGAGTAAACAAGATTAATCTGCGATAGCCGCCACAGAGTGGCAACCGCACAGTTTTTATTCTCTGCATGGGTGATATAACCCAATGCAGCCAGGCCGGAAATGGCCCTTATTAACGAAAAATTAACAGTGATGATGAATAGCTATCTTCCAACAATAATTCTGGGCAGCGGGCTTCTGACAGTCAGTGGATGTTCAAGTGTTATGACTCACACAGGTGGGCAAGAGGGAACCTATCCCGGCACTCGCGCAAGCTACGAAATGCTGACTGACAGTGAAACGAGCTGGGGATACAAACCATTTGTCGCGCTTGATATGCCGTTTACCGCAGTGGCGGATACCGTGTTGTTACCGTGGGATCTGTTCCGCGAAGATAAATCACTGAAATCCAGGGTTGAAGCGAGCGAGAGCAAGAACCTGGCGACAAATTCTGTGATCCCGCCCGTTCAGTAATTAAAGCCCTGTTTGGGTTATAAATAGCTGGCGGAAGCCGTCAACATCTTGCATCCACGCAACCTGTTTCCCATCGGGTGAAAACACCACCGCATCCGCTGATGGCGCATTGCCATTTGGCGGCGTGAGCGGTGTGATGGCACCATTATTCACATCGCACAATACAATCCGATTGTTCTGCACAAAGCCCACTACACGCCCTGACGGGTGCCAATTAAACGCCGACTGAATGTCATCTTTACCCTGCGTAAGCTGGCGTGGCTCCCCGCCGTTGGGTGAAACCAGACACATCTGCACCACACCTGAATCGTCACGCATCAAAAATGCCAGCAAACTGCCGTCCGGGGAGCATCTCACCCAATGCCGTGGCTGCGTGGTTAAACCTGGATAGCGGTGCTGGTGAGTAAACGTGAGGCGACGTTGCTGCACACCCGCAGGTGGCGAAGGCAGCGTAGTTTGCGAGCCTTCAATCGGCTCATCACCCGCAATAAAATACGCCTCTTTGTTCTCAGGCAAATCAACGATAAACAGTTCTGGTACTTTGTCGCCGCTTGCTGAAAGCGTATCGCCGATAAACGCCAGCGCCCAGCGCTGTTGCTCTCCATCGGCTTTGCGGTAGCCGTTATTGCCGACCCAACCTTCCTCATAAGCACGGTTTATGTCATCACTGCTTGCCTGCGGCGTTGATGTCGTGCGGCTAACCAACACGCAATAATGGCTGCCGTCATATTCACGAGGATGTTGCTTCGCGGGTGTCACAGGCCCGTAAGGCAGCGCAACACCGACGTTACGCATATCTTGCGCCGCGTCGTATTTATGCATGACGTGGTCGTTATAGGTGAAGCTCAGGCGTGAACCATCATGGCTCCAGACATGAACATGACTACCGCCGCGCAGTGCGCCTTTGGTAAAGGGTGGGGTGATATCCATTGCATCGAGATTGGTTGCCATCCCGTTTTCGACCACCACGCCACGGCGGTGATGGAAATCGTACTGCCAGGTTTCGTCAGGATTTTCGGGGCCGTGGATAAAAACATAACGCTCAGGTTGCTGCGGATTTACCGTCACTACGCCAACATGCGCACCCAGTGATGCCCGGTACACAACCTGCACTTCGCCGGTATTGATATTAACGCGCTCAATGGTTTCGCTGGTAAACGACGCGCCAGACGGGCGCACATCAAACACCAGATATTGGCTATCTGGAGTCCAGGTATGGGTGTTGGTGAGTTGATGATGACGAGGTGCAAAAGTGAGTTGTTTGGTCATGGTTTTACCCTGAAGCGGTGGACGCCTCAGGGTAAATCATTGCTGATTTTTATCCCACCCTTTCTACTTTACCCACCAGCAGAATGTAGGAGAGTGCGCCAAGCAAGGCGATGACGGCGATGTAGACCAGAGCCGGAGCAAAGCCATAACTCTGAGCCAGATAACCAATCACCAACGGAACCGTAATCCCGCCCAGACCACCCGCGAAGTTAAAGACCCCGCCAGTCAGGCCAATCAAGCGCATCGGGGCCAGTGAAGAAACCAGCGACCAGGTAATTGATGCGAAACCATTGCCGAAGAAGGCGATAGCCATCAACGTCATAATCCAGACCGGATCATTGGTGTAGTTCGCGCCCATAATGCAGGTGGAAAGCAGCAGGCCGCAGATGATTGGCGTTTTACGCGCCACACCCAATGAGTAGCCTTTACGCACCAGGCGATCCGCCACCCAACCAGAGAGCAACACACCGACAAATGCCGCCAGGAACGGAACCGTGGTCATGAATCCGGCTTTCAGTGCCGTAATTCCTTTTTCCTGAGTCAGGTAGTTCGGGAACCAGGTCAGGAAGAACCATAACGTGGAAGCCACAGCAAACTGCCCAAGATAAACACCCACGAGCTTGCGATTGAACACCAGTTTCCAGTCGGCACGTGTCAGCGGCGTGCGGGCTTTTTTCTCAACCGGAGCGTCGCCATCTACCAGACCACCACCGTTACGGATGTGCTCAAGCTCGGCCTGGTTAATCCCTTTGCTGGCGCGGGGTGGCTGATAAACCTTGAACCAAATCAGCGACCAAACAATACCAATGCCGCCGGTGATGATGAACACCCAGTGCCAGCTCAGCATTTCCTGAATCCAGATGAGCAGCGGCGTCAAAAATGCCAGGCCAACAAATTGCCCGGAAGTATAAAAACCGACTGCCGATGCACGTTCTTGCTCCGGGAACCAACTTGTTACCATGCGGTTGTTCGTAGGGAATGCAGGGGCTTCAAAAATACCGGTAATCGCACGCAGGCCAATTAACGACATTAATCCTGTAGCAAAACCCTGGAATAATGTTGCGACAGACCAACCGAAAATAGCAATAAAATAGGTCATGCGCGAACCCATCCGGTCGAGGAACCAACCGCCTGGGATCTGGCATAATGTATATAGCCAGGCAAATGCCGAGAAGATATAGCCCATTTCAGTTTTAGTGATGCCAAATTCTTCCTGAATATGCGCCGACGCCACAGCTAAGTTCGCGCGATCGACATAACAAATAACAACGGTAATGAAGATCATAATAAGCGTCACATAACGGCGACGCGTAGGTTTTGTAGCGGTTACAGAAATATCCATCGTGTTCTGTCTCCAGAATTTGGGTATGGCTTAACCATACCCTGTTTATTACATAGGGTGTTTTGTGTTTATTTTGGTATTGCGGGTCAGCTATAAAATAATTATCACCACTCGGCTACAGCACCATCTTCGTAACGCCATAAAGGGTTGCGCCAGTCGGTCACATTTTTACTACGTTCAATGACTTTTTCTTCGTCAATTTCTACACCAAGGCCCGGTTTCATTAATGGCATAAAGTGACCGCCATCCATTTTGAAATCGTCTTTGTTTTTCACGAAGTCGAGTAATTCCGCTCCTTTGTTGTAATGAATCCCCATGCTTTGTTCTTGGAACACCGCGTTGCGGGACACAAAGTCGATATGCAAACATGCAGCCAGTGCGATTGGGCCAAGCGGGCAATGTGGAGCCAGTGAAACGTCATAAGCTTCAGCCATACCGGCGATTTTGTAGCACTCGGTGATACCACCCGCATGAGAAAGATCGGGTTGCAGAATCGCCAGTCCGCCCGCTTCGAGTACGCGTTTGAACTCAAAACGCGAGAACATACGTTCGCCTGCGGCGATTGGAATGTGGGTTTGTGCCGCCAGACGCGGATAGTATTCGGCTTGCTCGGCAAGAACCGGTTCTTCAATAAACAGCGGGCGATATTGCTCTAATTCTTTAATTAACACTTTCGCCATTGGCGCACTGACACGGCCATGGAAATCCAGACCAAATTCAATTTCATTACCAAAGGCTTCGCGAATTTGTGCAACGGTATTAACAGCGGCATCAATTTTACGGGAGTTATCAATAATTCCCATTTCTTCGCAGCCATTTAATTTAAAGGTGTCAAAACCAATTTTCCGCAATGCAGAAATACCTTCAATCACTTCTGATGGGCGATCGCCGCCGACCCAGCTATAGGCTTTAATTTTGTCGCGAACCAGTCCACCCATTAATTGCCAGACAGGAGCGTTTAATACTTTACCCTTAATATCCCACAATGCCTGGTCAATACCGGCAATTGCGCTCATCAGAATAGGGCCACCACGATAAAAACCGCCGCGATACATCACTTGCCATAAATCATTAATACGTGCAGGGTCCTGACCAATCAGCATTTCACTTAATTCATGAACGGCTGCCTCAACGCTTTTTGCCCGACCTTCAATAACCGGTTCGCCCCAGCCAACCACGCCTTCATCAGTTTCAATTTTCAGGAACATCCAGCGCGGCGGTAATTGGTAAGTGGTT
Source organism: Buttiauxella agrestis (assembly GCF_900446255.1). NCBI lineage: Bacteria > Pseudomonadati > Pseudomonadota > Gammaproteobacteria > Enterobacterales > Enterobacteriaceae > Buttiauxella > Buttiauxella agrestis. Next base: position 11,566 of record NZ_UIGI01000001.1, on the reverse strand, counting down.
AATTTAGTAATTTTCATGGCTGCACAGCCTCCTTGTACGCTTTAACAAATGCTTTCGCCTTCTCAGTTGTACGCTCAACAGATTGACCAGCACGGTATAAATCGCTGCCAAGACCTGCTCCAGCGCAGCCAGCTTTTAGCCATTGCACCAGGTTTTCAGGTGTCACACCGCCAACGGCAAAAACGGGTACTTCTGGCGGCAGCACTGCTTTCAGCGCTTTGATGTAGTCCGGGCCAAAAGAGGAAGAAGGGAAGATCTTCAGGGCCTGAGCGCCCGCATCCAGTGCGGTAAACGCTTCTGAGGCGGTCGCACAACCGGCGCAGACCGTCATTCCGTTGGCGACAGCGCGACGAATAACTTCCGGCTGCGTATTCGGTGTGACGACCAGTTTGCCGCCCATCTCAGCCAGTTCATTGACCTGATCGGGTTTCAAAACGGTCCCTGCACCGATCAGTGCACGATGCCCAAATTCCGCAACCATCGCGCGAATACTTTGCTGCCAGTTTGGTGAATTCATCGGGATTTCTATCGCGTCAAATCCCGCATCCAGCAACGCGGCAACGTGGGCGTGCGCTTCATCCGGCGTAATACCGCGCAAAATAGCGATGAGCGGAAGATTAGTTTGCCACTGCATTTGCAATACTCCTTATTCCTGCCTGGAATGCATTGTCGCCATCCAGCACTTTCGCCTGGTAGCCCAGCAACTCAAGCGCTTTGATATAACGCTGGCTCAGGGATGGATTAGCAACAATAGTGACAGGCTGTTGAGTGTCCGGAGCGTACAGGCGAGCCATCGCCGCCACTTCATTACCAATCAACAACCCGGAAAGAAATTCGCTGACTTCGCTACGCGGCAGTTCACCCAACACATGGGCAGCCCGTATTTCAAAAAGTCGTGGCAACAAATCGCTGTCGTTAATACCGCGATGCAGCCCGGCCTCGAAGGATTCGTGGCTGGTTTGTTGCTCAGGCAGACCTGCGCCAATTAAGGAGTGATTGAGCAGGATATGATGCAGCTCGCCGGTCATCACGGTTCGGAAATCCTGCACCGTTTCGTTATCCGCATGAACCCATTTGCAGTGCGTTCCCGGCATGATGTAGAGCGACGACGGGCCAAGAGTACGCGCACCGAGAAGCTGGGTTTCTTCACCACGCATCACGTTGCAGTTATCGTCGCTCTGGACGCTAAGACCGGGAATGATCCAGACGTTATCCAGCACCGGAGTCAGTTGCTGGCTTAAATCAGAAAACCGCGCCGGACACGGCAGGTAAGGGGCTATTTTCCACCCGGCATTGCTGCCTACCATTCCGGCCATCAGTACTGGCGTAGTCTTTTCACGCCAGCCCTGGGTAACTTCATCGAACACCGCTTCTGGGGTTTTACCGTTCAGGCGCGTAACGCCCGCGGTGGTCTGGCGACTATCAATGCAAATACCGTCCTGGTAGAGCCAGGCGCGCAGGTTAGTCGAACCCCAGTCAATAGCGATGTAACGTGATGTCATGTGATTTCCTTTAGTCGTCGGGTGGAGCTGGCAATCATTGTCAGCGCCGCTTTTTCTGCCGCCTCTCTATCCTGATGGCGAATCGCATCGAATAGCGCTTTATGCTCCTGAAGCGTTTGCGGCATGTTGGCTTCATCACCCATCCAGGTGCGTTCAAAAACGGCACGCTGGAGTGAGCTTATTGCGATACTTAACTGCTGAAGCACCGGGTTATGCACCGATTCCAGCACCGCTTCGTGGTAGCGGATATCGGCTTCGTTAAACGCGTCACGATCCTGGTTATTCGCCACCATGTCGTTGAGTGCGCCTTCGATACGTGCCAGGTCACTTGATGTGGCCCGTTCTGCGGCCCAGCGTGCGATAGCGGGTTCGACCAGATTTCGCACTTCGCTCATGGCGCTAATCAGACGCGGGTCGTAATCGTTTTCCAGCACCCACTGCAACACTTCGGTATCGAGGTAATTCCACTGGTTACGCGACTGCACAAAAGCGCCGCGATAACGTTTCATTTCAACTAAGCGCTTCGCCATCAAGGAGCGAAAAACTTCGCGGATAATGTTGCGTGAGGTTTCGAACTCCTCACATAAGTCCGCTTCTGACGGTAATGCAGCGCCCGGTGTGTACTTGCCGCCGACAATCTGTTTGCCCAGCGTCACGATGATGCGATCGGTCTTAGTCATGGTTTGCCCTGTTCAACGTAGGTTTTAACCCCACTTTACCGCGATCGCTGAAAAACACCGCTATTTTGAAGTACCAATGTCAGACAGATTATTCTTCTTATGTGCGTAATGTAGTACAACATAGATAGGTTGTACTACAATTTGGATCACAAAACAGACAATTGATAAAAATAAGATCAAAAAAAACCCCGGCGCAAAAGCCAGGGTTTCTGTTTCAATTTCAGCATGGGATCAGTTCAGAACAAACTTCTCAATCGCATACGCAACGCCATCTTCGAGGTTAGATTTCGTGACGAAGTTACTGACTTCTTTCACTTTATCAATGGCGTTTTCCATCGCCACACCGATACCCGCGTATTCCAGCATCGCGATGTCGTTTTCCTGATCGCCCAGCGTCATCACTTCTTCTTGCTTGATGCCTAAGGATTCCGCCAGCGCTTTCACGCCTGTGCCTTTGTTAACGCGCTTATCGAGGATCTCGAGGAAATAAGGCGAGCTTTTCAGTAGCGTATAACGCTCATACACATCGGCTGGAATTTTAGCGATGGCTTTATCCAGAATCGCTGGCTCGTCGATCATCATCACTTTCAGGTACGCGCCGTTTTTATCCATGTTTTCTGGCTCGCTGAATACCAGCGGGATATTGGCGACAAAGGATTCATGAACGGTGTAGTAGCTGATATCGCGGTTCGCGGTGTACAGCGTGTATCTGTCCAGCGCGTGGAAGTGGGAACCGACTTCGCGGGAAAGCTGTTCCAGGTAGCGATAGTCGTCATAACTCAGCGCGGTTTGCGCCACGGTGCTGCCATCGTTGGCCTTCTGAACTAATGCACCGTTATAGGTAATGCAGTAGTCATTCGGTTTATCCATATGCAGCTCTTTGAGATAGCTCTCAACACCTGCAAAAGGACGTCCGGTACACAAAACAACGTTGACGCCGCGTTCGCGCGCGCTGGCGATGGCTGCTTTAACGGCTGGAGAAATGGTGTGGTCTGGCAGCAACAGTGTGCCGTCCATATCAATAGCAATGAGTTTTATAGGCATAGGATTATCTGAGGTAGTGAGTTTATCTCATGCTAACGCGATTAAGCCTGCAAAAATAGCGCTACGTTGCTTAAGAAATAGGTCCGTTTTAACGGTAAGAAAACGCCACCCGGAACCGTAAAAAAACTGGCGTGAGTGGCGTTTATACCCAAAATAATTCGAGTTGCAGAAAGGCGGGTATTAGCGGAAGAATTTATCCTTCAGCATATGGAAACCTTTGGTCAGCAAATCTTCATCGTGAGCGACTTCACCTGCTGGCGATAAAGTATCGACAATTTTCGGGAACTGCTCTGCCAGCAACTGAGAGGCACTTCCCACATCAATCCCGAGTTTCTCGGCCAGGCCGCTAATTGCAGGCGTGCCCAGGACATCTTGTATTTGCTCAGGGCTAACGCTTTGATTATGCGCGCCACTCAGCCATGAAGTGACCACATCTGAGAAACCTTTTTCGCGAAACCGCTCCAGAATTGCCTGAATGCCGCCTTGTTCATTTATCCATGTAAGGATGACTTTGAATTTACCTGCATCGCCACCCCCCATCATGCCAGTAACTTGATCGAATAAACCCATGACCGTGTCCTCTTGCATTCACGAAGTGTGTACTTGAAGTGTAGTCAATCACGGGAGGGTTAAGACGATTTTGCCGAATGCTCCACGGTCGAGGTGCTCCAGTGCCTGCGGCAGCTCATCCAGACGGTAGCAGGTTTCGATGACCGGTTGGATGTTGCTTGCGTCAATGGCGCGCACGAAATTTTCAAGAGCACGGCGATGCCCAACGCCAATCCCCTGAATCGTCGGGGATTTCAGTAATAGCTCACCTGCCGGGCCTGAGAACTCAAAGCCTTCCAGGACGCCAATCACCGATATGCGCCCATGAACGGCAACCGCACGCAGGGAATTTGCCAGGTTCGCACCGCCAACGGTTTCAATAATATGGTCGATACCGCGTTCCTGAGTCAGTTCATAAATCGCATCGACCCAATCACTTTCCAGTCGATTGATGCCGTGATCCGCCCCGAGCGCTTTGGCACGCGCCAGTTTTTCATCGCTCCCTGAGGTAACAAAAACCTCGGCACCGTGGGCTTTGGCAATTTGCAGAGCAAACATTGAAACACCGCCGGTTCCCTGCACCAGCACGGATTGCCCGGCGTGTATGCCGCCGCGCTCCACCAGCGCAAACCAGGCGGTCAGCCCTGCGCACGGCAATGTGCTGGCCTGAATATCGTCAAGACTTTCAGGTGAGGCTACCAGCCAGTTTTCATTCATCACCACGTATTGCGCGAGCATCCCCTGATAAACCCCGCCGAGCGTGCGGTACGGTGGAGTGCGAGCCGTTCCGTTTGGTTTGCCGTCTATCCAGCCGGGCGAGAACGTTGAGATAACTCGCGCCCCCGCCTGGAAGCGAGTAACGCCTTCGCCGATGCTTTCAATCACACCTGCCATATCGGACGCTGGAGTAAAAGGGAATGGAAGTGCTAACGGCATGGTTCCGTCAATCACCATTTTGTCGCGGTAATTGAGCGATACTGCATTGACCCGCACCAGAACTTCACCGGGGCCAGGTGCTGGAATCGCTGCTGTAGAGAGCGTCAGGTTTTCACGCCCAACGGCGTTCATGGTCCAGCGTTGCATGGTTTTGCTCGTTGTCTGGCTCATCATTTGCTCCGCGTATTCGATTAATTCATCACAAACGGAAGTATATCGCTGGCCTGGAGTCACCAGTGGCGATAGATTTTCTCGATATTGGTTCCAGAATGGATACAAAAGATGAGTGAACAACTGAAGGGGATCTCTGTTTTTGTGACCGCAGTTGAAGCGGGGAGTTTTGCTCTTGCGGCGGAGCGCCTGCATCTTTCACGTTCTGCGGTCGGAAAAACAGTGGCTCAGCTCGAGCAACGGCTCGCTGTCCGGCTGTTTCAGCGCACCACGCGCAGCCTGGCACTGACGGATGACGGCGCACTGTTCTATGAGCATTGCCTACGAGCGCTGGCAGAAATTAATGCGGCCCAAACGCTGCTAGAAAGCGGAAAAAAGAGCGTCAGTGGGCGGTTGCGTGTCTCCATGCCGGTGCTTTATGGGCGCATGTGCATCGCGCCTTTGTTGGTAGAGTTTGCGAGCCAGCATCCAAATCTGGCAGTGGATTTGCTGTTTAGCGATAAAATTTCTGACCTGGTTGAAGACGGATTAGATCTGGTGATTCGCAACGGAAAATTACCTGACAGCAGTGGCCTGGTGGCGCGAAAGATTGGCGAGCACCGCATGATGATTTGCGCGTCGCCTCGCTATTTGATGCAACACGGTGAACCGCAAACCATCGATGATTTATCGCACCACGAAGTGTTCAATTACATGAATGCTGGCGTGCCGCATCGCTGGGTTATTAATGCCGATGGCGGCAAGAAAAGCGAGTTTGTCCCGAAATCACGGGTGATGATGGACAATTTAGAAGCGATTGCAGATGCAGCGATTGCCGGATTGGGTGTTGCGCTACTGCCTTGCTGGCTGATTGAAGAAGAGTTACAGAATGGGAAGCTGGTGAGGATACTGCGTGAGGATTTGGATAATGTTTATGAAACCCATGCGGTGTGGCTTCAGACATCTCATCTCCCGCTCAGAGTAAGGCTGGCGGTAGATATGCTGGTGAGCAAATTGCCCACCAGCATGACTTAGCTTAGATATCGATATTCGCCGCTTTCAGGGCGTTTTCTTCGATAAATGCACGACGTGGTTCAACCGCATCACCCATCAGGGTGGTGAACAGCTGATCGGCTGCAATCGCGTCTTTTACAGTCACGCGCAACATACGACGGCTTTGTGGGTCCATCGTGGTTTCCCACAGCTGATCCGGGTTCATTTCGCCCAAACCTTTGTAACGCTGAATAGACAGGCCACGACGTGACTCTTTGCCCAACCACTCCAGCGCCTGCTCGAAGCTGGCAACGGGCTGTTGGCGCTCGCCACGTTCAATGAACGCATCTTCTTCGATCAGACCGCGTAGTTTCTCGCCCAGGGTGCAAATACGACGGTATTCACCACCCACGATAAACTCTTGCTCCAACGGATAGTCAGTATCAACGCCGTGGGTACGCACACGAATCACCGGCTCAAAAAGATTCAGTTCACGGTTATGGCGAACCAGGGAGTTCCAGGTGCTGCCGTGCTGCTCGTTTTCGTTAAGCGCGGTGACCAGAGCAGAAACCCAGGCATTCACTTTGCTTTCGTCAACCAAATCGGCGTCAGCCAGCGTCGGGTGATATACCAGGTTGTTCAGCAAGTTGCGCGGATAACGGCGCTCCATGCGACCAATCATTTTCTGGCAGGCTTTAAACTCAGACACCAGTTTTTCCAGCGCTTCGCCAGCAATGGCTGGTGCGTGGGCATTGGTGTGCAGCGTTGCGCCATCCAGTGCGATTGCGATCTGGTATTGGTCCATCGCTTCATCATCTTTGATGTACTGCTCTTGCTTGCCTTTCTTCACTTTGTACAGCGGTGGCTGCGCGATATACACATGGCCGCGTTCAACGATTTCAGGCATCTGACGGTAGAAGAAGGTCAGCAGCAGGGTACGGATGTGTGAACCATCGACGTCCGCATCCGTCATGATGATGATGCTGTGGTAACGCAGTTTGTCCGGGTTGTATTCGTCACGGCCAATGCCGCAGCCCAACGCAGTAATCAGCGTGGCAACTTCCTGAGAGGCGAGCATTTTGTCAAAACGCGCTTTCTCAACGTTCAGAATTTTACCTTTCAGCGGCAGGATCGCCTGGTTCTTACGGTTACGCCCCTGTTTTGCAGAGCCGCCCGCAGAGTCCCCTTCCACAAGGTACAGTTCGGAGTGAGCCGGGTCGCGTTCCTGGCAGTCAGCCAGTTTGCCTGGCAGACCAGCCAAATCCAGCGCGCCTTTACGACGGGTCATTTCACGTGCGCGACGTGCTGCTTCACGAGCACGAGCCGCATCAATAATTTTACCGACGACGATTTTCGCGTCAGACGGGTTTTCCAGCAGGTATTCAGACAGCAGTTCGTTCATCTGCTGCTCGACCGCTGTTTTCACTTCTGAAGAAACCAGTTTGTCTTTGGTCTGAGAAGAGAATTTAGGGTCTGGAACTTTTACGGAGACAACAGCAATCAGGCCTTCACGGGCATCGTCACCGGTGGCGCTCACTTTCGCTTTTTTGCTGTAGCCTTCTTTATCCATATACGCGTTCAGCGTACGCGTCATTGCGGCGCGGAAACCGGCCAGGTGCGTACCCCCATCGCGCTGCGGGATGTTGTTGGTAAAGCAGTAGATGTTTTCCTGGAAACCATCGTTCCACTGCAACGCCACTTCTACGCCAATGCCGTCTTTTTCAGTGCTGAAATAGAACACAGTTGGGTGAATGGGGGTTTTGTTTTTGTTGAGGTATTCAACAAATGCGCGGATACCACCTTCGTAGTGGAAGTGGTCCTGGCGGCCATCACGCTTATCAATCAGGCGGATAGAAACACCAGAGTTCAGGAACGACAGTTCACGCAGGCGTTTAGCCAGAATGTCGTATTCAAACTCAATCACATTGGTGAAGGTTTCGTGGCTTGGCCAGAAACGGACTTGCGTACCGGTTGCATCGGTATCACCCGTTGCCGCCAGCGGCGCTTGTGGCACGCCGTGGATGTAAGTTTGCTGGTGTACTTTGCCTTCACGGCGAATCAGCAGTTCCAGCTTCTGAGACAGGGCGTTAACAACCGAAACACCCACGCCGTGCAGACCGCCAGAAACTTTATAAGAGTTGTCATCGAACTTACCGCCGGCATGAAGCACGGTCATGATAACTTCGGCAGCAGACACACCTTCTTCAGGGTGAATACCGGTAGGAATACCACGACCATCATCGGTTACGGAAACAGAGTTATCAGCATGGATGGTGACAACGATGTCTTTACAGTGACCGGCAAGTGCTTCGTCGATAGCGTTATCTACGACCTCAAATACCATGTGGTGCAGACCGGTGCCGTCGTCCGTATCGCCGATATACATGCCTGGGCGCTTACGTACCGCATCCAGCCCTTTAAGGACTTTGATACTGGAGGAGTCATAAGAATTCGACATCAACGTTTCTCGCTCATTTATTCTTGGGTTAATCCGTTATTTTACCCTGATCCACGGCGAACATCTTCGAATTTTTGTCCGCCATATCCATCACATGTTCTGCGCTAATCGCGCTTACAAAAACCTGTGATTCCGTCGCCTTTAACCGGCTGGCTAATAGACCACGACGTGCATCATCTAGTTCAGAGGCAAAATCATCTATCAGATACAGGCAACGCTGCCCGTTCTGTCGGGTGAGAAACTCACCCTGCGCCAGTCGTAAGGCGCACATCAGTAATTTAAGTTGCCCACGCGACAACGTATCTTCTACCGGCGCACCGTCTGCACGAATTCTGAAATCAGCTTTGTGAGGGCCGTGGGCGGTGTAGGTCAGCATTCTGTCGCGCTCGAAGTTGCGCTCCAGTAGCTCACCGTAGTCACTCTCTTTTTCCCAACCACGCTGGAAGGAAAAGTTAAGCGCGAATTCCGGTAGAAATTGCGCACAGGTATCTGCCATGTCATCGGCAATGGCTGCACTGTACTCGGCGCGCCAGCGGCTGATTTGCTCCGCGAGTGGGATAAGCTCTTGATCCCATGGCCGTAGTTGCGCATAGCGCGTGACTTGCCGCAACGCAGCGTTACGTTGCTTTAGCAGGCGCTTGAGATTGCTCCAGGCGACGAAAAAACCTGGTTCGTTGTGGAAACATCCCCAATCGAGGAAAGCTCTACGGTATTTGGGACCGCCGTTGAGCAATGTAAACCCTTCAGGGGTGATAAGTTGCATGGGCATTAACAGCGCGAGCTCTGCCACTTTGTGGCCGTCGCTACCATCAATGCGCACTTTGCTGTCGCCTGCACGGTCTTTGGTCAGGCCAACAGAGGTTTCCCGCTCGCCGTTCTGTATACGCCCATGCAGGACAAAGGATTCTGTTTCATGGCGGATCACACGTTCAATTTTCAGACTGCGGAAAGCACGCCCGTGCCCGAGGGTATAAATCGCCTCAAGCACGCTGGTTTTGCCGCTTCCGTTGGCTCCCACCAGGAAATTAAACCCTGGAGAGAGAGCCAGGTCCGCATTTTCGATATTACGAAAGTCTTTAATCAGTAAACGCGACAGCGACATCTACAGTCTCATTGGCATGACGACATAGGCCGCGGCCTGAGAAGCTGCATCTTCAATTTGCACGCTGGAAACAGAGTCAGTCAGCAAAATGCGTACGTTCTCGCACTTCAGTGCGTTCAGTACATCAAGCACGTAACTGACGTTAAAGCCGATTTCCATATCTGTGCCGTCATAAGTGACGTCCAGAATCTCTTCGGCTTCTTCCTGTTCCGGGTTGTTCGCGGTGATTTTCAACTGATTGGCAATCACTTGCAGACGAACGCCACGGAATTTCTCATTCGACAAAATCGCCGCCCGCGAAAACGCTTGTTTCAGCAAATCACAGCTGGCATCGAGATGTTTGTCCGGATTCTTCGGCAATACGCGGCGATAATCCGGGAAACGGCCATCAACCAGCTTAGAAGTGAAGATAAAGTCGCCGACGTGAGCTCGAATGTTGTTGCTGCCAATTTGAATGCGCAGCGGTGAATCACCGCCGTCGAGCATACGCATCAGCTCAATCACGCCTTTACGCGGCACGATCACCGAATGGTTAGGCAGAGACTGACCGACCGGCATTGAACACACAGCCAGGCGGTGACCATCGGTCGCCACGGTGCGTAGTTCTTCGCCTTCGGTTTCAAACAACATGCCGTTCAAATAGTAACGGACGTCCTGATGCGCCATAGAAAACTGCGTGGCTTCAATCAGGCGTTTCATGGTCGCTTGCGGGAGCGTGAATTCGACTTCGCTCTGCCAGTCGTCCAGGTTCGGGAAATCCGCCGCAGGCAGCGTTGAAAGCGAGAAACGGCTACGCCCGGAGCGCACCAACATGCGGTCGCCCTCAAGCTGAACAGCGATTTCTGCACCTTCTGGCAAACCACGACAGATGTCGAAAAATTTACGCGCAGGAACGGTTGTAGCACCCGGCTCATGCGGTTGCACCAATGCGACACGCGCGACCATCTCCATTTCCAGGTCAGTGCCTGTTAATGAAAGAGTCCCTTCCGCGACTTGCAACAGCAGGTTGCCGAGAATCGGTAACGTCGGACGGCCACCTAAGGGGCCACTCACCTGTTGCAGCGGTTTTAATAAAGTTTCACGTTCAACGGTAAATTTCATAGCGTCACGAAGATAATGTTCTGATTAAGTTGGAGAAATCTTCTTTGATGTCGTGGCTTTCTTCACGCAACTGCTCAATCTTACGGCAGGCGTGCAGGACCGTAGTATGGTCGCGGCCACCAAAGGCATCGCCGATTTCTGGCAAGCTATGGTTAGTCAGTTCCTTCGCCAGCGCCATCGCCATTTGACGTGGACGGGCAACCGAGCGAGAACGACGCTTGGACAACAGGTCAGCAATCTTTATTTTATAGTACTCGGCCACCGTCTTTTGGATATTGTCGATGGTAACGAGTTTTTCTTGCAGCGCCAGCAAGTCACGCAGCGCTTCACGCACGAAGTCGATGGTTATCGCCCGGCCAGTAAAGTTGGCATTGGCAATAACACGGTTCAGTGCTCCTTCAAGCTCACGCACGTTAGAACGTAAACGCTTGGCAATAAAGAAAGCCACTTCACCTGGCAGACGAATGTCATTCTCGTCAGCTTTTTTCATCAGGATCGCAACGCGAGTTTCCAGTTCCGGCGGTTCAATCGCTACCGTCAGTCCCCAACCGAAACGAGATTTCAGACGATCTTCAACACCGTTGATCTCTTTTGGATAACGATCCGAAGTCAGAATGATCTGTTGATTACCTTCAAGCAGGGCGTTGAAGGTGTGGAAGAATTCTTCTTGTGAGCGCTCTTTATTAGCAAAGAATTGAATGTCATCAATGAGCAGCGCATCAACAGAACGGTAGTAACGTTTGAACTCTTCAATAGCGTTGTTTTGCAGTGCTTTTACCATGTCCTGAACGAAACGCTCAGAGTGCATGTACACCACTTTTGCATTCGGTTTGCGAGCAATAATACCGTTGCCAACAGCATGCAAAAGGTGCGTTTTACCTAAACCCGTGCCGCCATAAAGGAATAAAGGGTTATATGCGCCGCCTGGGTTATCAGCCACCTGACGCGCCGCCGCGCGAGCCAGTTGGTTAGACTTACCCTCAACGAAGTTATCGAACGTATGTTTTACGTTGACGTTAGAGCGGTATAACTGTTCAGCCGGAGCCGGGAG